>CAUPKA010000014.1:0-105312 GCA_963511725.1 uncultured Flavobacterium sp.
GTTTCAAGAAAAGCAAGTTTTTTCAAAAAAATACTACCCGACAGGGTGGAGATTTTATTGAAAACCGTAGGCTTGAACTTTCTTTTCTTGAAACTGGAGCTTACCTTTACTTTCTTTTTATTTATTTTTTTATTTTCCTTTTCACCGTGAAGTTGTTATGAAATGGTGGTTAAAAAAGTTGATTTGAAAGATGGAAGCTCTTCAGAAAGGGTATGGATTTAAAAGAGGAAAAAGAAATAGTATATCAATTCCTATTATTTTCCTGTTTTAAAATCCATACTCTTTCCTTCCTATTTGATTTTGTGGGTATTAAAAATCACTTACGTGGTGTTTTAGTTTAATCCGAAAGGTTCTGTGATTTTCAATACTTACAAAAACAATGAAAAAATAATTCCTAGTGCGATGAGGCAGTAGCGCAGGTAAGTGTGTGGTTTTTTATTTGCTTACTGGGATATTTCTGATTGTTTTTATGCTGGCTTGATGCCACAAACGTTCTTGAAATGATTAAATTTTCGGCTATTGAAGAATATGCTATGAAATTGATATGGCATCTTGGCCATCGTGAAAACAATTACTTCTTATTTTCTGGCAAATAAAAAATCACACTCTTGCTGGCTTTTTGGTTTTATGGGTAGAAAAATGGCTTTATCCATAGGCAAATCAACTACAGATTAAAGCCATTTTTCTATTCATAAAAGCAATGCAAACACTACCGATTTATGCGGTTTGTTGCAAAAACCATTGATACGTTCTAATGAAAATAAAATATTCTCTTTAATAATAAAGTTGAATCGAAGCGATGATTGGGGTTTGTGAAGGACGGTTTTTTGAGCGGCTGGGTGATGCGATGGGAGCTGCTCAAAAAGTTGTCCTAGAGCAAACCCCTTGCGCGTTGGCTGGAGCGGCTGTTTTACATAAATGATATTATAGCTTCATTGCAAAAACCAAAAAACAATAACAAAGCTTTGTAATGAACTATAATACTCAATTATGTAACACAGCTTGGGGAAAGTTTTTGTTGCCCTTACCAAATTTTCCTTTTGAAACAGAAACGTTCTAGGGCATACAAAAACTTTTGGAGCGTTGGCAAAGGAGTGGCAACTGAATTGTAAAACGTCCTTTTTAAACCGCACGAAAAAATATGTTCTCGTTATTGGAAATGTAATTAACGAAATGAAGCAAACAAAGATGTGAGTTTAGGAATACTTGGACTAAACGAGGATTTTGTGCAGCTGAATGAGGTAATGGTTATTATAATAAAGAGTTATTAATCATCTGTTTCACTATCCTTTTCAAAAATAAAATCGTTATTGATTCTTTTATTAACAAATATCCGATTCCAATCAGGTGGAACGGGTTTGAAAGAATCATCGTTATCGGCTTTAATTCTTTCAAAATATTTTAATTGAAATTCGCGAAGCGATTTTATATTTAATTCTTCAACTAAAACCGTATCATTTTTCCCTCCTTTTAGTTTCATCAAATCTTTCCTTGCTGTTTCCGAAGGTTGAGTTAATCTTGAATCTCCATATTGGCTTGTATTTACTTGGGCAATATAACAATGTAAATCTCGTGACAATGCTTCAACAATATTTGAGAAATAAGGAGTGTCTTTATTCCATTCAGATGCAATTAACAAATCAATTTTGGAGCGAAAAATACTTCTATGGAATGTATCAGCTAATTCAAAACAGTAATAAGATGTAAAATATAAATTTTTCCAATTTATTAAATCATATCTGTAAGGAGATGGCTTTGGAACAATATAGCCATAACCTCGAATAATTAATTCTTCAACGTGAGCATAATGATTTTTTAATCTATAAAGTACGATTGTATCATTAACACCATTCACATTTATTGGAATAATACTAACAATAAAATTATAACAAACATTATTAACATTCCAATGTTCAAGTCCCGCAATTATTGCTATTTGATTTTTTTCTGAATATTTAGCAAGACTAGAAACAAACTCATACGGCACTGAAAATTCTGGTAGAATAAGAATATTGGCTCCCGCTTTTCTTGATTCTTTTAAAAGCTTTGCAAATGTTAAATATCTTTCATTTCCTAAATTAGGTTTTCCTTTAATACTTAACTCAATATTTTTTATATTGACTTTTGTATTAGCGATTGAAATAGTTGGATTAATATCAAATTTTTCTTTTTTATCAATGTGGAGCTCATTAATAATAACTGCTTTTTCGCCTGTTGAAGGTTTAATAGTATTAGAAACTTTTTTATAAAAGTCAGATATCTTTGGTCTGTCTGATGTGAAATGATTTTGGTTTATATCACAGTACAATTCAAATGCTTTTTGAAGGATAAAATCTTCCTCATTTCCATTCTCATTAAACATATTAGTATGCTGATATCTGCCATCATTCTCTGTGAATTTTTTCTCTGAATTATCTAACAATTCGAAAGTTGAAACAGCAATGCAACATTCCCAAAATTTAACCATTCTTGGAGAAAGTTCTTTTTTTTCTTCACTAATCAGAAAATTGTCTCTTTTATTTTTAAAAACTGGTAAAGTGCGTTCAACTAAACTTTTACTGGTCCATCCAAAAGCATTGGTGTAATTTATCAATGGGTGGGCCACATAATGATGTCTAATTAAATTACATATTCGAAATCTATAATTATAAAAGGAGTCAGGTTGAGTTAATTCAATTTCATTCCAAAATTCAACACTCTGTTTGTATGTATTATGAAATATTTCTAGATCTTTATAATTTTTTGTGTCTTTCTTTATGAAATTTGGATTTAATGCCAAAGCCATTTCTAACGAAATATCAAAGTATTTCATCAATGAACTCGAAACATCATTATGTGAAATTTTTGATTTTTGAATTTTGTTTGGACTATTTAACTTTTGAATTTCTAGTAATGTATGTTTATAAAATTCGATGAATGCTTCTTGATTATCATTCACTAAAAAGAAAGTGAATATTTTTTCCCAAAGTCTAAAATGTTCTAAATTATTTAAACCTTTAAAAAATTTTAATATTTTATCGGTTTCGTTCTTATCTACTTTTTTAGACCTTTTTAATGCTGCGAAAATTCTATTTGCTAAAAATACACTCAAACCAAATCGATTTTCTTTGTAATCTTTTAGTGTCCTGATTTTTCCATCAGTACCATCAAAAATTAAATGATATGCTTGTTCATCAAATGATCCTTCTCCAAAATCATTCCCTTCAGGAAAATCTCTAAATTCGCTGGCTCGCTCCTCTAACTCTTGTTTTAATTTATCAATTACCGTTGTTGATTCTTCATTATCAAAATAATACAAGAGTGTCTTTTCACCTTGAAAATAAGCTCCATCTAAACAGGTTATTTTAAATATTTTATTTTCAGTTTTGCCTTTCTTATTGATTATTAACCCTTCCGGAGTATCCACTAATTTTACTACAGGATATAGTGTTTCTAAAACAAACCGCTCAGTTTTACCTACTTTATTATAAAAATCATCATTGTTTTTAGCATAAGTTATACTTTCCTTGACTTCTTCCTTTTTGAGATAATTATCAAAACTGAATTTTATATTCTCACACTTTTCATTTTTATGAAAATCAAAATCAGGGTTTTCGATTACCATTAAAATATCATCAACATAACGACTATAATAGACTTGCGGTATTAGATTCTTAATTCTATTGTCAAAATCAGTTAAATAATAATTTCCTAAAATGTATGATGAAGCTATTCCTATTGGAAGTACTACTTCATTTTCCTTTATATTTTCTATAAGTGCATTGGGATATTTTTTTGCAGTTATAATTTTAGTAAATCTAAAATGGAACTCTTTAAAAATATCGTGAATATTTGATTCACCTTTTATGTAAGCATTATCTCCAAAAATTACTTTTTCAATATCCTCAAAATTCAATCGAACTGAATAAAAATAATCCTTTATATCAAGGTTTATAAACGCAACTTTACTCCCTTTTTGTAATCTGTTTTGAGCTTCCTCTACAGATTGGTCTCTCCACTTCTGATATTGGCTAAAATAAGGCTTAAAAAGACCACTACCTTTTACAATTGCTTCTTTTGATTTATTAAGTATCAACCTGTTTCCTAAGCAATTATCACTTAATCCAGCATCCAACTTATAACCAAACTTCATTATCCAAAGAATTGATATTAAATGCAACTCAATTGGAATATCTGCAAAAACTGTTACTCTTTCAATATCATAAGAACTAAAAACTCTTTGATTACTCAAGAAGTTATCTCCTTCATCCTTTCTTGAATAAGTTTTAGGAACATACAATAATTTAATATCGTTTAAGAATTGGTCACAACCCTTTTTCTCATTATGATTATTTATCCACTCAAGAATAGTGTCTAATTTCTCATCAACTTTCACATTAAGTTTAAATATATTCTCTCCGTATCGGCTTGTCTTTGTTAAAAACGAAAAACCACCATCAAGAAGCCCTGTTTCAAATTCAGCAAGTTTTTTTCTTTGAAATAATTCTGTCGTATCATAATAAATATGAGATTTCAACTTGATATAGGCTTCTTTTAATTCTTCTTTAGTAACATCGAACATAAGCGGATTATTTTAATTTTAATTTTTTTTATAATATTACAGTTCGTTATTTACTTCTTCTAAATCCTGATATACTTCAAGATCTTGATTTGAAATGTCTTGAGGTATAATCATTTTGTTTAAAGCACTGGCAATTCTTTTTAATCTATTACTATAAAAAATATCGTAATCGTTTTCCCAAATACCATCTTTTTCAATATCAATAAAATGTGTTTTCATTGTTTCAGCTAATTCATCATTTTTAGAACTAAAGCTTTTCATATAATTTGCTGGACTTTTTGCCTTAATAACATTTTTATTTAAAAAATCATCAACAATAGTAATATTAACAATATGATTAACATAGAAATAATCCTTCTCCTTTTTGTTTTTAGCCATCCAAGATTTAGGAAAAAAATGATGGTAGTTTTTACTTGATGCTATTTTTAACCAACTATTATCTATAATAATATCTAAATTATTATCAAATGATTTTGGTTTCTGTTTCGCAAATAAACATAGTATTGCTTTATTAAAAGATTTACCTGTACTAAACCAACCTTGTGTTTCTATAAATTCTTTGTTAACTATAACCGCCCATTCATATTTTGGTAATTCATTAGCAATAATTTTGTCAATTTTTGCAATGTCTTGAACTAATTTACTTTCAACACCAGAGGAATATCTAAAACCTAATGAGGCGCGCCAAAAGAAATCCTCCAATCTCTTTTTCATTTCTCCAGTTGGATTGTTTTTATGCTTATAAAAGAAATAACTAAAAGGTACAATTAAAGCATTATAGGGTAAAATTCGTCCTACTACAATTCCATAACCTCTAAAGAAATCTATACTGCTTTTAATACAGTTACAAGCATCTTCCCAAATTTTAATAAATTCAATTTTATCAAGTTTTAGAATTGTTTTTCTAGTACAATCTTTTTCTAATAAAATTGAAACAACTTGAAGGATTGTTGCTGATGGAATTGTATCGTAATGACTTGCACTTAATTCCGCTGATAATTCTTCATATTTAACAGATAAATCAAATACGGCTTCTTCTTCATTAATTTTATTTTTTTGTTGAAAAATATGATAGGTTTTTGCTACCATAATTTCAAATAAAGTTAATGCTTTACCACCAACATTTAATCTTGTAAATACTTCGGTAGCAACATCAATTTGAGCATTTTTTAAATTAATAACAGAAAACGTATAACCCGTTAAAACATCTTTATAATATTCTAATTTTGTATGATATTCTTCCGGATATAATTTAAAAATTGCATAACCACCTTTCATTAAGTCTGTAATTTTAATTACCTTTTGTAGATTTATTCCTTCAATTTCGGTAATTACAATTTCATCGTCGTCTTTAGCAAGCAAGTCAACATAAATTTCTGAGTAATCGGTTATTTTACCATCGTCTTCCCCAATCTTTACACCTTTTAATGCTGCATATAATGACGTTAGTCGTTGCTGGCCATCGAGTACATAATTAACAAACTCTCCATTGTTTGGTTCAGGTAAAGTAATATTTCCTAAATTTCTAACAGATCTTAAACGCTCATTTGTCCTCCAATAAATAAAGGTGCCAATTGGATAACCTTTCATTATACTATCTAATAATTTTGCAGAAGCTTTTATACCCCAAACAAATTTTCTTTGAAATTGAGGAATTTTAACTTGACCAGTTTCAATTTCACTTAATAAGTCTGAATATTTAACTGATATATTTTGTAATGATGTATTCATAATGTATTTTAAAATTAAAATTTATTATATTAAATTGACTTTTACAAAATCAACTTTTAAAGTTAAATGGAAATTGAATAAAGAATGACTTAAAACTTATTTATTAGTTTTTCCAATCATATTTAGTAGCATCACAACCACAACGAATTTTATTAGCTACTGTATCATAATTTAATAAACTTACTTTTGGTCTCTTACAAGTTATTTCTTGGCAAATAAATAATTTCTCCAATTCTAAAATATCTGCCCAAAAAGAAGTTATATCCCCTATACTGGCATTAATAGGATTATCGTGGGAAAGTGTATTGCCAAATAATGCAGAACTTTCAATTCTATCCAATAATGGATATTTATCTTTTAATTCTTTACTTGAGTTTTTAATAGCTGATCTTATTGCCATAAGCAATTCATAAGGCATACGATGCTCGTTTGAATCATTGAATTTAAAACTTAATTTGGCTTCAAGATTTAAAGCAATATCTTTTAAACAATGCTCCAAATATTTTCTCATTGGATTTCCAATATTATCCAAATTACCCTCCGCCAATTGATATAAAATAGCTTCTTTTAAATCACTTGGTTTTTCTTTAAGAAATGTTCCTTTAGCTTCAGTCCACTTAATTTCATTAACCAACCAACCTTTGTTTTTTGCTTTAGGGCTAATAATGTTGGTAAACCATTCTTTTTCGTGAGTTAATAATATAATTTGATGTTTAGAGAATTTATCAAAAAGTAAATCGGCAAATCTTCTTCTATGGTTCGAATCAAAACTTGAAATCACATCATCTAAAATTATGAAATCATTTTCTTTATTAAACGCATCTACTGATGCTAAAAAAAATGATAATCCTAAACAATTCAAATGTGATTCACTAAAATGTTTTAAAGGATTAACTTCCCATTTATTATTATATTTATATTTGATAGTTAGACCATCTAATTCATCATCTTCTCCTTTTGTAATAATTTCAATATCTTGAAAAGGTTCATCAGGATTCATAAACTGATAATACTCATTAATCTTTACAGAAAAAGAGTTTATAAAATTATCAAGTCCTTGCTTTTGCTGTTTTTCAAACTCATCATAAATTAATTGAAACGATTTTTGTTGATTTTCTAAAATTACTTTTTGTGCTTCAAATTTTTTAATGTTTAAAAAAGCATCTCTAGAAGCTGTAATATTTGAGTATAAAACAGCTGGTGTTTCTCCTTTTTGAGATTCTTGGATTTTAATTATTCTATCATTTATGATTTTAAGTAATTCAAAATCATTTTCAACTAATTTGATTATATCTAAAATTGGTAATTTATCTCCAGACGTTACTTTAATATCAGTTGTGTTTTGATAGTTTTGGATTTTAGTTTTTATTGCAGTTAAACCCTCTTTAATGGTTTTATTATTTTCTTTATCGATTTGGGTATTATTTAATAAAACATCTAGTCTTCTAATTCTTTCAATTGCTATGGCCTTTACATTACCTAATGCAATTTTGAATTTTCCCATTTTTTGCGAAGATTCTTCAATATTATCTAATCTGACTTTGATTTCAGAAAGTAATTCATCAGAATTTTTTGTTTGCATACACAAAGGACAATTATCATCTTTAAGATATTTACGAGATAATATTTTTGTCCCGGCTTTTAGTAATTCTTCAAAAAAAGTTTGTTTTATGGCTTCAACATCATTTGCAATTATTTCGAATTCATTAAAATATTTTGAATATTCATCATCTAGCAACTTTACTTCACTTTTCAAAAGAGTTAAAGCACTTTTTGAATCTTCAAGAAACTTTAATTCAAATTGTTGATTTGTATCTAGTCCTTTGCTTAAAAGAATAAGTAGGTTTTGGAGATCCTCAAATGATTTTACTTCAATACCTGTATTTAGTTTCTTTATTTTATCATTGATTGTATCGAATAAGTTTTTTTCTTGCGTAATTGACGCACCTATATGTTGTATGAGTTTTTGTTTTTCATTATTAATAAGTGTCTCAAAATTTTGAGTTTTTAAATTACTCTTTGCTGTGTTTAAAGATTTCAATAAAACACTTTTCGTTTTAGTAACTTCTTCAAATCCAATAATATCAGATAAATACTTTAGTTTTTCTCCTTTTGTACTATCAACAAAATTTCTGATGTATTGGTAACGAGAAATTAGATTTTCTTTTTCTGAATCATCAAGGTATTTTTTGAAAGCTTCGCTTGTATTAGAAACTTTTTGAACTAATTTATTATTTTTTGATGAGAGTGTTTTTGTAGAATCTAAATTTGAATTTGTGTATGATATTGTAACTTCAGAAGTCTCTGCCTCTAGAAGTTTTGCATTTCTAATAGCATCGCTTGTATCAATTTCGGGAGTTGATAAATGTTTAATTTTATTAGTGTAAAACCACTCAATAGCATCTGAAATACTACTTTTTCCAGTGCCATTATCGCCATAAAGCAAAATAGATTTTCCGTTTAAAGGCAATTCAATAGTGTCTTTTGCACCTCTGATACCTTTAATTTTAAGGTTATTGATTTTAATTGACATCTTTTACTGGGAGTTTAGGAAGTTCATTTTTCACATTTACATCAGTGAGTTTACCCTGTATGTACAAGTCAGCTAACATCTTTGCTATGTCTTTATCTACGTTTTCGATACTTTCTATATTTTCAAAAAAGTCATCTAATATTTCTTTCCCAGATTTCACCTTACTTTCCATAGTGTTTTATTTAAAATAGTCCCAGTCGATTTTAAAACTTGTTGATAATGTATTGTTTAGAATTTCAAAACCTGTCTTGTTGTTACAAATAGGATATACACCAAAATGCTCTACAAAATTTAATAGAAAATAACTTTCCAAATCTTCAATTCGAAAATGCCAAATGTTTTGAAGCATTTCGAAATTGATATAAGTGAATAAAAGAGGTTCTATTTTTCTATAATTTGTTAATCCTATATTTTTTGATTTTCCATCAAAATGCCCTGATAGTCTACTCGCAATACTATTCGTTTTTCTTTCACTCATTCCGATATATAACAATTTTGATTTCTCAAAAGGATATTGAATATCAATAGACTGACTAAAGATAAAGTACAAACCAGCAACCCCATTTAATGGCTTTATATTGTTTAATTCAAATGATTTTGGACTATCAAAAAAAATTGTTATTTCATTACTCATTCCTTAAAAAGCATTTGTTATATAATCCAAATATTATTATTGATTTTATTTTGCGATAATTACTCTATTATTCGCATCATATTTATACTTAATAACCTCGTTACTAATAATCAATTCTCATGCTTTCTGAATAGCCTCTATCGATGCAAAATCATTATCTTGGTGTGTATCGCGTGCTGCTTTCGTCGAAAAAATCAATATTTAAACAGTTACTCCCAAAAAATTGTGAAGCAAGTGTTTTAGCTTCTGAAAATTCATATTCTAACATTACCAAGCAGTTACTATTTTGATTGGATTTTTAACTCTTGCTTATCAGTACGGAAAAAAATTCCAAGCTAACCGTAATGAAAGATTTAATATATATTAGAGCGGTCGTTTTTATTAATATACTAAAAATCTTTTAATTATTTATCTTCAATTCTTTTTAGTCTTTTACCGTTGAAGAACTCAATATTTTTATATCTCCAATAATTTTTTAATACCCATATTTAATGAAATACTCTCCTCTTCAAAATTCAAAGGAATACTACCAATTGATGGAAATATGGGATTGTCACTAAATAAGTTGAATTCATTTTTATGATAAAAATTAATTCCTTTTTGAACATCTGGGTATAAAACAAATAAACCAAGCGGGTTAAAATATCCACCATTTTTAAAACCTATACCGTGAAGATATTTCATAGATAAATCGGATAAATCGTATTTTAAAATATTATTTTGCTTTTTATATTTTGCATCAATTATTATGAAACGATTATTTTCTAACTCAATTATAAAATCCGGTTTTAAAACATTTGAATTTTTTTTAACTGTTACTAAAGAATCAGGAATAATTTCAAAATTTAAATAATGTACAACACCATTTTTTGTAAACTTAACCTTTACAGGAAAGTCATCGGTATCTATTTTAATTATTTCATAATCATATTCAAGTTTACTAAATGTATCTATTAATTTAAAGAAACAAGCTCTTTCAAATAATTTGTCCATTCTGTTTATACCTTTAAAATATTTTTTCTCATTTGAAAAAAGAGCATCTTTATATAAAAGCCATTCAAGCAAATACTCGTAAACAAAATTGTAATGCTCTTTTGATTCTATTTTATTTGTATGTAAAAAATCTAAAGTCTCAAATGTGACTGGGATATATTTATCAATGTAATATTTTATTTCTTCTAAATCTCTTAAAATCTTTTTTATTCTATTTAAACTTCTTCGGATTGAATAAAATTCAATTATATCCTCAAACTTAAAACTTTCATTTTTTTTAGAATTAACTTCTAATTCAACTTTGTATTTATATAAGAAAATTTTTAATTCACTTATAAAACCATGCACCATTTGGTTTTCATTTACATCTGTGCATTCTTCAAATTCTGAAGCCAGGACTTCTAATGGTGTAAAGAGTCTATTATTAATTAAAATTTTATTTATATCGTAAGAAACTGTTGGTTGTAGCACGTCTAAATTGTTTGCTAACCAAAATAATGATTCCTCAGAAATGTTTATATCTAAAGAATATGATAAGACCTCATTTTTAGGTTTTATAACTTTGATTTTATCAATACTAAAAAGAACTAAATATTTATTAAATAGTTCTAGAGTAAATGATTCGCACAGATTTAAAAGCCATTCCGTTTTATTTTGAGAATCAAATTTTTCAGCTGTATGCTTTAGAAGTGAATATTTTGACCATATTGATGTGCCTTTTTCTTCAACATATGATACTAACGAAGAAAATTCTTTTTCATCTATTTTAGAGGATATGATATTGAAAGAAATAGTTAAAATACTTTTATCTAGTTGTTTATCATATAAATTTATATCACAAACACCGATTGGGTAATTGATAAATAATTTTGTAAACGATATTTTTTTATTTATTTTTTCAAAATATTCATCTGATAAATAATATTTTTCGAAGCTATCTTCAAAACCTTGAATTCCAAAATATTTTTTAATATCATATATATCTAATTGATACCAGAACTTATTATCAATTATATCAATAATAGATATACCAATTGGAATATCTGTTATTAAAATAGTGTAATCAGTCAATTTTACATCACTTTCTATGCAAATTGAAAAATTATCGACTTCATCGATATAATCGAAATCTTTCAAGATTATTTTGCTTTGATTGTGTGTTTTTTTAAAACAATGAAATATATAATTTCCCATATTTCATTAATAATAAATATACTTAAAATGTTTAAGTCCTTTTCCTCTCTGAATTATTTTATTTAACAATTTTTCAGATTTAGGCATTGCTTTTTGATTAAAAAGTTCTTGTAATTCTGCAAGAACTTTTTCAAAATCTTCTCCCCGACCATTAAGTAAAGGCATAATATGCTGAGATACTGCAAAATCTAAAGCAGTGTAACTATTACCCAATAACAAACCTGTTGCTATTTCGCAATACTTAGTAATCGCTAAAATTTTGCGAGGACTAATTATAACACCACTATTGTTTGATTCTAATTTGTCAATGATTTGCTTAAGGGTACTTTTAATTATTCCTTCATCCTCTTGCCATTTTTTCGTTTTGACAAATAACTTTTGAATTTCATTAAAATCATAAATTGATTCAATGTTTTCTAGAGTATCTTTAATCTCTTCAGTCTTTTCTGGTTTTTCAATATGAATAATTGATGCTCTATCGATTAATCTATTGGAAAGTGTTTCAGTTGTATGGTCGTGATTAATTGTAGCAATGAACCTAAAGCCTTCACCAAACAAAATTTCTTCTTCGTCTGATATTTTAATTTTTCTTGAATAATTTGTGTCTGCAAGTTTTATAAAGTCAGACCAATAATGCTCCATTGGGCTTAAATTAGCTTCATCTAATAATACTAAATAAGGAGAAGTTAAATGAGAACTAGACTTTTCTAAAGCTTCTTTTAATTTTGTTTTGGCTGGTTGAAACTTATTTGTTAATGGATTAAAAAAGCCAATTAAATCTTTAGAAGAAGTCCAACCTTTGGCACAAGAGATTTCTAAATACCCAAAATCATTATTTAAACCATAACTTTTTGCTAATTTTTCAATTAAAGAAGTTTTACCAACACCTGGCGCACCTGCCAATATGGTTATAAAAGATTGATTCACTGTAATAACAATATTTGCAACATCATTAAATGAAAAATGCGATCTACCTTGTTTAGCTAAACGATCTTGAATCTCATTAATTAATGATTTTAATGTATTTGTTTCGTATTGTGGAGTTATAATTGATGGAATAAACTTTGTAGTATTGTTCTCATTTGAAACATGAGGTTTGATATTAATTCCATTTAATAAATCAGTATACATTTTAGCCTCAGCTAATTTCACTGAATGTTCAGCAGCAGATTTAGCGTAATTTTTATTTATTTCTTCTACAGCTTCATCTAATTTGCGTATATCATCTTCTTGTTTCTTAATGTCTTCGGCTAAAATTTCTTTTCTTGCAGCCAGTTTTAAATTATCAGTTTCTAAATCTCGTGAATTTTTTTTCTCTAGTAATAACTTTTCTAATTCTGCTAATTGATCGTCAGAAGCTAGCACTAATGTTATTGATGGATATTTCTGAGAATCAACAGATTGATACTCTTGCTTTTTAGACTTTTCTTCTTCTAATTGAGAATTCAGGTCATCTAGTTTAATTTTAAATTCCTCTTTTAATTCAGAAAGTTCTTTTCCTTTAGAATCTCGATCTTCTTTAAGGGTTGATATTTCATTTTCTAAAACTTTAATGCTAGAAGTGTCTACTGTTTCGAAATAGTTTTTATCCTTTAAAATTTGTACAAGTTTTTCAATATCTTCTTCATCATATTGAATTTTCTCAAGGAATTCTAGATATTTTTTCCATTTTAATTTATCTAAAGGGGTTTCAATCTTAGAAAGTATATTTTTAAGGCTTTCTAAAGTGGTAGATATTTTTGGATTCTTATCTTTTAACTTTTCAATAGCCCAATTATGAAGTTCGTCGGTTGGAGTAAAATCAATAGGTTTGCCAATTTGATTGTTTACAAAACTTATAAAGTTTGATAAAAAAACATTTTCATCATTATCTCTAACAATAAAATTTTCAGCTGTTTCAACTTTTATTTCGAAAATTATTGTGCCATCAAATCTACTATAAACCTCTAAGAATTCTAAAAAAGCATCATCATTTTCAAAATCTTCTCTGTAAGCATCAAAATTGGTAGCTTTTAATTCATTACCATTTCTTTCAAACGGGCCATAAAAGGTTTTAGTAACGATATCTTCTAAAAAAAAGATTTTTGCATTAATACCATCAGTAGAATGTAATTTATTTATATTCTTATCAAATTTATTTTGATAGACTGGTATCAATTCATTTGGCGGTAATTTTCTAACCTCTCCATTGAAATAAGCCAAAATTTTAAGACACGGGTTTTTTGTAGAAGTTCCCTCATTGTAGGATCTTAAATCATTATCATAATTTTTTGTGTTTTCTTGTAATTTGTCATGCGGGAACTCATAAAAATAGTCATCCTCAAATTTATCAAAACCCGCTGTGATAAAAACATTTCCACTATTTGGATAGTTTACAGGATTAACAAGCTTATATTCACTATCATTTAATTCAAAAAGAGGTTTTATTAAACCATTTTTTGTTCCATAGAACCCTTTTTCTTTTTTTGCTATTATTTTCATTTAATTTTATTCTTTTATTTGACGATATATTAAGAAATCAATCATTGACAAGAGCGATTTTTTATCTAATTAAATATGTTTTTAGTTATTATGTTATTTTTTTTATAATATTTTATTTAAATTTTCATCAAATCTAAACTTAAATTTATAATACTTTGTTTATTTTTTTAAAATAAATTTGTGGTTAATGTCGTATTTATACTTAATGACCTCACCACTAATAATTAATTCAATAGCCTGTTCAATAACATCAATCGGGGCGATAAACCATTCTCTGGGAGTATAGCGCTTTTTATTTTCGTCAAAGATGTCAAAATTCAGACAGGCTTTTCCGAAGAAATTATGTAGCAGCTGTTCCAATTTTTGGGGATTCATATTATAGCATTTCCAAGCACTGACTATTTGTACCGGAGCCATCAGGTAGGTTGGTTCTTTTTCGGCATTTTTGATTCTTTCCTGAACCTCATCTTTTGAATAACCTATTTTATATAAATTGTCTATGGTACTGATTTTTTCGTCTTTGCTTTTCGAAATCAACACATAGATGAAGCCTGCTTCTTCGTCTTCATCGGTAATGTCGCTGAACTTTTCGATAAATGCTTCATTAACTTTATCAACGTTTTCAGAAACAACTTTTCCATTGGCATACAAAATTTTCTCTACGGACCTTTTCAACATATTCGATTCGGTTCCGTTTTCAAACACACATCTGGTTCGTCCGTCCTCACGTACACGAGTTCCATCTTCTTTGTAATGCTCTTTTTTGGTTATTTGAATTTTTTCCAATAAAAACAAAACTCCATTATGAACATAATAGGCTCCTTCGCGCAGATTCCCTAGTTTAAAGTCGACTAATTTTCTTTTACCATTGGCCAAATCATCTTGAACATCCTTAAACAGGCGTTCGTACTCGTCAAATTTCTTTATTGATTTTCTTCTTGCCACGAAGTCGGCAGCTGATCTGTCGTCATCTTTTGGAGTGTGTTTGAAATCAAACAAATCGGTATCGTCTTCCAATAAATCGAAAGTATCATCGGCAAAAATATCATCAAAGGATTCAATCGGTTTCACTTCCAGTTTCAATAAACCGTGATCATCTTCCTTTATTAAAGATTCCAATTTATCAATATCGGCTCTTATTCCTTTTAATCGGGTATAAAGTTGGTATTCTGATATGTTGGCTGGATTGGGCTGAGGTTCCCGATTGTGTTTTTTGAAAAAATCATTGATTTCGCCAAAAGAAGCCACCAACCTTTCATCTGCATTTCGAGCATTAGAAACCTTTGGTTTGACATTTAGAATGTCAAACTCATCGTTATTGAAAATATCATCCAGAACTTTATTCTTATCCATTTGGCATTCGTTTTCTTTTTTCCTCCTTCAAATAAATAATACACTCAGCCATTCTTCTTTCCAATGGATCGTTAGCATTTAGACTTGGCTCTTTATCATACATTTTTTTGAACTCCACAATTTTTGGCCATAAAATTTTAGCTTCTTCAAAGTCCATTTTTATTCTTGTTGCTTCAATGGTGTCCTGAATTACTTTCAGTACTTTTGTTGTCACCGATTTCGAAAGGATTTCGAAAGCTTTTTGAAAAGGATTAATGGTATCAATTAAATCGATATGTATATCTTCTATGTTTACGAATTTGTCGGCCATTCTGATAAAACGCTGGTCACCCACTTCTTTAATTTCTCCGTTTTTGACAACCGAATCGACTACAACATATTGACGGATTTCTTCAATTTCCTCATCGGACAATTCAGGATATTTCACCCTAATGATTTTGGGTATCAAAACTTTGTTAATTACTTCGGGATCAATATTTCCCGGCATTGCTTTCAGCATAGTGTCGTCCTGCAATATTGTAGCTTTGAGGTCGTTTAAATCTGATTCGACTATATCTTTAACTCTTTTGGAACTTGGCTCTTTAAAACCTCTTATTCTGATTTCACCAGATTTGAAATCTTCGTCCTCATTATCGATTTTAGTCTTGAACTTGAAATTTGGAGCCAATACCTGTTCCATCAATAATGAAGCAGTAATGGCTTTCAGCATATTATTAGTAGCCATTTTAACATCATCTTGGATGGCTTCCGGCTGAGCGATGAGATTGGTAAACTGGGCGTGTGTTTTGTTGTTGCTATCTCGAGTACAGCGACCAATAATCTGGATTATCTCGGTTAATGAACCTCGATAACCTACTGTTAAGGCGTGCTCGCAAAAAGGCCAGTCAAAACCCTCTTTTGCCATTCCCAATGCGATAATCAAATCCATATCATCAACTGATTTGACACTACGCAGATAATTTACAATCTTGTCTCTTTCTCTAGAACTGTCTTCCACTAAATCGGCTACTTTCAATAATTTACCGTCTCCGTGGCGTTTGATATGAATCACACCAGTATAGAAATCTTGTTTGATTACGTCTCCAATAGCATCTAAAATGAAATTGACTTCATTGTGTTTGTCTTTTGTGGATTCGCCTGAATTTACATTCGGAATGTGGAGGATTGTTTTTTTATCGGTATCCAGAATATCGAGTATTGCCGATGTGTATTTACCTGTGTAGAAATGATAACCAATTCCTAATGATTTCAGGAAGTTATATCCGTTTAATTGTTCGTAGTAATTGTAAGTTACTTTGGTGAACTTGGCTTCGTTTTCTGGCGTAAGAATAGGCACCGAATCACCTCTAAAATAAGAACCTGTCATGGCTACAATATGAGCCGAAGATTTGTTCATTATCGATTTTAATAATTCTCCCAATCTGTTATTGGCATCGGCAGAAACGTGATGAAATTCATCTATTGCCAAAAGTGTATTGTTGAATTTTACTTCGTCTAATTCCTCACAGGCAAAGCGTAAAGTGGCGTGTGTACAGATTAATATTTTCTCGTCACTATCCATAAATTTATGAAAGGCTTTTACTTTGCTACTACTGCCTTCGTCTCCTGGAGTACATAAATTATAGACATCGTTTGGCTCCCAGTTGGCAAAAAAGCCATCTTTTTTTAAATCCGTTTTAGAAAATGAACTACCAATAGAACGCTCTGGAACGGCTACAATAACTTTCTTGATACCTTGATTTACTAATTTATCTAATGCCAAGAACATTAAGGCACGAGATTTACCCGAAGCAGGAGGTGCTTTGAGTAATAAATATTGTGCATCACGAGATTCAAAAGCACGGGTTTGCATTTCACGCATTCCCATAGTATTTATTTTTGTGCTATTTCCGGTATTGTGGTAGTTTACATTAACTATATCTGGCATCTTTTGTTTTTTATTTTGAAGCGGTTACTATCTAAAGTTTGTCTAAAGTTTGTCTAATTTACAGCCGTTTTAGACAAACTTTTCCCAGCGAGACTTTCTCTGAGTTCCTTTGTTTACAATGGTTTTGTCTTTTTTATGCATTGTATAAAGTAAATTTTTTATCTTATTTTCTTTTTGATGTTTGTCTAAAATATCAGGGAGTATGTCTAAAATAAGTTTATCAATATCTTCTTTAGACGCATATACATATTTGTCTAAATAGTCCAAAACCAATTTTTTGTAATAATCGTCTTTAAATCCTCGATTACGGATATAATTTGCTTTTTCTCCTGTAATCTCGGCTAATTCGGCAGATATATAATAATTAGGCTTTCGTCCTTCTATAAAATCTTTTTTCTTTAATAATTTAGCTCCATCGTCTGTAATCTCCTGTTTTTTCTGCACTTTGTCCAAAATAATTACTTCGGTTAGACTTAAATCATCTTTTTTCTCGATTAGAAGTTTAGAATAATTTTCATCTATTGTATGTCCATAAATTTCCAGAACGACAGCATCCCTTGTCGATTTTGTATAATCAGGCAATGGGAAATATCTTTTGCGTTGGCTTTTGTACATTTTATGAATACCATACCCTAAACTGTCTATCATATTAAGATTTACCATCGCTTCAGCCAACCATTTGTTACGGTATTTTTTCGGAGTTTTATCTCCAGCGGAATACTCTTCTGCTGTGCCTTCAAAAAAACTACCTTCGCTGCTGAAAATTAATTTATTAATTTGTTCGGTTAATAAAATACGGGCGTGTCTGCTGTAATCCTGATGTGCAATACAGTTGTTTAATGCCTCTAATATTACTTCGGTGTCATATTTCATTACCTCTGTAGCCACTAATTGATTATCAGGAAAGAATTTATATTTTACATTTCTGATTTTGGATAAAATAGCATTCACTTCAGAAAAAAAAGGCATATTAAAGTGCTCATAAGCTTTTTCTTCGGTATCGAGTTTCCAAGTGATTTGAGCCACCGCAGGTGAAATAAAATGAGCAGTTTCAGGCTTTCCTAATAATATAATAGCAGTATTGGTAATTTTACCATCAATGGTAATTTTTAGTTTATCAAGAAATATTTTATCACTCCAATTATCAATTTCATCATAGAAAGAAGCATTGGTATTTTTTTCCTTATATTTTTCTCTAGCCAGTTGGATTGCTTTTCGATCTAAATTATCGAGAGTTGCTTTCTCAACAATTTGTGCGGACCAATCTGTTTGAGAGTTATAAATGGCTCTCAAGAAATGGGGATATTTTTTTAAATCGGTTAAGCTGCTATCAAAACGAATATAGGGATAGTTTTTGAAATTGGTAGGTTCGCCAGTTGCAGCCGGAATTCTAAATATTTCCAGATGATTTGTACCATAATCACATACAAAATGGTCAAATTTTATGGACGGACTTAAAAACCGTCTTATCCATAACTCTAATTCTTCGTTTCCTTCTTTGCGATTCTTGAAATTAAAATTGGTTCCTACCGCCTGATGAGTTTCATCATTAATTCCAAATACCAAATAGGCGAAAGATTGATTGGCAATACAAGCCGCATTAGACAAACCCGAAATATATTGTCCCAGTTTATCGTTTGTTGTTACATTGCCTGTTTTGAATTCTACCCATTCATTTTCTTTGGGCAAAGCTCTCAACTCGTCTATAAGTTCTATTAATTCTGGATTTGTCATTGTGTATTTTTATTTTTTTCTGCCTTTTAGGATTTTAATTTGCTTATTCTTAAAACAGTATGCAATGTTGCTAAATAATAATAAAAAATCCAGCTGTACCAAATCACTTTGTTATAATTAGTTTTTTGGGCAGCATTGTGATGTCTTATGCCAAAATTATTAGCAATACTGAAAATGTCATTTTCATCTTTTTTATCCAAATGCTTTTTAATTTCAGGTCTTACAAATTCTAGTACATCAGCCAATTCTCTAATAGCTTCTTTTCTGTCATCTAATGTAGATTTAGCTTTCCTAAACTTTAGTATTGCAGCATTCATCTTATTAGAAATATTATCAGCATCATTTGTTGGAATATCAGCTTGAAATAAATTAGATAGCCCATTATCGGACAAAATTAAGATCTCTCCGTTTTCTGAAATTTCAAATCCATCTTTATAATCAACTAAAATATTATTCATAATTTCTCTGAAATGTTTCTGTCCTTCCAAATCGTCATAAGATTGAGAATGGAATCTATGGCAACCTTCCCCCCAACTATTGTCATCATGATAATAACCTTCTTGACCTTTTGAACAATGATCGTATAAAAATTCTAAAATGTCAAAAAAATCATCCTCTGTATAATCTTTAAGTTTCGTTTCAATTGGAAATAAATTTTCTTTCCTAATATTTAGAAAAACATAGTCATCAAACTGTTCACTTATTTCTCCTCTTTGAAAACCTTCAGAACAATCAAAACCAAAATATTTTTGAAAATAACCTGTTTTATCAAGAATGTTATAATTACTCAAAAAAAGTTTCTTTAACATTTCAAAATCAATTTTCCCTTCAGAATCAAGCTTTCCAGCACGAACAGAATAATAGTTTCTTTTTATCATTATACTTCCACTAATTTTAAAATCCTTTTAATATTTAAACGATTACTTTTGTTTTTTCGCTTTCTTCTCTGTTTCAAACAAAGTTCCTTTTTCTTTTTCCTCTGCTATCATTTTTTCATATAATTTAAAAAGGTATTCCAATCTTTCCTCATCACTCTCAAAAGGTTTGCTGCGGTAACAACGTTCTACTGCCAAATCATTCAATCTATGTGCTTCCCGCAAACCTTCTGGCATTTTTTCGGGGTCATACAATTGTGCTAATGTTTTCTCGGAATGGTTTTCTCTTTCTTCGAGAATCCTAAATACACATTGTTCTAATTCTTGTTTTTGGGAATCTGAAATTTTAGGAAAAGGAAATGTATGATATGAAAAAAAAGATGAATAACGATAATCGGACTTTAATCGTCCAGCGGTAACATCTACCCATACCATATGCATCATAGAATTTAACAAACTAAATACAAATGGTTCCGCTTCGAAAATTACTTGAGCTGAATCTGCAATTATAATGTCTACTTCTAAAAAACCTAATGGAATATATTTTCTTCTAATCGAAGAAACTCTAGGAACAATTATTTGAGAATTTTTAGCTTCATTACAAAACTCGAAACGATGAGAAGAATCAACTTTGTTCTTAGCATTATTACCTCCATTTGTTCTGAAAAACTTAACTTTTTCAATTCGTTCTTTAATTGGAGGAATGGTTAATGCCTCATTTAAATTTTCATCTAAAATCCATAAACACCATCTTTCAGCTCCGTTTATATATTCAAATGCTCCTATAAATTTCTTAATGAACTTTTCTGAATTAGGATAATTGCTTAAAATAGCTTCTTTTTCTTCACCTGTCAGAACTAAATTACCACCGTCCAAAGGTTTGTTTCCAGAAGTCATCTTTGGAAAACTTGATAACGGTAATGTTCGTTTACCGACTATTGTATCACTACTATTGATTAAATACGCATTTATATTATTTGCTTTTTTTTGTATCGTATCAGTGAATAAATATTTGGCCTTATTTGATTTTGTTCTTACTCCAATTATTGAACAAATTACAGCAGCTTTATCCTTGGCACTATTTGACCATTTAAAATCTTTATGAGCAAAAAATATTTCGAGATTTAGATTAAAGATTAGCGGCCAAGTCATTTCTACTTGTGTTCCTTGACAAACAGAATTTGTCGTAACAAAACTAAAACAACAGTTTTCATTTAAGAATAATGCTGCTTTATAAAACCAACAAGAAATATAATCTTGTTTTTTATAATTTTCATTATTATTGAATACCAATCGCATATCCTCTTTTTGCTCTGCATTTTGCATACTGCTTCCCAAATACGGCGGATTTCCCAGAATATACACTTCGGCAGGCTCTGTGCTCCCGTTAATATTTTTCGGGCAAACAGATTCCCAATCCAAACGACACGCATTACCTTGTGTAATTTGTCCGGCATCTTTGAGAGGCAAGGTTGGGTTGGTTTTGCCAAAGGCTTTAAAAAACTCCTGATTCATTTGGTGCTCTGCCAACCATAGAGCAAGCTTTGCTACTTCGTAAGCAAAATCATCTAACTCAATACCGTAAAAGTTATTTAGCGTAATATTGGAAAGGAAATCACTTCCAAAATCCAAGCTACCAGAACCTAATTTTCCGTTTAGGATATTCAATTCATTTAGGATTTTCATCTCTAAACGACGTAATTCTTTGTATGCTATAATCAGGAAGTTTCCGCTTCCGCAGGCAGGATCAAATATTTTTATGTTTTGTAAACGGCTTAATAAAGCATTCAGCTTTTTGATATTGCTTTTTGCAGTGTCAAATTCCTCTTTTAGGTCATTCAAAAATAAAGGTTCTATTACTTTCATAATATTAGGCACACTAGTGTAGTGCTGTCCCAAACTACCACGTTGATCTACCGAAATAACCGCTTGAAACATCGAGCCAAAAATATCGGGATTTATGGCTTCCCAATTTTGTTCGCCACTATCCAAAACCGCTTGTCGGCTTCGGCGTGTGAAGACTGGTGCTTTTAATGGCGTTTTGAACAAACCACCGTTTACATACGGAAAGGCATCCAGATAAACGGGAAGATTATTTCTATTGTTTGAGTCTGTATTCATTACCTCAAACATTTTATCGAGATAGTTGCTTAAATCACTACCGTCTGTTTGGGTGTGGTTTTTAATGGAATGGGTAAACAAATTCTTTTCGAAAATCCCTGTATCTTCGGCAAAGTAGCAAAACAACAAACGGGAAAGAAATACATTCAATCCGTGAATAAATTCGGGAGAATTGTCGGGATTGTCTTTTTTGATTTCGTCAAAAAGCTTTGCCATTTTTTCGGCTGCTTTTACATCGGCTTCGGTTTCTTTTTTATGTGACGCTTTTTCCATTCCTGCCCAGGGCAAAAAGAAATCGAAATGTTTAGGTAATGCTGTAAAATCGATGTCTAAACTATCGGTAGTTTTTGTATCTATTGCCAGTAAAGTCTGGAAATCGGTAACGATAACAAAACGCTGGTCTTGTTTGAGTGTGCTTTTTATTACAGAAATAGCAAGATGCAAATCTTCGTTAAAAACCGGTTTAAAAAACAGTTTTTTCTTCCAGGAGATTTCTCCTTCTATTTTTGAGAGGTTTAGATTTCCCTTTTGCAGTCTCGTTATGGATGCTTTTGGTAAACCATAAGCTAATAACAATTCATAAATGAATGAATCTTGGGAGTAATTCTGGATAAGACTTTGAAGATTGTCTTCTATTTGAGCGATATTCATAAAAACGATTTGTCTTAGAATTATTTTAATTTCTGGATTTTGCTATGATTCTCACCGTCACATATTCTATCCTAAAAATCAATGCTTAATTTGCATTTATGTGGTGTTATTGTGAAAACGTAAATCTATAAATTTTAATAGATATAACCTACTCCTACAACTTACAGATTCCCTGGTATTTCCTATAAATTTGTCTAAATGCTTGTAAACAGGTTATAGCATAGAAAGCAAAGTTAGACTTTGTGTTTTATTTAATCTTACGGTTTTCCACATTTTGAAAAAATAAATATTTCAATGATCTAAATTTAAAATGTCAAGAAAGATTTGAAAATCGTATAAATGAATCAAATCCTCATTGTTATCCGGAGTTTGTGCCAGTTGAACAAAATTGATGTTTTGAAAAAGTGAATTTTTTCCCAAATTGTCTTGCATAATGATGAAAATAGCTTGTTCCAAAGTCTTTGTGTCACAATAGATATGAAAGTTTTTTAGAAAAACGATGATATCGAACTTATCCGTTTTTTCATGATAACTTAGTGTTAGAAATTTGAGCTCGCTTGCTTTTAATGCTATCTCCTGAAAGATATAAGGTTCGTCCAATCCATCTATGATTGCATCAATTCTCTCGGTTGGTTGGATGAAAGCAGTGAATTTCCAATTCTTCAATTGTGGTGCATTATCGACTAAATCAATTACCTGATTAAAGTGTTTTTGGTTCCCATTGGCCGTAATGATTAACTCTGTTTTATCGGTATTCTTTTTTGGAAATATGATTATAAAGTCAATTTCTTTGCAATAGTAGTTGAGGTTTTTGTTTATCCAAAAGCTTATATTTTTTTGGCTTTTAGGGGTCTCGTTGATCAGATTTTTGACAGCTTGATTGTTGTCTTGGAACCAGTTCCAGAAGGTGTTGATTGATTTCATTTTAATTTAGGATTTATGAATTAGGATTTATAGTTTTTAACCACCCCGCCCTTCGGGCACCCCTCCGGAGAAGGGGAATGTTAGCGTTTGTCTTTTATAGTTTTGTCGTAGGCAATAAGGTTTATCATTTCTCTTAATCTGCTACGAACTCGGTTGCCGTACTGATTTTCAATTTCGGTTGCGGATAGATTTGTGGTGATGTGGGTTTGGATTTTTTTGGCTGTGAATAGTTCGTAACGACTCAATAGTATTTCTGCCATTACGTTGCATTCGTTTCCGAAGTATTTTAAGTTGTTTTCTGTTCCTAGATCATCAAAGCATATTGTTTTGGGTTCTGATTGATAGAGTTTTCCTTTACTGTATTTATGAATGATTTGATAACCGTCTTGGATAAATTCAAAGCTGATATCTCGGCACGGTTTTACGAAAAATTTATGCTCCATTGGGGTTAGGTATTTCATCAAATTCATTAAGGATGTTTTGCCACAGCCTACTGGGCCAGAAAGCAAAATTCCTTTATTCAGGTTGATATTGTACTGGTAACATGTTGCTTCATCTTTTAGAAAATAGGCTATGAGTTTGTAGATTATCGGATAATCACTTTCAAGAATTTTGAAATGATTTCCGAATAATTCGATACCTTTTTTTTCTAGCCAGATGATTATTTCTTGGTAATTGTAATGGGATTTTATTTCTGTTTCCATTTTTTTTAAGATGCTAAGTTGAATGATGGTATTATCATCTGCTTTCAATTTTGTTAAGAATGAATAGATACTGAAGTAAGTAAAATTACCACCCCGCCTTTCAGGCACCCCTCCAAAAGAGGGGAATTATAGTGGTTCTGAATAATCTTTGTCTGTTCCGGTGTTGAGGTGTTTTGCCCGATTTATCGGTGTAGCGTCGGTGTAGTGATTGAAATTTATGCTATTCAACATCCAATTTTGTGCTGCAGCTTGCCAATCGACCATCGGAGTTTTACCACCGACTAACCAACCGTTGCTGGAGAAGTAATTGAAAAATTTAATGGCTTCGAGTTCAGGAAAGTTTTGTTGATGGAAATAGGTTTTGACTTCTTCGATTGCTGGAACATATACCTTTTCTTTTTTGGCGGAACTTTTTTCTTTTTTTTGCCGACCGCTTTCAGTTTGATTTTTATCGGTGTCGGCGAATGCAAAAGGCATTTCAGTATCAACATTTTTTAAAATATCATCTTCAATTTCAAAATTTTGTGCTGGCTCGTCCAAGTTTGCAATCTTTAAATTGTTTGAAATGTTTGGTATGTTTGTATTGTTTATATAAGATACTAGAGCTTGTTCACTACCAGTCCCATTACTAGTACAAGACTTGTTCACTACTTGTTCAGTAACTAGACCAAAAACAGGTTCAGTATTTGAACTGTTATTTTTTTCGCTTTTGGGCATTGGTTTTAGTTCGTCAGAAAGATTAAATAGATATACTTGACTCCCTTTGAATGGATTATACGAAGGCTCATAATTGATGTATCCTAAAGAATGCAAGTTTTTTAAGCATTTATGATAAGTCGCTTTAGAACTAATTTTGCTGATTCGCATCACCTCATCTCGAGAAATACTGATTGGATTTTTAAATCGATTGCAATTCCAGAATTGAAACAAAGCCACATACATACTCACATGTGTTGGATTGAGCACTTTGTCTTTGGCTACTTTGTCGAAAAAGCCAGTTAGGTGTTTTATGTAATTCATTTTTGTATTAGGATTTAAACCTCACCCTAAATCCCTCTCCAAAAGAGAGGGACTTTTAGAAGCTTGTAGTTAATGATTATGAGATCTCTCCTTCGTCGGGATGACAATAATGATGATTTGGCGGTATAAGAGAGATTGCTTCGTTCCGATAGCTATCGGAACGAAGCAATGACTGATTATTTGAATAGATTGGGAATAGCGCTGACTTTGTTGTGTTCCAGCAATTTATCGATGTCTTGATTCTCATAATAGATAGTACCACCGATTTTTGTATAGGCAAGAGTTCCGTTGATGCGGAGGTTTTGGAGTGTTCCGGGAGAAATATTAAGCAATTTGCGTACTTCTGTGGATTTTAGCCACTTTTTGATGCTAGCCGTATTTTGGGATTCTACTATTTTTTTAATTTGTTCCAGAAGTTCTATTTTGAATTCCTTAAGATCTTCTACTGTGATAATTGTTACAGCCATTTGAAAGTGATTTAAGTTTGTATCTATTGTAATTTTTTACTGAGACAAAATTGACTGCTTTTATTTGTTTTTTAACCCCATACGAACCGGACTACCGAAGAAATTTAACATTTCAACATTATTTAAAGCCTGTTTTGGAGGGTATTGGTGCTTTTAATCTGTGTTTTTTTAATTTGTTATTGTTCTGGATTTGAAAAATATCATTTTCCAATGAAAAATGACTACTTGGATGGGTTTTCTAAAAGAAAAGTCTAAAAAAATATAATTTTGCGTCGTAATTCAAAAGTACTATAAGTCCCAGCCCTTGGGCTTTAGCATTCGATTATGAATTTATTTTTGTAATAATATTCTTCGTAGATACCGATTGACTACCGATTTTTAATTATTCGTCTTCATCATTCATTTTTTGCCGTAGATTCGCCATCAGTTCTTCCAAGAATTTTGTTTTACTGCTCTTGCGTTCTTTAATTTCTGAGTATGTTTTGTAGATATTGTCTATTTTGATGTTGAAGAAATCTTCGAATGATGCGGCTATCGTATTTATGTCGGCTGCTCCATGGTTTAAAGCCCCATTGGAGTGTAAAGCATAGATTAATTCTGTGAGTGCTGTTTTTGGAGCTGTCCATGCCAGTACCTTGTGTTTTTTTTCTTCAAATAGTATTTCATTTCCAGCATTGAGCTTTTGCATTGCTTCGCGGATGTAATGAATAAAGCGGTACATTGCTTTTATTTTTGACCAGAGCATGTCATGTGATGAGGAGAATTCGGGATATTGGTAATAATCGGTCATCGGGGTAAAAGGGAAATTATTACCGGGGTTTCTTGTGAAAAACTGATGATCTATATAACTATTTCCTTGTTCCATATAATTCACAAAATCCCTGTTTCGTGAAAAGAACTTATTGATTTTGCGCATTTCCTTTTCGAAAAATTCTATTTGGTATGAAGTGCCTGTTTTTGGCTTTCGCAGTTCACAAGAGCGTACTTCGGTATAATAGATTAAGTAACTCATAGGGAGTGGTTTGATATTTTTGAAAAAATCAATCTCAGCGGGTACTGTTTCGAAATCATTTTGCTCCACTATCTCTTTTAATTTGGATACCGTTTTGTTGCATAAATCAATACCTCCAGTTGCTTTTTTGAGATGGTTTTCTTCGGAATAAATTATCGAATTTATTTTATAATTAAAATCTTCAATAGTGTTTTTAAACATAGATTTCTGGTTTAACCTCACCCCCCAACCCCCTCTCCAAATAGAGAGGGGGAGTGAAAAGTGGATTGATTTATACTTTATGGTTAATTAGTTTTTTGGCAACGTTGCGGGGTAAAATTCTATATAAAAAACAAATAGTCTTGTATCCAATTATGCGAAAATCCCAATATGATAACTGATACTCCCGATTTGACAATTTTCATTTTATTTTCTATTCATTATGCGATTTTGATGATTTTTGTAATACTTTTATCGTGATTTTCAATTTAAATTCCGTCATTTTATTCAAAATACTATGAAACTCACAACTAATTACTATGAGAATGAGTATGCCCAATTCTGGATTAAGGATGGCATTCTTTTTTTTGAATACAGACCTAATGTTGTTATTGATTTGACCATAGCCCATCGAATTGTAGCCGATCGAATACAAATGCAAAATGAGAAATCTTATCCTGTATTATGCGACATTAGAGGTGTTGTAGATTCAGACAAGGCTGCCAGAGATTATTTAGCCCAATCCGGTTCCGTTTTGGCAAAAGCTGTTAGCATTGTTACGAATCAGAGTGTTTCCTTAATTATGACCTCTTTTTATCTTAAAATATGTAAACCAAGTGTTCCCACAAAGATTTTTACGGATGATTCATCCGCCTTAGCTTTTTTGGAAACCTATAAATAATAAATCACACCTTTTTTTAAGACTAGATAGTGTCTCAATTATGCAACAAGAAATCAATCAACAGCGTATTCAAAAGATGTATCAAATGCTTCTTGAAATGGCGGGAGGTAATTTTACAAATCGGATTCAACGATCCGAAAAGGATGATGAACTAGAAGCCTTAGTTGTACTGATTAACATGGTTGCAGAAGAAATGAAGGAATCTGTTTTTCATTCGGGTTTTATCAATCCACATTACACCTATACCAATCTTGTCCAAACCACTTTTATCTTGGATGACCATTTTATTATCCGAAATTATAATTCAACTGTTCCCACAATATTGGGGTTTATACCTGAGAAGCTCTATGCTACCCCTTTCCATAATTTACTTTCGAAGGAATCTGTAGCGGTATGGAATTCTATTGCAGCAGCGTTACTTCAGGACATCACCTACAATGGTACCACGCCACTTGTTTATATTACCCAAGATCAATTGCTTGTGCCTTGTTTATGCACTATTTCTCGATTGATGCACAGTACAAATATTCTAATTAGTTCTGTCACTACCGTCTTTTCTGAACCTATAAAAACTTTAGTTTCCCCGGAAAGCACTACTTTATTTGTTGGGCCTAGTAACTATTCTGATGTGCAATTGATACAACAGGTATATGATTATATTTTGGATAATTTGAATTCTCCATTACCTTCTTCAAAAGAACTCTCACGATTTTTTGGATCCAATGATTACAAATTGAAATCTGGATTTAAACATTTATTTAAGACTAGTATCTACCAATTTTATACTAGTGAACGGATGAAAAGAGCCCATCTTTTAATTCAGCAAACAAGAATTCCTTTAAAAAGTATAGCACATATGGGTGGATTTTCTACCTATCCCAATTTTTCAAAGAGTTTTAAAAAACATTTTGGTTATGCACCAAAGGATATTATGAGGATTGTGCCTGAGGTGTGAGTTTTCTGTTGTCGGTTATCTGGTAGTTCTTCCATAATGCTATTTTTTCTGTATTACTTTTTAGAAGCATGTATTAAAAAAATCCCGAATTGATAAGTTTTAATCCTGAATTGATAAGTTTAACCCTGCTTGATTTTTTATTATTGCATTTTCTTTTATAAAAGTATTGGAAGTTTTAGTTTAGAAATAAATTTTTTAATTATGACGCTATGGATCAGGAAATCAATCAACAACGAATAAAAAATATTGGGCAAATGCTTTTGGAGATGGCGGCAGGAAATTTTGTTTACCGTATTCCCAGAACAGGAAATGACGATGAACTGGAAGGATTGACCGTTCTCGTGAATTGGGTAGCTGAAGAAATGCAAGAATCTATTTTTCATGGAGGTTATGTCAATCCACATTATAGTTACCGATATGTCGTTCAAAGCACCTACATCTTAGATTCTAATTTTGCGATAAAAGATTTTAGTGCTGATGTTCCCAGCCTTTTGGGATTTGAGTCCGACGATCTTTTAGGAAAAGACTTTACAGAAATCCTTACAAAAAAATCAGCACTTATATTGAAAACTGTAAAGGACGAAATTGCGCAGCATGAAACCTATCAAATTACTGTACCGCTGGAGTTCTTTACTCTTGATAAATTACTTATTCCAGTCTATTGCAGCATTTCAAGCCTTTGGCAAAGGACAGATATTATTATTAGTTCGTTTTCCGTCGTTATAGATGACTTAATGGGAAAGGAACCCTTACTGAGGGAGGTAATTACTGCTGAGGAACAGAAAATCCACAATTATTTGGATGTAAAATCCACACAAGCTGTTTATGATTATATATTGGCAAATATAGATTCCACGATGCCAACTTTAAAAGAACTCTCCCAAGCTTTTGGCACTAATGAATACAAATTAAAAAATGGTTTTAGGCAATTGTTTAAAATAACCATTCAGCAATTTTATAATAATGAAAGGCTTAAGCGGTCTCAATTACTGATAAAGGAGACCAAAATACCATTAAAAACCATTGCTATCATGGCAGGGTTTTCAACCTATCCTAATTTTTCAAGGGCTTTCAAAATTAAATTTGGTTATTCTCCTACTAAGATGGCAAGACGATAGCTTTGGATTAAAACCACCCCGCCCTACGGGCACTCCTCCAAAGGAGGGGAATTATTATTTATATTGCCGTTAATGGTATTTAGAAATTTTTATATGGGATACTTTAAACTCGTATAAATTAAAATAATCCTGATTTGATAAGTTATTATCCTGATTTGATAACACTTATACTATTTCGTTTTTGGAATTTTACATAACTAATATCAAAGACCTTACGAAATGAAATCAAGTCAACGCATAAAAACTATTATTATTGAAACGGTTTGCCTGCTTTATATACTGTTGTTTGTATATGCTGCTGTTAGTAAATTGCTGGATTTTGAAAACTTTAAAGTACAGTTAGGGCAATCTCCACTGTTTAGTGCTTTTGCCGATTGGGTTTCTTGGTTGGTTCCAATTATCGAGTTGATTATTGCTTTATTGTTTCTTTTTCCTAAATGGCGTGTGATAGCTCTCTTTGCAGCTTGCAGTTTGATGATGATGTTTACAACTTATATCTATATTATACTACATTACAGTTCCTTTGTTCCTTGTTCCTGCGGTGGAATACTGGAAAAGATGGGATGGACTGAACATATGATTTTCAACATCCTTTTTGTTGTATTAGCTATTTTGGGGCTGCTGCTTGAAAAACAAAAAGAATACAGTTGGATCGGTAAAATGAGACCGCTAGCTTATTTTGCAACCATTGCTTTTTCACTGTTTTTCAGTATAGGTGTGGTGGTGATTTTATTCCTATCGTCAGAAGAAATAATGCATAATGAAAATCCATTTATTCGACGTTATCCACAGCATCCTGTGGCATTAACCCATACAGTTGATTTGAAATTCAATTCGTATTATTTTGCAGGTTATGACAAGGGCAGCATCTATCTTGGAAATTATACAGATCCTTTGCATATTTTATCGATAGATACCACTTCACGACATCAACAAAAAGTAAAAATAGCATTTGATCGTACCGAACTCCCTTTTCGAATGGTAAAGATTCTCGTAAGACCTCCTTATTTTTATTTAATGGATGGCACTGTTCCCTGTGTCTTTAGGGGTACTATAAATAATTGGAAGGTTAATCAAGAACTAAAGAACTGTCCATCCTTTACCTTGTCGGAACCGATGGATAGTACAACAATTGCCTTTAGAAATAACAACAGTAAAAATGGAGCTCATGTCTTAGGTGTTTTTAATTCGGGTATATTACCCAAAACAAATTATGCTTCAAAGCTTTTGCAAAAGCAAATCGATGGAATCTTTGATACTGATGGAATGCTGCAATATAGTACCTCATTAAACAGGATGGTGTATGTTTATTATTATCGTAATCAGTTTATTGCAGCCGATAAAAAAGGAACACTTAGTTATAGAGGAAATACCATTGATACTATTGTCCATGCACAAATAAAAGTAGCATATCTTAAAGATAAAAGGGAACGAAAAATGGCAGCACCACCTCTGCTTGTCAATGCACATACAGCTATTTACAATAATCTGCTTTTTGTTCATTCCAAAGTGCCCGGGCGTTATGAGAATGAAAAATTATGGCAGCAGGCTTCCATTATTGATGTGTATGACATTGAAAAAAATAAGTACTTATTCAGTTTTCCTATTTATCAAATTGGAAATCAAAAAATGCATAATTTTTTTGTTACATCAACTCATTTATTTACTCTCATGGATACCAAAATTGAGGTTTATCGATTGAAAGAAACAATAAAAAAAGAAATGAAAAGGGAAGCTGGGGAAAATCTCTAATACCCAAAAATATACTGGCCAGTATCAGGAAAAAGATCGAATACCTGTAGAAAAAAGTAGATCATGTTTAATCCACGGGCTTGTCCTAAAACAATTTTCGCATTTTGACTCGTTGTTTTGCCCATTTTCTTCGTTGCCCATTTTTTAAATAGTCCAACTATTAAAAGAATTTTCGCCTTGAAAATGAACAAAATTACTTCGTCAATTCTGCAAACCTTATTTCAGGATAACCCCTTAATTTTTAGTATCATGAAAACACAATTTTTAAACAAGATGATTCCTTTTGCAGTTGTAGTGATGGGAATTACTGGAGCTTTTTTGACCACTTCAATGCAAAGTGACTCGAATAGAGCGGCACTTATTACGGGATACATTAATGGCCCACAAGGGCCTTGTAGTGTAGAGGTAAATTGTAGTGATGTTGTTAACCCCGTTTGTCGCGCTAATGGTGCTACAGGGGCACAGGCTAAGGGCAAAGACAGTCAAAATAACTGTGTGCAGCTTCTTTATCAGCCGTAAAAAGTAATTTTTAAAGACAAAGAAAAGGCAATGCAGTTCCGTCATGGAACTGCATTGTTTTTTATTGGTCTCAAAAATAGTTAAAACTATGTACTTCAGTGTATTTCGCTTTCAGCTTCTAAAAACATTTTAACCACAAATTACACAAATTTCCGCAAATTAATTTGTGTTAATTAGTGTAATTTGTGGTAAATAAATAAGTACTGCAACCTTGCAGACTTTCAGTCTGCTAAACCGAAACTATGGACTTTCAGTCCATAGTGGTTTATTATAACTCATTTGTCTTTTATACCTTCACTAATCCATGTGGCAGGCAATTCATCTTTAAGATAATAGCTGAACCATTGCTGTACTTTGTCGAATAGGTCTTTTTGATTGGATTGATTTAGAATAGAATGTTTTTCGTTAGGATAAAGCAAAAAAATCTGTTTCTTATTTAGTCTTCTCAATGCCAAGTAGAATTCTACACTCTGATGCCAATCGACTTGCTGGTCTTGTTTACCAGTCCATAAAAGCAAAGGGGTAGTGATTTTATCGGCAGATGCCACTGGAGAATTGCGATTGTAGGCTTGTGGGTCTTTGAATGGGGATTTGGCCATTTGCCACAGTTCCTTTTGAAAGCGCCACATGTCCGGTTTTCCAGTATCCCATCCCACAGTGAGATACATGCTATTGAGATCTGTGATGCCTGATCCTGCAACAGCTGTAGCAAATAGATCTGTTTGGGTAACGATAAAGGCCGTTTCATAGCCTCCGAAAGAATGGCCTATTAGGCCAATCTTTTCAGGATTAACCAGCCCACGCTCTATGATTTCTTTAGTTGCCGATATTGTGCAATCTGCCGCTGCTATTCCAGGGTTTCCAATTTCCAATTGAATATCAGGATACAAGACAAAATATCCTTGAGTTGTAAAAACAGCACAATTTTTACCGTCTTCGGTAAACTGTGATGGGTTGACATAGCGATGAAGCTGATTAGATTTTTTTTCATACACATGAACAATCATCGGATATTTTTTTTGCGGGTTATAATCCGCTGGGTAGAACAACGCTCCTTTTAAATTAGTTCCTTTTGAATTGTGGTATTCTATCAGTTCTGATTTTCCCCAATTGTATTTTTCGTGCTGCGGATTACTTTGAAAAAATAGTTTTGGAGCCGTGACGCCTTTTTGAAACATCAGCTTTGGAGAACGGTCAAAATTCTGTTCTCGATAAATAAAGTTTAGTCCATTTCCTGTATGGGTAAATTGATCAATGTAATGAGAACCAAAAACCATGGGTTTTTCTCCAGTACCGTTTTTCCATTTGAAATAGCCAGACTGTCCGTCGTTTCCTTCCGCTCTTAATACAAGCTCTTTTTCCACATTGATACGGTTGCTTTTCCAGCCATCTAAATTGTTTTTTAATCCGATGCCAGTAATCGTTTCAGGTATCCTAAGCTGAATTTGCTTTTCACGTCCATGAGTCAATCGTCTAAAGGATGTGCCATCGTGTTTTATAGCCCAGATATCGTATTGATCATAAATCAGTATCTCGTTGTCATTGGCACTCCAACCGGGGTTGCCAAAGCTTGAATCCCCATGCAGCGTACGTACTTTTCCACTGAGTACTTCCTTTAGATTTAAAGTAATATTGGTGTGCGTTTTAGTGGCTATATTATAAACCCACCAATTATTCTCCTTGAAGTAAGCGATGTAGTTCCCGTCAGGTGAAGGCAACAAATCGGAATCAAAATTTGAATATTTCTGCAATAGCAGATTTTTTTCTCCAGTGGCAAGATTGACAATATAATAATCACGTGGACCTTCATATTCAAATTGAGGTTCGTAATCTTGGGGATTGGAAAGAATGGCATACTTCTGATTTCCATTGAGGATTACTTTAGGGAGTTCAGCTGTTGAAATAGAAGAAAAGCGATACTCCATCGGAAACCAAACGGCAAGGTGAGGATAATCCTGAAATTGTCCGCTTTTCTGCTGCATCGGGTAAATCCATTTGGCATTCCCATTCCACAGTTCCACATCGGAATCGGGTTTGGTCTGTTCTTGTTTGTGATTTGATTTTATGGCAAAGAACACCTTTTGTAAATCATCTGAAATAGATAATTTGTAATGTGAATTGTTAGTTATGTTGGCATCACTTGGAAAGTTCGGTTGTGTTTTGGGATCCAAATGAAACACTGCTTTGTTGCCAAGATTGTAATAATACATACCATTTATAGGAGCCGTAGCTGTTAATCGACTATAAAAAGTAAGCGATTTTCCTGATTCATCCCAAGTAAAGTCATAAAATTTGTCTTCCTGATTCTGTAGTATCCATGATTGTTCTTGTTTTTTTCCAAGGCTCAAAATACCTACCTGATTTATATTATTTGTGGTTGCCCAATATGCCACATTTTCGCCAGTGGGACTTATTTTAAAGTTATGTACCCCGTTAAATTTATCAATCACAATTCCCTCAGAATTTCTAATCAGCAAAGTGTTTTCTCCTGTATTTGTTTTTTTGAGAAGTACCAGTTTACTGGCATCAGCGGAAAAAACGTATTGGCTCACATCAGCTATCGTTTCCAGTTTTCCGGTTTTTAAATTTAAAAGTTTTAATTTTTGGTTTTCCTGACAGGCAAACCACATACTGCCTCCAAAAGAGCTGTTGCCCACAGAAGGGAAGGCATAGGTTTTTAATGATTCGGTGTTTTTGACAAATAAAGTATCTGCACCGCTTTCATACCCCATTCTATAACTTGCCCATTTACCATTGAAAGCTATTTTATCGAATTGCAGTTCACCCCACAGATGATAATCGGCGGCCGTCAATTGCTTTTTTTGCACCACCTGCCCCAATAAAGGGCAGGTCACTAATGGCAAAATAAAAAATAAAAATGGAATTAATGGCAAGCGCAATAAGAGAATACCTCCAAACAAAGAGCTATTTATTTTATAATTTTTTGACTGTATCATCATCGTGATTTTTAGTATCCGGGATTCTGCGGACGTAAATTAGGATTTACGCCAAGTTCACTTTGCGGCAGCGGGAAAAGGACATCGGTGCTGTTCCAACCCGGTTTTACAGTTCCTAAGCTGTTGTCAATAGTTCCTGAGCGTTTCAGATCAAAAAAGCGATGTCCGTACTCTGTAAAAAGTTCCCATCTTCTTTCCTGTCCTATTGCAGTGATGATTTGTTGTTGGGAGACAGTGGCAGTCCCTGCTAATCCTGCACGTAGCCTGATTTTGTCTAAATCTTCTTTCGCCCCAATTAAGTCACCCTGCCATGCGCGGGCTTCTGCCCTAATGAGGTATTGCTCTGCCAATCGAAGTAAAATTGAATATTCAACAGAGGAGGGAGTGAAGTTAAGTTCCTTGTATTTAAATGCGTGATACCAAGTGGTGGTGCCGTCTGTCACTGTAGCTATCCAATGGTTTTTTCGCTGGTCATTGGAACCAAATGAACTGACTAAATCTTCGCTCAAAGCTACTGAAGGAGGAGGGCCGGAAAAGAAGATAAAAGTACTTGCTTCATCTGTGTTTTTTCCTGCTGTCACGGGCATAAACTGCCAGATGGTTTCTTTGGATTCTTTTAGGAAAACCTTGTCCATATCATTTTCCAATGCATAAAGGCCCGTATTGTTGAGTACAGCGGAGGAAGTATTGGCGGCTTCTGCCCATTTTCCCATATACAAAAAGACTCTTGCCAATAGTGCTTTTGGTACATATTTATTGGCACGGATCCGATCTGTACTGGAATATTCTTCAGATAATAAATCTTCTGAGGCTTCTAAATCGGCTATAATCTGTTCATAGACTTTGTCGGAAGGCATTCGGCTTACGCTGCCGTTGGTCTTGTAATCTGTAGTTGTGATGTACGGAATATCCCCAAATAAATTTGTCAGATAAAAATGGAACAATGCTCGAATAAAAAGAGCTTCACCCTGAAAACGGTTTTTATCAGCAGGCGTTAATGCCGTTGATGCTTTGATACCTTCTATTACGGCATTGGCAGCATAGATTTGATTGTAGGTCGTACTCCAAAAATCTAACACTGCCGTATTTGATGGCAGTAAGCTATTAGTATAGAAATCTAAAGTTGGGTCTGCAGGAGCACCATAACTGATAATTTCATCGGCATAGTTTCCCAACTGATTGGAAAGTCCATAGCGAGTTCCTGTCAGTAGTCCCTTATCTCTAATTTTAGCATAAATATCGGAAAGGGCGGCATTGGCTGTAGCGGCATCTTCAAAAACGGTAACGTTAGTGAGTTGTGATTTTGGAAGATCTACTTCCACAAAAGAATCACAGGAATGAATCGCCATTGTCAAAACCAAAAAAAGACTAAGAACTAAGCAACGAGAAATGTAACTGTTTTTATGTGATATTGTTATCATATTTCTAGAATTAAAAAGTTAGTTGAACACCAGCAGTAATGACTTTTAAGGGTGGTAAATACCCATAACTGGTAAATTCTGGATCACCGTCTTCATACTTAGTAAAAGTCAATAGATTTTGACTCTGTAACATAAGCCTGCATTGGGTGGTTTTTAAATTCAGAGGAAGATCATACGAAAGTGCAATGTTCTTAAGTCTAATGAACGAAGCATCACTAATACTGGCATCACTTTGGCTGTATAAATAATCTGCGGTTACAGCAGCATCATTGTAGCCAATGGTATAGACCTGATAAGGGGCAGTATCTCCCTGCTGCTGCCAACTGTTCAGCATCTTTGCTGGCTGATTGGACATTTGTCCAGCAAAACCCATTGGGTAATTCAGATTTTTTTGTTTGACAAACTGAAACAGAAAGTCCAGTTTCCAACGCTTATAACCTAATTGATTTTGCAATCCTCCATAATATTCCGGATTTAGGTCAACCACAGTCTGCCTGTCATCAGGAAATGAAATTTTACCATCGTTATTGATGTCTTCGAATTGATATACGCCTGTTTGTGGATCAATGCCCGTGTATTGGTACACTAACTGAATGTTCAATGGCTCATTAATTCGGTATTTTTCCTTATAGGATGAGGCTTCCAAATTTGGGAAACTCAATAATTTAGTATTTGCTATTGTCCAATTCAAGCTTGTTGTCCAATTGAAATTTTTTGTACTGAAATTGACAGTCCGCAACGTAAATTCCAATCCCGTATTTTCTACGGTGGCATCCAAATTGGACTGTAATACCGAAAATCCGGTGGTTGCAGCAAGCGGAACACCTACCAACTGATTGGAAGATTGGTTTCTATACCATGCTGCGGTTACAAACAATCTATCCTCGATGAAACCAGTCTCCAATGCTATTTCCAATTTTTTATTGGTTTCCCAACCGAAATCGGGATTGTACAAACGGGTTGGCAGCAGTCCCGTAACACCATCGTACTTGGTACCTGATGAAGAATAGGTATTCAAAAATTGATAATCCCCAATCTGGTCATTCCCCGTTGTGCCATAACTGGCGCGAAGTTTTCCAAAACTCAGCCAAGAACTGTTTTTGAGAAAAGCTTCATTAGAAAATAACCAAGCGGCACCAACAGCGCCAAACAAGGCAAATTGATTTCCTGGGCCAAAACGACTGGAGCCATCACGCCTTCCCGTAAGATTCAGAATGTAGCGCTCTTGCCAATTGTAATTGATGCGTCCGAAGAATGCCTGATATTTGTACACTATTTCGTCATGCAGCAATACTCTTGCATTATTGGCAGAAGCCAAATCATAGATTAGACTGTTTGAACTAAAGCCTGTTCCAGATTGGAAAAGATGTGATGTAATCTGATTTTGAAATGTTCCTCCTAAGAGAATATTGATTTTGCCTTTTCTTATTTCTTTTTCCCAATTAATCTGTGGTTCGATTATCCAAGAAGAGCGGTTGGTATTGTTGAGATAAATTCCCGAATAGGCACTGGTGATGCCATAAGAAGGGTTGTATATCGTGGAGGGGGAAATACGGCTTTCGGTATGGCGCAGGTCCGTAAAACCGAAATTGCTTTTGAGTACCAGTCCCTTGGCTATTTCATAGGATAATATGGTATTAGCCAGCAAATCATTGGTTTTGGATTCGAATTTCGTAGCGAGATTTCGCAAGGGGTTATCCCAAGTGCCGTTTTCCCAATTGAGATTACCATTTGCATCGTATAAAGCAGGAGCATTTGGAGGAAGCGCGCGGGCATCATAGGTAAAATCAAATGCAGGCTGATTATTGTCTTGCACGTTATAATTGGCTGAGAGAGTCATGTGGAATTTTGAATCTTCTGAATGGTGGTTCAGGCTAAACTGAGATCCTCCTAATTTGTAGAGAAAATCCCCCGGGAAGACCGTTGTCTCGGTGTGGTAATTCCCGCTGAAGAGGAATTGGGTGGTTTCTGAACCTCCTGAAACCGTACCCTGCAATTCCGAAATTTGAGACGTTCCTCCTATCAGTTCTTCCTGCCAATCAGTATAACGGTTTTGATCCCAAGTTCCATTAATGTCATAATCCCACGGCTGATACGTTACACCGTCATTGACAAAGGCTTTTGCGCGCATTGACAGGTATTGCTGTGTATTCATCAGTTTCATAAAAGAAGTTACTTGACCCGCTCCCGTTGATGCTGTAAAAGTGAACTTTGTTTTACCCATTTTCCCTTTTTTGGTTGTGACCAAAACAACTCCATTCGCCCCTCTTGAACCATAAATAGAGGTGGCATCGGCATCTTTTAATACTTCAATACTTTCAATATTATCTGGGTTAATGTTGCTGAGCGGGCTGGTAACCGTTGGGAAAGTGGTTGCTGTTTGATTGTAGCCAATTGGATCGGAAGAATAAGGGACACCATCAATTACATACAAAGGGGTATTTGCACCGGGACGAATACTGTTCTGTCCTCGGATTTTTATCTCAAAGCCTCCACCAGGAACACCCGTAGTTTGGGTAATGCTTACTCCAGCCATGCGCCCCTGCATTGTGGCCAATACATTGGTAACAGGCTGTTTCTCGATGTCCTTTGCTGTTATTTTGGAAATGCTTCCCGTGCGCTCACTATTCTTGATTGAATAATAGCCTGCATTGATTTTGACCTCCTGCAGTTTGGTCTCATTTTCCTGCAGGCTGATGTTGATTGCAGTTCTCCCCTGCACGGGAACTGCCATCGTTCTATATCCTATGTATGAAAAAACTAAAACGTCTTGTGAAGAGGCAGAAAGAGTGTAACGACCACTATAGTCAGTTACAGTTGTTTTATTGGTACCTCTTATAGAAATGCTCACACCGGCTAAGGGACTGCTTCCATCGGTAACAGTTCCCTGAACTTGAAACTGTTGGGTAATTTGTAGATTATGCCGTAGTGAATTGTTGGCTTGAACGGGCGAAAAAGACAGCGCGCTTCCCATTAAAAACAGGAAACAAAAAGCCTTTCCACCCACAGAAAATGAAAAAGTTTTCATAATATTGGGTTGGTTTAGTAAAATGTTAGTTTTATTAGCTGCGGTCCTCTAGTTAGTTTGGCGACGAGATAGAGGGCCATTTTTATGTTGCACAGCAAAGACGCTAAGGCGCAAAGTGTTTTGGTTTTTTATTGCATAGGCATTTCCTTTAAAAGAGTTTTTAAAATAGGAAAAGCTTACTGCCGTTGCCTGTTGCAGCCAGACGTTGGCAGTGCCTTTCCCAACTAATTCAATAATAATTAATGGTAATGCGAAACTTTAAATAGGAAGCTATGCTAAGAATCTAAGTTGAGTTTTGCCAAAATAAGGGACATAAAAAAGGCATGGAACTCAGCTTACTGCATCAGAGGTACTGGTATACCGAGCAACAATAAGTGAGCCCACGCCATAGGACGTGAGCATCATACTTATTACCTCGTTGCTAAAATTACCAGTTTTCTGATACGAGATTCTAAGCGAATGCTTCAAAATATTTTATATGAAGGATCGCAAAAATACAATTCATTTCTGAATAGGAAACAAATATAAAAATATTTTTCAAATACTGGCATATATCCCAATAGTATTTTTATTAATAAAATGGAAATTGCTTTGAAAACATAATGAAATGGAATTAAATGCAGATATACAAAAGCATATAGGAAAAAGAATTTCTGAAATAAGATCAAAGAATGACCAAACTCAACAGGATATTGAATTTTTGACAGGTATTGATTCTGCTGAGGTAAGTAAGTATGAAAGTGGCAAACGAAATTTAACATTAAAAACGTTAATGAAATTTGCTACAGCTTTACAAGTGCATCCTAAAGAATTGTTTGATTTTGAATTTGATATAAAAAAATACAAAGTTGATGAGTAAAAAATAAGAATTTGAAAGATGCTTAGGCATCTTTTTTTATTGCTATGTGGAAAGCCGTAAAGAATTGTAAAAATGGTTTTGTATGTTTGGTATTGTATTGTAAAAAAACGAAACGAATGGAATTAAAAACTTACTTTGAAAATCATAAACAAATTATTGAAACAGAACTTTTAGAGGCAAAAGCAATTGTTTACATAGCTGTTGCATGGATAAATTTTAAAGAATATTTTGATATTTTCAATGAAATTATTAATAAAAAAATTGACTTAAATATTATATGCTCTGATAATAAACAAAATCGTGCACATGAAATATTTGTTGAAAAATTAAGAAATAAAGGGGCTAAAATAAAATTATTAAAAATGCCTTATTATAAAAACCATATGCATCATAAATTTGTTGTCATAGATGGTACAACAATAATAAACGGATCATTTAATTGGTCTCCAAATGCGACAAGAAGTTTTGAAAATCTAATGGTTATTAAAGGTGCAACTAATGAAGCAAAAGATTTTATTATCGAATTTAAAAAGCTACAATTAATAGAAAAAGAAACAATAAAAAAACTAACCAAATTAAAAAAATGTGAATACTGCGATGATGGTAAATTAGTTAATATTTTAGTATTTAGTTCTAAATCCTCTAAATATTTCGAAACATCAGGTGATATTGTTGAAGTATGCAGTGATTGCGATTATTTTGACAACAGTAGTGATATGATTACCAACAACCAGCTTTTTCTTTTAGCGGATCACTATAATTCAGTTAATGAAGAAAGTGAATATAATAGCATAAATGATTCAATATTTGATGAGTTAAATCAATATATAAATAATGGCAAAGTCATACATGCTATTGGACAAGTTTTTCACGAATTAGATCAATTTGATGAAGACAATATCTTTACTAAAATTTTATGGGAAAATAAATTAATTGAAGGAAGGATACAAGATATTTATGATGAACAAGATTTTGATGTAAATTACGACAAAACAAGTTATTTATAAAAGTATTTCACACAATACTTACTACAATAAATTTGGGCAAGTGGCTTAATTTGAAAATACTTTTGTGTCTTAGTTGTTAAGGTAAACCCCAATGATTAGCTAAATTTAGTCCTAAACTATTTTTAATAAAGGAAAGTTACTAATAATACTAAACCAAAAGAACTATGATATGTGCATTATGCCAAGAAAGAGAAGCTAATAAAAAAAACACTCATTATTTGTCAGATGGCATTATTATTGTGATTATAAATCAATAGAACTAATAGCAATGCAATACTTAAATAAGAAAAACGAAATTCCAATAGTGAGTATTTTAGTGTTTCGATGGTTCTTGACAGCATATCATATCGTTTTAAATTTCCTTTTGACAATTCTGTGAGTAAGATAAATGTACTACAATTACAATAAATAGAAATGTTCTACCAGAAAATTCGAAACTTCTAAGTGTGGAATATGAGAGTTTATTGTTAGTTATCTGCTATTTTCCAGAGTCAAGAATTGACTGAGCTGTTTTCTTATAATTGATTACTTCTGCAGATGCCTTCTTTATAGGCAAATGAATTATTTCGTTAGCCGTTTTGATTTCCTTATCGTGAAGATTTCTTTTAGAATAAAACTGTAATAAATTATTGAGTGGCTCAAATCTAAAAGGTTCAATGCCTATATTCATTTTGAATAATTGCTCAGCCTCATTATATTTTTTGTTTTGTATATACAAATTAGCAAGTACAATATTTGCTTTTGGAATTGGGTTTTTGTTAACAGAATTTTCCATCATTTCAAATCCATTATTTTTATTCCCTTCCTGATAGTTCTCATATCCAACAAGAAATTCTACATATTCATCTTCTATTATGTAAAGCAAATCTGTATTGTCTAGTTTATAATAAATTTTTTGATTAACACTTTCTACGACTAATTTAAAATTTGATAATGCAGTAGTTTTTTTGTAAAATATTGTGACAATTATAATAAATATACCTATTAATAAAAAGACAATTCCCTTTATCGCATAAATATTTTTAATTTCTATTACTTGATCTCTTTTTTTTCCAAATACTACTAAAATACAAAGAGCCCAAATTACATAAATCATAGCGTTTGGATTATAAAGAACTGAGGTGAAAATTGCAAGAAAAGAAAAGGATAAAATTAAAGTCAATCCGAACCTCGTTTGTGGATTAAGTCTTATCTCTTTTAATGTAAAAATTATAATTAAACCTATCAGAATTAAACCTATAATACCAATTTCAAAAATGATTTGTAGATAATCATTAAAAGCATAGGCTACGTAATCACCAACTTTTATTTCTTCCCATGGACGTTCAGAATCCAAAAAATAATGAGCTTTTGTATTATTATAGATTCCTCTAAAATTGAAAATTCCATTTCCAAGAATCGGTTTTTCTAAAACTTTTGAAAGTGTTATTTTTGCTATAAAAGCCCTTCCATCGACAGAATCTGTATTTAGTTTATAAAGAAAGTGTAAACTCAAAATAGCAATAAAGGTTGTTAAACATAATAACCAAATAGTTTTAATTTTGTTTTTAATTAAAAAGGAAATATTTTTTTTTGAGGTAACAAAAAAAATAGTAATAGCTATAAATAATGTCATCCAGGAAGCCCTTGATTGAGTTAAAATGATTACATATATCATTGAAATAACTGAGAGCGCTAGAAAATAAATTAATAACCTGTTTTTAAAAAAATGAAAAACATATATATATAGTGCCGTAATTAAACCTATCATCATACTCACACCAAGATAATTTGGGTTTACAAATGTTCCAACCACTTTAAAAAAGTCATTATCTGATTTAATAAAATAAAACTCTTGTAATAATCCAATAAAAGACTGTAAAGTGCTTAAAATCCAAATTAATATTATTGTAAAATTAAAAATGGCTATTTTACTTTTTTCATTTTTTAAACTCGATTTAAATAGATAATATAATAAAATATAACCTAAAAAAACCCAAAACTCATTGTATAGAAACCCGAAATAAGAGAAAATGTAATAATGTAAAATACAATATATTAGAAAAATTAAATAGCAAAAGTCAACAACTTGAATTTTTAAAGATTTAATTTTAATTAAATTAAGAGATTGAAACAAACCCCATAAAGCAATAACTGATACAAGGTATAGTTCCTGTCCTATTTTTTTTGGATTTAACACAAATGAAAAATAAACAAATGGCAGTCCAAAAATTATAACTACAAAAATAAAATTTATGATTTCAAATAAATTACTAGATGAAATGAATTTTTTTAGCTTCATTTATAATTAAGTTTTTGATAATAAGCAATATTGGCAATAAGTTTTGTGTTTTATAGGTCTCAATAAAATTCAAACCTATAATTTCTAGTTGATGGTTAAGTTATTCTAAAAAATAATAATTTACGTGTAAAAAAAATGAACGCATTTTATTTTTATTTAAAACCAAAGCACTATTAAAATTTAAACCAAAAGGTGTTATATTAATGCTAAAACCAAGTAATCTGACTAGTTAGCGGATTAATTGTAAAAATACGTTCAAAAAAATCAGGCTTACTTGAGGAGATTAAAAACAATCCATTTTCAGGTATTTTTGAAAATAACACCGAATCATCAGAAATTGCAATTTGTTGATCAACTAATTGCCAATTGCCATTCCATAAAAACAAACTGTAATTTTCTCCTTTTAAAATTTGTAGTGGATTATTTTCCTTAAAATCATTTTTGGTTTCATTACTTCTTGATAGAGTAGCATTATAAAGTTTACTAAATTCAGGCTTTAAAACACTTTGAATTCCTTTACTATCTAGTAAAACAGGATATTTTTCAAAGGTCATTTTACCATTTTCAAAAGTACTAGGTAGATATACAATGTTTCTCCCCATATTAGTGAAAATTGTTTTATTATTCTTAATTTTAGCCCAATCAATAGTATGCCAATAGCCGAGATTGAAAACGCAGATATATGCAATTTCTGGAGTTTCAATTCTTTCGAAAGAATAATTTACATCACTTACACTAACATATTCTGATGTTACGTCTATTATGTTTTTAATTTTGAGGAACTCTTCAGGGATTTTGTTATCTGAAATTATAGCCGCCAAACTTTGTTTTTGTTCAGAGAATGTAGATCGAAAAATCTTTCCCATTCTTTTGTGATTAGGATTGTAAATATAAGGTAGATCTTGATTACCGTTAAATGGAATATAAGCACCATGTCTATCAACAACAGTATTCCAAAAATGCCTATTAGAAGAAGCTGCATAATGAGGCGTAAAATCAAAAGTTACTGCCACTCCTAGCGAACGAGCTGCAAATAACACAACATTAGCCAAATCCGGGCAATTTCCCTGTCTCCAAAATAATAATTCAGATGGACTAAGAAGTGCTTTGGGGTCAAAACGTTTTGTTACAAAATCAAAATGTTTTGTGTCTTTTATTATTTGGGAACACAATTCCACAGGATCATTTTGATCATTCAAGTTTCCCATACTTTTTTGATATACAAATTGATATTCTGACCTCCAATTTTCCAAAGGTTCTGTAAGACTTCTATAGGGTAAAATATATTCACAAAATGTGCTGAAATCATAACTACTTGACCATGGATTTTGTTTCCATGCTTTATATGCAAGTTCGATATTTTTTATTAATAAGGTCGACTGAATTACATCTCTATCATTTGTAATTATCGATTTGGGTACTATATGTAAATTATCCTTCAATTTATTGAACTCTTTAATTGCTTCTTCCAAATCAGAAAAATTTGTGGTTTCAAAGGGTACCTCTATACCACTTTTATCTAACCAAATATTTCCAGAAGAATAGTGATCGCCGATATTATCCACTAAAAAAGTAGCAGCTTGATACTGCTCTGAATTACCTGCTTCTTTAAAATATTCCAAAACTTTAGAATATTCTGAAACGGATGTTTTGGAAGAATTTCCTTTCTGAGAAAAGGTCATAAAAGAAACAAAAAAAAATGAAAATGTAAAAATGACTTTTGTTTTAATTGAAAACATAGACTACATATGTTTGGTTATTTAAAAAGAACTTGGCATTATAGTAATAGGAGTATCATTTCTATAACTCTTTATTTTGAAGGTTGTTTTAATGATTTTTTCTTTCCCTTTAATAGTGGGATGTCTTTCCACTACATCTTTACAAATTACTTGGTAAAACCTAAAATTAGTGTAATCTAGATAACCTAAAGTCATTTGGTCATAGTGATTACTTTTAGATGTATTAGGTGTAATTATAATTTCTTCATAATTTTTTAATAATTTATTTTTGATTTCTCTGTCAGTTTCATTTCTTTCTTTTGTTCCATTAGCATTAAAAAAAAGTAATGTTTTTAAAAATTGAGAGTTTTTAACGTCTATTTTTTCACAATTTAATAATGAAATTAACATTTCGTTTATTAAATCCTTACATATTTCTCTTTTGTTAATATTTAAAGAATTTAGAGCTTCTATATATTGTTTAGTAAAGGTTGTATTGACTTTTTTTATATTTGGTAAAACGGATTCATTTCTAAATCCCCAGTAATCCCTGTAAGTATTTGATAAAAATGGAATTGCACAACATTCTTTTTTTGAATTTATTATGACTATCATTTTTTGTGGATCACTAACCGTGTCTGGTTCCGAATAAAGAAGAATTTCAAAATTATATTTCCCATTTTTGATACTCTTTTCAAAGAGGAAATTATTACCTCTTTTCAATGCTTGGGGGAATTTCTCAACTACTTTATTAAGTGAAGCATCAACATTATTTTGCTCACTTTTATATTCGCAACTAAGAAAAGTAAGTAAAACGAAAAGACAAATTATTTTTATTTTCATCATAAATCATTTATTAAGTTTATTTTTCAACCTAAAAACCTCTGTACTGTAAAAGTACAGTGATCCTTCTCTTTACAAGATACAGATCACCTCATTTTCAACCACTTGAATCTATCTAGGCTTTGCCTTGGGGGCAGAAAGGAAAGTTTGAAAACCTAAGGTTTTCATAAAACTAAAAATTTACTTTCTTCCGATAGATACCTCAAGGTTCTGCCTCGGGGTAATTCATTATTGATGCTCTGACAAGTATGATTACTTGGTATTAGAAAATAAAATAACTACAACTTTTTTAGGTTGTAGTTATATATTTTATTCTATATCTGCACATATTTTGAAATTGAAGTATTCTGCTTCCAATTAATATTTTTTCAAACAGTATAAATTCAGATTTCAAAACTGCTAAATAGAACCCGACATCATATTGTTGACGATGTCATGTCTATAGCTTTTTATTTGAAGAACAGTTTTGAAAATTATTTCTTTTCCTTTAATTGTAGGATGCTTTACATGTTCGTATTTGTAAACAACTTGATAAAACCTAAAATTCTTATAATCTAAATAGCCAAAATATATTTGGTTATTGTGAAAATTTATGTCTGTATTAGGAGTCGTTTTAATTTCTTCATAATTTTTCAATAATTTTTCTTTTGATTCTTTGTCGTTCTCATCTGATTCAAATCCATTATTATTAAAAAAAAATAATCCTTTTAAAAAATCAGAATCTTTATCTCCTACTCTGTCGCAGTTTAATAATGATGTTAAAATTTCGTTAGTTAAAACATAATAGATTTCTCTTTTATTAAGGTCTAAAGAATTTAGTGCTGCTACGTATTGTTTTGTAAACGTCGTATTTACTCTTTTTACTTTTGATAAGATTTTTTCGTTTCTAAATTCCCAATAATCCCTATAAGTATTTGATAAAAAAGGAATAGCATAACATTCTTTTTTTGAATTTATAAAAACCATTATTTTTTGCGGATCTCTTACAGTATCTAACTGTGAATAAAGTTGAATTTCAAAACCATATTTTCCATTTTTGATGCTCTTTTCAAACTGATAATGATTAGTTCTTCCTTTTAAAATTTGCGGAAATTTCGCGATAACTTCTGATAATGCAACATCAATATTATGTTCGCCATTTTTATTTTTACACCCGATTAAAGTAAATAAGATGAGAAGTAATATTATTTTAATTTTCATGTGTAGATGATATTTGTTTTTTTTATGGAATATTATATAGTTAGAAAATAAAATAGTTTTTTGTTTAACCTTACCCCCAGCCCTATCCATAGGATATGATTAATTTATATTTGTAAATGGTATTATATGCTCATTCTTTATTCTAGTTCCCCATTTGTAATCATAGCGATTTCATAAATATAAAATTATTTATTGATTTTTGCTCATTTAAAGATATCTTTTTTGATAATTAAATTTATATTTTTTGTGGTTTGAAAGGTACGTCTACACCAACTGAATCGCCTGGCCTGTATACTCTCAGTTGAAGATCTTTTGTTGAATAAACTCCGAATTGAGGACGTATATAATCAATTTTATATCCATAATTTACACCCCTATTATTAAAACTATCTATTAATCCATTGATCACTGTTATGCTATAATTTCCTTGAGGAGTATTTCTATTCATATTCATAAGGTAATTAGCCAAAGAACCTATTATTTCTTCTTTAAATTCAAGAGGAGTCATCCCAAAAGTAGCACCATGCCTTATTTGCTTCAAATATACTTCTGCATGATTTTCTAAAGTTGAAGCTATACCATCTTTCGAATTTATCCTGTGTAAATCTTCGTGATATAAAATACTTACAAAGCAAGATTTTATATTTAGACGTGGGCTAAATCCGCCATTCGTATTAATATAAATAACCTTGTTACTTTCAGATGCAGCACTTTCACTTGAAGGTATATCTCCTTTTTTTGTACTAATTCGAGTGCCTACAGCCATTCCTAATCTTACTCCATAATAAGCAGCGATTTTCAGAACCGAATATCTACCTCCAACAGAACCACTTAATTCAGTTGGTCTATAATATTTTCCATTTTTAAAAACAAACACAGAATTTGTATTAGAATTTGGAAGGTTTGACCCAGTAATTCTTTTACCATTCGTATCAAAAATTTGATCTGGACCAACCCCATAAATTGTTTGGCCATCGGTAGAAGTAGTAGTTATACTGGCCGTTGGATTAACATTTGGATATGAAACATCAGGATCGGGATCATTATAAATTTTAAGCATATCGTCAGTCGTAATATTAGGATCATTTATTTGCATATATATACCTAGTATAGCTTCAGCATTTTCCTTTTCGTTGGCTGGCAGCCCTGCAGCAACTTTCGCAATTAAATTATTAATAAATAATAGTCTTCCTCCAGGAAAATCTGGAATAACTTTATCTATATATTCTCTTATAACTTGAAAAGCTTGAGGTAACGTAACTGTACTTTGATTGTTATAACCAATAGCTTCAAGAAAAGGTGATCCAGGTGCCGTATTAATTGGATTCGTATTTACTACTCGAGGAATATCATCATACGTATCATTTGGAGTGCTTGTATTCGGAACAGTTGTACTAGTTCCGCTTCCTTGAGTTCCACTTCCTTGAGTTCCACTTCCTTGATTTGCTTGATTTGCTTGATTTTGTTGCTGTGCATAAGCATTTGCTGCTGCTGCTGCTTGAGCTCCTGCAATATTTGCTGCATTAGCTGCATTAGCTGCATTTGCAGCTTGAGCTGCTGTTGCTTGAGCTGCTGCTGCGTTTGAACTTGCTGCTGCTGCTGCCGCTGCCGCATTTGCTGCTGCCGCTGCATTATTTGCATTAACTATCGCTTGTACTTGATATGCTTGTAATAAATATGGGTTGGTAACTACATTTTCTGCCCCAGTACCTCCAGGACATCCACATCCTTCATTATATTGGGCATATCCTCCCATACTAATCAAAAATAACGAAATACAAATATATAGTCTTTTGATTTTTCTCATGATTTTATTTCTTTATTAAAATTCTGGTGTGTGATTTTTTATCTACCGCTACTTTTACTATATACATTCCTGCTTTTAAACTTTTACTATTTAAAGTATAATGATGTTGTCCAGCCGTTTGTATATTTTCCTGGTCTAAATTAATAGGCATGATATTTCCTGAGTAATCATATACACTAACACTTACATAAGCGTCTTCTTTTAATTCATAGGAGATCAATACATCTCCTTCTGCTGGATTTGGGTATAATATTATAAATTGTTCTTTTTGAGAACTTATAGCAATTAGTTCTTCATTAGATAATTCTTCACTATCTTCTTCTACCCCTTTTAAAATAAGTCTTTTAGGAGGTCCAGGTTCGTTCCATTCTGATGTGAATGTTTCAATACTTGCGGTCAAATAGGTTTTATTGTTTATTGTCTTAAAAGATGTTTGTGCTGATAATATTTTCCAATCTATTGTATTAGAAATAGAACTATCACTATAAGGTAACTTCATCGTTATATTTAAGTCTTCAAAATATAAATTATTGTTTTCAAGAATAGCCGTATTTACTATTTCTTTATTATTTATTGTTAGTTTATAAAGTAGTTGTTTGTCTTGAACAGTAAACTCACAGGTTACGGGTACGACATTTGTAATTTCCTTACCTGACCAATCTAATTCAATTAGTTTTCCTTTCCATTTACCTTCAAAATATTTCAATTTTAAATCTTTTTTATTAATCTTGGAATCCTTTTGTGGGATTCCATTTCCAGTTTCTATCTGTATGACTTCTTTAGATATCGCTGAGTTTTTCGAGGTTTCTTTCTCATTTACTTCGATTGAAATATCAGATTCAACTGTTTGTCTTACATTTTCTACAATATGTTTAAGCATCATTTTACTATTAGGTGTCTGGCTTTCGGAAAAATTCATTATGGCTTTTTCACCATTTTTAGCTACACCATAACCAAAATAGTAACATACTCCTAGCCAATGTTTTGCCATTGGATAATTAGATTTTTCAAACCAAGAAATTGCTGTTTGATAATTTTGAGGTACCCCAAATCCTTTTAAATACATATAACCTAATCCATATGCGGCTCGATTATTATCTTTATTTGCAGACGATGTTAACCAATATTTAGCCTTATCAAAGTCTATATTGCACCCAGTTCCTATCATATAAAAGCGTCCTAAATTATATGCTGCCGTAGAGTTTCCTTGATTCGCTGCTTTCTTAATAAAATCAAATGCAGTTTTCTCATTTTTTTCTACACCAAGCCCCTCTACATATAAAAGACCTAACCAGTTCAAACAATCGGTATTCCCTTGATTTGCATAATTTATAAGCTGTTCTTGATTTTCTGGATGCCCCATGATGTCACCTACATCATATAAAGTAGTGTTGATTTTAAGTATATAATCATTAGCAACTTCTTGTGCCATAATATTATATACTCCAGAGCAAAAAATAAAAATAAAAAATATTTTCTTCATCATATTGAAAGTTTAGTGTTATTATAATTTTTATATAGACTATTTTATAGAGTTAGCATTTTTTTTATAGCTTCATTAATTTTTTTTTCATGACGATATTCCACGGAACGAAGTTTTTGTTGGTAAAGTTCATAACTATACTTATAGTATTCTTCAGTGACTACTTTTTCAGTGTTTTTTTCCAGAACTAATTTCTGCATGTCGTCATATTGCGCAGTAGTTAGTTTATAATTGGTTTTGAGAGTATTAAACTCTTTCTGGCTATCACGGATAATTCGATTCTGCATTTGTGACACGAAAACTAAATTAAATTCTTCGATAGTTAATATTTTAGATATTTTTTCACGACAATCTAAATAAATCACATATTCATCATCACCCGGATCGTGAAAATTAATAACGTTGTTCACATCGTTTTCTCGCCATGTTTTCAGTCGTTTATCATTTCGTTCTTGTAAGACTTGCAGTGCCAACAAAATTTGGTTTATCCGCTCCGGGTCTACTTTAGCTTCTGTAAGTTTTTTAATCAGCGTATCCGTTTTTGTGTTTTTAGAATAAAATAATCCGAAGCTTTTTAGCAATTCGCGCTCCTTGTCTGAGGATTTTATTTTTTCTTCCGTATAATTATTCCAAGACAAATTATCATCATAGTTGTAATATTCCTTGATAACAATTTCATTTTCCGTGGTTTCTAATAGCAGTTTTTTGAGCTTTGCTTCCTGATCAGGAGTGAATTTGTATCTTTTTTTTAGAAGATTAAATTTATCATTAACCATTATCTGTACTCTGGAATTTAGTTGAGGTAAGAATAATTGCTTAAATTGTGCTATGGTTATAATTTTAGATAACTTTAGTACAAATTGTTGATTACTGTATTTAGTAGTGGTTTCTGAGTCATGAAATACAAAAGGATATTTGGCATTCAGCTCGGTGTGAAGTTTTGTATCTTCAGCAAGAAGCTCGTCTCTTTCAATAATTAAGTTCTTGATTTGAGTAACCTGACTTTTGGACAAACCAGCAGTATTCATTGTAGTTACAAAACTGTCGATATGCTCATTTGGCTTTGGGGCTTGACCGAAAGTATAGCTAGTTTGAAATAATAAAAAAAAAACAAATAGTAAAGGTAATTTTTGCATCATATTTTAAGCCTGTATTTTTTAGTGAGAATTTTACCAAAAATACAGTTGTTTAGCAATTATTTTTAGTACTATTTTGTCAGAATATAATACAATTTTATCATGTTTTAAAATTAAGGTGTTGATTTTTAGAAATGTATAAATAATAAATATTCTATATAAGAATATCATAAATTAACAAAAGTGCTTAACCCAATGGGAGACGAATAGGAAAGAACTTATATTGGACAGCAAATGCCAGCTACAGATTATTGGTATTTGATTCAGTTAGATGATGTAAGAATCTTTAAGGACCATTTTGCATTGAAGAGATAAGAACTATTGTCTCATTAATTAACTGGATTTAGTTGATTCGATGGTTAAATTTTTCAATGCAAACTTATCTCTTAATAACATCATATCTTCACTTACTTTTTTATCCAATATCTTAGCATAGTGCTGCGTGGTTTGAATATTTTTATGTCCCAGCATTTTACTTACAGTTTCAATAGGAACACCATTTGTGAGCGTTACAGAGGTTGCAAAAGTATGACGTGCCATATGGAAAGTAATTTCTTTTGAAATATCACATAAATCTCCAACTTCTTTGAGATAAGCATTCATTTTTTGATTGGTCAAAATAGGTAAAATGCTGTCTTCATTTAAACATTTAGGATGATTGGAGTATTTTTGAATGATTTCTTGGGCAATTGGCAACACTGGAATTTTTGACTTTGTATCTGTTTTCTGGCGATTCTTGAAGATCCATTTTTCGCCATCGATGCCTATTGCTATGTGGTCTTTTTTAAGTCCTTTAACATCGATGTAAGCTAAACCGGTATAGCAGGAAAATATAAATATGTCGCGAACTAATGTTAGGCGCTCAGAAGAGAATTTTTTAGAATAAATTTTCAGTATTTCTTCTTCAGTAAGAAAATCTCTTTCCACTTCTTTCATTTTGCCTTCGTATCGGCTACAAGGATTTTTATCCAGCCAATCGTTGTCCAGACAAATTTTAATTATTTTTCTGAAATTTCTAACATATTTTACAGCAGTATTGTTATTGCATTTTTTAACGCTTCTCAAGTAGAATTCAAATTCAGTTACAAAGGCATAATCAATTTTATTAATGCTTATGTCTGCAATATTATACTTCCACAAAATGAATTCTTGAATATGTTTCAAAGATATTTTGAAGCGTTCTAATGTTCCATAAGCATAACCATTTCCGATAAGTTCTTCAATTTTATCATTGTGATTTTGATAAATTGGAATTAACATTCGTTCTCGTTGATGGGTTCCTAATATTCTAGATTTGAAATTCTCCAGGGATAATTCTTCATTTTTATGAAGTAACTCCATTTGAATATCAAAAACTTTAGATTTCATTAAATCAAGATAGTTATTTAATGTTCTAGCTTCTTCTGAACTACCTTTCATTTTAGATAGTTCTGGAGACCATTTGCTTTTTTCAATGAATTTTTTGGAACTGAATTCAAAACGCTGCCCGTCAACTGTTAACCGAATATAAATTGGTAATTGTCCAGCTGCATTAGCTTTTGTAGTTTTTGCATAAATATGCAAGGTGATTTTTGCTTTCATGGTGGTGACCTTTTAATTAGTATTCAATTTAATTTTCTAATTGATAGCAAGCAAGATGTACATATTCTGAACAAGTAGTAAACTGGTTGTTAGTACGACTGTTTGCAAGGCTTAAGAAGATTTAGCGAGACCCTAATTTTTTAAATTTGAAGGGTCTCGATTTTGTTCCTTAAGAATTAAGATTGAATGAATAATTTGAAGTATGTCCAAAAGCAAAAAGCCGATAAATCCTAAGATTTATCGGCTTTTGAAACCATTTGTTATTAAACTTGTGGGCGATGAGGGGTTCGAACCCCCGACCCCCTCGGTGTAAACGAGGTGCTCTGAACCAGCTGAGCTAATCGCCCCATTGCGTTTGCAAATATACAACTAGAACTCGTAATTGCAAGCAAAATTTAAAAAAAATAGAATAAAAACTATTCCGTTTTTCTTTAGTTACTCATAAACAGTATTTTATTCAAGATTGAATCTCTATATTTTTTTTGGTTATCATCTTCTTATAGCCTTACATTTGTATCATAAAACAAAAACAATGGCGCGATTCCAAGAAAATGATTTACCAAAATCAAAAATTACTGCAACTTCACTGCAAAAAGCAATTCTTATCTTTAAATATGCCGACAATCATAAATGGAAGTTTTATGTAGGATTGGTTTTCTTACTGCTTACAAGTGTTACTGCCTTAGCATTTCCTAAATTTATGGGAATGCTTGTGGATTGTGTCAATAAAAAGGATGCACATTTGGCTAATCAAATAGCATTGGGATTGGGACTTGTCTTATTATTACAATCCTTATTTTCTTTTTTTAGACTTTCATTATTTGTCAATTTTACCGAAAACACATTAGCAAACGTCCGTTTGGCTCTATATACTAATTTGGTTAAATTGCCGATGTCATTTTTTTCTCAAAAACGAGTAGGCGAACTAAATAGCCGAATCAGTAACGATATTACTCAAATTCAAGATACGTTAACCACAACAATCGCTGAGTTTTTAAGACAGTTTATATTAATTATCGGGAGTTTTGCTATGCTGGCTAGCATCAATATCAAATTGACGATTATGATGGTTTCGGTGGTGCCTTTTGTTGGTGTTGCAGCTGTTATTTTTGGAAGATTTATTCGAAAATATTCGAAAAAAGTACAAGACCAAGTTGCCGAAAGCCAAGTTGTTGTTGAAGAAACTATGCAGGGAATCAGTATTGTTAAGGCTTTCGCCAATGAGTGGTACGAAATTGCACGTTATAAAGAAAGAATTAGAGAAGTCGTTAAAATGGGGATTAAAGGCGGGCAATTTAGAGGCTTTTTTGCATCCTTTATTATTATCTGTTTATTCGGAACGATTGTGGCTGTTGTTTGGTACGGTGTACAATTGAGTATTGCTGGCGAAATTACGGTTGGGCAATTGTTTACCTTTATATTGTATTCAAGTTATGTTGGAGCTTCATCAGGTGGAATTGCTGAATTGTATGCGCAAATGCAAAAAGCAATTGGTGCCACCGAAAGAGTTTTTGAACTATTGGATGAAACACCCGAAAAAATTAATTCGAATGTTCATGTTCCTTCTTTAAATAAAATAAAAGGAGAAGTAACTTTCAAGAATGTAGCTTTTAGCTATCCTTCCAGAAAAGAAGTTCAAGTTTTAAAAGGCATTAATTTTTCTGCTAGTTTTGGTCAAAAAATAGCTCTTGTTGGCCCAAGCGGCATGGGGAAATCAACAATTGCTTCTTTATTACTGCGCTTTTATAATATAGATGGCGGTGAAATTCTAATTGATGGAAAAAATATCTATGATTACGATTTAGAGAATCTGCGTGGTAATATGAGCATTGTTCCGCAAGATGTAATTCTTTTTGGCGGAACCATTAAAGAAAACATTGCTTACGGTAAACCCAATGCTACTAATGAAGAAATTATGATAGCTTCAAAACAAGCAAATGCTTACAACTTCATTGAAAGTTTTCCTGAAAAATTCGATACTGTTGTTGGAGAAAGAGGAATCAAACTTTCAGGAGGTCAAAGACAGCGAATTGCGATTGCAAGAGCCTTGCTGAAGAATCCATCCATATTAATATTAGATGAAGCCACTTCTTCTTTGGACAGCGAAAGCGAAAAATTGGTTCAGGAAGCTTTAGAAATTTTAATGGAAGGAAGAACAAGCATAATTATTGCCCACCGTCTTTCTACAATTCGTTCTGCGGATCAAATTTTGGTGCTTGACAATGGAAAAATCAGCGAACAAGGAACACACCAAGAATTAATCAATTTAGAAAACGGTTTATATAAGAATTTGAGTAATTTACAGTTTAGTAATTCTTAAGTAAGTCGAAAGTTTAAACGGCGTAAAGTCAAAAGAAACAATATTGGGAATAATAAATTATAATCAATCTGTTGCGTTATTTTGTCTAATTTTAAAACACGACATTACACAATGGTTGTTATTTAGTTTTAAAATAAAAGCATAAAAAAATCCATTTGTATAAGTTACAAATGGATTTTTTTCATGAAAGATCTGCAGGGTTTTCTGAGTACTAAATACTGAAAACTGCCTACTGAATTTTCCCTTTTCTTCTATTGCGTTCTGCTTTAATCATCGAAAGTTCACGACTGGTTTGTCCAGCAACAGATGTGTTTTCTTCGGCACGGCGAATCAAGTACGGCATAACATCTTTTACAGGTCCAAAAGGTAAATATTTAGCAATATTATAACCATTAGCTGCCAAATTATAACTTATATTATCACTCATTCCGTATAATTGTCCAAACCAAATTCTGTTGTCGTTAGAAGCAATTCCTCTTGTTTTCATCAGCTCCATTAATTTATAAGTACTCTCTTCATTATGAGTTCCTGCAAAAATGGACATAGTGTCTAAATGTTCTGTCATATATAGGACAGCCGTATCATAATTTACATCAGAGGCTTCTTTGGAAGCACATATTGGTGTTGGATATCCTTTTTCTTCTGCACGAAGATTTTCTTTTTCCATATAAGCACCACGAACCAGTTTCATTCCGATAAAAAATCCTTCAGTTTTGGCTTGTTTGTGTAATTGTTTCAAATAATCCAAACGATCCCAACGGTACATTTGAAGTGTATTGAATACGATTGCTTTTTCTTTGTTGTATTTGCGCATCATTTCGGTAACCAAATCATCAGCGGCTTCCTGCATCCAGCTTTCTTCGGCATCAATCAGCAAGGCAACATTTTTTTTGTGGGCTTCATTGCATACTAAATCAAAACGAGCTACTACCCTATTCCATTCCTCTTGTTCTTCTGGAGTTAACGTTTGTTTTTCTCCTATTTTTTCATATAAATCTAAACGTCCTAAGCCAGTAGGTTTGAAAACAGCAAATGGAATGGCTAATCGCTCTTTGGCAAACTCAATAGTTTTTAGGGTCATTTCCAATGCCGCATCAAATTGATTTTCCTCTTCTTTTCCCTCTACAGAATAATCCAAGACTGAAGAAACTCCTTTAGTAAACATTTTATCTACAACTGTTAGACAGTCATTTTCGTTTACGCCTCCGCAAAAATGATCAAAAACAGTTGCACGAATCAGGCTTTCAACGGGAAGATTAGCTTTTATTGCAAAATTTGTAACTGCTGTTCCTATACGTACTAAGGGCTGGTTGTTGATTAATTTAAAAAGAAAATAAGCTCTGTCAAGTTCGGTATCACTTTTTAAAGCAAACGCAATTTGTGTGTTATTGAAAATATTATCCATATTTTGTTATATTTTTTCTGCAAATATAAATAGAGTAAGCGAGTATAATTAGTAAAATTTGCCTTATTTTGCGCTTTCAATTAAATTAAAATCATGCAATCTATTCAAGCTAATAACTATCCTGTTCATTTCAATGAAACTGGATATGCAAAACTAAACCAGCATCTAAAAGAGAACAAATATTCTAACCTTTTTATAATTGCTGACACCAATACAAATGAACATTGTCTGCCTAAATTCCTTCCTTTACTGGAAACGGATCTGACTATTGAAATAATAGAATTTGAAGCTGGAGAAATTAATAAAAATATTGAAACCTGCATTGAAATCTGGAATGTCTTAACAGAATTGGGTGCAGACAGAAAAACATTAATTATCAATATTGGAGGTGGCGTTGTTACTGATTTAGGCGGTTTTGTAGCTTCAACTTTTAAAAGAGGTGTTGATTTTATTCATATTCCAACCACTTTATTATCTATGGTTGATGCATCTGTTGGAGGAAAAAATGGCGTTGATTTGGGTAATTTAAAAAATCAGATTGGTGTTATCAATACGCCAAAAATGGTATTAATAGATACTCAATATCTAGAAACGGTTCCTCAAAACGAAATGCGTTCGGGCTTAGCTGAAATGTTAAAGCACGGATTAATTTTTGACAAAGCATATTGGGAATCATTTTTAGATTTGAAATCTATAGATTTTGATCATTTAGATGCGCTTATTCATCGTTCAGTTGAAATTAAGAATGTTATCGTAATGCAGGATCCAACTGAAAAAAATATTAGAAAATCTCTAAATTTTGGTCATACATTAGGTCACGCGATTGAAAGTTATTTTTTAGAAAATAAAGATAAAACTACATTGCTGCACGGAGAAGCCATTGCTGTAGGAATGATTTTGGAAAGTCATATTTCTTTGCATAAAAATTTAATAACTTCGGAAGAATACAATCAGATAAAATCGACGCTTAAATCAATATATGATGACATCATTTTTGAAGAAAATGATATCGAACCAATCCTGGAATTACTGATTCATGACAAAAAAAATGAGTACGGAATGATCCAATTTGCGTTGATTGAAGGCATCGGTCAAATAAAAATTAATCAATCTGTTGAAAACGAATTAATTCTAAACGCTTTTGAAGATTACAAATCTTAGTTTTTTTTTAATAAAAAGCGTTGCATTACGTCTATATTATTTTTTACATTTGCCTCAATGAATAAAAATCAAAATACTAAAAATTTTTCTACCAAAAGAAACAGAAACAATAGGTCTTTCTTGAGCTTATTGAAACGTTTTTATGGTATTAAAGGAAATTTTAGTTTTGATGAATTTCAATATTTTAAGGCCGATTACGAAAAATTGCAGATTATCTACGCCAACATTAGAGTTTGATTTTTTATTAATTCTATTTTTAAATACAATTAACGTAAAACTCTAAAGAACAAATGAATACAAAATATTCCGACTTAATAAATCAAACATATTACTTTCCTCAGGAAGAATTTAAATTAAACAAAGACAATCTTCAATTTCATAATATCGATTTAATGAAATTGGTAGAAACTTATGGTACGCCTTTAAAGTTTACCTATTTGCCTCAAATTTCAAACAACATCAACAAAGCCAAAAGCTGGTTTCGTAAATCGATGGAAAAAAACAAATACGAAGCAAAGTATTACTATTGTTATTGTACAAAAAGTTCTCATTTTGAATATGTTATGAATGAAGCTTTCAAGAATAACATTCATATTGAAACGTCTTCTGCTTTTGATATTAATATTGTTGAAAATCTATTAGAAAAAGGAAAAATAAATAAAAGCACTTATATCATTTGTAATGGTTTCAAAAGAGACCAATACATCGAAAATATTGCCCGATTAGTTAATAATGGACATAAGAATGCCATTCCAATTATTGATAACTATGAAGAATTGGATTTACTGCAGGGACAAATCAATGGTAAATTCAAAATCGGAATTAGAATTGCTGCCGAAGAGGAACCTAAATTTGAATTTTATACTTCAAGATTAGGAATTGGATATAAAAATATTGTGCCTTTTTATAAAAAAGAAATCAAAGAGAATAAAAATTTGGAACTTAAAATGTTGCACTTTTTTATTAATACAGGTATCAATGACAATGCTTATTATTGGAACGAGCTTGTAAAATGTATCAAGGTATATGTAGCTTTAAAAAAAGAATGCCCTACTCTTGACGGTTTAAATATTGGCGGTGGTTTTCCAATCAAAAATTCATTGGCTTTCGAATACGATTACCAATATATGATTGATGAAATTATCAATCAAATTAAAATAGCTTGTGATGAAGCCGAAGTTGATGTTCCAAATATTTTTACTGAATTTGGTTCGTTTACCGTTGGAGAAAGTGGTGGTGCCATCTATCAAGTATTGTATCAAAAACAACAAAATGACAGAGAAAAATGGAATATGATTGATTCCTCTTTCATTACAACTTTGCCAGATACTTGGGCTATTAACAAGCGTTTTATCATGTTAGCAATTAACAGATGGAATGAAACTTATGAAAGAGTTTTATTAGGCGGGATGACTTGTGACAGTGACGATTATTACAACTCGGAGCAAAACATGAATGCCATTTATCTGCCAAAATATAATAAGGAAAAACCTTTGTATTTAGGTTTTTTCAACACAGGTGCATATCAAGAAACAATAGGTGGTTTTGGAGGATTGCAGCACTGCTTGATTCCACAGCCAAAACACATTTTGATTGATCGCGATGAAAATGGAATATTGGCAACCGAAGTATTTTCGGAACAGCAAACCGCTGAGGATGTACTAAAAATACTAGGTTATAATAAATAATAAATATAAATTGGGATATTCGAAATTTGATGTTTATAAATTTCTTTTATTTGTAAATCCAAATCTCAATTACCCTTTTGAACATTAAATAAAAAAAAGAAAAAAAGAATATGAGTAAAGGACCAATCAGTCAGTTTATTGAAAAGCATTATCTGCATTTCAATTCTGCATCTTTAGTTGACGCTGCAAAAGCTTATGAGCAGCAATTAGCCAATGGTGCAAAAATGATGGTAAGTATGGCTGGTGCAATGAGTACCGCTGAAATTGGAAAGATTTTTGCCGAAATAATTCGTCAAGATAAAGTTCAAATTATTTCTTGTACAGGAGCAAATCTTGAAGAAGACATTATGAATTTGGTAGCACATTCTCATTATGAGAGAGTTCCAAATTATCGTGATTTGACACCTCAAGACGAATGGGACTTATTGGAAAGAGGTTTAAACAGAGTTACAGATACTTGTATTCCAGAGCACGAAGCTTTTCGTCGTCTTCAAAAACACATTTACAAAATTTGGAAAGATGCTGATGACAATGGTGAAAGATATTTTCCTCATGAATTCATGTATAAAATGTTGCTTTCTGGAGTTTTAGAAGAGTATTATGAAATTGACTTAAAAGACAGTTGGATGTATGCCGCTGCTGAGAAAAATTTACCTATTATTGTACCAGGATGGGAAGATAGTACGATGGGGAATATTTTTGCCTCTTATGTTATAAAAGGAGAATTAAAAGCATCAACAATGAAATCAGGTATCGAATACATGGTTTACTTGTCTGACTGGTATCCTAAAAATAGTGCTAACGGTATTGGTTTTTTCCAAATTGGTGGTGGTATTGCTGGAGATTTTCCAATTTGTGTTGTACCAATGCTTTATCAAGATATGGAAATGCATGATATTCCGTTTTGGAGTTATTTCTGCCAAATTTCAGATTCAACAACCAGTTACGGTTCCTATTCTGGAGCAGTTCCTAATGAAAAAATCACTTGGGGTAAATTGGATATTAAAACACCAAAGTTCATTATTGAGTCTGACGCTACGATTGTAGCTCCATTAATTTTTGCTTATTTGTTAGATTTATAATAATTATTTATGAAAAGAGTAATAGTTGATTACGCCAAACTGACCAACGAAATTTTGAATCTTTTGGTCGAAAAATTTCCTGATGGTTATGATGATTCAGACATCATTAGATTTAGAAATGCCAAAAATGAATTGATAGAGGCTGTTGAAGTTAAAACAGAAGATACCATATATTTAGTAAAAGTAAGTACAAAACTAGCTGATAGAATTGGTAATTACGATGAAGATGATGAAATGGACGATGTTGTTGAACCAATCAGCGGTTTAGAATTAGACGTTGACGATGCAGATGATGATGATGACGAAGATGACAATGTTGACAAACCAGATTTAGACGGAGATGACGATGATGAAGATTCTGACAGCAAAGATGTTACAGACGAAGATGATGAAGACGAAGACGAAGATTAATTTCTGAATTTACTGAAATATAGAAAAGGAACTCAATTTCGAGTTCCTTTTTTTATTATATTTATTTTTTTAAAATATAAGCCAAAATGACAATAGAAATTTTACACGCCAAACTTAAAGAAAATTTTGGGTTTGAAAAATTCAGACCTAATCAGGAAGAAATTATCAATTGTATTCTTTCGGGAAAAGACACTTTGGCAATTATGCCGACTGGAGGAGGAAAATCAATTTGTTTTCAACTTCCTGCTTTAGTCTTTCCTGGAATCACAATTGTTATTTCTCCCTTAATTGCTCTGATGAAAGATCAGGTTGACAGTTTGAGAGCTAACGGAATAGCCGCTTGTTACATTAACAGCAGTCAGTCCAGTGAAGAACAGCAGTTTCATATTCAAAATTTAAAAGACAATAAAGTAAAACTGGTTTATGTAGCACCAGAGAGTTTGTCTTTTTTAGAAAATGCTTTCAGTCAGATAATTGTAAGTCTTATTGCAATTGATGAAGCGCATTGCATCTCGGCTTGGGGTCATGATTTTCGACCTGCTTATACCAATTTGGGGTATTTAAAAAACCGCTTCCCTTCTACTCCAATCTTGGGGTTAACTGCAACTGCCGATAAAGCAACACGTACCGATATATGTGAACAATTAAATTTAAATAACCCTGAAATTTTTATATCTTCTTTCGATAGAAAAAATTTAAGCCTTGAAGTTCGTCCCGCATTGGACAGAGTAAAACAAATTATTGATTTTATAAAAGACAAACCTAACGAATGCGGAATTGTATATTGTCTAAGTCGCAAAACTACTGAAGAACTTGCAGAGAAATTACAAAAAACAGGAATTAATGCCAAAGCCTATCATGCTGGTTTGGACAATAAAATACGTTCCAAAACTCAAGATGAATTTATAAATGATGACTGTCAGGTGGTTTGTGCAACAATTGCATTCGGAATGGGAATTGATAAATCGAATGTTCGTTGGGTGATTCATTATAATTTACCAAAAAATATTGAAGGTTATTACCAAGAAATTGGAAGAGCTGGTCGTGACGGATTGCCATCCGAAACTGTTTTGTTTGAAAGTTATGGCGACATGATTCAATTACAAAAATTTGCTTCCGAAGGATTAAACGCCGAAGTGCAATTAGCAAAATTGGAAAGAATGAAACAATATGCCGATGCATTGAGTTGCCGCAGAAAAATATTACTTTCTTATTTTGGCGAACTGGTTTCTGAAAATTGTGGTAATTGTGATATTTGCAAAAATCCTCCAGCCTTTTTTGATGGAACAATAATTACTCAAAAAGCTTTATCAGCTGTAATTCGTTTGCAGGAATCAGAAGCCCTTCCTGTTATTGTAGATTTTTTGAGAGGTTCAAAAAATGCTTCTATCTACGAGAAAGGCTATCAAAATTTAAAAACCTACGCAGTTGGTGCAGATATTTCGTGGTATGACTGGAATCAATACCTAATTCAATTAATAAATTTGGGATATTGCGAAATTGCTTTCCATCAGCAGAATAAAATAAAATTAACTCCATTCGCCAAGAAAGTATTATTTGAAGGAGAAAAAGTACGGTTGACAACTGTTCAAAAAATGAAAACAGAAGCTGTAGAAAATAAAGCAGCCAAAACAAAATCTACTGCAAATTCACTTTTTGAATTTCTTAGAAAACTGCGATCAGAAATTGCTAAAGAAGAAGGAGTTCCAGCGTATGTTATTTTTAATGATGCAACTTTAAAGCAGTTAGAAACTCAGCGGCCAATGAGTGATGATGAATTTCTAGCTATTGATGGAGTTGGAAAAGCAAAACTTGAAAAATATGGTGATGTCTTCATAAAAGCGATCATTGAATTTCAAAAAAACAAACCGGTACGTGCAAAAAAAGAAAATACAACTTATAAAGAAACGTTGGAAATGTTCCAAAGCGGAATGACTGTTGAAGAAATTGCAGAAAAAAGAAAATTGGGAGTTCCTACTATAGTTTCTCATTTGGCTAAATTATATAGTGATGGCCATCCGATAGATTTAAGTATTTTTATAAATGATGACGAAATTGTAAAAATAGCAAAAGCAAAAAATAAATTAGAATCTCCTCCAGCTCTTAAACCTTATTTTGATTTTTTTGAAGAGCAAATTTCGTATGATAAAATTAGAATTGGTTTGGCTATTCTCGAAAAAGAATCACAGAGTATTAATTCTGAAAAATCATATTCGGTAAATGAAATAAGATTGGAACATTCTGAAGCCTACAAAAAATGGGACTCCGAAGAAGATTCTAAACTTGAAAATTTATACAGTCAAGGAAAAAAAATAAATGAGTTAGCTTTATTATTAGGCAGAAATCAAGGTGCGATAAATTCCAGATTAAAAAAAATCGGATTGCTATAAAAAATTAAACCGAATGAAACAAAATTTAATTTTGTGTTCATTCGGTTTAATCATTTTACAAATATCTTTCTGCAAAAACTTTTTGATGATGCTTGAGATGACCTAAAATTAAAAAACCCAGAGCTCTTACTGAAACTTCATTTCCTGACGCTGTTCCAATTCTTCTTAACTGTTCATCAGAAAAACTTTTGAACATTAATAGATTAGAATGTCTTACAGCAGAAAACTCCGTTAATAAATCTTGAATGCTTCTGCTTTTTGCATCAGTATTCTGCGCATAATCATTTTCTTCAAATCCAGGCAATAGCGTTTTGTCATTTCTGGAAATTCTCAGTGCGCGATAAGCAAATATTCTCTCAGTATCAATAATATGCTGAATAATTTCTTTGATGGTCCATTTACCTTCAGCATAACTATAATCAAATTTGTCCAAGGGTATATTTTGGACAAATTTGATAAAGTTGTGTAAACTAATTTCTAATTCTTCGAATAATTCAACATTTTCTATTGCTTGTATATAGGTAGCGTAAAATTTTGAATATTCATTTACTGGCAATTGATTGGAATTCATAATGACAATTTTTTAGAAATTTAGAATTTAATGTTTGTTTAATATTTTAAGCTGAATTTCTGCTTGCATTAGTATTACCAAAAAGAGAACGAGTTACAATTTTTTCATATACTTTTATCAAGTTCAAATCTGGGTTTTCTGCTTTATTAAGCTCACTAATTTTTAGTAAAGCATATTGCTGTATTGTCAATAGTGGCAATACAATACGCTCTCTCATTTGAATAGAAGCTATACCATCTGGATAATTCTCCATCAATTGAGTGTGTCCTGCAATTTTTAATAATAATCTTTTTGTTTCCAAAAATTCATCATAAATAATCTGCCAAAAAGCACCAAATTCTGGATCCTTACTCATGTAAGCAGTCAATGGGAAAAATGATTTTGCCAATGACATCATACTGTTTTCAAGTAAGGTTTTGAAAAACAGTGAATTATCATATAAATTTTGAACCTTATCCCATTGATTGTTAGTTTCGAAATGTTTTAAAGCAGTTCCAACTCCAAAAAAACCAGGAACATTTTGTTTTAATTGACTCCAAGAGCCCACAAATGGAATTGCTCTCAAATCTGCAAAATCAAGACTTTCTGATTTACTTCTTTTGGATGGACGACTTCCAATATTGGTTTTAGCGTAATATTTAAGAGTACTCATCTGTTCCAAATAAGGAATAAATTTAGGATGATTTTTAAAACTCAAGTATTTATGATATCCTAAATCTGCCATTTGATCCAAAATAGCTTTTTCATCTTTACTAAGTTCATTTTGGCCTTGATTAAATACTTGATTAGCTACACCAGCACTTAAAAGATTTTCTAAATTATAACGACAAGAATCTAATGTTCCAAAATTTGAACTAATGGTTTGACCTTGAATTGTAATTTGAATTTCATTATTTTCAATATTTGGCCCTAATGAAGCATAAAATTTATGTGTTTTTCCACCGCCACGTGCCGGAGGTCCACCGCGTCCATCAAAAAATATAACATGAATACCATATTTTCTAGAAATTTCGGTCAAAGCTTCTTTTGCTTTATAGATACTCCAATTTGCCATTAAATATCCACCATCTTTTGTACCGTCAGAAAAACCAAGCATTATTGTCTGCTTGTTATTTCTATTTGACAAATGTTGAGCATATTCAGGATTTGTGTATAATGTTTCCATCACTAAATGTGCATTATGTAAATCATCCACTGATTCAAAAAGTGGAATAATATCTACAGTAGCATTTTCCCAATTACACAATTTGAATAAGGCAAAAGTTTCCATGACATTGAGCGCACTTTCGTTATTGCTTATGATATAACGGTTCGCTCCAAATTCCCCATTATTTTCCTGAATTGTTTTAATAGATTGAATTGACTCGATAGTAGATCTTGTCATTTCATTTTCAAAATCAGCAGCATCTAAATTTCCTTTTAATGTAGATAATACTTTCAGTTTTTCTTCATCAGTTAATTGGAAATAATTATCAGGAAAAACATTTTCTTTTGATTTCGAATAGTAATCTACAATATCGTAAAAAACATTTTGATGAATTTTACTGTTTTGTCTAATATCTAAGGTAGCAAAATGGAAACCAAATAAATTAATACGAATAAGCAAGGCATCTATTTTATCAACATAAAGAGACTGATGCTGTTCAATTATTATGGTTTTTATTTTATTTAACTGTAATTTAAATTCCTCAAGCGTAATAAAAATCTCTCCTTTTGAATAAAATACAGAACGATATAGTTTTTGTTCCAACTCCATTACTAATGAATCCACAACAGGAAAAGTCAGTTTTCTCTTTAAATTTCTTATTTCAAAATAATAACATTTTAAAATAGAAGTTCTCAAACGCTCAGCAACTTTCAAAGTAATTTCTGTAGTAACAAATGGATTTCCATCACGATCACCTCCAGGCCAAAAACCAAGTTTAATTAGCGGATTTTTTATTGACTCACCTTCAAAAACATTTTTTTGCAAATAATGAACCATCTCTCCAGAAGTGTTATAAAAAACATTTTCTAGATACCAAATTAAACTAACAGCTTCATCATAAGGATTTGGCTTTTCATTTTGTATAAAAGGAGTTTTCCCTAATTGAGCTAGTAATTGTTTAATTTCCAATAAGTTATTACTTCTAATAGCTTCAGTCAAATCATTAATAATACTCAAAACAGATCCAGGATAAAATTGAGTTGGATGAGCCGTTAAAACAGTGCGAACATTAAAGTTTTCTAAAAAATGAATTAATTCCTCTTTATTGTCTCTAACATCTGATTTCTCTTTGATATCACGAAGTGAACCTCTCCCTTCCATATTGTTCACCACAGGAAAAGCAGCATCTTCAATAGCATCAAACAAAACAATTTGGCGCTCAATGTATTGAATAAAATGAAACATCAAATTGATTTTATCTTTTTCAGAATCAGTATGCATGTATTTATCTGAAAAGAAATCAAATATTTCTGTAGGAGTCTTTTGTTTTTTGAAACCACTATCACAAAGTTCAGTGAAAATAGGTAATAAAACACCTGTATTATCAACTGAATCAAAAGGTAATGTTATAAAAACACTATTGTAAATATGGTATTTAGATAAAACATTTTCATTAAAACGCTCTATTTTTGGTAACGTATACATAATTATACTATTAGTTTGTTGGTTAATCTAACATAAAAAAACCCCAAGATTGCGCTTGAGGTTATATTTATATATAGCATTCAAGATTTACATTTCTTTGAAAATGGTATGCATCAAACGTTTTTTATCGTTAATACTTTCTTCTAGAGAAATCATAGTTTCTGTTCTATAAACACCCTCGATATCATCAATCATAAAAATAACATCCTTTGCATGCTTAGTATCTTTTGCTCTTATTTTGCAAAAAATATTGAATTTACCTGTAGTTACAGATGCTACAGTCACAAATGGAATCTCATTAATACGCTCTAAAACAAATTTAGTTTGAGAAGTATTATTAAGAAAAACACCTACGTAAGCAATAAATGAATATCCTAATTTATCATAATCAAGGACTAATGAAGATCCCATTATGATACCAGCATCTTCCATCTTTTTTACTCTAACATGAACCGTTCCAGCTGAAATCAATAATTTTTTAGCAATGTCTGTAAACGGAACTCTTGTGTTGTCTATCAACATATCTAAAATCTGGTGATCTACTTCATCTAAACGAAACTTACTCATAATTCTTTTATTATATGGTTATTTGATACTAAAAAAGTTAAAATTATAAATAAAAATTAAATAATCGGCAAAAAAATCATTTTTTTATCTTTCCGTTAAGAAAAAAAACTTTTTTATCAAAATTAAAATCGGCAATTTGTCCTTCTTTTGGAACATTATCGAAACTATCCTGATATAAAGCTCCCTTAGCATCATACTCAAAATGACCGATATATTTCTTTAAATCTCCTACTTCAACTATGTAAGCATTAAAATTTAATTTGTTATCGATTAACTCTTCTTTATATTGAGCCACAAAATTCGTGATTATTTCATTACCATCATAATTTATTTTGACATTTTTGTACATAAAATCAAAAAAAACAACATTATTCTGAGGAATGTTTAAATATTTATCATTTCTATTGTCAACTATATCGTTTTCGTTAAGAATAATGAAACTCGCTAACAAAGATATAAATACGAATTTTCTTGTTTTCTCTCTTTCGTAATCATTAGGATAATGTCCAGCTTCAAATAATATTGTTGGAACGCCTAAGTATTGAAAAGTGTCTCCAATGCAATTAATATTAAATGAATCATCAAATCTTCCAATTTGACCTGGAATATAATTTTGCAATTCATCATTTATCCCAGTTATCAGGTTTATAGCTTTCAATCTGGACTCATTTACCTCTCTTTCATTATTATACGAAGGTGCCAAAAAAGAAAGTGTTGCTGGTTTTCCAGTATCTGCAACTCCAAAAATTGTTCGTTGATCGTGCAGATTAAAACAATAATCAGGCTTAAACTCTTCAAAAACTGCTCTTAAGATTTTGCTTTCGGGTTGAGTTAAATTCTGAGAATCCCGATTCAAATCTATATCGTTAGCATTGGCTCTTGTATATAGTTTAGCTCCATCAGGATTTAACATTGGAATACAATAAAAAGTAAAAGAGTTCAAAAGCTGATTAGCTAAATCAGATCCGCTATTCAAAAGATTTATGAAATCAAATAATGCTTTAGTCGTCGTGCTTTCGTTACCGTGCATTTGTGACCAAAGGTAAATTTTTAATTTTCCATTTCCTTTTTGATAACTATAAATGGATTTTCCTAAAACGGATTTCCCAATTATTTTCACTTCTTTTTTTAAGGCTTCACTATTTAATAAAGGCTCGATATCATCTAAAGTAATGTAACGCCCTTGAATTGTTTTTTCTTTGTTTTGATTGAATAGTTCTTCTAAATTCATGTTGAAATATTTGATTTACAAAAGTAAACATCTTTATTTTTACATTTGTAAACAGTAGTTTTTTATGATTTATTAAGATTGTAAACTACTTTTTTTGAATCGAATATACTAAAGTGAAATTAATTCTTAAGTTCAATAAATAGTTTAATTTATCATGTTATTATATTATTAATTAATTAGTTATATAATATTACTTAAATTTATACATTAATTATTTAAAGCTAGAAACAATCATTTAACATTGTAAATTAGGTTACCGCACTCCTTTTGGTTACATTTGTAAATGAGTTAATTTGAAATACAATTTACAATGGTAAACACGGATGATTTCATAAAAAGATTGGAGATTATACTGGATTATTATAGTCTCAATGCTTCTTCTTTTGCAGATAAAATTGGTGTACAGCGATCCAGCATGTCGCATCTGCTCTCTGGGAGAAATAAGCCAAGTTTGGATTTTATTCTCAAAATAACTGATTTTTTTCCAGAAGTTGATTTGTATTGGGTATTAAACGGCAAGGGAGTATTTCCAAAAAACGCAGAGTCTTCCGAAAATTTAGAAACAAATTCTACAGTAACTAATTTCGACACTCCTACTCCAATAGATTTGTTTTCCCAAATTTCTACGCCTGCTGAAGAAAACACCATTTATCCAAAAACAAAAAAAATAGATACTTCAATTGAAATTAGAAACACGGATGAAATAGAAAAAATTGTTTTCTTTTATAAAAATGGAACTTTCAAAATTTATTCGCCAAATTAAGAAGTTTACAAAAATAGTGTTTGATCAAATTAATTTTTGGAGTATCATCAAATATTGTTTCTGTTTAAAAAAAATATTTAAAAATTCATAAAACTGAATTGATTTTACAATTCACGAGAATTCAATATTCCTTACAAGTGATCGGAAATTTATTTTTACGCGATTCTCAGCGAGTTTAATTTGAAGGTGCTTTATAGCCACATTCTGGTATTTTTCCCTTGGCATCAATAAAATGTTTATTCAAACTGCTTAAATCAGATTCGATATCGCCTGTTGGATAAAATGGCATTCCGAAATCAACTATTTTCTTTTCAAAGTTTATTGATACTGGAATGATGGGTACGTTTGCTTTTAAAGCGATGTAATAAAATCCAGTTTTGAGGTGTTCAACTTTTTTGCGTGTTCCTTCTGGAGACAATCCTAATCGAAATGTTTCTTTCGAATTAAAGATGCTTACTATGGACTCAACTTTGTTTAAACTACCTGTCCTGTCTAATGGAGCACCTCCCAAAGATTTAAAAAAATAACCAAAAGGAAAACGAAATAATTCTTTTTTTCCAACCCAATTAATATCAACTCCTAATGCCCCTCTGCAAATGATGGCTACATAAAAATCATGCCAGCTTGTATGTGGCATTACCATTAATACGCTTTTTTTTATTTGTTCATCGAAACTGCCTTCTATTTTCCAGCCAATTAGATTTTTAAAAATCCATTTATAGATTTGTTTCTTCATTTGTCTTTTATTTTATACAAATTAAATAATTATTATCTTATTTTTGATAAAAACCTAAATTAATGCTGAGCAAAATATTGAGTTATATTATCCCAATCAAAATATATAAAACTAAATCAACGTTGAGCAAAACCATTGAAGTAACTTGGGCAAATGGAGAGCTGGTTCTAGATTCCGAAAACACAAATTATTCTTATGGAAGTTTACAACGCATATTGAGAAAAGGATTAAAACATTTTGGATTTGAAAAAATTTCAAAAATGGATCATGCACTTGTGCTTGGAGTTGCGGGTGGAAGCGTGATTAAAACACTGGTAGATGAAATTCATTTTGAAGGCAAAATCACCGGTGTTGATATTGATCCGGATATTATTAAAATTGCAAATGAATACTTTAAACTAGATGAAATTAAAAATCTAAATATTATAATTGAAGATGCTTTTGAGTTTGTATTAAAAACAAAAGACCACTATGATTTGATCATTATAGATGTTTTTCAAGACACTACTATGCCTAATTTTTTGTTTGAAAAGTTTTTTATTAACAGAATATGCTTTTTGCTAAAAAGTAAAGGAGTTGTACTCTTTAATACAATGTGTTTGACTGCTAAAGATAATTTTAGAAATCAAAATTTTATTAAAGAATTCAATGATGAAAATTTCAAAATAGAATCTATTCCAAGGGTTGAAGTTCATAATGAACTGATAATTATTGAAAAAATGCATTAAAAATGCTTCTTTGAATGTTTAAATCAAAGAAGCATTTTTCTAGCTTTTTCTAAATCTTCTGCAGTATCAATTCCGATTCCAATGTGTGTGGTTTCCACCATTTTGATGCTTTTTCCAAATTCTAAGTAACGCAATTGTTCTAGTTTTTCGGATGCTTCCAATGATTTCATCGGTAAACTGTAAAAATCCAAAAGAGCCTGTTTTCTAAAAGCATAAATCCCGATGTGTTTCATATAGCGAACACCCACATTTACCTCTCTTGGGTATGGTATTACCGAACGCGAAAAGTATAAAGCAAAATCATTTTGATTCACAACTACTTTCACATTATTAGGATTATTGATTTCCTGTTCTTCTTTTATTTCACACATTAAAGAAGCTAAATCTACTTTCTTTTCAATATCATTCTTGTAAACTTCAATCAGTTTTTCTAAAGCTGCTGTATCAATAAACGGTTCATCACCTTGTACATTGACAACAATATCAACATCCATATTTTCGACAGCTTCAGCAATTCGATCACTCCCCGATTCGTGTTGCTTGATGCTCATAATGGCTTTTCCGCCATTAGTCGCTATTTCGTTATAAATTAAATCAGAATCGGTAACTACAAAAACATCATCAAAAAGATTAGACTTTTTTGCAGCTTCATAAGTTCTTAAAATCACCGTTTTTCCTCCTAAATCTTCCATTAATTTGGCATGAAATCTTGTAGATGCGTAACGGGCGGGAATGACTGCTATTATTTTCATTTTATTTATTCTTCTATTATAATTCTGGCTTCAAATATATGTCTTTATAATTTAAAACTAATTCGAAATCTTCACAGAGGTCATACTCAAAGACCCCCCCACCAATTTATCATTAAACAAACTTAATTCTTCCGATTTACCTTTTAGTCCCAGAGTATAAATCAAAGGCAAATAATGCTCCGGTGTTGGAATCGAAAGCTGAAAAGCATTGTTCTGTTTTTCAAAATCAATAAGCGGTTGGAAATTGCCATCAAGCAAATAATTATTAATATTCTCTCTAGCTTCAACAGCCCAATCGAAACCATAATTATCGGTATTGATATTTCTAAAATCGACCATTCTCAAATTATGAATAATATTTCCACTGCCTACAATCAGGATTCCTTTGTTGCGCAAGGCACTTAATTTTTGTGCCAATTCAAAATGATATTGTCCTGATTTTGTATAATCGATACTCATCTGAATTACAGGAATATCGGCATCGGGATATAAATGCTTAATTACACTCCATGCGCCATGATCCAAACCCCAATGATGGTCTAATTCTACAGCCGTAGGCAACAATAATTCTTGTGTTATTGTTGCCAATTCAGGACTTCCTTTGGCAGGATATTGCACTTCAAATAATTCTTGAGGGAAGCCTCCAAAATCATGAATTGTCCTTGGCATTTCCATTGCAGTAACTTTGGTTCCGTTGGTAAACCAGTGTGCCGAAATACACAAAATAGCATTCGGTTTAGGCAACGTTTTAGCCATATTTCTAAAACCAGCCACAAACTGATTTTCTTCAATAGCGTTCATCGGACTTCCGTGGCCCAAGAATAAAACAGGCATTTTCTCGGTATTCGAAAAAGATCCTGATATTTTATGTAAGTCATTTAGCGTATTCATGATAAAACATTTATTTTTTTTTAACCATTAAGAAATTAAGTTTCATTAAGGAAGAATGACAAAAACTTAATAATCTTAATTTCTTAATGGTTCAAAACATTTATTTACTCAACAAAACTCTCATCCTTAAAGCCTATCAAATATAGCTTATTTTTGGCTCTCGTCATAGCGGTATACAGCCATCGGATATAATCTCTGTCAATTCCATTTGGCAAATAAGGTTGTTCTATAAAAACGGTATTCCACTGCCCTCCCTGTGATTTATGGCAGGTAATTGCATACGAGAATTTGACCTGCAGCGCATTGAAATATTCGTTTTCCTTAACTTTTTGAAACTTTTTATACTTTGTGGTTTCGTTTTCATAATCCAACATCACCTCTTGATATAATCTATTGGATTCCTCGAATGTTAATGACGGCGACTCACTTTTTATGGTATCCATCAAAAGCACTGTTTCAAAGGGTTTTTGATCGGGATAATCAATCATTCGGATCTTTACTTTTGCAAATTTAAAACCGTACAATTCTTTTATGCCAAACATTTCCAAAATTTCGATAATATCACCATTGGCAATGAATCCGGCTTCATCCGAATCCTTTAGCCAAAAATAATTATTCTTCACCACCATCAGAAAATCGCCTGTTGACAACTCACTTTCTTTATCGAGGATTTTTGTTCGGATTTGCTCATTGTATTGATTCGCCCTTTTATTGGAACGAACAATAAAAGCCGTGTCTTCTATACTAAAATTGCTGTAAGCCGAATGAATCGCATCCTGAATATCATACCCATCAACCAAACGTACAATGTCTTTGAATTTTCGAACATTGAATTTGAATTCGGTTATAAAAGTGTCCTTCAATAATTCTCTCAATTCAGTTGCATTGTGTAAAATTCCCGAGTTTTCTTCCTGACGCATTACTTCGTCAAGCTCAATGTATTCAACTTCTTTGTTGTAATTTATACTAAGTGTATGAATGTCCAAAGCCGGGCTTATGTCCAAATTTACAGGCGGTAACTGTGCTGTATCTCCCAACAAAATCATTTTGCAGTTGGTTCCGGAATACACATACGAAATCAAATCATCAAGCAAAGAACCGTTTTCATACAATTTGGAATCCGAATTCGTGTCCGAAATCATCGACGCCTCATCGACTATAAAAATCGTGTTTTTATGCTTGTTCTGCTGTAAAGTAAACGAAACTCCACCACCAGAATTTTTCTTTGGGAAATAGATTTTCTTATGAATCGTAAAAGCCGGTTTGTTCGAATAATTTGCAATTACCTTTGCGGCGCGTCCAGTCGGCGCAAGTAAAACATACTTTTTGTTAATCTCCAATAAACTATTTACAATAGTCGAAATAACCGTCGTTTTCCCAGTTCCTGCATATCCCTTCAGCACAAAAATCGTCTCATTTTGAGTATCGGTCAAAAAAATTGCTATTTTTTGAAAAAATATATCCTGATTATACGTCGGCTGAAAAGGAAATTTTTTCTGTAAATGGCTGTAAAATGAGGAGGAATTCATTGGGATTTGGAAATTGCAAAGTGAACTTCAAAGGTAGCCTTTATTATGTATTGAGAAAATTAAAAAAAAGCAAATAGAAAAGCCATCATTTATAAATGTCATAATTTTTAAATAAGACTACACCAAAGTTTTTCTTTGTTAAAATTTTCTCACCTGTTTTATATACTGCTTCTGCATCTGGTCTTTCTCCATTATTGAACTTAAAATACTCCATGCCATCCTTGTGCAAAACCCAATTATCAATTGATTTTTCATACTTAAATGTAATCACTTTTGCCCATTTTTCGATACCACCAACAGTATAGTGCTCAATAGAAAAATAACCATTTTTAATTTTCACTCCTTCATAAGAATCCCCATGTATTGCACCTGAACAGTCAATACACAAAACGGCGTTATCGCTTCGAGCTTTTAATTCGAGTTTATTATCTGAATTGCCAATTAAAATCAATAAAGGCCTTTTTTCAGGTTTATTAGCCCCATAATTTGAAGTGGTTTCTTCATTTTTTTTCTTCAAAACAAGGATAAAATCATCATAATTATCATTATTCAAATTTCCTTTTACAGTATCGAGTATTTCAAAGTTTTGGGGTACAAACTTTAAAAGTTGATTTTTATAATTGACGCTCTTTTTACCTTGAGTATAATTAGCTATTAAAAATGAAATTCTTTCTGAAACAAAATCAGCTTTTCTCTGTGTTTTAACGAGTAAATCATCTAAACCATCTCCATGTCCTGTATCTTCAGAATTTATCTTTTTAAATTTAATATCTCTGTCTTTTAACCATAATTGTTGTTTGCCCTTGAGTTCTTGTTGCTGATTCAAATTCAATTTACTTCTGTTATTTTTATACACAACATTCAATAAACTATCCATTTGAGCATAAAATTTTTGAGAACACCCTAGCATATCTTTTCCTTTATCAAGACATTTTTGATTCTGTTCTTTTAAGTATTCCAAAGCTTTAGCACTATTTTGTGCTGATAAATTAAATGCCAACAATAATGCAACAATGATTAATCTCATTTATATTTTTTATTACGTTAATATATTCAAATGTAAATATTTCCTTCAAATTAAAATCGTTGTTCAATTATTTCTATAGATTTTTGACATTGCAATTGAAATTGATTTTTGTCATTGCAATTGATATTGAGCTTTAAATTCGTAAGTTTGCATTGTCGCAAAAAAATACTATGAACACCAATATAACTGATAAAAAATATAAAAAACTGTCCATTCAGGTTTCACTAACTGGATTGTCTTTTTGTTGTTTTGACACGCTTCATAATAGGATTGTATCCATAAATGAAATTCATTTTGATACTTTTCATAAATCGACCAAGATTGAGGAATTGTTTTCGGATGCTTTCCAAAATTATCCGGAACTGAATGACCGTTACGATGAAATTCAGGTGATTCATAACAACAACCTTTCAACGTTTGTTCCCACTGCCCTATTTGACGAAAATTTTCTAGGCAGTTATCTGCAATATAATACGAAAGTTTTTGAAACCGACTTTTTTGCATTTGATGAAATTACAAACTATCAGATGAATGCGGTTTACATTCCTTACGTGAATATCAATAACTTTTTTATAGATCAATTTGGATCTTTCGACTACAGACATGCCAATAGCATCTTGGTTTCAAGGCTTTTGGATGCCTCCAAAAACAATGACAATAAGAAAATGATTGTCCATTTTAATCCTGGGCATTTTGAAATTATTGTTATTCAGAATCAAAAATTGCTTTTATTCAATTCATTCGAATATAAAACTCCTGAGGATTTCATTTACTATTTGCTTTTTACGGCCGAACAGTTAAATATGAATCCTGAAAGTTTTAGGCTTGAATTATTAGGCGCCATTTCGGAAGAAGATGATTTTTATAAAATCGCTTTCAAATACATTCGCAATGTGTCTTTCTTTGATGTAACTGATTTGCAAAAAAGCAATTTCTTTTCAACCGCACAAAATCAGCAACATTTTATACTTTTTAACTCATGAGAATCATATCTGGAAAATACAAAGGAAGACGCATTTTTCCGCCAAAAGGCCTCCCCGTTCGACCTACAACCGATATGTCCAAAGAAGCATTGTTCAATGTTTTGAATAACCATTTTAGTTTTGAAGGCTTAAAAGTACTGGATTTATTTGCCGGTACAGGCAATATCAGTTATGAGTTTGCTTCAAGAGGAAGTTCTCCTATTACCTCTGTTGATGGGGATTTTGGTTGCGTCAAGTTTATCAAGCAAGTAGCAACGGAATACGATTTTAATATTGCTGCTACCAAAAGTGATGTTTTCGCTTTTTTGGAAAAATGCAAAACTTCTTACGATATTATTTTTGCCGATCCACCTTATGGTTTAGACCAAAAAATATTTGAAAAAGTTGTTTTATTGGTGTTTGAAAAAGGGTTACTCAATGAAGATGGCATGATGATTATCGAGCATTCCAAGTACACCAAACTGGATCACATGATTAATTTTTCTTTCCAAAAAAGTTACGGTGGTTCCATTTTTAGTTTCTTCGAATTGGATTCATCCGAAGAGGAAGAAATGGATGATGAGTCAACACGAAAAGATACTGAAGAAGACGAAGGTTAATGTACCTTAACGATATTTATACAAACAAAGACCTTGCAATTGCAAGGGCTTACTTGTTTTGTAGGTCTTTTTTTTAGGAGATAATTTCAAAAAAGGAAAATGTCTTCCTTTAGCCCCGATAGTAGTGGAAATCATTATGGGCCGGGGTTCGGCACATAATATTGAAACGGATAGCGGGAATCCATATTTCCTAAGAATGCCAAATCTTTCTGCTCCAAAATAAAAAAATGCAGACCTATAAGCCGGATTCTGTTCTCATTATTGCTGATGATACCTTATCATTTATCTAGATCCAACATTACTATTGGACTCAAGCTATCTACCCTTCAGCAACGAACGAGACGCCCTTAAATGCTGATATACTTGATATTTCACCGCATAGAGTTTACCTGGTTTCACTACAGCATTACCTGTACATACTTTCTGTTGCACTTGTCCTAATCCGATTTCTCGAACCGACGGGTGTTACCCGCTATGCTTCCCTATGGTGTCCGGACTTTCCTCCCTCCCGTCCATAAAGACGAGACGACGATAAGGCGGTCTGCGGTGCAAATCTACAACATTAATCAAGGTTTATCAAGATTAGGTTTTTTACTTTAACAAGTAATTTGCAACTTGCTACAAATAAAATAGTTATCTTTATTTGTGAATTTTAATTTTGTCAATTATGAAACCAACCTATCATTATACCACAGTTTTAGAAGCTTTAGAAGATTTAAAAGAAAAAGGGTTTGACCATGATTTTAATCTTCATACAGAAGCTATTAAGGCAAATCCGAATGACTACGCAGTGCATCATGTTTATCGATATGAAGGAGACTCGGATCCGGATGAAGAATCTGTTGTTTATGGTATAATTTCCATTTCGGGCAAAAAAGGAGTTTTTGTGTCTGGTTTTTCGGCAAATTCAGATTATGAAGCGTCACAAATTTTAGAAAAGTTATTCATAAAAAGTAACAAGCAATAATTCTTTGATAGTTTTGCTGTTACTTATAATTCAGATGAACTTTAAAATAATTCGGTTCAATGTCCTTGTCAGATATAATAATGCAACGAATTCATCAAGAAGGTCCAATATCGTTTCGGGATTTTATGGAGATGGCTTTGTATTATCCTGACTTGGGATATTACGCTTCTTTTCCAAGTAAGATTGGGGCTGATGGAGATTTTTATACTAGCGCTTATCTTTCGGATGCTTTTGGGGCTATGATAGCTCGTCAAATTGAAGAAATGTGGCGAAATTTAGATCGAAAACCCATAAAAATTATTGAATATGGGGCAGGAACAGGTTTATTATGCCATGATATTTTAGATTATTTAAAAGAGAATAATCCTGATTTATATGATGCTTTATCCTATTGCATTATCGAAAAAAGTCCCGGTATGCAAGCAAAAGAAAAAATGCTTTTAAAAGAAAAAGTGACTTGGTACGACTCCATTAAAGAAATTCCGGAAATCAATGGTTGTATTTTATCCAATGAATTGGTTGATAATTTTTCGGTGCATCAAGTGCTTATGGAAGATCAATTAATGGAGGTTTTTATTGATTATTCAGGTGGTTTCATCGAAGTTTTGAAGCCTGCAAATAAGGAACTCATCGATTATTTTACCGATTTGAATGTCGAATTGCCAAAGGAATTCCGCACAGAAGTAAATCTGGAAGCTCGATCCTGGATTGAAGAAATTGCAAAATTCCTGAATAAAGGTTATGTAATCACCATTGACTACGGAGATATTTCCTCGGAATTATACGATAAATATAGAAGTTCTGGCACGCTATTATGTTATTATAAACACCACAAAAACGATAATCCGTACCAATTTGTGGGAGAACAGGATATTACGACTCACGTAAATTTTTCGGCTTTAATAAATTGGGGAAATATAAATGGTCTCAATTGCTGCGGAATGACAAATCAAGCTTCATTTCTATTGTCTCTTGGGCTTAAAGAATATCAAAACAAAAAATTAATGAACGTCAAAGAAAATGCATCAATAGCCATATCAGAATCAAATATAAACTATAGGCTTTTAATGGATATGGGATTTAAATTTAAAGTATTGATTCAAGAAAAGAATGTTCAAAAATATCCACTTTCGGGCTTAAAGACAGTTTAGTTTATGTGTTTTCTTCCAAATTATTGTGATCGTCTCCACCAATGCTGTAATGGCTGTTTTCCTCATCTTCGTTTCCAGTGCTTTCGAATTCATCATCGAACTCCGAACCCGGTATGTCCAAATCCTCACCGGACATATCTTCTTCAAATTCCTTTTGGTTCAGTTCACGGATTTTGTTGATTTCGACAGGAGTTTTCTTTTTCGAAATATCTTCAGGGTCAATGTCGCTTTCTTTATGGAATTTATTGTAAATATCTTCCTCTGGAGGATACAAAAGGGAATCCGGCAGTTTGTTTTTGTCTTCATTTTTGTGTCCTACACCATTTGTTCTTAATAATTTTTCTATCTCTTTCATGATATCTCCATTTTACTAATTTTCAATGTACTAATTTACGATTTTTAGCTAAATATAGAAATCAATCTGTTTGTTTTTAACTGACTTCCCATTTAATAAAATAGAAATAGCTAACTTTAAACTACTTTTTTGAGATAAAATAAAACTTTTACTATGGAAAAAGGTAATTTCATCAAAATTGAAGCTATCCAAATAGCAGAAGCTTTTAATATTAAAAAATTAAGAGCTGAATTTGGTATTGAACCTCACTCGAGTTCACCATCGGAAATATTTTACACGCTGACGAATAAAAAAAGGTATCTCTATATTTTTGATTATGGAGTGGTCGTATTTGCAAATTTTACGGCACCGAAGAAAAATGAATTCATTGATTTCGTCAAAAATTATGCTTCGACGATTGTTGATTTGGAATTGCTCGAAGAATACCGAATAGAAATTGACGAAAATATCCCAAAAGTCGTTATCAAAAACGATTATGTTACTGTGCCTTATGTGGATCCTTCTGTTTTAAAAATAGTAATGTTAAATATCGCACAATCTGTTGCTTTGGATTATTATGAGGCGCTGACAGATGATCTTATTACTTCTTCCAAAAAATACATACAGGAATTGGAACATCGCGGAAAACTGAGTATTTCAAAGAAAAATCTGCTCAAATACATCGGAAAAGTATTGAACGTTAAGAACAGTATTGTTGATAATCTCTATATTCTTGATGACCCCAATTTGGTCTGGGACAATGAAGAACTCCATTTGCTAAACCGACACCTAAAAGCTAATTTTGATATCAATCCACGGTTTAGGGATCTTGATTATAGATTGGATATCGTAGAAGATAACCTTAGGCTTTTTACGGATGTGTTGAATGTTCGAGAAAGTTCCCGTTTAGAATGGATTGTGATTATATTAATCTTTCTAGAAATAATGATAGCATTACTTTTTCATTAATCACTCTTCAGCCATCCTGTAATACTCATTCTAGTACTTTGAGTAACCAAAACTTCGTGAACAAGCTCATCGCTTTTAAAAAAAACAGTTTTGCCTTGAGTTGGGCTTATTTTTTGATTGTTACCCAATTGGTGAATGAGCAGTTCTCCACCATCGCTTTCCTGCCAATCACTGTTTAAATAACTGATCATGGAATATTTCCGGCTTGGGTTGTTTTTGAATTGGTCCAAATGTTTCAGGTAGAAATCACCTGCTTCATATAAGGAATAATGGAATTCGTAGCCCGTAATTCCTGCATAACAGCTTTGATTCAAATAGAGAATAAAAGCTTCGATTTGTACAAAGAATTCATTCTCAAAAGCATTATTGTTCTTTTTGTCAAGCCAATAGATGGAATCGCTTCGGATGGCTCCATCGTATGATAACTTCTCTGAATTGCCAATACCCGCTTGGGCTAATAGACTATTTTTGTTTAAAGAAGATAAATTCTGTTTTAAATTATTCGCCAAATCGTTACTCAAAAAATTTTCTGATATACCTACTTTATTTTCTATATAAGTAGCAATCAAATCTTCAAAACTATTCTCCATATCCAATTTTGATGGACTGAAAATAGTTCCAACGTGGCAAGGTAAACTAATTAAAATCGATATTGTGATATTCAAAATAAATAATATGTAAATACCTGATAATCAATTAATTTTTGTTAAATTTAATTCTTTTTTAACTAAAAAATTTAACAAACATGAAAAACTGTATTACAATGGTATTGTTGATTGCTGTATGTATCACTTACGCCCAAAAAAAGACAAATGGAACTATTTATGTTGAGCATCCTGCCATCACTACTGTAGAAGCCATGACGCAGGCATCTGTTAGTGGAGACACTGATAAAGTGGCTGGTTTTTTAGCTGATGATTTTAAATATTACAGCGGAACCTCTACGAATAAGGACGACAAAGGAATGAATAAAACAGATTATTTGAAGACCGTCAAGATGTGGAAAGACAACATCGATTATCTTAGTATTAAGCGTTTCAAAGAGGCTTATCCTGACGCATTGGAATATAAAGATGATAAACAAAAAGATGTGGTTTGGGTACAAACCTGGGAAGAAATTAAAGGGGTTGAGAAAAAAACCGGAGTAAAAATTGATAGACCCCTACACCGTTTATTTACCGTAACCAAAGACAATAAAATCAAAATGCTAATCAACTATTCGACTAGTACTGTTGGTGATGAAATCAATGAAAGTTTTGCAGACAGAACTAATGGGCAAATTTACAATCATCATGAAAACATCAATTCCGTACGAAAAATGATTTATGCCTTTGAAAATAAAGATTTTGATAAAGCCTATGCTTATTATGATGACAAAGCTACCTTTATTGATATTAATTCCCCCGACATTGATAAGCAATACACTTTGGCAGAACAAAAGGCAAATGATGAAAAAATGTTTGAAATATACGATCTAGTAAGTATTGATCAAGTGGGATATCCGGATTATCTGCATTATGAATTGGACGATGCGAGAGTAGTTCAATCATGGTGGAAAATTAGATTAATCCGAAAAGCAGATAAAAAAAATATAGTCTTGCCTATGATGTTTATTGATACTTTTGATGATAAGGGAAAAATAACCAATGAAATAGCGTATTACAGTCAAAAAGTATTGGAGGTAAAATAATGGAACTATGTGAAAATCAAATCTTAACCTAATAAAAACACGAATTACACAAATTAGCGCGAATTATAATCTTTAATATTTTTTTTGAAATGATATAAAGAATTCGTGCTAATTTGAGTAATCCGCGTTAACTTTTAATACTGTAACTAGTTATAATCTGCTGATATAACCTCCAAAAATATCTTTGAACTGATACCCTTCGGTTATGCGGTCTTTGTTCAATTTTTTGTATTCGACCAATCCCCACAAAACAAACTCTTTCATAAAATATCGGTCTCTTTTTTCTAATTGAGGCTGGTATTTTTCAATTATTTTTTCTAAAGGAATAATACCGTCCAAAATCGTTTTGTATTCCTCATCGGTGCAGTCATCTAATAATTCAAAACCGCTTTCGGCGAAAAACCAATCCAAAATATCGGTATAAGGAGTTTTCTCTCCTTGTTTTTCCAATTTCTCAATCTTTGGAAAATAGGCAGGAAAAAAAGTATGGATTGCGTCATTTATCAAGCGTTGCGCCACAATAGCGGATCCCTCCTGCTCTCCTTCGTAAACCAGCTCTACTTTACCGGTTATGGATGGAATAATTCCCATAAAATCGGATAAACGCAAAAAGGTATGATCAATTCCTGATTTTAAAGCACGACGCTCAGCGGTGCTCAATAAATTTTCATATGCCGTAATACTCAAACGGGCACTTACACCACTTTTATTATCAATGAATTCACTTTCTCGTGCTTCAAAACTAATTTGTTCCAATAAATCCTTGGCTAATGACGGAATATAAACCAAGTCGCTTTGAGCTTCATCAAGCTTAGCTTCCTGCGTTGTAATCGTTCGGGCAGTTTTGATATCTTGGGGATAATGCGTTAGGATTTGCGAACCAATTCTATCTTTCAATGGCGTTACTATACTTCCTCTATTGGTGTAGTCTTCTGGATTGGCCGTAAAGACAAACTGCATATCAAGTGGCATCCGCAATTTAAATCCGCGAATTTGTATATCACCTTCTTGCAGTATGTTAAATAGTGCTACTTGAATCCTTGCTTGCAAATCGGGTAACTCGTTAATCACAAAAATACAACGGTTAGCACGCGGAATCATTCCAAAATGAATGACGCGGTCATCGGCATAGGATAATTTTAAATTGGCTGCTTTTATGGGATCGACATCGCCTATCAAATCGGCGACGGTTACATCTGGAGTGGCGAGTTTCTCGAAAAAACGGTCGCTTCTGTGTAACCAAGAGATTGGAGTTTCATCGCCTTTTACAGTAATAACGTCTTTGGCAAAACGGGATAAAGGATCTAAAGGATCATCGTTTATTTCAGAGTCAGTAACGTACGGAATGTATTCGTCTAATAGTTCCACCATTTTTCGGGCTAATCTAGTTTTGGCCTGTCCGCGAAGTCCCAATAAATTGATATTATGACGAGACAAAATAGCTCGTTCCAATTCAGGTATTACTGTGTTTTCGAAACCGTGAACTCCTTCAAAAGTTGGCTGCCCTGATTTGATTTTCGCTCTCAAATTGTGTCGCAATTCATCTTTGATACTCTTACTTATGTATCCTGATTTCTTTAATTCTCCGAGTGTATTTATCTTTTCTATCTTCATATTTGTTTACCATTTTTTTTGAACCATTAAGAAATTAAGATAATAAAGTCTTACTTTTCTTAATTTCTCAATGGTTTTATTAATTGTTTGTGAAAACTATTTTATTCTCTTCTTTCTATTCGTTTCATAATCTTCAAAAATCATTTCGCCCAAACCTTTCAATCCAGTGTAGAACGCTTTTCCCTGATTGGCTTCGGTAAACTTATTTACAAATTTTTGCAGATAAGGATCATTGGCAATCATAAAAGTGGTTATCGGGATATGCAATTTTCGGGCTTGTTGTGCTTGGGTATAACATTTTTCGACAATATAATGATCGAGACCGTTGCTGTTCATATAATAAGAGCCGTCTTTTTCCCTTACACAGCTGGGTTTGCCGTCGGTAATCATAAAAATTTGTTTGTTGGTGTTTCGTTTTCTGCGCAATAAATCCATTGCCAATTGCAGACCGGCAACAGTATTGGTGTGAAATGGACCGACCTTGAGATAAGGTAAATCCCGAATGGAAATCCTCCACGCATCGTCACCGAAAACGAGAATATCAAGCGTGTCTTTTGGATAGCGGGTGGTGATCAATTCGGCTAGCGCCATTGCGACTTTCTTGGCGGGAGTTATTCGGTCTTCTCCATACAGAATCATGCTGTGGCTGATGTCAATCATCAAAACGGTGCTCATTTGGGATTTATATCGGGTTTCTTCGACTACCAAATCATTTTCGGTTAGCATAAAATCGGCCACGCCGTTATTGATTTGTGCATTTTTCAAACTTTCGGTCAACGAAATGCGTTCTAATCCATCTCCGAAATGAAATTCACGAAATTCTCCCGTATGTTCGTCACCATTACCTATGTGCTTGGTTTTGTGGTTACCACTCCCCGACTTTTTTATATTTCCGAAAATGTTATCCAAAGCCTGCTGACGTATGGCCCGCTCGGTTTTAGCAGTGATTCCTAAACCCGAAGTTCCGTCATCTTTGACTTCTTCCCTGATGTATCCTTTTTTCTTTAAATCCTCAATAAAATCATCGATAGTATAGGTTGGCTCAGTAAGTTTGTATTCTTTATCCAATTCGCGCAACCAACTGATAGCTTCATCAAAATCTCCCGAAGTGTGCGTGATAAGCTCTTTGAAAATACCAAAAAGCTTATCAAACGGAGATTGAAACGGAGCTTCGTAGCTTTTAAAATAGAATCCCTTTTTTATGGTAGTGTTCATAATCCTAAATTTAGACTATTTTTAAATGAACTCGCTACTAACAATTTATAATTTTAAGTTAAAAGCCTTTAATTTGGAAAAAATAGAATTTAGATAGTCAAAAAATAACCATTAAGAAATTAAGGATCATTTAGAGTTAATGCTTAATGAGTCTTAATTTCTTAATGGTTAAAATGTTAAACTTAAAGTTTAAAATAACTAATCTACTTTTTTAAAAATCAATTGATTATTTGATCGATTAGTAATTATTAGTCGCAAGTTTTCCACTTTATAATTAATCGTGCTTTGCAATGTTTTTAGGAATTCGTTTTCCTTATTATTTTCACCGCAAAACATTCGGGTAGTGATGGTGTTGGTGAATCGAATCAATCCTCTTTCAAAGAAAATCGTGCCATTCATGCTGTTGCAACCTGCAAAACCCATAAATTGATTGGTTGAACTGTTTATTTCAAGGTTGGGCAATTCTTTGGTGAAATCTGCCAAGCTCACTTTTTCACCATTTAATTGCTCCAAAACCCAAATATCATGCAAACGAGAATCGGTTATATAGTTTCCGCAGCCACTCAAAAACGTTGAGATATTGTTTTTCACGATTTCTATTCGAACAGAATAAACCGATTTATCTCCAGACATTGTATTGATACATTCCTGTTGCATAATCTGGATAATCATTGAGACAGATTTATCCATAACACGATACATTTTTACATTAGCATCCATCGCACGAATTGGTTCAACGTGATTTCCGGTCAATGATTCAAAATCAGGTATTAAAGAAGTAAATTCGATGGTTTTCTCGGATATTTTCAAGTTCCAATCCGGTTCGTTGCCATTCCCTCTAAAGTAAATCCCTTTCTCCAAATTCTCCATTTGCTGTTTGTAGGCAAAGGTAGGTTCAGATTTTACAGGTTCATTAGGAGTTATTACTGCACTTTTACATCCAATTATAAGTAAAAAAATCAGCAATAATTGAATCCATTTCTTCATGATTATTGTTGTAGATTTAAAACAGTGAATTATTTAAACTTTCCATCCACATAAAACCAACTGTCATTTTCCTGTTTGAAAGTAGAAAACTCATAATGCACTTGATTGACATTATTACCATCAATAAAAAATGCTTTGAACTCTACCGTATTTTCTGTAAAAGATATAATTTCGAGTTTTTGCCATTTATTGGCTGTAGCCCAATGCAAAATATCTTCACGTGAATAATATTTTCGTTCAGAACTGTGTGTCGTTCCCAATAAATAATCCGCCTGATGCGTGGCGTAAGCCGAATATCTCGATTTCATCAATATCAAAGCAGTTGGCGCTTTTTGAACGCCACTGATGTATAGATTACAACACGATTCAAAAGATTTATCGGAACCGCAATAGCAATTTTCAGACATCATAAATCAATTAAGTTGTGCTTTTAACAATACAATTTTTTGTTGCAATTGGTTCAGCAACACTTGGTATTTACTGATTTCTCTAAGATCTTCATCCTCTTCGGCAAAATCTAGCATTTCGTCCAATTCCTCACTAACTTCGACCAATTTATTATTAGCATCTTTGGCATTTTTATTAGCTATAAAGTCAATTATTTCTTGAACTCCGTTTTTTAATTCGTCAAATTTACTTGTATCCATGTCAAAAAAAATTTTAGTTTTCCTCCGAAGACTTCCCTTCATTGAATTTTTTAGTGATTTGTTTTAGTTTTTCCTTACGATCCATCACTGCTTTCTTTGCTTTATCTTGTGCTTTGTGCAGTTTGTCGTTGTGTTTCTTGATGTTCCTTTCGTTGTTTCGGCTCATTGTATTTCTCTTTTTATTTCTTCCAATGTTCTATTGGTAAAAATTAGTTCTTCTATAATCTCCTTGCGCAATTCGTCAATATCGTCATAATCAAAATATTTGGCCCACGAAGTGAGTTCAAATAAATTCCGAATCTGTTTAATCCGTTTCGCAGTGGTAAAACTCGTTCTCAGTATGGCTTTCTTATCATAATCGGGGTTGTTTCGGTGCTGATAATTGACCGTTTTCTTCTCGTAATTGGCTTCCAGATAATACAATTCTTCTTCCGCATTATCTGGATAAAATTCATTCCAGAGTGCAAAACCTATTTTGAATTTGGAATCCGTTTCTGGTTCCATTGGCTCCAACCTCCATTTACTGTTGGCCAAACGCCCCCAGTGATTCGACAATCGGTACATTCCTTCCTTGGTATAATAATATTTACTACCAGACTGACTGTCATATTGCACCGGCATTCCCGCAATCCGATCAGGTAATACTTCATGAAAAACACAAAACGTATTTTTGAATGATTTTGGGCTCGGGCGAAATACTTTTTCCATAAAACAAAGGTAGTCACAAACACTTGTACGAACCAAATCAATTGCAAAAACTCAATAAAAGCCATTAGGAGGTGCCACCATCAAGAAAAAGGACCAAATTATCGCAACGATTATTCGGTTCCTTTCCTTGATGCTGTCGGGCTATCCGCTACTTCGGTAGCTTGCTTCTATTCCTCACCGCCCGCAATCCTAAATTTATGTTTAAATAATAAGTATTCAATTCCCGAAAAATAATTTGCAGCCCAAATGCCACATCAATTCCCAATTAATTAGCTAACTTTGTCCTAGAATTATTTTAAAATAAACAGATTATGACCAAAGCATCAGAAGAAAGAATGCTACAAAAAGGCGTTTTTACAGGAATAATGGAGCAAGATGAAAACAAAAATTATTATTGTGGAGAATATCTTTTAGACTTCAAAATGGCTCAGAAACACAATCTTGGTGATTGGATTACTATAAAAAGTATTATTGAAAACCCAAGCGATATTAGTTATAATAAATATCCAAAAAAATCTAAAAACTTCGACAAAGCGAATATGAAGCCTGAACAATAGGTTCTTAACTCATAAGAAACATTTCTAAAAATCAAAAAACACTTTTTTTGATTTTTTTTTTGGTCTAAAAGGAAAAGTTAAAAAAAAGTGTACCTTTGCAAAAAATTGTCAATTTTTAACCACTTTAATTTGGTTCAATAGTAAAAGACAAGTAGTTACCTTATTTATGAAAAAAATAGTTGAATACCGCAAACTACTAAATGTAGAAAAAACAGTAGAGCTTAAAGAATTGAAAACCATCTATCGCAATGCGATGAAAGATGCACATCCTGATAAATTTCAAGGTGATGAAGCTGGATTAAAAGAAGCTGAAGAAAACAGTAAAAAAATAATTGAAGCTTACCACTTCTTGGTAAGTATCAACGCAGAGACAATTAAACAACTTTTACCTGAATATACTGAGACTATCTCTACAACAACCATTACAGACTACAAATTTGTTGAAGGAAGATTGATTGTTAATTTCTCAAATGGAAGCGTTTACGAATACATCAGTGTTCCTAAAGCTATTTATGTGAAAATGGTTAATGCAGAATCTCCAGGACGTTACGCAAAAAGACATATTCTTAATGCATATCCTTGGAGAAAAACAATCAACCAAGAATAATAGTTTAGTTTTAAATTGATTTATAAAAACACTCACAAATTGAGTGTTTTTTTTTGTTTTAAAACGTAAAAAATTGACACTAAGTGCTTCAAATTCAAAATTCATTTTAGTTAACATTTTTTTAACAAGTTTATTAATAAATTTGCTGACCCAAATAATAATAACTTACTAAAAATGAAAGATCAAAGCACCTTGTATCAAAGGCAATATAATAATGCCTTGAAAACAATAGAAAGACTCAGAAAAACCGAAGCCGAAATTGATTTTAAATTAAAATCAAATCCTATTTGTACACATTTACACAAAGATTTAAGAACCGTAAATTTAGATATTACTATTACTCTAAATGAAATAGAACATCTTGAATCGCATCTTTGTGAATATGATTCCTAAAAAAAATATAAATCATTAAAACAAAATTACCTATAACTTTAAAAGGCTCACTTATCAGTAGTGATTTGGACTAATATTTGATAGTCAAAAAATCATAAACAGAATCTTTTCGAGTTTTTAAACGACTTAAAAAGATGAAAAATTATAACATAAATTTAGGGACTAAAGTTATTGTTAATTTATAAATTTAAATACTTTTGTAATCTTAAAAACAATTAACTAATAAAAATGAAAAAAATTATTTTATTTCTTACCGCTACAGCTTTACTTACTTCTTGTAGCAAAGACAAATACACTATCTCAGGAACTGCTACTGGATTTGAAAATGGAAAAACAGTTATCCTAGAAACTCAAGATGAGAAAGGAATGGGATTAATTGCTGTAGATACAGTAAAAATAGAAAACGGAAAATTTGAAATCAAAGGAAAAGCAACTGAACCATCTTTTCATACATTGCAAATTGAAGGAGCACAAGGTAAAATTCCATTTATCTTAGAAAACGGAGATATTACAGTTGTAGTAAACAAAGATACTATTCAAAAATCTAAAATTTCAGGCACTTACAATAATGATGAGTACGTGAAATTTAACGAAGATATTACAAAAATTCAAAAACCTTTAATGGACTTTCAAACAGCTAATATGCAAAAAATGCAAATGGCTCAACAAACTAAAGATACAGCAACTATCAATGGTTTAATGAAAGAATATACAAAAATTCAAACTGAAATTGGTACTACTTCAAAATCAAAATATGTTGATTATGCAAATGCGCATCCAAAAGCATTTATCAGTGTATTAATTATTGAAGGAATGAGTAATGACCCGTCAGTAGATTCTAAAAAAATTGAAACTATGTTTAATAATTTAGATGAGGCTTTGAAAAACTCTAAACATGGTAAAGCTGTAAAAACTAAAATTGGCGCATTAAAACTTCCTTCTGTTGGCTCTGCTGCTGTTCCAGCTGCGCCAGTAGCTAAATGAAGAACAGATTTTTCTGCTCCTAATCCACAAGGCAAAACAATTAACCTTAAAGAAAGTTTAGGAAAAGTAACAATTGTTGATTTTTGGGCTTCATGGTGTGGTCCTTGCCGAAGAGAAAATCCAAATGTAGTTGCTATTTATAATGAACTGCATTCTAAAGGTCTTAATATAATTGGTGTTTCTTTAGATGAAGATCCTACAAAATGGAAAGAAGCTATTGCAAAAGACAAATTGGTTTGGACACAAGTTTCGAATCTTAAAGGCTGGGAAGATCCAATCGCAAAGCAATACAAAGTTGAATCAATTCCAGCAACTTTCATTCTTGATCAATCAGGAAATGTAGTTGCCAAAGATTTAAGAGGTGATGAACTTAAAGCAAAAATCATAGAATTACTAGAAAAATAACCCTTTTTAGTATCATAAAATAAAAAATCTCCCTTGTGGAGATTTTTTATTTTATTCACTCCCAATGCATTAAAAATAATATTAAAATAAAGTGCAAAAAAAGTTTGTAAAACTAAAAACAGTCTCTATATTTGCACCCGGATAACGCAATAAGCGTTACCAAATAAGGCCTGGGGAGATACTCAAGCGGCCAACGAGGGCAGACTGTAAATCTGCTGTGTGAACTTCGCAGGTTCGAATCCTGCTCTCCCCACAAAAAGGGTAAAAGAAGTAAAAAGGTAGCTTTTTCAATCTTTTCAAAAACCCCTAAAAAACGTGGTAAAACCTGCAAATCCAAGGATTCGCAGGTTTTTTTCATTTTAGGCACTTTTCAATCTTTATAAAAACGCCCAAAATTTCTATGGCAGAATCGTGGCACTTTTGTCTGGCAAGAAAAACTGCCACAGAAATTGAACTAAACCCTTATAAATACCGGGGTTAACGAGGTTAACGAATTGTTTTTTTGATGCTATAATTCTACATTTATTAATCTAAAAAGTTGAATTATGTTAGAGAGCAGTTTTGGGTTAGTTTTCTTTATGAAAATAACCAGTAATGACAGAAAAATTAGAACCGTGTACTTTAGAATTACAGTAGACGGAATTCCAAAGGAAGCATCCACCAAACGCAAATGGGAATATTCCAGATGGGATCAAAAAACAGAAAGAGCAGTCGGATCCAAAGAAGATGCAAAGTCTTTAAACTTCTTTTTGGATTCACTCACGCTAAAGATTAATGAAATAAAAACAGAAATGATGTACAGCGGTAAAATCATAACCGCTGAAAAAATCATGGATCATGTTTTGGGGAAAGTACAACCGAGGATCAAAGTATTAGAAGAATTTAAAAAACACAACGAGGAAATGACTGCCTTGTTGGGAAAAGGATATGCTAAAGGAACGCTTGACCGCTTTACTATTACTAAAAACCATTTAACAGCTTTTATTAAATTCAAATTTAATACTTCAGATATTGAATTTACCGATCTGAATCTTGAGTTTGTAAAACTTTTTTAAGAATCAAATTATTGAAAATTGATATTGTTGATGTTTGTTTTTTCATTTTTCTGTCCTATTGTATTTTTCATTATTACTGCTATTCTTATTTTGGATTTTTGTACAATGAGTTTTGCATTTTTTCAGGTTACATTGTACTATTCTATTTGTTTAGATGGAGTTTTGGAAATAAAAAAAACTATTCGATTTTACACTGGTTCTGATATGGATCTGTAGCTCTATACAATCTATTATTGGACTATTACAGCAATTTGACGCTGTAAAATCTGGTAATGATTTTTTTAAAATAGTAGGCACCTTCATAAACCCAAATTATCTGGGTGTCAATATTATGCTGGGTTTAATTACTGTTTTGTATTTGTTTTTTTTACAATTTCCGAAAAATAATATTTTCAAATTATTTCTGGTTTTGTCTGCAATACCAATGCTATATGTACTATATCTGACAGAATCCAGAGCTTCATGGCTGGCTTTATGTGTTGCAATTGTAATTCTTTTTGGCACATCCGAAAAAAGTATTTCATTTTTTAAACATCATAAAATAAAAGCTCTTGGCCTCTTTTCCGATATTTTATGTATTGGAATTTCTAGTTTGTTTTTTTTGTATAAAATGAATCCGGATTCGGTGGATGGAAGAGCCTTTATTCGTAAAATCACATTATTAAAAATTCAAGAAAAGCTTATTTTTGTCCATGGAATTTTTAATTTTAGCGACATCTATAATACTGCTAAAGCTCATTATTTCTTAGACAAAAATCATCCATGGGAAGAAATAAAAGTAAGCAACTATGTTCCATTGGCTTTTAATGATTATCTGCAGGTGATTTTTGAAATTGGGGTTATTGGTTTTATATTGATAGCCTTAATACTGTTTTTTATAATTAAAAATACTGCTCTTAACCCAAAAACCAGATTTGGTTTGGTATTAATAGCGACATTCTGTTTCCTAGCAATTTTTACCTCAGTTATTTATAATCCAAATGCGATGATTTACGTTGTTTTTGCTTTAGCTATTTTGGCAGTTGATGGTAAAGCAGCAAAACCAATATTTAAAAATGGAAACAGCTATATGATTAAATTCTTTGCTTTGTTTTTGATTGGAATAAGTTGTTTTGCTATAGTAGTTTTTTACAAAAAAACGTGTTTCTTATCAAGTTTTAAAACTATTGCAGAAGGAACAAATCAAAAGATTTACTATAAATTAAGTGACTCTGATTTGCGTTTTATTCAACAAGATCCTTTTATTGAGTTCAAAGTTGACTATGAAAAGTACCAAGAGGGAGATCCAAAATTAGGTTTAGAAATGATGGAAAACTCAGTTTTAAAAGATCCAATTCCAAAAGCAAATATTGCTCTTGCTGATTTGTATTTAAAACAAAAAAACTATCATAGAACCGAACAATTATTGAAAATGAATATCGGAATAGAACCATCTAGATTTGAGCCACGCAATAATTTATTACAATTTTATTCTAAAAGAAATCTTCACGATAAGAAAATCGAAACTGCTAACGAAATAATTCATTTACCAGTAAAAATAGCTTCTCCAGAAGTCACTGTTTACAAGGAAACTGCTCGGTCAATTCTTATGACAGAAAAATAGTCCTTGGTAGTATTTAACAAATTACTTATCTTGAGTACCGTATCGAAAAGCAAAGTACAACCAGGATTTTTACTTTTCATTGACAACTAGTTTCAGGGAATTGATATAATCCGTATCAAATTCTATAACTCTAATTTTGTCGAGCTTAAAACTCATCTCGCCATCAAATTCGCCTTCGGTTCCCATAAAATCAATTACCAGCTCTTCATCATTAAGTTCTATGAGCTTTCCGAGATAAACTGCTTTATCTGATTTTTTTGCAATCTGAAAAATCTCATATCTGTCTGCCAGAAAATTTATGATTGACGGCAGATCCGTAAGCGGAATTATTTCGGCCGCGCTTGTTTTTAAACCTTTAAGCTTTATCACTCTTTCGGTGAATTCATGATCCTTATCCTGAATAATTGACTTTACATTCTTGTTTTTTAAGATTGTATAGCCATCAATGATAAAATCAACAGGATTGTTTTTCAGTAAAATCCAATCTTCAGTCCAATCGATAAGAAAACCGCTAAAGATATCTTTCTTATCATCAAATTCTATTGAAATTAATTGTCGTAAATATTTTTCCATTATAATTTTTTAAGTTTAGCGTGTACATTGTTGCTATATAAGCTGGCTTATCCTGTTTAATTTTTGAATTAAAATGATATGGTGTGCCCAGCCAATTTTTGTAATTAATTGCTGATTAGTAATTTCTAATTGCGCTACTGTTAGTTGCGCAATTGCAGTATCGTCTAAATGCGCAACGGGCAGCTGCGTATTTGTATCATTTTCTAATTCGGCAACGATAGTTTCCCAATTGAAATCAGCTCCTGATATTCATTAAAAAATTGAACCATCATCTGAATATTTCTTACCGAAAATCCTTTTATTTCAGCGAGTTCATTCTTTAAATCGACAGCCAATTTTGGGATGATGCCTTTTCCCCAGCCCTTTTGCTGTTGCTACAAATGAATCATCCGGCCAATGTCCCAATAGGCTGCCAGCATTTCAGCATTGGCAGTAAGATTAACTTTTAGCTGTCCTTGACGGACTCTATTCTTGATGCTGGTTAATAAGCCTTTATAGATTTCTATATCATTGTTCATTTTGTGTCAGTTTAAAATCTTGAAATAAGTCTCATTAAATTGTCTTGATAATACGGCGGCATTTTTTAGGCTGGACTTCGTTAAAATTATATTCATTCCTCCTTGCTGTCATACTCATTCCAATAAAAAAGTGCTCCTTCGGGATCAACTGTTTTGTAATAGTCTACTAACTTGATGAATAAGGCATCGCCAACACCGTGCATTGTCAATGACAGCAAACTGTCCAGCAAATATTCGATGGTATTATTATTGGTGCATTTTTCGCTGATGATTTGGTTCACTTCCTTTTCTAAGGCAGGAAGATGCTGTTCCAATGCTGTATTAAAATTATCTATTAAAGCTTTTATATCATTGACTAATTTATCCATTACATTCTATGTTAATGCTAAAATTTCAGCAAATTAAACCCTCATTTTATAAAGTCAAAATAGCGGCTGTAACTGTTTCGATGCTACTCAATGGTTTGTTTTTACAAAAATATGTATTAAAACTGATTTCATTATCATCATGCCATTAACCATAATAAAATAAGCCAATCTACTCGTTCTTTTTTCTCAATACTTCCTCAAAAAATAATTCCGTAGCACAGGCTGCTTAGCATCCTTGAAAGAATTGTGATACTTCGTAGAGCCTTGGAGATTAAAGCAAAGAACTATTTTGGTAATAAATTCATTATTTTATTCATTTTTTGTGTTTCTATTTTGTATAATCCCAATGTATTCATGTTCCATATTCCAATAGCAACAATAGAACCTAATAATGTTTTGATTTCGCTGTCTTCGTCCAAATCTTTGATTATGCATTCTGAAAACCATTCATTCCATAGCTGGCAGTATTGTTCGTTGTTCACTAAACATTTATAGATTACTTTCATCAGTTTGCGATAGCTTTCGTCATTACATTTTCTTAGGGTAATTCTAAGAAGTGCTATAGCCGGATTGGGCAAATCTTCCGCCTTTAGTTCTTCTTGAACCCAATTTTTGTATTCTTCGAAATTTTCATTGAAAAGGGTATCAAAAATAGATTCTTTGGTTGGAAAATGATGAATAATACCGCCTTTACTGAGACCGCACTTTTTTGAAAGAGCATCAAATGAGATCTGGCTGAGTTCGTACGTATTTGCCAATTCAACAGCCGTTTCTAAAATTAGTTTTCGGCTTTCAATTGGATCTTTTTTCTTCTTATAATTATTCATGGCATTTTATATTATGTGGTGCAGACTGCTTATTTATTTTAATTCTAGGACTATTCATGATAAAAATAGGTTCTTTTCACCTTTTATCATAAAATATTCCAAATTTTAAAAGTTTAAAATTGTAAAGATACCGAACGTTTGGTATCTTTGTAGAGGTAAAAGCTTTTTTTGTTATAAAGAAAATTTCACTCTCAGATTAATCATATCAATTATAAAAAAATATATTTATGAAAACAATACTTGTTGCCACAGATTATTCACCAGAAGCCAGCAATGCTGCAGCTTATGCTTCTCATTTTGCTGCTGATACAGGAGCTAAAATTATTTTATTCCACCTATATCATGTTTCTATTCATGCGCTTAATGCGCGAGCGCAGTCTTCTTCAATAGATCAATTAGAGGCAGCCAGTGTTAAGAAACTCTCAGACATGGCAAAGAAACTTTCTGAGGATTATAAAATTGAAGTAACGCCGATTTTGAAAATGGGAGATTTTGAGAATCAGCTTCAAAAGACAATCGATGCTACTCAAGCTGAAATTGTTGTTATGGGGATGTTAAAAGATTCAATAGAGCAGGATTTGCTGGGCAATACCACTACAGCAGCTTTGCAAAAACTTAAATTTCCAGTGCTCGCAGTTCCTCTTAATGCTAAATATAAAGGGTTGAAAACAATACTTTTTGCGTGCGATATTACCCGTGGTGTACATAAAACTATACTGCAGAAGGTGAAAAATATTGCTGTCCAATTAGGCGCAACTATAGAAATGTTTCATGTGAGCAACAAGCTTAATGAGTTGGATAACGAGCAAAAAGAAGCGAAAGTAATAGAACATTTTGCAGATGGATTAAATGGAACAAATTATAATTATAAAACAGTAGCATCTAATGCAATAGTTAAAGCCATTCAGGATGAAATAACCCAAATAAATGCCGATTTACTGATTATGGTTCCTTATAAATATGGCTTTTGGGACTCATTGGTCCATATTAGTAAAACAAGAATGATGGCTTCTAGAAGTGAAATTCCTCTTTTGTCACTTCCTCTTTAAAAAATTTTAGTACTGTATTTAATACAAATCTTGATAAAAAACCTTGAAAGTTGATTTCATTACTAAAATCATTAAATGCTTTTACAAATTTTTCGGCATCGACTTTTGAAACAAAATGATTTAAAAATTTATTATTGTCAGTAATTTTTGCATTGGGAAAATTGTCTAAGCTCAATAATAAATTTGAGTAGTGCAAATAGAAATCTTTGTCAAAATAAGCCTTTATTATTTCAAGATTTTTAGAACCTAAAAAAGGCTTAAACTCATTGACTATTTCACATTTAAAACATATAAATCTTTTACCTTAACTTTTAATCCGTTCATTTCAAATGACTGTTCATCTGAAAAATTCGTAAAATCGTTATAATTTACCAGGAAATAACTTAAGTGAGGAAAAAAAGCAGTTTTTCGGGCTTTGTTTTTCAGAGGCAGGAATCACTATTTCGGTACTAGAAAATGTAACTGAATTTATGGAAGAAGGCGACAGCTTGAAACACTGCGTATTTACCAACGAATATTTCAAAAAGAGAGATTCCCTGCTGTTCTCTGCCCGCATTGATGAAAGACCCATTGAAACTATAGAAGTTTCCCTTTTCAAAATGGAAATAACACAGTGCCGCGGTCTGAAAAATAACAATTCAAAACATCATAAAATTATCCTCAGTTTGATGAAAAGAAACCTTTATCAGATTCGCTCAAGAATGAAAAAAGGAAAAAGCAAAAAACTGTAAAATCCTAAAAGCGGAAAAACCGAAGTTACTTCGGTTTTTCCGTCTCTCATACCACAAGACATTATAATATGTACAAGCCATTCCAATTTAATACAGCTGCTTGTAATTCTATAATTAAGCAAAGATTAATAGCAAAAAAATCTATGCCAGCACAACATTTCTTCTAATTTAGTTTTTAAAATATCTTTATCCTGATGACTGAAATATACTCCTGAGACATTGTTATTTTTATGAATTTACCTGCATATACAATAAGTTTGGCTTATAAAGACCCCTTTGAAAAATATTTGTTTTGTGAATCCAGACAAAATATACGCCCCGTTTGAATTAAAGATCAAGAAAAATAAATCATAAATTGCCAACAGAACTGCAAAATATAGTTTAAAAAATTGTAAGATAGCTGCACTCCATAGCTATAATTCTATAAAGTGCCCATTAATAAAGTCTAGATTATTTAGTAATGCTTGATAAAAAGCAGTCTGCCATAAATTAATATTTACCCCTGCCTGCTTAAGCAGCCTTCTTCTCGATGACTCCTTAGTAAATCATGCCCCCCAGTTATATAGATTAGTAAACTCCAATCTTCTGTTTTGAAAATTCCTCCACTCCATGCGGTCTATATAATGCATCCAAACTAAATGAATAAAAATCATTTACGATTCTATCATCCACCGTTGCATCTGTTGTGGTTTCTGTGTAGACATAATATTCTATTAAGAACGGATTTACACTTATTACTCTACAAAAAAGCCACTTTAGGTTTTCCTGGTCATCATGATAAGGTTGTATTGTTACATTAATCCCAAATACAGCATAAAGATTTGCTTCAAAAAACACGTTAATTTTTATAATTGCTGTGTTTTAATTTTAACTTATATCATGTACTTTTTTAAAATAATTACAAAAAATGAACGTAGTTCATTAAAAAAACATACATTTGCAAAGAATATTAATTTTATGAGTACAGCAGAACGAAAAGCACGTGAAAAAGAAGCATTAAAAGCACTCATTTTAAAAGGAGCAAAAAAACTCTTTTTAGAAAGAGGAATCGAACAAACAACCATCCGAAATATTGCGGATGAAATCGATTATAGCGTGGGTACGGTGTATTTACACTTTAAAGATAAAAATACTATTTTACACGATTTGCATTCTATTGGTTTTCAGGAATTGGGTGGATATTTTAATGAGTTATTCACTATTGAAAATCCAATGGAGCGTTTGAGAAAAATGGGATTTACCTATATAAAATTTGCCCTAGAAAATCAGGAAATGTATGATTTGATGTTTAATGTTAAAGCACCGATGGAATATATTGAGAATTCTGAAAAAGAGGAATGGAATGAAGGTGTTGGTACTTTTGGAGCCTTAAAAAAGACAGTTGAAGAGTGTATGAGCATAGGGCATTTCAAAGGGCATTTATCAGAACCTTTGGCATTTATGATCTGGAGTTTAGTACACGGAATGTGTTGTCTTGAAATACGCCAAAGAACAAAAGGTGTTAAGTTTAATAAGCCCGATACTATTCTTTATGATGGGTATAATGAGTATTTAAAAATAATAGAAAAGTTATAGTTTTTTTTTGATTAAAAAAATGAACATAGTTCACTAAATAAACAATGCATAAGTATGAAAATTAAAGTAGCAAGTTATCTGTTTCTATGTTTTGGAATAAGCAGTTATTCACAAAATAAACTAGACGATTATATTAAAATTGGACTTCAAAATAATGAAGTTATAAAACAGCACAATTTTGATATAAACAAGAGTATTTGGGCTTTAAAAGAAGCCAAGAGCCTTTTTTATCCAACAGTATCACTGAATGCAAACTATACTGTTGCAGATGGAGGACGTACTATAGACATTCCTATTGGAGATATGCTGAATCCGGTGTACAGCACCTTAAATCAAATTACAAATTCGAACGCTTTTCCGTCATTACAAAACCAATCCGTTTTAATAAATCCGGATAATTTTTACGATGCCAGAATTCATACAACAATGCCTTTATTGAATTATGAAATTATCTACAACAAGAGGATTAAGAGCCAACAAAGCTCGATGCAAAAAATAGAACTTGAAATATACAAAAGAGAGTTAGTCAAAGAAATAAAGATAGCCTACTACAAATACCTGCAATCAATTGAGGGAATTAAAATTTATCAGGATGCTTTAAAACTGGTTAAGGAAAATCAAAGAGTGAACCAATCTTTATATAAAAATGACAAAATAAACCGCACAGCAGTTTTGCGGAGTGATAATGAAGTTATTCGCATTGAAGCTAATCTGGAATCAGCAAAACAACTAAGCAGTAATGCAAAGACCTATTTTAATTTCCTGCTCAATCAAAAACTAGATACCGAAATCGAGGTCGATCCAGAGAATGATAACCTGCCCAATCTAATGGTCAGCGAGAATACCCAAAACAGAGAAGAGCTTTCAAAATTAAGTCTGGCAAAAGACATTAATGGCAACCTTGGAAAGCTGACACAATCCTACTGGTTTCCAAAATTAAACAGTTTTGCAGATTTTGGCTTTCAGGATTTTGATTTTGAAGTGGACAAACAATCCAGATATTACTTTGCTGGTGTTGGTTTAGAATGGAATATTTTCTCGGGAAATAAGAACAAATATAAGCTCAAACAAGTGGAAGAAGACAGCAAAAAATTAAACTCTCAAACCGATAATGTAAAGCAACAATTATTACTCCAGTTTCAGGTTTCGCAAAATAATTTAAAATCAGCTTTAGAACAGTTCAATGCCGATAAAAACCAAAAACAATCAGCAAAAAAATACAATGAGGATATATCCAAAATGTATAAAGAAGGGCAAGCCATCTACATTGAACTTTTAGATGCTCAAAATCAGTGGGTAAATGCACAACTCAATACTAATATATCTCTTTATAATTCCTGGATTGCTTTTGCCGAATTAGAAAGAGCCAATGCAACTTTTACTTTAAAATAAATCAAAAAAAACAATAATTATGAAATCGAAGATTCACGAACACCTAAAAAATAATTTTACACTTGTGAGTAAAAAATTAATAGCAATATGCCTTTTAGCCTTTCCTGTTTTTCATGCTTGTAAAGAAGAAAAAAAAGAGCATAGCACATTTGAAACATCAGATGTTATTTCAATTAAAACAGCAACAGTTCAAACTTTGGCACTTACAAGTAATATAAGTGCATCGGGTTTAGTAACAACAGAAAACGATGCCAATTATTCCTTTAAAATTGGTGGTGTAGTAAATCGTATTTACATACAAGAAGGTCAGTTTTTCAAAAAAGGACAACTTTTAGCGACTTTGGATCAAACAGAAATTAATGCAGATTTGAACCAAGCCGATTTAAATTTAAAAAAACACGAACGAGAATACACACGAGCCAATAATCTGTACAAAGATAGTGTGTACACTTTGGAACAGCTTCAAAATACAAAAACAGGTCTTGACATTGCAAAAAAACAAAAAGATGCTGTTGCTTTTAATGCCCGTTATGCAAAAATATATGCCGCTTCAGATGGCTTTATAGCTCATAAAATAGCAAATGAAGGAGAAGTGGCTGGAGCAGGTTCCCCTATTTTGGCAATAAATGAAACATCCCACAACAATAATTACTTATTAAAAATTGGTTTGACGGATACAGAATGGGCAGCTGTAAAAATAGGTCAAAAAGCAGCCGTTACCCTTGATGGATATCCTGAAAAACAATTTGATGCCTTTGTTTTCCGGAAGTCACAGTCCGCAGATGCCGCTTTGGGTTCTTTTCAGGTAGAGCTAAAACTGGATATGCAAACCAGCAAACCAGCAGTAGGTATGTTTGGAAAAGCAGAAATACATACCGATACTACAAAAGATGTAATCACAATTCCGTACGATGCACTTATCGAAGCGGATGGCAACAAAGCCTTTGTATTCATAGTATCAAACAGCAAAGTAAAAAGACAAGCTGTTACCATTTTTAAATTTGAAAATAAAACGGTGTACATCAAAGAAGGCCTGCAGAAAACTGATCAAATAGTTATTTCCAACAGTGCCTATCTAAATGAAGAATCAAAGATTAAAATCATTAAATAATCCCCATTATGAAGATAACAAACTTTTCAGTTAAGAATTATCAGTTTACACTGATTCTAGCTCTTTTAGTCGCTGTAGTAGGGGTTCTTACCTTATTCACTATGCCTAGAGCAGAAGACCCTGGAACGCATCCGCCACAATACTTGATTACAGTTATTTATCCTGGTACGAGTCCAAAAGATATGGAGGAACAGGTTGTAAAACCTATTGAAAATAAAATTTACGGACTGGAGAATATCGATAAAATCTTGACTACCGTAGAAGATGGTGTAGCCGCTTTTCAGGTAAAATTCAAATACGGAGTTGATGTTGACAATAAATATCAGGAAATCTCTACCGAAATGAATGCCCTTAAAAGCAGTGAATTACCTAAAGATATTTATCAGATTAAAACTGAAAAAATTTCATCTGCTGATGTTAATATTCTTCAGATAGCCTTGGTTTCGGAAAATGCGTCTGATAAAAAACTGCGTGATGAAGCGGACAAATTAAAGACAAAGATTGAAAAAATAACCAATCTTAAAGACGTCGAATACGCTGGAATTCCAGAACAGGAAATTCGTGTGGATTTGAATTTAGAAAAATTGGCACAATTAAGAATCCCATTGAATATAGTAATGGGAAGTTTACAAAGTGAAGCTGCTGATATTCCTGGCGGAAGTATTGATTTGGATACCAAAGTATTTAATGTAAAAACAAGCGGTAAATTCAAAAATGCGCAAGATGTTGCCAATACGGTTGTTTACAATGCCAACGGAAAAATCATCTATATGAAAGATGTAGCCGAAGTAAGCTACAAGTCTGAAGTAGTGCATCATATTACAAGAATTAATGGACACCGATGCGTTTTGGTTACTGCCGGAATGAAGGACAATGTAAACATTAGTGATGTTCAGAAAGAGTATTTACCGATAGTTGATGCATTCTCTAAAGACTTGCCTGCTAACATCAAACTAATAAAGAACTTTGACCAAGCCGATATGGTATCAAAACGTTTGGGACATTTAGGTTTTGACTTTGCATTGGCCATTCTATTGGTTATTATTACATTGGTTCCTTTAGGTTCAAGAGCATCCCTTATCGTTATGATATCCATACCTTTATCATTGGCTTTAGGATTAATTGCAATGAATGCTTTAGGGTATTCATTAAATCAATTAAGTATTGTTGGATTGGTGGTTGCTTTAGGGTTGTTGGTGGATGACAGTATTGTGGTTGTCGAAAACATTGAGCGCTGGCTAAGAGAAGGTCATACAAAAATGGAAGCCGTTCTGATGGGGACAAAGCAAATAGGAATTGCTGTTGTTGGCTGCACGGCAACTCTGGTTATTGCCTTTTTACCGCTGGTTTTTCTTCCTGATATGGCAGGTGAATTCATTCGAAGTTTGCCTATGGCGGTTATCACAAGTGTATTAGCTTCTATGATTGTAGCGTTAACATTAGTTCCATTCCTTGGAAGTAGATTTCTAAAAACACACGAACACGGTGAAGGAAACATTTTTCTGCAGTATTTGCAAAAAATCCTGACCAGAAGTTACAGGGATATTATGCCAAAAGCTTTAAAATTTCCAAAAACTACGATTGCTATTTCCGTGTTTTTAAGTGTTATTGCTTTTGGACTGTTTTCTGCAACCGGGTTTAAATTGTTTCCAAATTCAGAAAAACCAATGTTTCTTATCACTATTAAAACGCCACTTCAATCCAATATTTCGGAGAGTGACAGAGTTGCAAAAATTGTGGAAGCAGAATTGAAAAACCACAAAGACATTGTGTACTATACTTCAAATGTTGGAAAAGGAAATCCGCAGATTTATTACAACGTGCATCCGCAAGATAGAAAATCTGATTTTGCCCAGATTTTCGTTCAGTTGGAAGACGAAGCTACACCTACTGAAAAAACAGCTTTAATTGATAAATTGCATGAAAAATTCAAAACAATGCCTTATGCTAAAGTAGAAGTAAAAGATTTTGAACAAGGAACACCATTGGAAGCCAATATTGTTGTCCGATTATTTGGCGAAAATCAGGAAGTTTTACGCAAACTATCCTCTCAAGTAGAAACTATTTTAAGAAATCAGAAAGGAACAGTTTACATCAACAACGAGTTGAATATCTATAAAACCGATGTCAAAGTAAAAATTAATAAAGAAAAAGCAAGAACACTTGGCGTGTTGACAAGTGAGGTTGACAAAGTAATTCGACTAGCTGTAGCAGGATTAACCGTAGGTGATTACATAGATGACCGCGGAGATGCAAGAAATGTAACTATTACACTCCCAAGAGATAAGTTTTCTAAACTGGATGTATTAAAAAATTTGTATGTAAATAATGTACAAGGAACTCCAATTGCACTTAATCAAATTGCAACAATAACTTTTGAAACAGCACCTACAACCATCAATCACTTTAACAAATCACGCTTTTCAAAAGTTTCGGCTATGTCTGCAAAAGGTTTTTATGCCAATGATTTATTGGTAGATATTATTCCGAAGTTGGATAAATTAAAAATGCCAGAAGGATATTATTACAAACTTTCGGGAGAAAAAGAATCAGAAGGTGATGCTTTGGGAGGTAATTTTCTTTCTGTAATTATATTGAGTACGTTTTTATTCATCGCTGTTTTATTGCTTCAATTTAAAACATTTAAAGGAATCATTATCGTACTATCCATTATTCCATTAGGAGTTCTTGGAGGGGTATTATTTTTATTAGCAACAGGAAACCCAATGTCGTTGGTGGCTATTATTGGCTTCATCGGATTGTCTGGAATACAGGTAAAAAATTCTCTCCTTTTGGTCGATTTTACGAACCAATTAAGACAAGAAGGCAAGTCTATTGATGAAGCAATTGCTATTGCTGGTGAAACTCGTTTTCTTCCAGTAGTTTTAACATCAATTACAGCAATCTGCGGTTTGATTCCTCTAGCATTAAATTCCAACCCTCAAATTTCTCCATTGGCAATTGTATTAATCGGAGGATTGATAAGCTCTACAATTCTTTCAAGAATTGTAACACCTGTAATGTACAAATTGATTCCTCCAACTATCGAAATTGATAAATAAATTATAAAAACATTTAATAAGATTCAAGATGAAAAAAACCATTTTAATAACAGGAGCTTCAACAGGTTTTGGACTTCAATTAGCCACTAACCTTTTTGAATTAGGCTTTAACGTAATTGGAACTAGCCGTGAGCAGGAAAAACACAAGGATAAAGTTCCTTTTAAATTATTGCGTCTGGATATTTCTGATGATGATTCGATTAACTCTTTTACTAAAGAACTTTTTACTCAAATAGAAAAACTGGATGTTTTAGTCAATAATGCTGGCTATGCTGTTACGGGTCTTGCTGAAGAAACACCAACAAAAATAGGATTGGAACAATTTGAAACTAATTTTTGGGGTACAGTAAAGCTTACAAAAGCACTGCTCCCAAATATGAGAAAGCTAAAGCAAGGTAAAATAATTACTGTTGGTTCATTTTTGGGTCTAATTGGACATCCCAACTATAGTTTCTATTCAGCATCCAAACACGCTTTGGAGGGATATTTTAAATCATTACGATTTGAAGTAAATCAATTCAATATCAAAATTAGTATGGTGGAGCCTATGGTTCACAAAACTAATTTTTTTGACAACGCTGTGGCAACCTATGGCAATATTGAGGATTATGATACGTTCAGGCAAAAAGTTCACACTTACTACAGCGATGAACTCCAAAAAGCACCAGGTCCAATTGCTGTTGCCGATGCCATAATTAAAATCATTAATTCCCAAAACCCAAAATTTAGTTATCCTGTTGGAAAAGGTACATCAATGATCCTTACGTTACAGCAATTTTTATATAATACTTTTGAAAGTGTCATTTTAAAAGCAGTTAATAAGGCATAAGATGAAAACAAAAAACTTTAATTACTTCAAAGTTTTATTGGCAAACCATTTTCAGGAAGTCCGTCTCCATTAGCCAAATGGCTAAGTGGGACGGTTGTTTCTGCAAATGACAAAATATTAGAATTTGACAGAAATTCAGGAGAAATAGACATAAAAACACTATACAAGCTACCATTGATTTGCTTTTATTGAACCTATTGCAGCAGAAGGGCCTTTTGTCATGAGCAGTCAGGAAGAAAAAGTTCAGGCTTATTAACCTGAGTTCGATTAATAATTTTAGATAAAAAATTGCATAAAAAAAAGAATAGTTTCAAGCTAATGTTGACGACAGGGAACCTCTGAAAAATGATAATTTTTTGAAAGATATATTTGGAAAACTCTTCGCAGACAAAGGATATATTTCTAAAGAGTTAACCAAAATTCTCTTTATTGATGGTATTCATCTTATTACAAGTATTCGTAACA
>CAUPKA010000015.1:0-103783 GCA_963511725.1 uncultured Flavobacterium sp.
ATTATAAATTATTATTACTATTACAATGCGTACAGGTACAGTTAAATTTTTCAATGAATCTAAAGGTTACGGATTCATTACAGACGAAGAAACAGGAAAAGACATTTTTGTTCATGCATCAGGAATCAACGCGGAAGAATTACGCGAAGGTGACAGAGTTAGCTATGAAGAAGAAGAAGGAAGAAAAGGTAAAGTTGCTGCTAAAGTAGCAGTACTTTAAGCATAAAAATCGCTTACTGTTTTATTGCAAAAACGTCTAAAAAACGTTCCGATATAATCGGAACGTTTTTTTTTGTGCCTATGCCAGAAAACAGAGTTTTAAACATTATTTATAATCAATAAAAATTAGGATTGTATTAAGTTAATGTTTCCACTAAATCTGTTACAAAACTTGTGTTTTAAATACACTAAAGCTATCTTTGTAACTTAATTTAAAGCAAAATTTGATAATTATGCAATCCGAACAATTAAACTATATCCCAGTCTTTATGCAGCTTGTTTTAGCTGTAGGATTTGTTGTAGGTATGATCATTATTTCTGGTAAATTAGGACCAAAAAGATTGTCTGAAAATAAAGATAAAAACTTCGAATGCGGTATTGAATCTGTGGGAAATGCAAGAATCCCTTTTTCAGTAAAATACTTCATAGTTGCTATCTTATTTGTGCTTTTCGATGTCGAGGTAATATTTTTATACCCTTGGGCAGTGAATTTCAAAGAGTTAGGAATAGAAGGAATGATAAAAATGGTTATCTTTATGATGTTGCTTTTAGTTGGCTTTTTCTATATCATCAAGAAGAAAGCCTTAGAATGGGAATAAAATTATTTTAAATTATAAATGTTGAATTATAAACTAATTGAAACATTCAAAAATTTAAAATTCAACATTCAAAATAAAAAAACAAAATGAGTGATTCAAAAGTAAATATGGTTGCCCCGCCAGAAGGTGTTGTTGGAGAAGGATTCTTCGCGACAAAACTGAATGACGTTGTTGGATTAGCGCGTGCCAATTCTCTTTGGCCTTTACCATTTGCAACTTCTTGTTGCGGAATCGAATTTATGGCAACAATGGCTTCACATTATGACTTAGCACGTTTTGGATCTGAAAGAGTGAGTTTCTCTCCTCGCCAGGCAGACATGTTGTTAGTAATGGGAACTATTTCTAAAAAAATGGCTCCTATTTTACGTCAAGTTTACGAACAAATGGCCGAACCTAGATGGGTAATCGCTGTTGGAGCCTGCGCTTCATCAGGAGGTATTTTTGATACTTACTCCGTATTGCAGGGAATAGACAAAGTAATCCCGGTTGATGTATATGTCCCTGGCTGTCCTCCACGTCCAGAACAAATTGTAGATGGCGTTATGAAACTGCAGGAATTAGTAAAAAGCGAATCTGTAAGAAGAAGAAGCTCACCTGAATACAAAGAATTATTGGCATCTTACAACATTCAATAAGAAAATGGCATTAGAGACAACAGAAATTCAAGAGAAGTTAATCGAAAATTTTGGTTCAAAGGTTTTACAATTTAACCAAGAAAGAGATATTTTCACATTTGAAGTGGATTCGGATATCATTACAGCCGTTATCCTTTTTTTAAAAAATGATCCAGTTTTACGTTTTCATTTTTTAACTGATTTATGCGCAGTACATTATCCAGACAATGAAGAAAACAGACAATTTGCTGTTGTTTATCATTTACACAATTGGTACGAAAACAAACGCATTCGAATTAAATCTTTCATAAACGGTACCACTCCAGAAATTAAAAGTTTATCAAATATTTTTTTATGCTCCAATTGGATGGAAAGAGAGACTTATGATTTCTATGGAATAAACTTCATAGGACATCCTCAATTGAAACGTATCTTGAATATGGACGAAATGATTTCTTTCCCAATGCGTAAAGAATTCCCTATGGAAGACAGTGGAAGAACGGATAAAGACGACAGGTATTTTGGTAGAACAACAATCAACCAAGAACTAAAAAAATAAATATAATTTTTCACATTAGATAAATGTCAGAACTATTATTACCACCAGAGCATCGCTATGCTAAAATAATCAAAGAACGACACAATGAAGATGGAAGCGAACTTTCCATTCTGAATTTAGGTCCGACACACCCTGCAACACACGGTATTTTCCAAAATATCTTGCTAATGGATGGTGAGAGAATTCTTGAAGCTGAACCAACTATTGGTTACATCCACAGAGCTTTTGAAAAAATTGCCGAAAATCGTCCATTTTACCAAATCACACCTCTTACCGATAGAATGAACTATTGTTCTTCGCCTATAAACAACATGGGATGGTGGATGACATTAGAAAAATTATTAGACATTGAAGTTCCAAAAAGAGCGCAATACCTAAGAGTTATTATAATGGAATTGGCCCGTATTACTGATCACTTGATTTGTAATTCCATTCTAGGTGTTGATACTGGAGCTTACACTGGATTCCTTTATGTTTTCCAATTTAGAGAAAAAGTATACGAGATTTACGAAGAAATCTGCGGAGCTCGTCTTACTACTAATATGGGAAGAATTGGCGGTTTCGAAAGAGACTGGTCACCAGAAGCATTTAGAAAACTAGATGACTTTTTAAGAGATTTCCCAGTTGCCTGGAAAGAATTTGAAAATTTATTCGAAAGAAACAGAATATTTATTGATAGAACTGTAAATGTTGGAGCCATCACTGCCGAAAAAGCAATGGCTTATGGATTTACAGGACCAAATTTACGTGCAGCTGGTGTCGATTATGATGTACGTGTAGCACAGCCTTACAGTTCTTATGAAGATTTTGACTTTATAGTTCCAGTAGGGAAATCGGGTGACACTTACGACCGTTTTTGCGTAAGAAATGCCGAAGTTTGGGAAAGTTTAAGCATTATCCGTCAAGCATTGGACAAAATGCCAGAAGGAAATGAATACCATGCCGAAGTTCCAGAATACTATCTTCCTCCAAAAGAAGATGTATATCACAATATGGAATCATTAATATACCATTTCAAAATTGTAATGGGTGAAGTTCCTGTTCCTGTAGCAGAAATCTACCATCCTGTTGAAGGAGGAAATGGGGAATTAGGATTTTATTTAGTAACAGATGGAAGCAGAACTCCTTATAGATTACATTTCAGAAGACCTTGCTTTATCTTTTATCAAGCTTATCCAGAGATGATTAAAGGTTCTATGTTATCTGACGCGATTGTTATTTTATCAAGTTTAAATGTTATTGCTGGAGAATTAGATGCTTAAGATTTTAGATTGCTGATTAACGATTTTTAGATTTTAGATTTAAAAAACTTGTGACTTGGAGCCTTTACGGCAAAAATTATAAAAATGGAAAGAACACATTACAAACAAGAAATAAATATGACTGAAGCATTGATGTCCCGCATCAATGAATTAATCAGTCATTACCCTGAAGATAAAAGAAAGTCCGCTTTACTTCCCGTTTTACACGAAGTTCAAGATGCACACGATAATTGGTTGAGCATTGAATTACAAGATAAAGTTGCCGAAATTTTACATATCAAACCTATAGAAGTGTACGAAGTAGTAACTTTTTACACGATGTATAACCAAAGACCTATTGGCAAATACATGTTTGAATTTTGCCAAACTTCACCTTGTTGCTTGAACGGCGTAGAAGATTTAATGGATTACACCTGTGAAAAATTAGGCGTTCCTGTTGGAGAACCTACAGCAGATGGTCTTTTTGAAGTAAGAGGAGTTGAATGTTTGGGTGCTTGTGGTTATGCTCCAATGATGCAATTGGGTGATTTTTACAAAGAACATTTGAATAAAGAAAAAATCGATCAGTTAATAGCTGATTGTAAAGACGATAAAATAATATTACACGATAAATAATATGTCACAAAAAATATTATTAGATAAAATCAATATTCCAGGAATCAAAACCTACGAAGTGTATCGTCAAAACGGCGGTTATGCTTCTGTAGAAAAAGCTCTAAAAACCTTAACCCCTGACGAAGTTGTTGAAGAAGTAAAAACTTCGGGATTGCGTGGTCGTGGTGGTGCTGGTTTCCCTGCTGGTATGAAATGGAGTTTTATTGACAAAAAATCAGGAAAACCAAGACATTTGGTTTGCAATGCAGACGAATCTGAGCCGGGAACTTTCAAAGATCGTTATTTGATGGAATACATTCCTCACTTATTGATTGAGGGAATGATTACTTCCAGTTACGCATTGGGTGCCAACCTTTCATATATCTACATTCGTGGAGAATACATGTGGGTTTACAAAATATTAGAAAGAGCCATCGCCGAAGCTAAAGCAGCTGGCTTTTTAGGAAAAAACATATTAGGTTCTGGATTTGATTTAGAATTACATGTTCATTGTGGAGCCGGAGCTTACATCTGTGGTGAAGAAACTGCCTTGATCGAATCATTGGAAGGAAAAAGAGGAAACCCTCGTATAAAACCGCCATTCCCAGCAGTTTCAGGACTTTGGGCAAATCCAACAGTTGTAAATAACGTAGAAACTATCGCAGCTGTGCCGTGGATTGTAAACAATTCGGGGGCGGATTATGCCAAAATCGGTATCGGAAGATCTACTGGAACCAAATTAATCTCTGCATCTGGGCATATCAAAAACTCTGGTGTATATGAAATTGAAATGGGACTAAGCGTTTATGAATTTATGAACTCTGATGAATATCTTGGAGGAATGAGTTCTGATCGTCCTTTAAAAGCTTTTGTACCTGGAGGAAGTTCAGTTCCGGTTCTACCAGCACATTTAATTTATAAAACCGCAGCAGGCGAGGATCGTTTAATGTCATACGAATCCTTAAGTGATGGTGGTTTTGCTACTGGATCTATGTTGGGTTCAGGAGGATTCATCGTATATAACGACACCTCTTGTATTGTTCGCAACACTTGGAATTTCTCTCGTTTTTATCACCATGAAAGCTGTGGCCAATGTACTCCTTGTAGAGAAGGTACAGGCTGGATGGAAAAAGTATTGCACCGAATTGAAAACGGACACGGACGTGAAGAAGATATCGATTTGTTATTAAGCATTCAAAGTAAAATTGAAGGAAACACAATTTGTCCTCTTGGTGATGCTGCAGCTTGGCCAGTAGCTGCTGCGATTCGTCACTTTAGAGATGAATTTGAATATCATATTCGTTTCCCAGAAAAAATAAAAAACAGAGACCATTTTGTTGCTGAACCTTTTGAAAAAGTAAAGCACTTAGTTTCTAAAGAAATAGTATAAAGAAAGAATTTCAGACAATGAAAGTAACCATAGACGGTCAAGAAATTGAAGTAGAAGCAGGAACAACGATCTTGCAGGCTGCGCGCATGATTGGTGGAGAAGTTGTTCCGCCAGCAATGTGCTATTATTCCAAACTAAAAGGGAGCGGTGGTAAATGCCGTTGCTGTTTAGTGGATGTTACCAAAGGTAGTGACGCTGACCCAAGGCCAATGCCAAAATTGATGGCATCTTGTGTAACAGGCTGTCAAGACGGAATGGAAATCGCCAGTAAAGCATCTCCAAGAGTTCAGGAAGCAAGAAAATCGGTGACGGAATTTTTGTTAATCAATCATCCATTAGATTGTCCTATTTGCGATCAAGCTGGAGAATGTGATTTACAAAACTTAAGCTTCGAACACGGAAAATCAGAATCCCGCTTTATTGAAGAGAAAAGAACTTTTGAACCAGAAGATATCGGTCCAAACATTCAGTTGCACATGAATCGTTGTATTTTATGTCAAAGATGCGTACAAGTTGCGGATCAATTGACAGACGATCGTGTTCATGGAGTAATGGATCGTGGTGATCATGCTAATATTTCTACTTGTATTTCAAAAGCTATAACTAATGAGTTTTCTGGAAACATGATTGATGTTTGTCCAGTTGGTGCTTTGACTGATAAAACTTTTAGATTCAAATCAAGAGTTTGGTTCAACAAACCTTATAATGCGCACAGAGAATGTACAACACCCGGATGCTGCGGTAAAACAACGGTTTGGATGTTTGGAGGAGAAATTCAAAGGGTAACTGGCCGTAAAGATGAGTTTCATGAAGTTGAAGAATTCATTTGCAACACTTGCCGTTTTGATAAAAAAGAAGTTTCTGATTGGGTAATTGAAGGACCGCGTGAATTTGAAAAAGATTCAGTTATCAATCAAAATAACTACACTCAAAAATTAGAAAAAGTAGAAATAGCTACTGAGAAAAATATTCTTTTGGGTAGAGACCAAGATCGTAAAAAAATAAGTATGGCCTCAAATCCATTGGACACTAACACAAATAAATCATAAAAATGGATAGTACATTTGTTATAGAAAAAGGTGTGTTCATCGTAGTGATTTTTGCTCTTACTATGCTGATGGCTATGTATTCTACATGGGCAGAACGTAAAGTGGCCGCTTGGCTGCAGGATAGAGTCGGTCCTAACAGGGCTGGACCTTGGGGATTGCTACAGCCACTTGCAGATGGTGGTAAATTATTCGCAAAAGAAGAATTCATCCCAAACACTCCTAATAAATTTTTATTTGTTGTTGGACCAGCGATAGCAATGAGTACTGCTTTGATGACTAGCGCGGTTATTCCTTGGGGAGATAGATTACATTTATTTGGAAGAGATATTCTGTTGCAGGCAACTGATGTAAATATTGCGATATTATATGTTTTCGGAGTCGTTTCACTAGGTGTTTACGGTATCATGATTGGTGGCTGGGCTTCAAATAATAAGTTCTCTTTGATGGGAGCTATTAGAGCTGCATCACAAATGGTTTCTTATGAAGTAGCAATGGGATTATCGATAATCGCTTTGACTATGATGACTGGAACTTTAAGTTTAAAAGAAATTTCAGTACAACAATCAGAATGGCATTGGAACGTTTTGTATCAGCCGTTAACTTTCTTGATTTTCCTGATTTGTTCTTTTGCTGAATTGAACAGAACTCCTTTTGACTTAGCGGAATGTGAATCGGAATTAATTGGCGGGTATCATACAGAATATTCTTCGATGAAAATGGGATTCTATTTATTTGCTGAATATGCCAATATGTTTATTTCCTCTACTATAATGGCTGTGTTGTTTTTTGGAGGTTATAATTATCCGGGAATGGCATGGGCAGTAGAAAATTTAGGAGTAAATATTGCGAACGTAATTGGAATGATGGCATTGTTTGCTAAATTATGCGGTTTTATTTTCTTTATCATGTGGGTTCGTTGGACGATTCCAAGATTTAGATATGACCAATTAATGCATTTAGGATGGAGAATTTTGATTCCGCTTGCGATTGTCAATATTATGATAACTGGAGTTGTGCTTTTGAGAAGTGAAATTGCTGTTTATTTCGGATTTTAAATTAATCATTAGGAGTCAATTTGGCACCTTAAAACATTAAATAAAAAATATTAAAAACGATAAGCTGCTTATTTTTAGATACAAATAATGATTATATAAAGTAAAGCTAAAGGTGTCACAAAATGTGATACCATCGAAAATCGACACAATGACAAATAGAATAATAATCATTCCTGACGAAATTATTTCTAATAAAATTTATTTTATTAGAAATCAAAAAAGTTATGTTAGATAAAGATTTGGCGGAACTTTTCGAGACAATACCTTTGCGCCTAAGACAACAAGTAACTCGAAATCTTGACAAATTTCCAGAACATTTTATGTTTCGTCTTGATAACATTGAAGTAGAGATGATGATTGCAGAAAAAGCTATTCCATCAAAACAAGCGTTAGGAGGTTCATTACCTTATGTATTTACAGAACATGGTGTTTTACAATTGGCAAACGTTATAAAAAGCGAAAGAGCTACCCAAATGAGTATTAAAATTATTGAGGTCTTTGTAAGTCTAAGAGATTTTGTTATTGATAATTTGAATTTAAAAATAGAGGTGGACATGATTAAAAAGAAGTTAGCCAATCATGACAAAAACATAGAATTAGTTTTTAGCTACTTAGATGAATTAATTGAAAAGAAAGAAAACACAATCGAAAGGAATAAAATTGGATATAAAAATTAAAGTTAATTAATACACGAATGCCCTAGCCCTGATAGAAGCGGCATCCTTTTATTTTTTTCTTTAAAAAATAAAAGATACAGCGGATAGCAGGATTAGCTACAAATAAAAAATATAAAATGTCAATAGAAACTATCTCCTTATCGGGAAGAAAAAAAATGGTCTCCAATAAAGAGATGACTTTTTTGGAACGCATGTATCTGATTGCGATTGTAAAAGGTTTGTTCATTACGATAAAACACCTTTTTAGAAAAAAAGCAACGATTCAATATCCTGAACAAGTTCGTGAGATGAGTCCAGTTTATCGTGGCCAACACATGCTGAAACGTGATGAACAAGGACGTGAGAACTGTACAGCTTGCGGATTATGTGCTTTGTCCTGTCCTGCGGAAGCGATTACAATGAAAGCAGGTGAGCGTAAAGCTGACGAAATGCATTTGTATAGAGAGGAAAAATATGCCGAGATATATGAAATCAATATGTTGAGATGTATTTTTTGCGGACTTTGCGAGGAAGCTTGTCCAAAAGACGCTATTTATTTGACTATTTCTAAAGAATTGGTTCCATCTAGCTATGAAAGAGAAGATTTCATTTTTGGAAAAGACAAACTAGTTATGCCACTGGAAATGGCAATGAAAAACACTCAACTTAAAAACGCTAACTAATGTCAACAGTACTTATTTTATTTTGCGTATTGTCTGCAATCACATTGCTAACAGCATTTTTAACTATTTTTAGCAGAAACCCAATTCATAGCGCTATTTACTTAGTGATTTGTTTTTTCTCTATAGCAGGGCATTATTTATTATTGAACGCTCAGTTTTTAGCCATTGTACATATTATTGTCTATTCTGGAGCGATCATGATTTTATTGCTGTTTACGATAATGTTAATGAATCTAAATGAAGCGGATGAAGTTCATAAGCCGAGATTTACGAGATTAGGTGCTATTGTTTCCTTTTGTTTAGTTTGTTTGGTTTTGATAAAAATCTTTATTGACTCAAAACCTATTGTAGAATATGATTATACGGGTGAAGATTACCAATCGATAAAAGTACTCGGGAAAGCATTATTGAATGAGTATATGGTTCCGTTTGAATTTGCTTCTATTTTATTATTGGTAGCGATGATTGGAACTGTGTTATTGTCTAAAAAAGAAAAATTAGAAAAATAATGAACAATATTTTAACTCAAATTGGTATAGAGAACTATATCTTCCTATGTGTAACACTTTTTTGCATTGGTATTTTTGGAGTTTTATACAGACGTAATGCGATCATTGTATTTATGTCTATTGAAATTATGCTGAACGCTGTTAACTTATTGTTTGTGGCTTTCTCAACTTACCACCAAGACACGCAAGGGCAAGTATTCGTATTTTTCTCAATGGCTGTAGCGGCTGCCGAGGTTGCGGTTGGACTGGCTATATTAGTTTCGATATTCAGAAATATTGGATCAATTAGCATCGATAATTTAAAAAACTTAAAAGGATAAATGGCAATGGATACCAATTTAGCTTTAGTCTTACTATTAACTCCTTTTTTAGGATTTTTAATTAATATTTTCTTTGGAAAATCTCTAGGAAAGTCGATATCAGGGATTATAGGAACTCTTTCGATAGTAGTTTCTTTTCTTGTATCAATTTCTTTCTTTTTACAAATCAGCGAAACGCATCAAGCTATAAACATTCAATTATTTGATTGGATTCAGATTAGCAATTTCAATGTGAGTTTTGGTTTTTTACTGGATCAATTATCTATTTTATGGTTGCTTTTTGTAACCGGAATTGGATCATTGATTCATTTATATTCTATCAGCTACATGCATGATGATGAGAATATGCATAAGTTTTTTGCTTATTTGAATCTTTTTATCTTCTTCATGATTTCATTGGTAATTGGAAGCAACTTACTGGTCATGTTTATTGGTTGGGAAGGAGTTGGACTTTGTTCTTACTTATTAATTGGATTTTGGCATAAAAACCAAGATTACAATGATGCTGCCAAAAAAGCTTTTATCATGAACCGTATTGGGGATTTAGGATTGCTAATTGGAATCTTTATTCTAGGAAGCATGTTCTCAACATTGGATTTTGCAACTTTGAAAACAGCTATTGCTGGAACAGCTAATCTTGATACTTATTGGTTAAGCATTGCCGCTTTGGCTTTATTCATTGGAGCTTGCGGTAAATCGGCACAAATTCCTTTATACACTTGGCTGCCAGATGCGATGGCTGGACCTACTCCTGTTTCGGCATTAATACATGCTGCAACAATGGTTACTGCAGGTATTTTTATGGTAACTAGAATGCATTTCTTATTTGACTTAACACCCGAAATACAAACAATAATTGCCGTAATAGGAGGTGTAACTGCTTTGGTTGCCGCGACAATTGGTTTGGTTCAGAACGATATTAAAAAAGTACTGGCCTACTCTACTGTTTCCCAATTGGGATTAATGTTCTTGGCTCTAGGTTTTGGTGCTTATGAAGTAGCCGTATTTCACGTAATCACTCACGCTTTCTTCAAAGCCTGTTTATTCTTGGGTTCTGGATCAGTAATTCACGGTTTGCATGGAGAACAGGATATGCGTAAAATGGGTGGTTTGAAAAAAGCGATGCCAATTACATTTTGGACAATGCTTATTGCTTCACTTGCCATTTCTGGAGTTCCTTTGTTTTCAGGATTTTTCTCTAAGGATGAAATTTTAATGGTTGCTTTTCATCATAATATTCCGCTATGGGTTGTTGGGTCTGTCGCTTCAATAATGACCGCTTTTTATATGTTCAGATTAATGTTCTTAACTTTCTTCAATGATTTTAGAGGAACTGAAGAGCAAAAACACCATTTACACGAAAGTCCTGCTTTAATCACTTTCCCTTTAATTGTGTTAGCCATTTTGGCAACTTTTGGAGGTTTGATCAGTTTACCTGGCAATAGCTGGCTGAATCATTATTTAGCTCCGTTGTTTTCAAATGCAGCGCATGAAGAACATGTACTAGGAACTACCGAATATATACTAATGGCAATTGCCGTTGTTGGCGGATTAGTTGGAATTGGAATTGCTTATGCTAAATACTTCAAACAAAGTGAAGTACCAAGCGAAGATGCTGCAATTACAGGTGTTTCAAAAGTACTTTATAACAAATACTATATTGACGAACTATATGATTCCTTGTTTGTAGCACCTATAAACGGTTTGTCAAAAATCTTTAGGGATTATGTAGAAACTGGAATTTCTTCTCTGGTCTTTGGATTAGGAAAAGTAACCAGCGAACTTAGTTACCAAGGTAAAAAAATCCAGAATGGAAGTGTTGGACTATACCTATTTGCTTTTGTTTTAGGCATGTGTGCCATTATTTCATTTTTATTTCTAGCTCAATAATTATTACTATGAATGTATCTCTAATATTAATCATCCTTTTAGTTGGCGCATTTGCAACTTATTTAGCTGGTGACAAGCTCGCTTCAAAAGTGGCTTTGTTTTTTGGATTGGCGTCTGCGGGTTGCTCTATAGTTTTGTTGAATCATTTTAATTTGGGAGAAAACATTAGCTTCATTAGCCAATGGATTACACTTCCTAAAGTTTCATTTGCATTACAAGCCGATGGATTATCATTGGCAATGGTTTTGCTGACTACTGTCTTAACTGCCATTATCATTTTATCTTCTTTTGGCAATGAATTCAAAAATGCAAAATCGATTTACGCTTTAATATTATTCATGTCTTTTGCTATGACAGGAACTTTCTTAGCTAGCGACGGACTTTTATATTATATATTTTGGGAATTATCTTTAATTCCAATTTATTTTATCGCCTTGATTTGGGGTAACGGTGATGCCGAAGAACGTAAAAAAGCGGTAATTAAATTCTTTATTTACACACTTGCTGGTTCGTTATTCATGCTAGTTGCATTTATTTATATGTACCAAAAAGCAGGAAGCTTCCTAATCGAAGATTTATACAAATTGAACTTAACTATTAACGAACAAAAATGGATTTTTACAGCTTTCTTCTTAGCATACGCTATTAAGATTCCTTTGATTCCTTTTCATACTTGGCAAGCAAATGTGTATCAAAAAGCACCAACTCTTGGAACTATGCTTTTGTCTGGGATTATGCTAAAAATGGGATTGTACAGTCTTATTCGCTGGCAACTGCCTTTAACTCCATTAGCTATTAAGGAATACATGTTTATATTCATCGGAGTAGGAATTGCTGGTGTTATTTACGGTTCAATTGTTGCATTGAGACAAAAAGACCTTAAAAAATTATTGGCTTATTCATCTCTGGCTCACGTAGGATTAATAGCTGCGGGTACTTATACGCTTACTCTTGATGGTTTTAGAGGAGCAGTATTGCAAATGATTGCTCACGGATTTGTGGTAGTTGGATTATTTTTTGCTGCTGAAATCATATTCAGAAGATACGAAACCAGATTAATTGCAGAAATGGGAGGCATTCGTTCTCAATCTCCAAAATTCACTTCTATGTTTTTAATCTTGGTATTAGCTTCTGTGGCTTTGCCAACAACCTTTAACTTTATTGGTGAATTTACCGTATTGTACAGTCTTTATCAAATCAATATTTGGTTTGCCATTTTAGGAGGAACGACTATCATTCTGGGAGCTTATTATATGCTAAAAATGTTCCAGCACTCTATGTTGGGAGAAACCAATACAAAACTATTTGCCGATGTCACTTTCTCTGAAGGTTTGACAATGGTGATCATTATTGCGGTATTGTTTTTCTTTGGAATGTATCCAAAACCAATCAACGATTTGATTACGCCAAGTCTTGAGGTTATTTTGAAAGTGATAAACAAAGCGTAGAAATTCGGTTTTAGAATGAAGATTAACGATTTCAGATATTAATCTTTCAAGTATAAAAAATAAACTATAATAAAATAAATTAGGTCAAAACGAGATTGCCATTGTTAACTTTTCAGTGATAAATCTAAACCCTAAATTAAAAAATAAAAAATGACAACATTAATAGCTATAATAGGATTAGGTGTTTTATGCCTTATATTTGAAATCTTTGATTTTAGAAAAGCAATTATTCCAATAACAGTAATTGGATTATTAGCTATTCTAGGACTTACTGTTTCCGAATTTAATTCCCCAGCGAGTTACTATAACAATATGATTGTTGTGAATAAATTTTCGGTTGCATTTTCCAGCCTATTTATTGCCTTAACATTGTTTTTGGTGCTATTGAGCCATAATTTTTATGAAAATCATCAAAGCAAACTTTCAGATTTTATTGCTATAAAAGTATTTCTATTAGCTGGAGCTGTTGCCATGGTTTCTTTTGGAAATCTTGCGATGTTCTTTTTAGGAATTGAAATATTATCCATTTCACTTTACATATTGGCTGCGAGTAACAGAACCAAAGTTAAAAGTAATGAAGCTGGAATGAAATACTTCTTGATGGGATCATTTGCATCAGGAATTATTTTATTTGGTATCTGTATGATTTATGGAGCTATGGGTTCATTTGATATTATTGAAATTAGCGACATGTCACAATCAGCTGAGTTGCCAATTTGGTTTCCAATTGGGATCGTTTTGCTAACTATTGGAATGCTGTTTAAAATCGCTGCTGTTCCGTTTCATTTTTGGGCTCCTGACGTTTATGAGGGTTCTCCAACTCTAACGACTGCCTTAATGAGCACTTTGGCAAAAGTAGTAGCCATTGCAACACTTTATAAATTGTTGTCCAGCATGCATGCTGATATCAATTACTCATTTCAAATTGTTATAGTTGTTATTTCGATTCTTTCTATGACAGTTGGTAATATTATGGCATTAAGACAAGTCAATGTGAAACGTATGCTGGCTTTCTCTGGTATTTCACATGCAGGATTTATGTTAATGACTTTGTTGAGTTTATCAACTTCAGCAGGAAGTTTGTTATACTATGCATCGGCATATGCTCTAGCAGGTATTGCTGCTTTCAGCGTTATTTTATATGTATGTAAGAACAAAGAAAATGAAGATATTGTAAACTTTCACGGTTTAGGAAAAACTAATCCTTTATTAGCTGCTATCTTGACTGGGTCATTGCTTTCTATGGCTGGGATTCCAATCTTTGCAGGTTTCTTTGCTAAATTGGTTTTATTTGGACAAACAATTCAAGCAGGCTATTTAGTTGTTGTTATATTTGCCGTTATCAACTCAATCATAAGTGTTGGTTACTACTTTAAACTAATTTTAGCAATGTACACCAAAGAGCCGAACGAAGCTCGTGCAGGAAAATCATTTTTGTATTATGCCGTTGCTGTAATTGCTATTGCATTAAATATTATTATAGGATTGTTTCCTTCATTAGTTTTAGATTTATTAGCATAAAAAACTATTCAAATATAAATATAAAGGCCAGCTAAGTTTTAAATTTAGCTGGCCTTTATATTTATAAAAAAAAGCCAGCAATTTTTAATTGATGGCTGTTTCCCCTAATCAAATTTAACTCAAAACTTATAAACTAATTTTAATTCAATATTCTTCTTATTTACTCTTATCAAATTTATCGAATACAAAACTTCTGTTTTCACGTATTTATACCTGATTTAAGAATAAAAAGGCATTAAAAATCAAAAACCGACTATTATTAATTCTAAATATGTGTTTCTTAAAGAAATGAAAACAAGATTTGATATATCAAATATAATCGCTAAATTACGATATGAAATAAATGAGAGTTATGGGAACTACTAAACACTTAGATTTCGATCAAGAAACAAATGCAATCGCAGAAATTTGCAAAGCGCTGGGACATCCAACACGAATGCAGATCATGAAATTATTATGGAATAAAAACAACAGAACCTGTGGTGAAATTGTTTCTTTGATTCCATTAGCTCAATCCACTATATCCAAACATTTATTAGAATTAAAAAAAGCGGATTTATTAAATGTAAAGAATGTCGGAAAAAAAACAATCTACTCCATTGAAGTAGAAAAAATGCAAATTCTCAAAAAGTACTTAACCAATTATTTGTCCAATAAATTACTTTCGAAAGAAGCTGAAATTGCAATACTTCCCCCCACTCCAAAAATCAAGAAAAGAGACAAATTGTATTTAAAAGAATTTAACTATCAATTTCCAGATAAAAAAAGTGACACTGACCAAAGCAATATTGAGTAGTCTTATAATAAAAACTTAAAAAATAAAAGTTCAGAATTCAATTTCTTTAATTTTGCACTTTAAATTATTTGGCACAGCCAAGAAATATATCACAATGAAAAATCAATTAAAAATACAAATCTGGTCGGATGTAATGTGTCCGTTTTGTTATATAGGAAAAAGAAAAATTGAAGAAGCACTTTCTCAATTCGAAAATAAAGATTCAGTTGCCATCGAATGGAAAAGTTTTCAATTAGACCCAAGTTTTGCTACAACTCCAAATGAAAGCATTGCCGAACACTTAGCAAGTAAATACGGTAGAGATATTGACTGGGCAGAGTCATCGTTAAAAAACATGACTGAAAATGCAAAGAATTCTGGTCTTGATTTTCATTTTGAAAACTCCATTTTGGCCAATTCATTAAATGCACATCGTTTGATGCATTTGGCAAAAAAACACGGTCTATCTAACGACCTGAAAGAACTCCTTTTCAAAGCATATCTAACGGATGGCAAAGATGTAAACAATTGGAATACTCTTGAAGAAATTGGAACAGAAGCGGGATTACCCAATGATAAAATAATAGAACTTATAACTACTAATGACTACACTAAAGAAGTTAGAGAAGACCAACACGAAGCCCAAAAAATAGGTGTAACAGGAGTTCCCTTCTTTGTATTCGATAATAAATACGCAGTATCTGGAGCACAGCCTACAGATGTCTTTTTGAAAACGCTTGAGAAAGCATGGGAAGAAGGAAATTTTGAAACCAAATTAAAACTTCAAAATACCTCAGATGAAAACAGCTGTGGTATCGATGGATGTGAATAATACAAAAAACATGAACGAGAAAACAAAAACCCTTCGATGGGGAATAATTGGCTGTGGCAATGTAACCGAACTTAAAAGCGGTCCAGCCTACCAAAAAACAGCAGGATTTACTATTGAAGCAGTAATGCGCAGAGATTCAGAAAAAGTGGCAGATTATGCCAAAAGACATGGTATCCCAAAATTCTATACAGATGCAGATGCCTTAATAAATGATCCCGAAATTGATGCCGTTTATATTGCAACGCCACCCGACACCCATAAATATTACGGCTTAAAAGTCGCTCAAGCAGGAAAACCATGCTGTATTGAAAAACCATTGGCTCCAACCTATCAAGATTGCTTAGCTATTGCAGAAGCCTTTGAAGCAAAAAACATTCCTGTATTTGTCGCTTATTACAGACGGACTCTTCCAAGATTTGAGCAAATAAAAAAATGGATTGATTCAAAAGCCATTGGCGAAGTAAGACATATCAGATGGCATTTAAGCAAGCTAACGAGCGACCAAGACCGTTCTGGCGAATATAATTGGAGAACCGACATAAAGATTGCAACAGGAGGCTATTTTGACGACTTGGCAAGCCATGGGCTGGATTTGTTCATTCATTATTTTGGCGACATCAAAGAAGTTTCGGGAATAAGTCTTAATCAACAAGGGCTGTACTCTTCAAAAGATGCCTGTGTGGCAAACTGGCTTCACGAATCGGGAATTACCGGAAGCGGGAGCTGGAATTTTGGTTCCTTCGAACGCGAAGATGTTGTTGAGATTTATGGTAGTGAAGGAAAAATTACATTCTCTGTATTTGAAAATGATCCCATAATTCTAAAAACAGCAGCAGGCGAATCCACTCATAACATACCTCATCCCGAAAATATTCAGTTGCATCATGTCGAGCAAATGCGCGATCAGCTATTAGGAAACTCCAAACACCCTTCAAACGCATTCACAGCGGCGCATACAAGCTGGATTATGGATCAAATTATTGGAAATCCAGTCAAGAATAAGGATTAAAAAGTCAGACACAAATTTCACAAATTATCACAAATTATTTTCATTCTATTTGCGATAATTTTCGTGAACTATATTACCAAACTATTTCTGTTTGTTGTCCTTTTTTCAAAGTAACCTCCTTTTTATTATCTCCATTAATAAGAACTGTTTCCCCTCCATTCTTTGAAAAAACAGTCACTTTTTGAAGCTTTTTGTTGTTCCATTCCATAGTGATTTCAAAACCGCCCCTGGCACAGATTCCTTTTACAGATCCGCTTTCCCAAGCATCTGGCAATGCTGGCAATAATCGGATTTCGTTTTCATTGGACTGCACTAACATTTCAGCAACTGCTGCGGCTCCTCCAAAATTTCCATCAATTTGAAACGGCGGATGCGCATCGAATAAATTTGGGTAAGTCCCTCCTCCTCTTCTTGGTTTCTCCGTTTTCTTTCCATCTGGATCTACGTAACGAAGCAATTCTCTGAACATTTTATAGGCACGATTTCCGTCCCAAAGTCTTGCCCAAAGATTAATACGCCAACCTTTTGACCAGCCTGTAGTTTCATCTCCTTTTATTTCCAGTGTTTTTTTGGCTGCGTTTGCTAATTCCGGTGTTTTTAATGGTGTAATATGGTCGCCTGGAAAAAGCCCAAACAATTGCGACTGATGGCGGTGTCTTGGATCTTTATCATCCCAATCAAAATACCATTCCTGCAAGTTGCCTTTTTTACCAATTTGGTAAGGATATAATTTAGTTAAAGCCTCTTCAAGCTTTATTCTAAAATCAGCATCAATATCTAAAACTTTTGAAGCTCTTATTGTTTTATCAAAGCATTCTCTGATCATTGCCAACTCTGCTGTTCCTCCATATAGGGTTGCTCCAACAAAACCTTCAGGACTAATGTATTGATTTTCGGGTGAAGTAGAAGGTGAAGTGATTAAATTTCCGTTTTTATCAGTAACCAACCAGCCCAAACAAAACTCAGCAGCTCCTTTCATCAACGGATAACCTTCATTTTTTAAGTATTTTTTGTCTTGAGTAAAAACATAATGTTCCCAAATGTGAGTGCTCAACCAAGCTTCTGCCATTGGCCAACAAGCCCACATTGGATCTTCTTTGCCAAACTGCCCCACAGGATTAGTCATTGCCCAAATATCCGAATTATGAGCAGCGGCCCAACCCTTGTCAACTCCATAAAAAGTCTTCGCCGTAACTTTACCTGTTACCGAAAGGTTTTTTATAAAACTCAAAAGAGGCAAATGCATTTCGGAAAGATTGGTGTTTTCTGCCAGCCAGTAATTCTCTTCTAAATTAATATTCATCGTGTAATTACTGCTCCAAGGTGCATTTAAATGAGGATTCCAAATTCCTTGTAAATTGGCAGGTACTCCCATTGTTCGGGAACTACTGATTAATAAATAACGTCCGTAATTGAAATATAGAATCTCCAAATTTTTATCTTCTTTTCCGTCTGAATAGCGCAATAAACGTTCGTCTGTTGATAAATCGGGAGCTGTTGTTTTTCCTAAATCTAAAGTGATGCGATTATAGAATTTTTGATAATCGGCTAGATGTGATTTCTTTAATTTATCGAATGATATTGAGAACGCTTTATCCAAGTCTTTTTTTGCAATAGAATTAGAAACGCCATCGATAGAAGGATCTTTGTCAAAACCTTTAAAACTGGTCGCAACAGAAACATAAATAACAACATCGGTAGCATTTTTCACTTCTAAGGCATCGTTGCTCGCAGAAATAGTTCCATCGGTATTTTTCACTTTTAACAAAGATGTAAATCGTATCCCTCTAACTTCATTTTTCTCTTCAGGTTGAAAAATGTATGCTTTAGATTTTTTCAAATATCCTAGATTTTCATGTATGGGTGCAATACCGTTCATTTCCAGTACATTGTTTTTTACATCAGTATTAGAACTTAACAAACTGCTCGAATTAATATCAAAATTCAAAGCTCCTTTTTTACTGCTGGTCAATTTGACAATCATAATTTGATCAGGTGCCGAAACAAAATATTCGCGAGTAAATTTCACACCATCAATTTCATAACTAACTTTGGAAACTGCATTAGAAATATCGAGTTCTCTACGATAATTAGTTGCTTTTCCTTGGTTATGATGTGTAATTAGTAGTGCTCCTAAAGGCGCATAGGATTCGGAATTCTTGCCTTGTAATTTTTTATTTAACTCCTCGGCTAACTTATAATTTTCATTTTTTAAAGCTTCTCGGATGGCTGGAATGTTTTTGTATGCTTCGGGATTCATATATGGATCAACAGGCTCTCCCGACCAAAGCGTGATGTCATTAAGATAAATTTTATCTGATTCCACTCCGCCAAAAACAGTTGCACCCATTTTTCCGTTTCCTAAAACTAGGCTTTCCTCAAAGAATTCGGCTGGCTGGTTGTACCAAAGAATATTGGTGGATTGGGCTGTATTTTTTACTGAAAAAATGGTAACAAAAAAAAATAGGTATAAATTTTTCATATATATTTATTTTATCTGAATTGGTAAAAATAGGTTTCGTACAGACGGGTTCCGTACAGACGGGTTTCAAACCCGTCTCTACAGCCTGTATTTTTCATTTGCCGTAATCATTTCCCAATTATCGGTTCTGAAAGGCGATGCGGGGAAATTTTCTTTATTAAAAAGATTAATTTCGGTATCATCATCGGCCCAACCGTAATGAACGGCAACGGGATTTGGAACGCTTTCGCTGGAAACGATTACTTTGTTGTCTTTAATTATTGCTTTGGCAGGAAAAAAAACTTTATCAGCTCCTGCAATTTCAAAACCTTTCAGATTTCCAGTTTTATCTGCTGTAGATAATCCGCTACCAGTAGAAGCGAAACTTAATGCAATTTGGTTTCCTTTGATATCCATTGCTTTGTACATTGGACCGCTGCAAACTTGTTTTTTACCATAAACATCGTTCAAGGCAATAGATGCTAAACGTTTTGAAATATCTTGTTTGTTTGTTGGGTGAATGTCTTTTGCATTTCCAATATCAGTTGTTACTGCCATTCCGGTGTTTGGCACTTTCAATGTTTCGGTTTGTGCTTCGCGAAGTTCAGCCCAACGACTTCCTTTTTTACTGTTTCCTCCAAATTCATCAAAAGTTGACAACTGCACGAAATAGAAAGGGAAATTGCCTTGATTCCATTTGGTTCTCCAATCGGTAATCATCAAAGGAAATGCTTTTTTGTATTGATTGGCTCTCCAAACATTGGCTTCGCCCTGATACCATAAAACCCCTTGAAAAGCGTACGGAATTAAAGGATTCACCATCGCATTGTACAATAATGAAGGATAACTGTTTGGCGAAACTGAAATTTTCACATTGACCACATTAAATTTCCAAAGCCCATCAAGTGCAACAGCCGAACCGTTAAAATCAATTTTCAAATCGGCTGGATCTCCATAAATCCCTCCTCCGCCTGAATAATCGGTAATTCTAACAGCGATTACATTTTTGCCTTCTTTTAAAACACCTGCAGGAATTTTGTAAACTCTTTTGGCTTCCCAAATATTATTGGTTCCAACTTGCACTCCATTCACATAAGTCTGATCTTCATCGTCAACTTTAGACAAATACAAAACAGCTTCTTTTTTGGCTTGCTCTGCCGATAAAACAATGGTTTTTCGCATCCAAACTACCCCGTCAATATTTCCAATTTGCTGATTTTCCCAAAGAGATGGCACTTTTATTTCTGGCCAATTCGCATCACTGAAATTAAAATCTTTAAACTGGTTTTCATTGTTCAAATGCGCATCAAATCCTTGAATATTTTTAATATTTTCCAAAACCGACTTTCTATGTGTTTCAAAAATCGCATCCATATTTACCGATGGAACACCTGCAATCATATCCTTAAACTCGTCACTTTTTTCAAATGCTTCACGGCTTGTCCAAGTTTCAACGCAAGTTCCTCCCCAAGACGTATTGATGATTCCGATTGGAATTTTTAATTCGGCATATAATTTTTTAGCAAAATAAAAACCTACGGCCGTAAAATTGCCAACGGTTTCTTTGTTACTCACCTCCCATTTACCTGCTTTTAAATCTTCCTTTGGAGTTCCGCTTAAATCCTGAGCAACCCCAAAATGACGAATCATGGGATAATCGGAATCGTTGATTTCAGCTTGAGAATTCATTGTTTTAGAAACTTGAAATTCCATATTGGATTGTCCCGAGCAAATCCAGACTTCACCGACTAACACATCCTTGATGACAATTTTGTTTTTTCCGGTTATGGTCAATTCAAAAGGCCCGCCAGCTTTTTCGGCATTTAAGCCAATCATCCATTTTCCGTTTTTGTCGGCAGTAATGGTTTTGGTTTGTTTATTAAATCGAACCTCAACTTTTTCATTGGCATCTGCCCAACCCCAAACTGGAATTATCTTGTTGCGTTGCAAAACCATTCCGTCAGAGAATAATAATGGCATTTTAACATTGGCATTAGCCAAAAAACTACTGACAACAAACAGAAGAATAACTATTTTTTTCATTTTAATTTTTAATTTTTTGAATCATTGAAATCTAATTATCTAAATCTACTATGCCCAAGTTGTAAAAAAATCGGGATAATTATTAAAACAAAAATTGCTCAAAATAATTATCCCGAAAGTAATTGATTATATATTAACTATTTTAAACCTTCAAGTAAAGCCTCTAAAATTTTCGTGTCAAAAACCGTATTATCACTTCTTTTAAAAATTCCAAAACCATTATTAGTAAGACTTCCTTCGTCCCAATAAAAAGGAATTAAACCATTAGCTTTAGCTTGTTTTACAACATTTTTTATATAATAAGCTCTTGAACTTAGATGTAAAGTCAAATCATCGCCTGTTAAATTTGTTCTGCGAATGGCTCCAAACTCACCTAAGATTACAGGAATATTTTTATCTACAAACTGAGTTTTCATTAATTTGAAACTGCTTTCTAAAAAAGCTTCTTCTCCCCAGTCTGAATTATGTCCAATGTCTGTTGTTGAATGATAACCGGCTCCCCAATAATAGAACATTTTTCCCCAGGTTTCATCTTTAGTTAATCCAGCAAAACTCCATGGTCCATAATAATGAACTTCAACCATCATTCGGTTTGCCATTGGGTCTGTAGGTAAAGTGGTCATCAACTTATTAGTTTTTTCAATATCTGTTGTTGGACCTTGAATTACTAAGTTTCGATAGGCATTTTTCCCACCAGTGGAACGAACAGCATCAATAAAGGTTTGGTGATACGACTTTAGTACTGCCATTTGTGTGGCATTTTCTACAGCTGGCTCGTTAGCACTAGCAAAAAGGACATGCTCATCAAAATCACGTAACTGTGTTGCAATTTGTTCCCAGAATGCTTTTTGTTTGGCATTAGTGGCTTCTTTTGATGTTTCGTTTATGTTGTTTTCTAACCATCCACCATCCCAGTGAATGTTTACAATTACGTACATATCATTGTCAACACAATATTTCACTACTTCTTTTACTCTGGCTAACCATGTTGCATTGATTTGAGCTGTTGTAGCATTTGCATACTGATTCCAAGAACAAGGAATTCTAATCGCATTAAAACCATTTGCCTTAACTAAATCAATCAATGCTTTAGTCGCTTTTGGATTTCCCCAAGCGGTTTCACTTCCAGGTGTGGCCTCCAAACTGTTTCCAATATTCCAGCCCAATTTCATTTTGGCTGCAAGTTGTACAGCAGTACTTGTCATCCCTGTTACATCATCTGCGATTGGATTGGTATTATAGCTAGGATATAAACCCGTAACAACGACACCTCCAACTTGTGAAACTGTAATTTGCACTGATGTCGTTTCGCTGGAACTTATAGTTATTGTACCCGTTCTTACAACTGTAGTTGTATTTTCTGAAGCCGTAATTGATACTAAACCAGTTCCTTTTGTCCCTGAAGTTTTGCTCAATTGAATCCAAGTGGCATTTGAAGAAATAGTCCATGTCTTAGCATCAGTTGTAACGGTAACACTGGCAACATTTCCTTTAGCTTCAAAATCTATCTTAGAAACATCTGCCGTAAGTGTTTTCGTTCCTGATTTTACTTCCTCTGGAGTACCGCTATCTGAGCTACATGCCCCGACACTTAAAAAGACAAAGCATAGAAGAAAAATAAATCCATATTTCTTAATCTTGTTATTCATAAAAGTATTGATTTTGGTTGGTTAATAGAGAATGCTATTTTATTATAACATCAATTTTATTTTTGATATCACGAGAAGAATTTCCAATATTCAAAGTATATTTTCCTGTCTCAACAATCCAACTTTTGGTTGCTACATCATAGTATGCCAATTCTTTTACAGGAACTTGAATTGTTATTGTTGTTGATTTTCCGGCACCAACTGATACTTTTTGGAATCCTTTTAATTCTTGAGCAGCGCGTTCAATTTTTGAATCTGATTTAGAAGCATACAATTGTACCACTTCTTTACCAGCTGTTTTTCCTGTATTTTTAACGGTTACTGAAACTGAGATTGTTTCACCAGTTGCATAGGAAGCTTTATCTACTTTAGCATCACTGAAAGCAAAAGTCGTATATGATAATCCGTAACCAAAAGGATATAAAGGAGCTATGTTTTTAGTGTCAAACCATCTGTAGCCTACCAAAATTCCTTCTTTATATTCAACTGTTTTATCTCCAGGAAAACTATTTGTTGCATGAGCAGGAGAATCCATAATAGTTTTAGGCATTGTCCAAGGCAATTTTCCAGAAGGATTTGTTTTCCCCAGTAAAACATCTGCTAAAGCATTTCCGCCCTCAGATCCATTAAACCAGCTCCAAACTAAAGCATTTGTTTTTTTGCTTAATTCATTAATTTCAAAAGGAGCACCAGCAATCAATACCACTATCGTTCTTGGATTCACTTCCAACACTTTTTTAATCAATTCTTCTTGAGCAAATGGCAAATTTAATGTTCTGCGATCTGAAGATTCTGTTTCATAATCACGATTTGAACCTGCAAAAACAATCGCAACATCCGAGTTTTTAGCAGCTTCTATTGCTTCCTGCAGTTTAGCAGGATCTAATTGATCTATAGTAACTGGCCCTGTAGAAGTTATATTTCCTAAATTTCCTTTATTTTTTTCGTCATAACGCTCTAAATATCCTTCGGCATAATTAATTTTGATAGAAGCTGGCAGTCTATTTTTCAAACCATCTAATGGGGTAACTTCTCTTTTGGTTTTTACTCCAGCTCCAAATCCTCCCAAAGCATTTTTCTTTGTTGCATTATTACCAATAACTGCAATTGATTTTACGCCGTCTAATTTTAAAGGCAATGCATTATTTTCATTTTTCAATAGCACTATCGCTTCCGCCGCAATTTTGTATGCATCTTGATAATGCGCTTCGGTAGCGATGCTTCCAGCAGCGCGTTTTTTACCTCCCATTGCTTTTACTTGATATAAAGTATGCAAAATACGTCTCACATGCTTGTCTATTTCTTTCTCAGAAATTTCACCATTCTTTGTTGCTGCAATTAATTTATCTGCCAAGAAAAATTCGTTGAACTTTTTTGGAGTTCCCATTTCAACATCTAATCCGTTCTCTAAAGATTTTACGGTAGTATGTACTGCAGCCCAATCAGACACAACTATGCCTTTAAAATTCCATTCGTCGCGCAAAATTTTGTTTAGCATATAATCATTCTCACATAAATATTCACCTCTGAATTTGTTGTAAGCTCCCATTATGCTGTACGCTTTTGCATCTTTAACAGAAGCTTCGAAAGCTGGCAAATAGATTTCACGAAGTGCACGCTCATCAATTTGCACATCAACAAAATCACGATTCGTTTCCTGATTATTAGCAGCAAAATGTTTGACACAAGCCATAACATCATTGTCCTGCAGACCGACAATTAAAGGCACTGCAATTTTTTTGTTCAAAAATGGGTCTTCACTCATATACTCGTAAGTTCTGCCTCCAAGTGGAGTTCTTACAATATTAATAGCTGGCGAAAGCAGCATGTCTTTATCTCTGGCACGCATTTCTTGACCTAAACTATACCCAAAAGTATAACCCATTTCTGTATTCCAAGTAGCCGATAATGCTCCGCCTGCCGGATAATAAGTTGCAAAATCATTTGTTAAACCCGCAGGAGCCCAATTATCACGAGAAATTTCTTCACGAACCCCAAGTGGACCATCGGCCATTTTTAATTCTGGAATACCCAAACGTTTTACACCGCCCGAAGTAAACATGCTATTACCATGCAACATTCCAATTTTTTCTTCTAAAGTTAACTGCGAAATTAACTTCTCAATAGCAGCATCATTTTCGTTTGTTATTTCTTTACCAACATAAGTGGTTTGGTGTTTTTTAGCTTTAGATGCTTTTTTTGGATTTGCTGATTGCGCATTAGCATCTGAAAGTGTAAGAATCGAAATAGCCATTATAGCGCATTTAATTGTGTTTTTCATAAAGTTTATACTAGTTTTTATTGGTTTATTGGTTTTTCAAAAAAATTATTGTTTTACAAAATTGAACATTACAACATCGTTCTCATTTATCTTAAAATTTTTGCTGTACGTTCCATTATTGTTAATTGTTACTTTCTCAGTTGAAACTGGATCACCATTGTTTTTTTGTTTGATAGATTTTACTTGTTCAAGAGTTAACTGGCTTGGTTTACCCATTGCTAAATAATCGGTAAAAGCATCATTAACTTTATACCCCACTTTATAAATCTCCAAATTGTATTTTCCTTTCTGCAATCCTTCCACTTCAATTTTCACTTCGCCTTTTGATTTTGACGGCAAATCTTTTATATAATACGCTTGATTATTGACATCTTTCTCAGGCAGTGTGTAGGTAAAATTCCAAAACAAAAGTTGCACATCTCCTTTTGCATTTTTAGTTGCCCATGATGAAGTGTCCGTGTTTTTTAGTTCCGTTTCTCCCAATTTATTCATTAGAGAATAAGAGAAATAAGCTGGTTTTTTGATTCCTTGAGTATTCAATAATCCAAATCCTCCGTGAAAAGGCGTAAATCTAGGTCCCGGCTCTTCGAAAATATCCGTAAAAACCCAATAGGACATTGAGTTTGGAGCGTTACCAACTTGTTTTAATTTTTGAAGAATATAAGCAGCCGAATGGTAACTGTCATGTATTGGATCTGCAGGAGTATAGGATGAACTCCATTCAGTGTAATGCAATTCCAGATTTGGCTTAGCTGAATTTGAGATTTGTTTTCTAGAATTGATAACATCGCCACTAATGCTGGATTCATCTTTACTTAATACTGTTCCTGTAGAACCATATTCGTCTAAATATCCTTGATTTACACCATAAGTATGTGTCGAAATAAAATCTAATGGCACATTGTTTTTAGCACAAAAATCAATTGTTTCAGGAACCCAAGCAGCACCCGCAGTTGCAGGCCCTCCAACTTTATAAGCAGGATTTACACTTTTGATGGCTTTTGCGGCAAACTCATATAATTTGAAATAATCCTGTTGCGTTCCAGTCCAAAAACCTGGTGTAAGATTAGGTTCATTCCAAACTTCAAAATACCAGGTTTTTACTTCTTCGGCTCCGTAACGTTCCGTAAAATGCTGTGTTAAGTTTTTAATTAAATCCCCCCATTTATTATAGTCTTTTGGAGGCGTGACATTTCCTTTCCACCAAAAAATTGTTGCACTTCCGCTCGCCAAAGCATTAGGCATAAAACCTAATTCTACAAAAGGCTTTATCTTGATGCTTAAAAGAAAATCATATAATGCGTCAATATACTGGTAATTGTACTCTGGATTTCCTTTACTATCCTCACGATATACCGCCATATCATCGGTCAATAAACCATGCATGCGGATGTATTTGAAATCACATTCCTTTTTGACCATAGCCAATTGTTGCTGCCAATCGGCACGCAATCCTTCATTGGCACGACCGGCACCAATGCATTCTTTGAACATGGTGTTCATTTTTCCAGCCGTTTTAGTGTAGTCAACTTTTATGATTCTCGTATCAACATTATTATTTTGTCCAAACAAATTAATATTGATTAGAAGTAATGAAATAAATAGTATTGCTGATTTTGTTTTCATCTTATTTTTATAAACCCTCCCATCTTACTGAGAAAACGGGAGGGTGTTTTTAATTTATAGTTTTTTGAATCGGATGGCTGTACCGCCAGCGCCACCTAAATGCAATTTCAATACATCCGAAGCTTTAACTGTTTTCTTAGAAATAGCAACTGCTGATGGATTGTGTGTTTCATCTGTACCTTCCGCATCAGCATAAATCTGTGCTTCGTAAGTTGCATTTTTATCTAAGAATGATAAAGAAACATTTACGTCTCTTGCTTTTTCATTAGTAATAGTTCCCAAATACCAATCAGCACTATTTCTGTCTTTACGAGCTGTAGTGATGTATTCACCAATTTTTCCTTCTAATACTTTTGTGTCTTCCCAATCAGTTGGAACGTCTTTTAGGAATTGTAAAGCTGGTTTCCCTTCGTAGTTTTCTGGAAGATCGGCCATCATTTGAATTGGAGCATAAATGGTTACATATAATGCTAATTGCTGCGCCGTTGTTCCGTGAACTCTTTTCCCTGGATAGCCTTGTTTTACCTCAACATCAAAAATTCCCGGTGTAAAATCCATTGGTCCTGAAAGCAGTCTGGTAAACGGAATAATTGTTAAGTGATTTGGCGGATTTCCTTCGCTCCAAGCGTTGTATTCCTGTCCTCTTGCTGCTTCTCTTGAAACCATATTCGGAAAAGTACGACGTTCTCCTGTATCCTTTATTGACTCATGATACAATACAGCCAAATCATATTGAGCCGCTTTTTCTAAAATATATCTGAAATAATTAACTCCAAATTGTCCGAAGTGATTTTCTTTCATGTTTAATTTAGAACCCACGTGCCCAATTTTAACCGAATGCATTCCTACTTTCTTGTACAAAGCAAAAGCATCATCCACTTCTTTTAAGTAATTAATCAGGTTTGAACCTGTTTCGTGATACCCAATTAGCGCAACGCCTTTTTTATTTCCGTACTCCACTACTTTTTCTAAATCAAAATTGTCAGCACTTTTTGTAAAACTGAACATGTGCATTTTGTTTTCATACCAAGCCGGTGTCCAGCCTTTGTTCCAGCCTTCAATCAACAAGTGATGAAAACCTTCTTTGGCAGTAAAATCCATATATTCTTCTGCACGTTTGGTTGTTGCTCCCTGAATTGGGCTTTCCCAAAAAGAATATTTACCAATGTGCATTCCCCACCAAATTCCGAAATATTTGTATGGTTTAAAATAACTTGTATTCCCTAATTTATTTGGATCATTTAGATTCAGAATCAAATAAGAAGTAATCAAATCTCCTGATTTTTCTCCAATTTGAAGCGTTCTCCAAGAAGAAGTAAATGTATCCTTTACACGAACTTTTACACCATCAGACCAAGGCACCAAATCAGATTTTAATTGTGTTCCAGTAGTATTTACCAAAGTCATGCTGGCAAAATCTTTTAGGTTTGCTTCATGAAAACTCAATTTCAGTCCACTTTTGCTCTCGATAGTAAGCGGTGTCAAAACGGTGTCAAGTTTACTTACTAGTTCATCCTTAAAAAGATATTCGTCACGATTTTCTCTGTTAGCAGGAATCCACCACGCTTTTCCATCTTCTTTCAAGTTAAAAGTCGTTTTTTCATCCATGATAAAAATACTGTCTTTCGTTCCTTGTTTTGGATACACGTATCTAAAAGCAATTCCATCATCATAGGCTCGGAATTGGATTTCCAGTTTTCGTTTGTTCTTGTCTTTTTGCTGCAATTGGACCACTAACTGATTATAATGGTTTCTAATGTTTTTCTTTTCTCCCCAAACCTGTTCCCAAGTCTCATCGAAAGTTGATTTTTTTACGTTTGTTATTTCGAAATTGGAACTAAAATCCTCGTTATTCTTCAACATAAAACCCATATCCGATGGCGTAATCACTTGAGTTTTCCCGTGTGACACAGCATATTTTGGGGCATTATTCACTAATTCGAATTTTATCTTATTTTGACCTCCTGGAGAAGCCAGTTCATAAGATTTACTTTTTTGAGCCTGAGCATTGCCAACAACAGTCAGCGCAACTAAAAATGCCGGAAGTATGATTTTTTTTAACATGGTATTTTTTTTAAAATGTATTTTTTTTAAAATCGGGAAAAAACCTAACCTAACCCCCGATTTTTAATCTAAACAAAACTCAACTTAATTATTTTACCCACTCTGTTTTGAAAGTGGTTTTTCCAGTTAATGGATTTGATGTTGTTTCAAAATTGTTTCCTTTTTTAGAAACTGTAATTGTTTGTACCGCATCGCCTTCTGGCAGGAAAACTTTGGCAGTAGCCGTTGCTGTAGCATCAGATGCATAAACTTTTAAGGTCAATTTACTCCAATCCATATCTTTAGTAGACTGAGCCAATCCAATATGAGGAAGTGCAGTTCCGTCTTTTACTAAAACTACGATTGGAACTTCGCCAGCTTTGATTTTATGCCATCCTCCTTTATATACTTTTTTGGTTTGGTAATCAATCCAAGTCCCTTCTGGAAGGTAAACGTCTCTTTCAGTAACTTCTTCAAAAAGCGGCGCTACCAAAATACTTGAACCAAATAAATACTCATTATCTACTAACCAAGCTCCTGGATCATTTGGATATTCCAAAAACAAAGCACGCATCATTGGCAATCCTTTTTGAGAACTTTCTTTAGCTTGAGCATAGATGTATGGCATTAGTTCGTAACGCATATTATCGGCTTTTCTAAATCCTTCCAAGAAGTCTTTGCTGTACAACCAAGGTTCGCGCGGAGGCTCTCCATGGCTTCTTACGTGTGAAGTAAACATCCCGAACGGAGTCCATCTTCTATATAAATCCTCTGGAGCTTTAGTTGCAAACCCTCCCACATCATGACTCCAGAAACTGAAACCGCTTAATCCTAACGAAAGTCCGCCTCTTAATTCGGCAGACATAGCTCCGTTTGTAGTTTCGGAATCACCACCCCAATGCAATGGGTAACGCTGACTTCCAGCCCATGTGCTTCTTGCCCAGATTAAAGTATATCCTTTTTCTTTTTGAGTAATTTCAGCAACTGCTTTATTGTAACGCAATGGGTATAAATTGTGCTCGTAAAAACCGGTACGTCCTGAATGATAAATTCCTTCTGGCGGTGCCGCTTCTCCAAAATCAACTTTGAACACAGCTACTCCCTGATCAAATAATTTTTTCAATTTTCCTTGGTACCAAGTAACCGTTTCAGGATTTGAGAAATCCAATACAGCATCTTCATAAGGAAGATTTCCTTTGCGGTCTCTTACTGCCAAATTTTTGTCCATGATTTCGTTGAACAATGTGTTTTTTGGCGTGAAGTAAGGCAATTGCCACAAACACACTTGAAATCCGTCGTCTTTCAAATCTGACATCATTTTTTGAGCATCAGGAAAACGAGATTTTGCAAACTCATAGTTGTTTCTCCAATCTACATCAAACCAGCCTGTATCAAAGTGAATTACATCCGTTGGGATTTTGTAAGCACGTAAATCTTTAGCTACTTGACGGCCTTCTTTTTCTGAGAAGTAAGTAATACGGCTCATCCAGAAACCAAATGACCAAAGCGGAGGCATTGCAGCTTTTCCAGTTAAATTGGTATATTCATCCAAAATTTCTTTTGGCTCTCCAATGAAGAAAAACAAATCGGCTTCGTCATCACCAATGTACATTTCATTGGCACTTCCAAAATACTTACCAAAATCACAAGTAATTGGAGTTGAATGGTGCATGAAAACTCCGTACCCACGGCTACTCATATAAAACGGAACTGGTTTGTACATGGTTTCATTTTGAATACCATTCGCATCATCAGTCCATAAAACTACTTTTTGGCCTCTTTTGTTAAACTGCGTGAAAGATTCACCACAACCAAATATTTTTTCGTCTGGCTCTAAACTGAAAGCAGCCCCCATACTTCTTGAATAATCACTGTTTCTTCGCACAAATGAGAACGGAAGTGTTGGTGTATACGTGTTTTTAAAATCAGAATCATGAAGCGTACTTGTTAGCAGTTTTCCTTTTTCATCATAAATTTTTATGTGCCATGGTTTTGACAAAATCTCAACAGAACCATGTTTGCTTGTGTATTTATAACCTCCTTCGATTTTAGACGATTTCCATAATTCCGGGTGATTCGGAGCAACTCCGTTAATTAACATCAATGACTCTTTTTCTGGATGAAATTGTGGTCCAGAAGTCGTTTTGATGCGAATGGAACGATCCGATACAAACTGAATCTGGAAAGGCAGTTCAGGAGAAACGTCATACTCCGTCGTTGGAAATTCATTAGCAGGAACCACAGCCGGCTTCATCATCATATTATTGAAAGCCTGACGCGTTTGATAATTATAACGCAAATATTTTATAGTTCCTTTTCCTGTTGCAGGATCAAAACTGGCTAACTCATCCGCAAAATAAAAGGTATTCAAATAATTCTGAAAATCCTTACTGATATCTATTGGTGCATTTAACACATCCGCATTTTGAATTTGTGCCGAAGCTTTTGGCGAAAGCAACAAACCAAAACCCATAAAGAGCGATAAGGAAGCTAACTGTATTTTCTTCATTGTGTTTGTTTTTAATTATTTAGTTAAATATTTATTTTGCTGTAATTATAATTGTCTTTTGTTTTAATCCGTTTGCTTGAGCTGTTAATTCTATCTTACCACTTTTGGTGCCAGACTGAACAACAACTAAACATTTTCCGTTAAGTGCAGTGTGTTTTGAACCTTTATACGATTCATGACTTACTGGATTTCCGCTGCAAACACCCACGATTTTTCCGTTTCCTTTTAATGAAAACTGAATTTCGTTATTGGCATTTGGCGAAAGCACACCATTTGCATCAGTGATATCAACCGTTACGAAAGACAAATCATTTCCGTCAGCTTTGATTGTGCTTCTGTCAGCAGTAAGTTTTAAAGCAGATGGGCTACCTGCTGTTTTAATTTCGGATTCTAAAACTGTCTTTCCGTTTTTACGGGAAACTGCTTTTAGAGTTCCTGGCTGAAAAGGAATCCTCCACATTACATGCAAATCGTCTCCTTTTTTACTTTGAATGCCAACTGATTTTCCGTTTAAGAATAATTCTACCTCATCAGCATTATTATAATAAGCCCAAACATCTACGTTTTGTCCTTCCTTCCAATTCCAATGCGGAAAAATATGCAAAACCGTTTTATTCGTCCATTCGCTTTGGTACATATAATACACGTCTTTTGGGAAACCGGCTAAATCTACAATTCCAAAATACGAACTAATAGACGGCCACTCATAAGGTGTTGGTTCGCCTATATAATCGAAACCAGTCCAAATGTACATTCCTGCAAGGAAATCGTGTTTTTTCATCACTTTCCAAGTTGCTTCGTGGGTAGAACCCCAAGGAGTCTGCACTTGATCATAAGCAGAAACAGTGTTTCCAGGATTTCCTTCAGTAAATTTAATATCCCATCGTACTGGCCATTTTTTTATGGTATCTGATTTAGTATCATAATGACCACGTGTTTGTAAGCCAGAAGTTGTTTCAGTAGCAATGAAAGGCACATTAGGAAAGTTTTTCTGATGGTGCTCAAAAGTTTGATGCGCATAATTGTATCCTATAATATCCAAAGCTCCCGAAGTTGCTATTTTATTGAAATAGGTTTTAGACTTTTCAAATTGCAGCGTTACGTCATCAATATCCATATTAACGGCAGGATTCATTCCGGCAGTCACTAATCGTGTGGTATCCAATTTTTTTACGATTTCGGATAATTCTTTAGCAATTACTGGACCTTCATCACTCCATTGTTCTGGAATTTCGTTTCCTATACTCCACATAAATATACTGGGATGGTTACGGTCACGAAGGATTTGATCTTGCAAATCTTTAACATGCCATTGATCCCAGTCAAGGCTGTAATCGTATTTGTTTTTGGCTTTTTTCCACATGTCAAAAGCTTCGTCCATAACGATAAAACCCATTTTGTCGCAAAGATCCAAAAGCTCTGGAGCGGGAGGATTGTGAGAAGTTCTGATTCCGTTTACACCCATTCCTTTCAGAATTTCCAACTGACGTTCGATAGCTCTAGTATTGATGGCTGAACCCAATGGCCCTAAATCATGGTGCATACAAACACCTTTGATTTTGACTTGTTTTCCGTTTAAAAGAAAACCTTTGTTTAGGTCAAATTTGAAGTATCTAATTCCGAAGTCGGTTTTGTATTCGTCAACAATCTTGCTATCCACGCTAATTGTTGTAATGGCTGTATATTGTTCCGGTTTTTCATCAGACCATAAAACAGGATTATTAACAAAAACATTTTGATTGAGAACCTGATTTGAGTTTGCAGTGATTGCTATATTTTGGGTAACCGAAGTTACTTTTGTGTCGTTTTTTAAAATAGTAGTAGTTACTATTGCATTTTTTGAAACTGAATTTTGATTTTTAATCGTAGTTTCAAGATTTACCGAAGCTTTGTCGGCAGTAACTTTTGGGGTTGTAATATAAGTTCCCCATTGATCAACATGTAATTTATCAGTTGTTTCCAACCATACGTTTCTGAAAATTCCTGAACCGGAATACCATCGTGAATTAGGCTGTTTTGAATTGTCAACCTTAACAATAATTTCATTGTTTTTATCTCCATAATTCAAATACCGAGAAAGGTCGTAGTGAAAACCAATATATCCATTTGGACGTTTACCAAGATAATGTCCATTTATCCAGACTTGGCTGTTTCTATAAACTCCATCAAAAACTATTGACGTGATTTTTTCTTTATTCTTAAGAGCAATCTTAAATGTTTTTTTGTACCATCCTAAGCCTCCGTTAAGAGCGCCTCCGCCATAACCAGCTGGGCTTTTTTCGTCAAACTTTCCTTCAACTCCCCAATCGTGCGGCAAATTTAATGTTCGCCAACTTGTAGTGCTGTTAATGGTATCTTTGTCTTTTATACTGTCATTCAAATGAAAACTCCAATCTGAATTGAATGCCACTTTTCTAGAATTAGGAACAGTTCCCTTCTCTTTCCCCGTATAAGACATTACAAGGATTGTAATTCCCAACAGTGTGAACATTTGTATAAAACTGCTTATTTTTTTCATTTTTCTTAAAATTATAATAGTTTTTTAAAGTAATATAAATGTATCGATAAGTGTTTAAATAACATCCACTTATCGATACATCATTATATTATTCTTCAAAAAAAAGTGCTTTTTTTTGTATTAACTATTTGTCTAATACAAAATGGAAAACCATATATTCACTCTTAACATCATCTCGTTTACCAAACCAGATGTCGGTAACTACACTTCCAGTTTTTACTGTCTTAACAATTTTCCACTGATTTTTAGATGTAGTAGAAACTGATGCCCAAGAGTTCCCTATTGGGAATGCTGGAGTTATACCGGTGAAGGTAATAATATTAGTCCCATCTGTACTTGTAGCAAAAGTTCCTGAAGCTGTGGCACCAGTACTTGTTACAGTTTTAACAGTACCATCATTAGAAAATGAAATTTTATTATTTACGACACTAGCCTGATCTGTTGCTGTAAAAGCTGCCCAACCTGGATAATCAGCAACAGTGTTCCAAGGGTTTAATAATGTTCCGTTCAAGTCTGACCAGTTGAAAGGAGAGTCTTTACTTAACGACCATGTTTTAGTATTGGTTACTGCAATTAAATCAGTTACTGTTCCACTTCCTAAATCAATGCTTGGGTTTGGATCTGCAACATTTTTTGGCACCCACTTGTCGCTATAATCTTTAGATATAAAATTGAAGATCATAAATTCTTCTTTAGACTTATGATATATTGCAATCTGCATTGCATCTTCTGTCAAAGATATAATTTTACAATTAGTCCAATCTTTAGCATCACCTGCCGCCGAAGAATTTTGCAGTATTGCAGCATTTGTCATTGTTAATTCATGCTTAGCAACATCAAGAAAGTAAGTGCCATTTTCTACACCTCTAGTAGTGGTAAGTTTATGGTCAACTTTCACAAAAGGCCCGCCAATTAAACTAAATGTCATTGTACCATAATCTCCCTTATCTGCAATCCATTCGTTTCCTTTCCATTCTGGCTCCCATATCCAACATAAAGAACTATCTCCTGTACATTCTTTTTGCCATCCCAATTTATTTCCTGAAAATGACATTGGTCCTCCAAAATATTTTGAAACTCCGGCTGCATTTAAATCAAGATACCATGTTTTTGATTTCCCTACACCTCCGGACAAAGCTGTCCATAGCGGGTCATTCACATAGTTTAAATTATCTTTGGTAACAGTAATCGTTACAGGATCTAACTCCACAAGACCACCACCGGTTACAGCTAAAATTTTGATCACATAAGTGCCTTTAAAAGCGTACTTAACGACTTGAGTAGCATTGTTTGATTTTCCCGTAACATAATCCCAAGTAAGTACAACCCCTTTGGTTTTATTTGTTAATATTACGGTATTTCCCCCTGGGTCAGCCGCTAAATCCTGAGTGATTTCAAAATCTATAGCCGATTTATCTGTCGTACCATCTAAAGAATAGGTTTCCGGCGAACAAGATGACACTAGCAATACTGCTAACATCAAAAATGATCTGATTAATAGTTTAATATTTTTCATTTTTTTAAAATTTTTAGTTAAAATTACCAACCAGCATTTTGCTTTAAAACTCCATTAGACAATGTAATTTGTGTATTAGGAATTTGTTGCAGTCCTTTAGTCGCTTGAATTTTAGCAGCAGTAATTGTTTTTGTTTCCGGAACTCCGCCGTTTAGCAAAGTAGTAGTTTCTGCAATAGTTGATGAAGCAGTACCAATACCTTGACGCAATAAATCCCAATATCTAATACCTTCAAGAGCAAACTCTAAATGTCTTTCGTTCAAAATAGTAGCTTTACTTACTGCTAGTGTTGCAAAACTAGCTTTATAAGCTCTTTTTCTAACTTGGTCAAAATAAGACTGAGCGCTTCCGCTTCCTAACTCGGCCGCCATTAATAAAACATCAGAATATCTCATTACTACATAATCTTGAAATTGGCCAATTTGAAAGTTCACACCTCCAATTGCAGGCGTTGTCGGAAGATCTGCTCCACTTTTATCAACCATTGGCGAATATTTTTTGTTATAATAACCCGTATATTCTCTTTGATTATTTATTTTATCAAATTTTATACCTTCTTCAGTAATTCCAATCGCAGTAGCCCCTCTTCTTGTGTCATTTGCATCATAAGCTTTCCACAATTTCGAATTTACTGTTATACCCCATCCACGTCCATAAGGATAAGATGAAAACTCTCTCATACCAAACATTATCATCCATTGGTTACCATCTGCATTTCCGTTATAATCACTAGTATAAGTGTATTTCACAGAAAACACTATTTCTTTATTGTCTTCACCTGCATATTTATCAACCGAAGCAGCTGGCCACAATGTAGAAAAATCATCAACTAAACCATGACCACTAGATGTAATTACATCCTCTAGATGACCTAAAGCTTGTGCCTTAGTTACAACACCTGCTAAATCTGTTGCTGCATAATATCCTGTATAGTATAAATAAACACGAGCTAATAAAGATTTTGCGGCCCATTTTGTAATACGCCCACTTTCTGTAGAAGTATAAGCCTTAGCTGGCAACTTGTCTGCAGCAAACACTAAATCCTCTGCTATTACTTTATAAATTTCAGCTGGTGCAGCTTGTGGAACATTTTCTGTAGACGGTACTGTTAATAATGGTACACTTCCCCACAAACGAACCATTTCAAAATAAAGGTAAGCTCTAATAAATTTAGTTTCCGATTCGTATGTATCTCTTAAAGCAGTATCACCTTTCCAATCAATTTGATCCATTTTTAATAAGAAAACATTACAACGATAAATTGCTTTGTAATAGTTCTTCCAATTCAAATCAAGTAAATCTACATCCGAAGGAGAACGGCTAATATCAAACTCGTCTATAGCTGCGTAATTGTAGCCATCCGAATTACCAGTTCCTCCAAAACAGTCGTCGGACATTACTTCAGTCATTACTGGCACACCTATTCCGCTTGAACCAGTTGCCACTTGCATTCCATCGTAACATCCCACCAATGCAGTATAAGCATCGTCTGTAGTCTTGTAAAAATTTGTATCTGTCAATTGCGTTATAGGTTCTGTTTCTAAGCTACAAGAACCTAGAGTCAATAAACCCAAACAGAAAATATATAAATAGGTATTTTTCATTGTTTTATTTATTAAAGTTTAACATTTAATCCCATCATAATTGTTGTTGGTCTAGGATAATACCCTACATCAACTCCGGATGAAAACTTTTGATCATCATTTGAAGAACCAAATCCAATTTCTGGATCCATACCATTGTATTTAGTAAAAGTGCAAAGGTTTAATGCTGAAAAGTAAACCCTAAGCTGACTTACAAGAGGCAGTTTAATTTGTTTCACTTTGGCTAAATCAAAACCTATTGTAATATTGCTGATTCTCAAGAAATCACCATCATGAATATACAAGTCAGAAAATTGGGTAAAATTTCTATTGTCTTCTGTCACTCTAGGCATTGTGTTTGAAGAACCTTCACCATGCCAACGGCTCAATATTTCTGAAGAATAGTTACCATAAGCACCCGATTGATTTCTATATGATTGTACGATTTGGTTTCCTGCTACGCCATTTGCCATAAGCGAGAAATCAAAAGCTTTATAATTAGCAGACAAAGAAAAACCAAAAGTAAAATCTGGATTAGGATTCCCTATTTCAGTTTTATCCTTAACGTCTATTTTATCATCACCGTTAATATTTGCATAAATAAGATCTCCGGGGGCCGCACTAGGCTGTAATACTACGCCAGCAGCTGACTTATAGTTATCAATCTGCGATTGGTTTTGAAAAACACCTCCTGTTTTATAACCCCAAAAATAACCCAATGGAAGTCCGTTTTGCGCTCTATAAAATTCACCCGAATTATCATAAAGTTCAGCGTTTAATCCATGAATAATACCGTCTAAAGTAGGTATTTCACCAACTTTGTTTTCATTGTAAGAACCGTTTGCACTAATACTGTAATTAAACTCTCCAATTTTATTTTGGTATTGCAAAGACAATTCTACCCCTTGATTAACTACATCTCCTCCATTAATATAGGGAGCATCAGCACCTGCAGTTGCCAATACTGGAGCTAAAATCAACCAATCTTTGTTGGTTTTTTTATAAACATCAAAATTAACAGTTAATGCATTATCCAAAAATCTAGCATCAAAACCAAGGTCAATTTGCTCCGAAGTCTCCCATTTTAAATCAAGATTTGGCAATCTGTCTGGATAAGCTCCTGGTACAAGTGCAGAAGTGCCTTCAGTATTACCAAAAATATAGTTAGTATAATTTGATTTAATAGTTGATAAATATTGGAAAGCTCTTGCGTTTTGATTTCCTACTTGTCCCCAGCTTGCTCTCAATTTCAAGAAGTTTATCACTTTCGAATCTTTCAAGAATTCTTCATTTGACATTACCCAACCAGCAGATAATGATGGGAAATACCCCCATTGATTTTCATTAGAAAACACAGAAGAACCATCCATTCTAAAAGTTGCGTTCAATAAATAAGTATCCTTAAAGTTGTAGTTCAATCTTCCAAAATAAGACATTCTTTTGGTTTCTTCCTTTTTACCAGTAGTTGTTATTTTGGCTCCGTCTTTATTAGTCGTAGTATCTATCCAAGCATGCTCTAAATCATTAAAATACGAATCAGCGTTAGTAGTGCTCATTGAAGTTCCGTCATAATTAATAGAAGAGGTACCTAACATAGCTTCAAAACGATGCTCTTCGGAAATATTAAACTTATAAGTCAATAAGTTATCCCAAGAAAGGGTTTTGCCTTTGTTCATGTTCTGATTAACTTTGTCAAAATCGTTAAATGCATAAGTTGACAAATGGTATATTGGTGTATAAGAATGTCCTTCACCCGCATAATAATCAAGACCCAAAGTTGTCTTAATTGTTAGATTTTTTATTGGCTCAATCTGCAAATAGACATTCCCCAATAATTTTTGATTATTGCTCTCTTTTTGATTATTATAAACCATTAATGCATAAGGATTTGCCTGACCCGCCAACCATTCTTCTTTATTATTTGAGCTGTTATAATAATTTCCATCAGCATCATATATTGGCAATAATGGAGTTACCTGAAAAGCGCTTCGCAAAGAGTTGTTGTATTGATTACCAACACCAATACCATTTTTATTCACGTAAGCAAAACTCAAGTTTTCTCCAAAAGTAACAACATCCTTATATAATTTATGTTCTGAATTGAATCTAAAATTATAGCGCTCATAATTTGATAAGTCTTTACCGCCTATAACTCCCTCTTGTCCTAAATAAGACAATGAAGTAGAATAAACTGAACTATCTGACCCTCCTGAAGCACCAAATGAATAATTTTGAGTAGCAGCATTATCAACAATCATTTCATCCATCCAGTTTGTGCCAGATCCTAATGTAGCAATTTGAGCATTTGTGAAATAAGGATTTCTACCTGAATTTACAGCTGCTTCATTTAAAATAACAGCATATTCTGTTGCATTCAATACGTCAACTTTTCTGTTCACTGATTGCACACCATAATATTGATCAAAAGTGATTTTCCCTGCAGCACCGCGCTTTCCTTTTTTCGTAGTTACCAAAACTACACCATTCGAAGCTTGTGAGCCATAAATTGCGGCAGAAGCAGCATCTTTTAAAACAGAAATAGATTCAATATCTGAATTGTTTAAAAAAGAAATATCATCTGTAAGTATACCGTCAACCACATATAACGGTTTAGTGCCTGCAATAGAACCAGCACCTCTAATAACCACGTTCAAACCCTCACCAGGCTGTCCTGATGTAGAAGTAATCTGAACCCCAGACACTTGTCCCTGCATCGCCAAAACCGCATTGGCAGTACCCGTTCTGGCAAGGGCTTCACCGCTAACCTGAGAAATTGCACTCGTTAAAAGCGCTTTCTTTTGTGAACCATACCCGATAACAACAACCTCTTTAAGGTCTGAAGATTCAACTTGTAAAGTTACATTGATTGTGTTTTGTACTCCTACAGTTATATGTTGAGTTTTAAAACCCATAAAACTGATTGCCAACACATTTCCTGTTTTTGCCTCTACCTTAAATTTTCCATCAAAATCTGTTGATGTTGCTGTTTTTGTTCCTTCAATTGTAATTGTAGCACCAGGAATTCCCATGTTGTCGCCTGCCGATTTTACAGTTCCGCTTAAAGATCTAGATTGCTCTTGTGCAAAACCAGACTGCATCGTAAATACAGTAAGCAACAGCACCATGCAAAGCTGGAGCATTGTTGGTTTAATACAGTAATTGCTTTTCATAATAATTAATAATTTGGTTAAATTGTTGTTTGTGTTTATTTTAATCTAATTAATACGCATTCGAAATAATTTGTTCAAATAATTCTTGTTTTCCGCTTATTGCTTGAGGTTCTCCATTTGCACGGGCAATAACACTAAGGTCTTCTAGGGTTAGTTCTCCTTTTTCATATTTAGCACCATTATCCACGTCAAACGATCCGTAACGTTTTTCACGTAATTCTTTGTAATTTGTATTTTTCAAAATATGATCTGCGCAGATAAGTCCTCTGGCAAAAACATCCATTCCTGCAATGTGCGCAATGAATTTATCTTCGATGTCGATTGAGTTTCTTCTTACTTTTGCGTCAAAATTGATTCCTCCTCCTTGAATTCCGCCACCTTCTAAAATAACCAACATAGCTTGTGCAATTTCGAAAACATCAACAGGGAATTGATCGGTATCCCAGCCGTTTTGATAGTCACCACGATTAGCATCAATGCTTCCTAACATTCCAGCATCAACAGCCACCTGTAACTCATGCTCGAAAGAGTGTCCTGCAAGAGTTGCGTGATTTACTTCTAAATTCAATTTGAAATCGTTTTGAAGACCATGCTTATGAAGAAATCCTAAAGTTGTAGCCGCATCAAAATCGTACTGATGTTTCATCGGCTCCATTGGTTTTGGTTCAATAAGGAAAGTTCCTTTGAATCCTTGTTTGCGAGCATAATCTCTACAGATAGTCAAGAAACGTCCCATGTGTTCTTGTTCTCTTTTCATATCAGTATTCAAAAGACTCATATATCCTTCTCTACCTCCCCAAAACACATAATTTTCACCACCAAGAGCTATTGTTGCATCAATTGCAATTTTAGCTTGAGCTGCAGCATAAGCCACTACATCAAAATTTGGATTAGTAGAAGCTCCATTCATATAGCGAGGATTGCTAAATAAATTTGAAGTACCCCATAACAATTTGATTCCTGTTTCTTCCTGCTTGATTTTTGCGTAAGCGACTAAAGCTTTTACACGCTGCTCAAATTCTTCCAAAGTAGGAGCATCATCTACCATATCAATATCGTGAAAACAATAATATGGTATTCCCAGTTTAACCATGAACTCAAAAGCGGCATCCATTTTATCTTTGGCACGCTGAATAACATCTTCGCTTTTATTCCACTCAAATGTTTCAGTTCCAGCACCAAAAGGATCACCTCCAGTGTTACATAACGTATGCCAGTAAGCCATAGAAAAACGCAAATGTTCTTTTAAAGTTTTACCAGCTACTACGCGATTTTCATCATACCATTTAAAAGCCAATGGATTAGAACTATCCTTGCCTTCAAATTTTATGGTATCAATATTTTTAAAATACGATTGTGTTGTTGTTGTGCTCATTATTATAATTCTATTTTAATATTATTTTTCCATTCTTGATATATTTCCTGATACTGAGAAGTCAGTATAGGATTTGGCTCAACTCTTTCTATGCATTTTAAACCTTCAAAAGCCTGCTCCAATGAATCATAGTAACCAAAACCGTAAGCGGCTCCTCGTGCAGCTCCCTCAGAACCGGAGGTGTTATACAATTCTAATGTAGTTTGTGTAGTATTGGTAAATATTTCTCTGAAAACAGGACTCAAAAAAAGATTGGCATTCCCTGCTCTAACTATTTCCCCTGATGCTCCAACCGATTTCATGACATCAAAACCATAATTCATGGCAAACACAATTCCTTCACAAGCCGAACGGATAAGATGACCCGATTGATGAATATTAAAATTTAGATTTTGAATTCCAGAATTGACATTTTTATTGTTAAAAATGCGCTCTACCCCATTTCCAAAAGGATAAAAACGCAAACCATTGCTTCCTGCTGCTACTTTTGCCGCTTCGGCGTTAAGAGAATCGTAAGCAATTAAATTGGCTCTGTCTACAGACATAATTTTACGCAGCCATTGGTATAAAATTCCAGAACCATTAATGCACAACATCACTCCATTACTTTTTTGGGTTTCAGTATTGTTAACATGCAAAAAAGTATTGATGCGATTTTCTTTGTCATAAACATCCTGATTGCTTACTGCATAAACCACTGCAGATGTACCTGCTGTAGTTGCAATTTCTCCCGGTTTCAACACATTCAATGACATAGCATTATTCGGCTGATCACCACCGCGATATGTGATTTTAACATCCGAATTCAACCCTAACTCTAATGCGATATCTGAATGAACTGTAGCTTGATATCCAAAATTAGAAACGACTTCAGGAATCATGTCAATAGGTAATTCCATGGCTTGTAATACTTCGGTTGCTAAGGTACCTTTTGAGAAATTCCATAAAGCGGCTTCCGATAAGCCCGAAGTGCTTATTTGTGCTTTTCCAGATAGTCTTGCAGCTATAAAATCCCCTGGAAGCATCATGTAGACCGCTTTTTGAAAAATCTCAGGTTCATTGGTTTGAACCCATTTTAATTTGGAAGCCGTAAAATTTCCGGGACTTCCAAGAATTTGTTGCTGACAGGATTCATGTCCCATTCTGTCATAAACTTCATTTCCAATATTCGCTGCTCTGCTGTCGCACCAAATGATAGACGAACGAACAGGATTTATATTTTCATCGGTCAAAACCAAACCATGCATTTGGTAGGCAATCCCGATTCCAGCAATCTTTTTTAAATCAATATGGTGTTTTGTTTTAAGAGATTGGATACCATTTTTTACATATTCCCACCATTTATTTGGGTCTTGTTCTGCCCATCCAAATTTAATAGCTGTAATATCCATTTCAAATTCAGGAGCTGTTACCGAAGCAATAGTAATTCCTTTATCAGCATCAAATACTGATAATTTTATAGACGAGCTTCCTAAATCGATTCCTAGAAAAAACATAATCTTAGTATTATATAAGTAACTTACTATTATTTTTTGTACTTTTGGTCAATTAAACCATAACGTTATGGTTAATTTGACTACAAGTGTACGATGTATTTTTGATATTAACAAAAATTTGCGATTAAATATTTGTTATTGACAAAAAAAACAATCAATATTTGTTGATTTAATACACTGGGAAAGCTTTTTTTAACAACATTTACATTAACTTTGAGCACATATTAGGGCTGATTATTAACTATTTAATAACAAACAAGCTCAAAAAATACTAAACAATAATTTAGCGCCAAATCATAATTATTTCATAATATTTATTAAAGCAATCCAAATAACTTTAAAAAAAAAAATTAATTTAGTGCCAAATTCACAATGTAATGGGAGAGGAAAATAAGGATCAGGTTTTAATACAAATGACAGAGCATTCTTCTATGAATGCCATTTCTATTGACTGTGTTATATTTGGTTTTGACAACGGAATTTTAGAAGTCCTCTTAGTACAACACGGAGAAGGTATCAGTAAAGGAAAATGGGGACTGCCAGGTGGCTGGATAAATAAGAAGGAAAGCACCGATGATGCGGCCCACAGATTATTAGCTGATCTAACTGGAATGGACAATATTTATCTGGAACAGCTAAAAGCTTTTGGAGAACCCGAACGTTTCCCCGTGAGAAGAGTTATCACAATAGGATATTATGCTCTGGTAAAAAGAGAAGATTATGACATTAAGGCTGGTTTTACGGCATCGGATGCCAAATGGTACAAAATTAATGATATACCCAAATTAATATATGACCATAATGAAATTCTAGACTACAGCATAAAAAACCTGCGCAATAGAGTACGTCAAGCTCCAATAGGTTTTAATCTGCTTCCTGAAAAATTCACTTTATTGCAACTTATGCATCTGTATGAAGAAATACTAGGAATAGAGATGGATAAATCTAATTTTCGCAGAAAGATTCTGCACATGAAATTGCTAGTGGCCTTAGACGAAAAACAAAAAGACGTATCACATCGAGCCGCACAGTTGTATAAATTTGACTCAGAAATTTATGAGAAACTGACTCAAAAAGGATTTAATTTTGAATTTTAAACCTTGCTTTTAAAAGCAAAAAATGACATTTTTACATTCTAAAAAAAATCAAAATTGACAACTGGAGCACAAATAGAAATTAAGAGTACAGCAATAGACGGCATCACAATCGATTGTGTCATATTTAGCTTTAACAAAGAAAGCCTTGAAGTACTTTTGGTACAACATGCCGAAGGAGAAAGCATAGGCAAATGGGGACTTCTTGGCGGGTGGATGCAAAAAGAAGAAAGTGCCGATGACGCTGCCCAACGAATATTGTACGAGCTTACCAGCATGGACAACATTTATCTAGAACAATTGAAAGCTTTTACCAACCCAAAGCGTGTAATCGAACGAAGAGTAGTTACTATTGGCTATTACACTTTGATAAATCGCGAAGATTATAACATAAAAGCCAGTTTAACAGTAAGAGAAGCCAAATGGCATAAAATTAATGACATCCCTGATTTAATTTTTGACCACAATGAAATTTTAGATTTTAGCTTAATGCATCTGCAAAATAGGGTTCGCCAAGCCCCTATTGGTTTTAATCTTCTGCCCGAAAAATTTACTTTACTGCAATTAATGCATCTTTACGAAGAAATATTAGGAATCGAATTGGATAAATCTAATTTCCGAAGAAAGATACTGCATATGAAATTGCTAGTTGCTTTAGATGAAAAACAGCAAGATGTTTCGCATAGAGCTGCAAAACTATACAAATTCGATGCAGAAATTTATGAGAAACTAACTCAGAAAGGTTTTAATTTCGAGTTTTAATTATTCATTAATTAAGATGAATCTCAAAAGAAAGAATCCCATAAAATCCAAATCCTACGACTTATCAACAGTAGCAGAAATTAACTTTCAATAGCTGAAACCATACGCAAGTATTCTGTAATTTTGCAGTATGTATGCTTTAGTCGATTGCAATAATTTTTATGCTTCCTGCGAACGTGTTTTTCAGCCGAAATTCAACGATCAACCTATTGCTATATTATCAAACAATGATGGCTGCGTAATTTCGAGAAGCAATGAAGCCAAAGCGGCAGGAGTTCCTATGGGTGCACCAGCATTTAAGATCCGAGATTTGGTACAAGAAAAAAAGGTTACTTTATTTTCCTCCAATTATGCGCTTTATGGAGATTTGAGCAATCGGGTGATGTCAATTTTAGGGCAGTTTACTCCAAATGTTGAAATTTACAGCATTGATGAAGCTTTTCTAAATTTTGATGGTTTAGACATTTTAGAGTATCATGATTATGGCCTTCAAATGAAAAAACGAATTCATAAATGGGTAGGTCTTCCAGTATGCATTGGCTTTGCCGAAACAAAAGCACTATCTAAAATTGCTAATAAAATCGCTAAAGAATTTCAACAGAGAACCCAAGGCGTGTATATAATTGACAGCGAAGAAAAACGTCTTAAAGCTTTAAAATGGACCAAAATTGAAGATGTTTGGGGCATTGGCTACCGCACTATCAAAAAAGTTAAACTTCGCAAAATCAATACTGCACTAGATTTTATTCAGCCCCAACACGAAGCTTGGGTTAAAAGAGAAATGGGAGTTGTTGGCCTTCGCCTAAAATGTGAATTGGAAGGAAAATCAGTTTTGGATTTAGAACCGATTAAAGGGCAAAAGAAAAGCATTGCCACTACAAGAAGCTTTCCAAAACAAATAGCTGATTTTGATCTGCTGCGAGAACGGGTAACTACTTTTGCCGCCGTTTGTGCCGAAAAATTACGCAAACAGCATTCCTGCTGTCACACCATTATTGTAATGCTCGTAGTCGATAAACATACTGTTCAGACATCACAATATTATTTCAATATGGCAATAACACTACCTTATGCAACTCATTCGACTTTGACAATCACAAACGCCGCCGTAGCAATGCTGAAAAAACTGCACCAAGGCAATGAAGGCATCAAATTTAAAAAAGCTGGTGTTATTGTGACCGAACTCATAGATGAAAACAAAAAACAATTACAGTTATTTGAGGAAGAAAATCCCAAACATTTGGCTTTAATGAAAGTGATCGATAAACTCAATCATAAAATTGGCGATACCAAAGTAAAATTGGCCAGTCAAAATTTAAGCCTGACCTGGAATATGAATCAGAATCATCTTTCTCCAAAATACACCACCAAGTTTAAAGATATATTGGAAATACAATGTCTATAAAAAACGAACAAAAACTAACTTTCTTTCGTCCTGATTTTGAAAGCGAACTACAGATTCCCTATATAACTGAAGGTGTTTCTGCGGGTTTCCCCTCGCCTGCTTCCGATTTTATGGAAACTAATATTGATTTGAATAAAGAACTGAGCGAAAATCCTTTGGCAACATTTTACATCAAAGTCAAAGGGAATTCTATGATTGATGCCGGTATCAATGACAAAGATGTACTGGTAGTTGACCGAAGCCTGGAGCCTCAAAACAATAAAATTGCCATTTGTTGCATTGATGGTGAATTTACCGTAAAACGTATTCAGGTCGAAAAAGACTGTTTGTATCTCATGCCCGAAAATTCGAATTACGAACCCATAAAAGTCACCGAAGAAAACCAACTCATTATTTGGGGAATGGTGACTTATGTGATAAAGAAAGTGTAGCTGTTTAGCGTTTTGTTTTAAGCACTGTGCAGAAAAACTTCAGCTGGCAGGCTAAAATAATCCTTAAGTTTCTGTGCCATTTTCAAAGTTATTTCTCGTTTTCCAGAAAGAACTGCAGAAACATGTCCTTTACTTCCTATAATTGGCTCAAGATCTTTCGCTTTGATTCCCATTTCATGCATTTTGTATTTGATAACTTCCAATGCATCGAGTTCTGGCAATTCATAATGTTTATCATCATAATCTTTAACCAAAACCATTAATAAATCCAACTCGTCACCTACCGGGGTGTTCGGTTCAGCATGAAAAATTTCCATTAATCGCAAAGAAGCCCTATTGTAATCTTCTTCTGTTTTTAACACTTTCCAGTTCATAATTCAAGTTATTTATTGGTTAAGATTGTGGTATCAAAAGCTATAGTTTCAACATTAATTTTGTCGTATGCAGTATGCGGACCAAACCAAATTACGTAACAAGCTGTCTGCATAAAATTTATTGACACTACCAATCGAAAATCATTCCCTTTTATATTGAAAACTACTCTGTTATTATTTACAATACTAGCGTTTCCATATACTTTTTTGAGTTCGTTAAAATTGTTAAATTCTAATTTTGAAAACTCATTATACCATATTAACAATTGCGTTTCTGCAATTGGATATTTTTGGATATAATACAAAATCGTTTTCTTCACAAGGATTTTCATAAAACAAATGTAATTAAAAGTCATCAATTTGCAAACTAATTACAATGAATTAAAATCTTAAAGAAATAATGTTACACAGATTATACGGATGGAACTGATTTTACACAGATAAAATATTAGGTTAAATTATAGAATCTATTAATCCGCGAGCAATTTCTTCGCAGAATTGGCAGATTTACCCAGATTAAATTACTTTCTATCAATACAAAAGCCACTTCAAATCTTTGATTTGCATAAAATAGTGAGTATGTTTACAAAGTAAAGATTTCCAAAGAAGCGCTGTAATGACAACTTTAATTCCTATCAAAGACTTATTTTCCATGAAATTTAAAAATCTCCTTATTCTTCCTTTATTGCTTTTGACCAATAATTTATCTTATGCACAAAAAGAATCCACAAACTGGAATGGTAAAAAATGTGCCGTAGTCCTGACCTATGACGATGCTTTGAATATTCATCTGGACAAAGTAATTCCAGCACTTAATTCATACAATTTCCAAGGGACTTTTTATCTTATTGCTTCGTCATCGATCGTTACAGACAGAAAGAAAGAATGGCGAACGGCTTCCAAAAAAGGCCATGAATTAGGAAATCACACATTAACTCATCCGTGCGACGGCAGTTTGCCGGGACGTGGTTTTGTAACCAAAGACAATGATCTTTCCACCTATACGGTTGCCAGAGCAGTTAAAGAAACAAGAATAGCGAACCAAATTCTAAAAGATATTGACGGCAAAACAGAACGCACTTTTGCCTACCCTTGTGGCGATCTAAAAATTGGAGACACACTTTATTATGATTATCTGAAAAAAGATTTTGTAGCCGCAAGAGGAGTACAGCCGGGATTCCTTCCAGCAAAAACTGTAGATTTGGCCAATGTGAATTCATTTGTAGAAAATGGAACAACCGCTGCGCAAATGATCGCTCAAATTGAAGAAGCCGAAAAGGCGGAATCATTTATCGTCTTCCTTTTCCATGGTGTTGGCGGTGAACATGCGCTAAATATAGATTTAGAAGAGCATCAAAAATTACTCCTTTACTTAAAAAGCAGAGAAAAAGATATTTGGGTTACGACAATGGTCGATTTAGGTAAATACATTCAAAAACAGCAGTCGAATTAAACATTTTCTTTGTCTTGAACAAACACTATAAGTAATGTCAATATCATAAAAAAAATGTGAAGCTAAACGAATTTGGCTTCACACTTTTAATAACTAATTAAATTTAACCTTTTAGCCAAGCATCACGTAAAGCTTTTTTACTATCATCAGTTGCTTTAAGGGTACTTGTATCATAATAAGGTAATTTTACAGTTCCTTTAATGGTTTGCTCTATTCCATCTCTTTTTATCAAAACAGTAATTGGATCATTTTCTTTCCAATTTTCACTATCGGTTATTAAGTCATATCTATTAACATATGAATAAGGTTTGTTGTTTATTGATAGAATTATGTCGTTCCCTTTTAAATTTAAATTTTTGAAAAAAGCATTTAATTCAATATCAGGGCTAACCAGGATAGGACTATTTTCATCAATTTTAATAAATAGAGTTCTTTCAGTGTAGAAAATATTTCCGACTTTCTTCTCAATTGATTTTGTAACTCCTACTTTTTCTAAATAGGTATTGTATGGAATTGGAGTTGTTCCAGACACATAGGTACTTAAGAATTCGCCAACTTCGGGATAAGTTAGTTCCGTTATTTTTGCAAAAAGTTCATTGTCATTAAATGGTTTCTGAATACCATATTCACTAGATAATTTATGCATTAGATCTAAAATTCCTCTTTGTCCATTACTTTTTTCTCTAATGATTATATCAATACACATACCGATTAAAGCTCCTTTATTGTAGAAATTTACAAATTCGTCATTATATGGTTCAACTAAAACATTAGCGCTCATTTTAGTAAAAGACATAGAATCATTATAAGCTTTCGCTGCTTCAATTTTAGTTGCAATTTGCTTACAAAATTCAGCTTCATCAATTAAACTTTGATTAATTTGAAAGAGATATGAAAAATACTCTGTTACCCCCTCATACATCCATAAATGTTCAGACATTTTAGGATCATTATAATCAAAAAATTGGATTTCTTTAGAATGGATAGTTAGCGGAGTTACAATATGAAAAAATTCATGTGAAACCGTTTCTATCAAACTTGCTACCAATTGTTCTTTTGTCAATGCTTCAGGATAAACAACAGTAGTAGCCGTAGGATGTTCTAAAGCGCCACGACTTTGAGTGTCATTACTTGTAGAACTTGATAAATACAATAAAATCGAATACTTTTTGGTTGAATTAATATTACCTAAAAAGTTTTTTTGTGCCGTTATCATCGTTTTCACCTCTTGGCTAATGCTTTCTGCCGTAAATTTTCCAGTTGGAGAGTAAACAGCAAACAGTATATCCATTCCGTTTACCTTAAAGCTAGTGTAATTTGGTTTTGAATACATAATCGGATTTTCTACCAAAACTGCATAACGAGCTGTTTTAAAAACGTCGATTGTGTTACTGGAATCTTCGTCATTCATAGAAGTCGCTCCCCAAAGTGAATCAGGATGTGCAATAGTAACTTTGTAAGGAACATCTAATTTGTCTTTAAAATAACCTACAAAACCTTGTGTATTTATTAGAAAATTGATGTTCGCTAAAATATTAGTTCCGCAAGGGCTAAATACATCGCCCTTACCATAACCTGTTCCCTTCTCAATATCAAAAGTATCATTGACTAAATAAGTGATTTTAGCCAAAGTTTTAGCATTTTTAATTTTCCAATTATTGTCATCCGTTTTGGTAACTTCCAAAGCATTTCCTTTACTGTCAAAGGCTTTAAAATCATCAATAAATCTCCCCAAATTATCAGCAGTGTAATTTCCAGGAATTATTTTAGGCATGCTAAAAGTAGTTTCATCAGTTGTTACTTTTGGAGGAATAATGGTTACCAATACTTTGTCTGCAGTAACATTGACTAAGTCAATATTCACTTGAACCTCTTGACTAACCACTGAATTATCTGTTAAAGAACCTGCTCTACAACCAATAAAAAATAAAGCAAGAGCAATCGTAAGTATAGTTTTTTTCATATTTTTTTATTTAGCGATTACCAAATATACGTATATTACTAATAAATGACCGAGTAATTCGCAATGAATTAGAAGAAATGGTAAGATTTTTTACATATTAACAAATTACAGTCGACCGAAAAATATGCTAAAAACAAAAAATGCAAATTTAAATAATGATAACAAATTGTGCGCTAAGAGTACGGCAAGACAATAAAGTAACCAAACGCTTAATTGTAATTGACATTAAACCAAAAAAAAAGTGAAGCTAAACGAATTTAGCTTCACAATTTTTTTATAACTAACTTATTATTATTCTACCAAAACTTAGCGTACAGAGCAAAAATAACCAATAAAGTAATTACGATCATTACTGTAGTTTGTGGTTTCAATTTGAACATTTCTGTATCCAATTCGAATGCTTTTGGATTCACTTTTGGACCAGCCATACTGATAGCAATCATTAAAAGCATTGTGAATGCAAATGATAATCCCATACAAATGTGAAAAGGAATTTCGAATATTTGGATTCCATCTACGATTTTCCCAGTAGGCCAAGCAGTATATAACAATGTTTCATTTCCGAATAATGCAGGTGCAAATTCATTGAATAAAACAGATAATAAGAAACCTGCAATTACACCAACAATAGCTGCTGTACCAGTTGTTCTTTTCCAGAACATACCAAGGAAGAACATAGCGAAAACCCCTGGACTAATAAATCCTGTATATTTTTGGATATAAGTAAATCCACCTACACCACCAATTCCTAACAAGTCATTCCAAGTAAATAAAACAGCCAAAAGCATTGCAGCAAAAACTGCATATCTTCCGATGTTTACTTGAGTATTATCAGAAGCATCTTTCTGAATGTATTTTTTGTGTACGTCTAATGTATAAATAGTCGAAATACTATTTACTTTACCAGCCAAAGAAGCAACAATCGCCGCAGTCAAAGCCGCAACAGATAATCCTTTTAATCCTGTAGGAAGGAAAGTTAACATTGCTGAGTAAGCTCCGTCTTTTCCACCAACTAATTGTGGTAAATGTCCGTTTTGGTATAATACATAAGCTGCAATACCAGGTAACATTACGATAAGCGGCATTAATAATTTCAAGAATCCAGCAAATAAAATACCTGTACGGGCAGTTTGCAAATCAGCTCCCAAAGCTCTTTGAGTGATGTATTGATTACAACCCCAATAGTTAAGGTTGATAATCCAAATACCAGCCAAATAAGACATTAATCCAGGGAAAGTAAGGTATTTATCAATCTCTAATTGAGAAGAAGTGGCAGTAGGTCTTGGGATAATCATTTTGAAATGCTCAGGCGCTTTTTCCATTAATACTTGGAAACCAGCAATAGCATCGTGGCCAAAACCAAAATATTGTCCAACCGTTGTCAAAGCAATGTAAGAAGTAACCAAACCTCCAATAATCAAAACTGCAACCTGAATTACGTCAGTATAAGCTACAACCTTCATACCTCCCAAAGAGATGATTAAAGCAAAAACAGCTAATCCTACCATAATAACATGCAGGTATTCACCACCGGCCAATCCGTTAATAGCAACAGCTCCTAAATACAAGATAGAAGTCAAGTTCACAAAAACATATAAAAACAACCAAAAAACCGCCATAATCAAGGCTGTTGATTCGTTATATCTTGTTTTCAAAAATTGAGGCATGGTGTAAATCTTGTTTTTCAAATAAACAGGAATAAACCAAACTGCCACAATAATCAAAGCAATAGCGGCAAGCCACTCGTAAGCAGCAACAGCGATTCCTAAAAAGAATCCTTCACCACTCATCCCGATGAATTGTTCAGCAGAGATGTTTGAAGCGATTAATGAAGCTCCAATTGCCCACCATGTCAAAGTTCCTTCTGCAAGGAAATAAGCTTTGGCATCGTGTTCATTTCTTTCGCGTTTGCGATAAATGGTGTATCCGTAAACGGATACCACTATAAAATAAATAATAAATACTGCGTAATCTGCAAAAGCCAAGTTATTGCTCATGAGTAAATAGTTTTTTAAAAGTTAATATAAAGGGTATTTGTTTTTCTTTTTTAATAATTTGTAATCTAATTCTATTTTGGAGTGCCAATATAATACATCTTTTCAACAAAATAGAGCAATTTCTCATTCAAATTAAACATAAAATAAAAAATATGTTTTAATTATATTGTTTTATTATGAATTATTGAAGCCAAATGTAAAATAAAAAAATTTATCAGCAATGCTTATAAATGTATTTTTTACATTTATTTCACTCTTTAAACAGTAACAATCATCAAATTAGCTTTTTAGCTACACATTCCCAGACTTAAATTCTGGACTCGTTCTAATCTTTTGCTCCCATTTCCAGGCACTTGCCATAGCTTCTTCCAAAGTTAAAACCGTTTTCCAACCCAAAACAGCATTGGCTTTATCGGTGTTAGCATAAGCCGAAGTAATATCGCCTTCTCTACGTCCTACAATTTTATAAGGCAATTTTGTTCCGCTTACTTTTTCGAAAGCTTGAATCACTTCCAAAACTGAGCTTCCTTTTCCTGTTCCCAGATTAAAAATCTCTAATGGTTCTGCATTTTTTTTATCTAATAATCGTTGCAATGCGATTACGTGTGCTTTCGCCAAATCAACTACATGAATATAATCACGTACGCAAGTTCCGTCCACAGTTGGGTAATCATCCCCATAAACAGACAGTTCAGCACGCAATCCCATACCAGCTTGTGTAATAAAGGGAACTAAATTTTGTGGCACTCCGATTGGCAATTCTCCAATTTCAGCGGAAGGATGCGCACCGATAGGATTGAAATAACGAAGCAAAATAGCATTGATGCCACTTACTTTTACAACATCTTCAATAATCTCTTCTCCAATTTGTTTTGTATTTCCATAAGGTGACAAAGCGGGCTGAACAGGAGTGCTTTCGGCAATAGGCATCACTTCAGCTTGACCGTAAACAGTGCAGGACGAACTGAAGATAAAGTGAGCTTCTTTCTTTTTCTCTAATTCCTGCAAAATGTAAACCAAAGCGCCAAGGTTATTTTCATAATAAAGCAAAGGATTTTTTACGCTTTCGCCAACTGCTTTAGAAGCTGCAAAATGAATTACCCCTGCAACATCATCATGCTCCGCAAAAAAACTTTGCACGGCTATTTTCTCTCTTAAATCAATTCCTGAAAAAATTGGTTTTTTACCCGTAATTCGTTCTATGCCATCCAAAACTCCAATAGAAGAATTGGAAAGATTATCGATTACTACTACTTCAAAACCTTGATTCTGCAATTCAACAACAGTATGGGATCCAATAAAACCCAGACCGCCAGTAACGACTATCTTACTCATTTTATTTGTTTTTATAATGTACGTCCGAAAGTGCTTTTAATACTGCTGCACTTTTCTCTGGTGTGATATCTCTTTGCGCTTCGCCCATCATTTCATATCCAACCATAAATTTCTTTACAGAAGCCGAACGCAATAACGGCGGATAAAAATGCATGTGAAATTGCCATTCCGGATGCTCTTCTCCATCTGTAGGCGCTTGGTGAATTCCAGAAGAATACGGAAAAGACGTCTCAAAAAGATTATCGTATTTTATCGTTAATAGCTTTAAAATTGAAGCATAAGCCGAAACTTCTTCGGAAGTGAACTCAGTAATTTTTGTAATATGACGTTTGCTGATAATCATCGTTTCAAATGGCCAAATTGCCCAAAAAGGAACTAAAGCCACAAAGTGATCATTCTCAATTACGATACGTTCTTTTTGTTTTAGCTCTTCCTGCAGATAATCCAACAAAAGATTGCTGTTATTTTTTTCGAAATAAGCTTTCAGGCTGTTTTGTGTTTTTTCAACCTGAGTAGGCAAAGAAGACTGTGCCCATATTTGCCCGTGCGGATGCGGATTACTGCATCCCATAACACTTCCTTTGTTTTCAAAAATCTGAACGTGATTGATGTAATCAACATTACCTAAATCTGTATATTCTTTTTGCCAAGTTTTAATGATGGTCTCTATTGCAGGAAGCTCCATTTCTGGCAAAGTCAAATCGTGTCTTGGTGAAAAACAAACAACTCTGGCAATTCCGCGTTCTGGCTGTGCTTTGAAAAAAGTAGGTTTGGAATCTTCTTCAAACAAGATAGGCTCTTGTTTTACAGCTGCAAAATCATTTTCAAAAACAAAACTCGATTCATATTTAGGATTGATTTCTCCATTGGCACGAACATTTCCCGGGCATAAATAACAAGTTGGGTCATATTCCGGAAGTGCATCCGTTTGAACTGTTTCATTTTGTCCTTGCCAAGGTCTTTTGGCTCTATGCGGAGAGACCAAAACCCATTCGTTAATTAATGGATTGAAACGTCTGTGCGGATCTTCGTTTATATCAAAATTTCTCATCTTAGTTTCCATTATATAATGATGTACCGTTTCCGATTTTTACATCATAAATTTTCAAATCTATATCAAAAGCTTCTTTGTACAATTGAGTCAGCTTAGTTTTGATATTTTCTTCTTCTCCTTTTTTGATCAAATTGATTGTACAGCCTCCAAAACCGCCACCCATCAATCGAGAACCAATTACTGCTTTCTCTTTTTTCAAAGTATCAACAATAAAATCCAGCTCATCACAGCTTACTAAATATTCTTTAGACAAACCTTCGTGAGTTTCAAAAAGCAATTTACCCAATTCTTCAATATTTCCTTTATCCAAAGCTTCGCAGGCAAGTGCTACACGCTTAATTTCTTTAACAACAAAATGAGATCTAACAAACACATTAGCCGACATTTTATCTTTCAGACTAAGTACATGGCTTTCGTCACAATCTCTAAAACTAGTGATTTCCGGAAAATTGCTTTTGATGATAGAAAGTCCTTCTTCACATTCTTCACGTCTTGTATTATAAGCAGACGTGAACAAAGAATGCTTCACATTACTATCGAATAAAATCAACGAGTAGTCATTAAAATCGGCATTGTGGTATTCGTATTCTAATGTTTTGCAGTCAATTTTAATCACTTTATTTTCCAAGCCCATCACGCTCGAAAACTGATCCATAATACCACAGTTAATTCCAACCCAGTGTTCCGCTTTTTGACCCATTAATGCAATGTCAACTTTTGGAATTGATAAATCAAAAAGTTCTTTAATTCCAAAAATCGTTCCGCACTCTAAAGCTGCCGAAGAAGACAATCCCGATCCAACAGGAATATTGCTGCTGAATACACAATTAAAACCATTAAACGAAAAGCCATTATCCTGCAATTGTTTGATAACTCCCAAAATATAATTACTCCAAACGACTTTGCTTAATACAATCTCTTGCGTTAAATCAACTTCAAATTCCTCATTTAAATCGATAGCGACAATTTTAGATTGCTTCGAATTGCTTTTTGCAAAAGCAAAACAAATAATCTTGTCGATGGCGGCTGGCAAAACATAGCCGTCATTATAATCGATGTGTTCACCAATAATGTTAATTCTCCCTGGAGAAAGCACTATTTTTTCAGGAGCATTTCCAAATGTCTCTTGAAAAAAATCAGTCGTTTTTTTAATTAATAAATCGTTCATTTTCTTTAAATTACTGTTATTTTGAAATTGTTTATCCTCACCCCCAACCCCTCTCCAAAGGAGAGGGAAGCACGTGGAGCTATTTATATTTTCGTTTAGTATTATCTATTTCTCATTCTCAGATACCAAGCTCAATTTACCGCTCTTAAGTCCAGCACCATTTACTTCAAGCTGTACGTCACCAGCAGTTGTTGTCGATTTTACAAGCACTACCAATTTTCCGCTAAACAGTTTCATGGTATCTTTATGGAACATTTCGAGTGAAGTGGCATCACCGTTGCAGGCCGCTCTGTAAGTACCCGCTCCTGTAACTTTAAATTTCAACTGGTTAGTCGCCGTAGGGCAAGGAATTCCATTTTTATCAACTACAGATACTGTTACGAAAGATATATCCTCGCCATCGGCAGTGATTGTTTTCCTGTCCGCGTCTAAAACGATTTGATAAGGCTTACCGGCAGTACGAACTTGTTCTTCGGCAACTGCTTTACCATTGTCATCATAAGCGACAACTTTTACAGTTCCCGGCTCATATTTTACATCCATCCACATCAGACGGTAACGATTCTGTGGCGTGTTTTTGTTTTTTTTCTGCACTCCCATGCTTTTGCCGTTTATAAAAAGCTCAGCACTGTTGTAATTCGTATATACAAAAACGGGAGTTGTTTGTCCTTCTCTTCCTTCCCAGTTCCAATGCGGTAAGATATGAAGAGTTGGTTTCTCTGTATTCCAACGGCTTCGGTATAAATAATAACGGTCTTTTGGCAAACCAGCTAAATCGTTAATTCCAAAATAAGAACTTCGAGAAGGCCACATTTCATCATAAGGAGTTGGTTCACCTAAATAATCAAAACCAGTCCAGACAAACTCACCAATTACCCAAGGTTTATCATCCTGAAGGACAAAATCTTCATCAGGCACATTAGACCAGCTGCAGGCTTCCAAATCATAAGAGGAAGACTGAAAATCCGGATATTGCTTGTTTTTTTCTTGAACTACAGGGAATTTATAAATCCCTCTGGAACTAACCGTTGAAGCTGTTTCTGAACCTAAAATAAATCCTTGCGGAAATTTATTAAATGCTTCATCATATAAATGTACACGGTAATTCAATCCTGGAATATCCAGCAAAGCTCCAAAACCAGATTCCATAGTCGCTTTTACCTGATCCATACCAACAGTTACCGGACGTGTAGGGTCTTCTCTATGAAATATTTCCTGTAACCATTTGGCGCGTTTTACACCCGCTTCACCCCATTGATCAGGAACTTCATTTCCAGAACTCCACATCACGATAGAAGGATGGTTTCTTGTTGCCTGCACTAAATTCACGATGTCTTTTTCGGCATATTCCTCAAAAAAACGATGATAGCCATTTTCTACTTTTGGCTTTGCCCATTCATCAAAACTTTCTGCAAGAAACATGAAACCCATTTCATCCGCGAGCTCAAGCTGCTCAAAAGAAGGCATATTATGGGAACTGCGTATCGCATTACAGCCGAGATCTTTTAATATCACCATTTGTCTGCGCAACGCGGCTTTATTTACTGCAGCTCCAAGAGGACCAAGATCGTGGTGAAGACAAACTCCTTTAAATTTGGTTATCTTTCCATTAAGACTAAAGCCTTTATTAGCCTCATATTTTATTTCTCGAATTCCAAAACGTGTTGAAACTTCATCTTTAAGTTCATTTCCAACATACAATTGGGAAACCACTTTATACAAATACGGCGTTTCAGGACTCCACAGTTTTGGCTTTTCTACTTTTATATTTTGATCGAACTCCTTTCCGAATTGTAGAGTAGACTCCTCTGAATTTAGCTTATGTCCTTCGGCATCAAAAATAGTAGTGACTAAACGGCTGTTTTCTCCAGAAGTTTTTGTCTTAATATTAACTTTGGCAATTGCTGCACTTATAAAAGGTGTAGTTACAAACTGTCCCCATTGGTCTATGCTTTCGTTATTTTTTATAATAACACTTACATTTCGATACAAACCAGCACCAGGATACCAGCGTGAAGCAAATTCTTTATTGGTTAATTTTACTGACAATGTGTTGGCTCCTTCTTCTATAAATTGGGAAACATCAAAATAAAAATAACTGTAGCCATACGCCCATTCTCCAACTTTTTTTCCGTTTAAATACACTTGAGGTTCGCTCATTGCACCTTCGAAAAGCAGCATTATTTTTTTCCCTTTTGAATCTTTAGGCAGTGTAAATTTATTGCGGTACCACGCTGTCCCGATATGAGGTAATGCCCCTGTCCGTCCTGTTTTTTCGGTAGCTATATTTTCTCCGTTTTGAACAATGGCAACTTTCTGTATATCTACATTTTTATCAAAAGACCCGTAAATTGCCCAATCGTGAGGAACAGTTACGGATTCCCATTTCGAATCATTAAAATTTACTTTAACCGCCTCTTCAAAATCGCCTTTTTGAAATTTCCAGTTAGTGTCTAACACTTTAACCTCTCGAGTTTGAGATAAAGACATTTGTGCAAACACTAAAAAAATAACAAGACTGCCTATTAATTTCTTCATTTTTAAACCTTTATAATTATTTAATATCTATGCAGTTAATTTTAAACATATAAGTCATTTAAGCAACAAGTAAATTAGTTTGCCCAATTACTGATTAAAAGAGAATATAAGTTAAAAACATTCTTTGTAAGGCTGCCTGCCTTTGCTTAAATGAACTTTTATTTTCACTTGATTATATTCAACCTAAAAACTTATATGACTTATATGTTTTAACAATTTTTGGAATCAAAACTATTCTTTAAACGCATCCAAAGCCATAGACGGTTTTCCATCGGCTCTCCAAGCACTCAATTCATAGTGACTCCATGATTTTGCTCCTTGAGGTTCCCAATAAATCACGCCCAATCCTTTGTTATTTGGCACAGCTTTTACCGCTTTTATAACAGCTACCAGCATGTCGTATGTGTTTTGTTCCTGCGCATCAATGCCTCCAACCTCAACAACCATCACTTCTTTGTCATATCTAGCTGCCATGTCATTTAGATTATTAGCCAAATCAACAATGTTTTCTTTGTAATCCGTTTTGATCCAAAAAGGGTAATATGACAATCCAATCACATCATATTTTACATTATTCGCTTTAGCATTATCAAAGAACCATGTAAATTTTTTGCTGTTATTACCTTCGTCTAAGTGAACAATAACTTTGATATTTTTATCTACTGCTTTTGTTGCATCGTATCCTTTATTAAGCAGTTGTGCCAATTGATTAAAGTAGTCAGTGCTTCCTTCCGGCCATAACATACCGCCCGGAATTTCATTCCCAACTTGAACCCATTCTGGAGTAACACCTGCTTTTTTTAGCGCTTTCAAAACATCTTCAGTATGGAAATAAACATCGTTCAGCAATTCTGTGAAAGAATGATTCTTCCATGCTGCAGGTTTATTTTGCTTTCCGGGATCTGCCCAAGAATCACTGTAATGAAAATCGATCATAATGCGCATTCCCATTTTTTTAGCACGAACCGCCATCGCCACAGTTTCTTCTTTACTGCAGTGTCCGCTTGCTTTATCATCGGATGGATTTACCCAAACACGTAATCTAATCGTGTTCATTCCTCGGTCTTTCAATAACTGCAGACAATCTTTTTCTTTTCCGTCAGTATCATAGAATTTATATCCTGTAGCTTCCATTTGAGGTAACCAACCCACATCTCCTCCTTTTGCAAAAGCATTAACTTTAGTCTTTTCTTCCTGTGTATTGGTCGTACTGCATGAAATAGTAAACGCTAAAAGAATTATTAATGGTAATATTACCTTTTTCATCTTCTTTTATTTTAAACTAAAAACATCAAAAACAGGCAAAGCTTTATTGCTAAAATCATAGAAAGCCTGATTTTCAAATGTTGAGCCATCCTTTGCTTCTTTTCCTTTAAAAGCAATCCACTCACCTCCCCAGTAAGCAAATCCAATACCTGACTTGGATGTTTTTACAAGTTCTTTGATTGCCAGCATATAATTTTTTTGTCCCTCTGGCGTCGCTTCATATCCCGAAACCAATTGTTCTTTTCCACCCATTATATTATTGGTCTGATCATTCCAGTCAAGAGTAAAAGGATAAGCAGTTTCGGCAATAATTACTTTTTTGCTGAATTTAGTTCCCAAAGCATCGATCGTAGTTTTTACAACTGCTAAATCTTTACCATGCCAAATAGGATAGTAAGAAAGTCCGATATAATCGTAATCTACGCTCTTAACTTTCCCAAAAAACCAATCGGTATCCGAAGCTTTTACGCCTGCATAATGAATCATGATTTTTGTTTTTGGAGCTTTGCTTCGAATAGTAGCACTGGCAGTTTTCAATAAATCAATACATTGCGCTTCTTGATTTATCAAATGTCCTTGAGGCCAAAGCAAACCACTGTTTATTTCATTTCCTATTTGAATTATATCAGGATTTATTTCCGTTATAATTGTGGATGTATAAGTTGCTACTGCAATTTTCAAATCGGCAAAAGACAAATCTTTCCATTCGGCCGGCGTAGTCTGAGTTCCTGGATCTGCCCAATTATCTGAGTAATGAACGGTAAGCCATACTTTCAAACCCGCTTGTTTTACACGAGCTGCAAGAGTTTTAACTTCTGCTAATCCCGAATGCCCATTGGCTGGATTTTTCCATAAACGGATTCGGATCGTATTACAGCCTGCATTTTTTAAAGTGGTAAGCATATCCTCGCCTTTGCCATTATTTGTAAAAACAGCTCCCGCTTTTTCTATTTCCGGAAGAAAAGAAATATCAGCACCTCTGATGAAATCATCTGCTACAACAACCGGTGGATCAACCACTACAGGTGCTTCTGGAGAATCACTGCCAGAACAAGCAAACTGAGTAACTGCTAAAGCGAAAAGTGACAATATGGTTAAGAATTTTTTCATATCTGTATATTTTAAGTTTTTTTAAAATGATTGAAATTTATAAATTGTATTGTGAACATATTCTTCTCCTTTTTTGAGGACTGCACTAGGAAAATGTTCGTGATTTGGTGCGTCTGGAAAGTTTTGTGTTTCAAAACAAATACCGCTTAAAGAATGATAATCGGCATTTTCTTTTCCTTTGATGACATTAAAACAATTACCGCCAACATAGATATGAACTCCAGGCTGATCAGTAAATACGGTCATTTTTAAATTATTATTTTTATTAAACAGCGAAGCTGCAAATTCATTTTTTTGAGTTACAACAAAAGTGTTATCAATTATGGAAGGACATTTTTTGGCTGTCAAAAAATCAAAAGAAGTATTTGCTGTTTCCAAATACCTACCAGTTGGGATATTTTCTGCTGTCGTTTCCAGCATTTGGTTTGTATTTACAATTAAATCCTGATCTTTTACATCGGATAAATGACCGTCTAAGTTAAAATAACTATGATTGGTTAAATTTACTATTGTATCCTCAGTAGTCTTTGCACTGTATTGAATCATCAATTCATTTTCATCTGTTACTGCATAAGTTACCTCAACAGTTAAATTCCCTGGATAATTCTCTTCATTTGCAGGACTGGAATAACTCAAAGTGATTGCCGATGTTTCACCTTGCGTCACTTTTTCAACAATCCAGACTTTTTCACTAAATCCAACAATACCACCGTGTAAGGAATTGCCATTGTTGTTTTTATTCAAAAGTATTTTTTGCCCATTCAACTCAAAAGTGCTGTTATGAATTCTGCCAGCAAATCGCCCTACCGTAGTTCCTATATAAGGTGAGCCTTCTAACTGAAAGGATTGTAAATATCCTTCTAAAGTATCAAATCCCAAAACAACGTCAACAATTTCATCATTTTTCAAACGAATCTTCAACTCTGTGAGTGTAGCACCGTAAGTGATTACCTTTAAGGTCATTCCGTTTTTATTGGACAATTCATAGGAGTATATCTCATCACCATTTGGCATCAAGCCAAATAATTTTTTTACAGAAGCGGTAGTAATTTGTGAATTGTGTTTTATTTCCATTGTTTTATTATGAAATTGAAAATCCAAATGTAAAACAAAATTTAAATTAAACATACCAGTACCTACCAGTTTTTGAGTCTTTAAAAAAAACCTCGAATGTTTATCATTCGAGGTTTAATCACTATTTCAAAATGTATGTTTATTTTTATAAAAACCTGTAAGAGTTTACAATTACAGTACCGGAATAAGGATATATCTTTGATCGATATCATTGAACCAGATATCGTACTTACCTGCCGTAACATAAATATCAGCTCCAGCACTATCACCAATCCAAGTACTATCGGCAAGAAATTTAAATTTCCCTGCAGCTGTAAATGTATAAGTGATTTTCCAGATATGAGCATCAAAAGCTGACTTAGTCATAGGAACACTAGTACCCCAATTATCTAATGGCTCTGCATCTCCAATGATGCCAACCGCAGCATACGTTTTCATAGTTCCTGTATAAGGAGCAATGGTATAAGTTAATGCTTTAAGGTCAATTGCAAAAGTATAATATCCTGCAGCAGTAATCGGGAAAAGTGCTGGATCTGCATCGCTTTCTGTAGCTCTGTATTGTACTTTAGCTCCGTTAGCTCCATACATTGGCGCCCAAAATCCTAATTGCTCAATCAATTTGAATCCATCAGCTTTAAAATAACCTGTATAATATTGTTTTGCTGGATCTGCTGGATCTCTAAAAATTGGCATGTTTTTATTATTTACATCCCATCCCGCAGAAGTTCCAGGGCCTACCAAATACAAATCTTTTGTTGGAAAAACTCCTTGATACGGTTTTACAACAATAGTTATTGGAATAGAAAGTTTTGGTTGTGAACCTGTAGTACCAACTGTTGATTTAATTCTAATGTCGATATTCCCATTAACATCAGGAAGCAATCCTAGATCTAAGGCTTTAGCATTCAACTCTGCAACTGTCATGGAAGCATGGGTTGTTGTTACCGAAGCAATATCTATAGGTGTTTTAAATTCAGTATTGCTTGCTGCTAATTGAATTGTATAGGTTACGATTGTTGGCGTCCCATAATCTACTGACTGCCAAGTCAAAGTTAAAGCTGTATTGCTTGGTGTGTCTTCGTTCAGCACGATCAAAGAACCATTATCCGGAGTAATGATTGTAAAATCGCCAGCTTGAGGCTCTAATATTAGGAAATTCTCTTCGTTTTCGCATGACCACATCCCTAAAATAAGGGCCAATGCCATAAAATGTTTGAATATATTTTTCATATGTAGCTATTTTATAGTTTTTTTTATTTGTCTTCCGATAACAATCGGAAATAATGTATTAATAACAGATTTAGTAACCCGTATTTTGAGTTAAATTATGATTAGCACCCAATGAACCTACTGGAATTGGGAAAACACTCATATACAATGGAATCGCAACACCACTTGAAGCATTTCCTTTCCAAGCCCAATTGTAAGAGCCTCCAGTATATTTGCCAAAACGAATTAAGTCTTGTCTTCTATGCGCTTCCCAATGTAATTCACGCGCTCTTTCATCAATTATAAAATCAAGAGTCAAATCGCTGGCTGTAATATTTCCAATAGTAGAATTTTTATTGGCTCTTAATCTTAAAGCGTTTACATAAGTCAAAGCTTGATTTGCATCGCCATTACCACCTCTTAGCGTAGCTTCGGCATACATTAAATAAACGTCTGCTAATCTAAACAGAGGAAAATCAGTATCTGCATAAGTAGAACTGCTTCCGTTAACTCCCGCAACGGTTTTATTAGAATACTTAGACAAAATATACCCTTGCGTTTTTACTCCAATATCTGTAATATCGATAGGTCTTTGCTTTGAAGGATCTCCTTGTATTCCTGTTCCAATGGTTTTTCTAGTATCTTGATTGAATTTTCCGCCATCAAATTTTTGCGCAAATTGTTTTCTGATTCTAAGTGCTCCACTCCATCCGCCAATTCCAAAATCGGACCCGTTATTTTCCCAAGCCCCAATTTGACCGTTAGTCAATACTGTAGTTGCTCCCCAGTTTTGAGAAACCACCCCATCTGATTGAATACCAAAAATTATCTCTGAAGAAGTATTATTATCAGCTTTAAAATTATCAAGGTAATTTGGTTTCAAAGTATATCCGCCAGCGATAATTTCTTTACACTTAGCCACACAATCATTATAGCGATTCGCTTGAATATACACTTGAGCATTCAAATAAATTTTAGCCAAAATCATATTAGCCATACCTTGATCTACTCTTCCGTATATATTGGTGCGAGCCGGTTTCAAATCTGGAAGAACTGCTAATACTTCTTTTTCGACAAAATCAAACAACTGTTTTCTATTGAATTCCGGTCCAGCAAAATTGATAGGATCATTTTCAGTATACATTGGCGCTTTTCCAAATAAATCCATCATATTGTAGTAAGCATAAGCTCTCAAAACAATAACTTCTTTTCTGTAAAGGGCAATATCAGCAAGTTTTGTTGGATCTGTAATTCCTCTTGACTGCAATTTTTCGGGAGTACTTTGACGCAAAAACTCATTAGCATAAGCCACAGAAGCCATTGTTCTGCTGTACATACCTAAAATGACAGGATTGGCAGCAGTCCAAGTATTTCTTTGCAGTTCGGCAGTTCCTTCATCTGCCTCATAACTCCAAACCAATTCGTCTGTAGTTAAATCCTGCAAATACAATAAACATCTGGTAAACTGGCTTGTTCCAGCATCGACACCTTCCAGTGAAGAATTATTAGGGCCAACAACTCCAGTCAAAGTAAGATTACCATATACACCTGCAAATGCTTTTTCGTATCCATTTGGAGAAGTATATAATGCATCAGAAGATAAAACATCATCATCTTCGGACACCACATTCATGTCATTAGTACATGATTGAAGTACAGTTGCCAGTACTAAAAGGGAAATATATAAATATTTTTTCATGATTCAGTTTTTAAAATTTGATGTTAAGACCAAACAAAATCGAGCGTTGTCTTGGATAAATGGTTTTATCTACTCCATTATTTGTAATTTCAGGATCCAATCCGCTGTACTTCGTAATTACAAACGCATTTTGAACTCCAGTTGAAACTCTTAATGTAGCCTTATCATTTAGCCATTTAGTAAAAGTATAGCCCAATGAAATATTATCCATTTTTAAGAAAGAAGCATCTTCAATATAAATATCAGACAACAATACATTAGATGTTGTTTGGAAACCAGTTTGCAATATTGATGATGGAACATTACTTAACACTCCTCCATTTTCTAATGAATCATACTGGGCTCTTCCTGCATCTACCGCATTGAATACTCGGTTACCGATACTAGCTCTTAAATTGAATGAAAAATCAATGTGTCTGTAATTCATCGTAGAAGCAAATCCAAAAGTAGCATCTGGATCTGGATTATGATAAATATATTTATCCGAATTGTTTTTAATCCCGTCTCCATTAATATCTGCAAAAGCACCGTCTATTGGTTTTCCGGCAGTATCATACAATTGTTTGTAAACATAGTACGAATAAGGAGCGTATCCTTCGCTGAAAACTTGACTAGGAGTTCCTGTTCCTGAAATGTTATCTCCTAAAAGAATATCGGTATTATTAACTAAATCTTTAATTCTTCTTTCAAACTTAGAAGCCGTAAAGTTTACATTCCAATTAAAATTATCCGATTGCAATACAATAGCGTTAATACTTAACTCTATACCTTTGGTGGTAAAAGAACCAACGTTTTGATACACACGATTGGAGAAATTACTACCATCAGAAATTGCTGCATTTACCAATAAATCTTTTGATTCTTTAGCAAATACATCTACTGAAGTTGTAAGTCTATTATCAAATAACCCAAAATCAAGACCTGCATTGAATACAGCAGTTTCCTCCCATTTCAAATCTTTTGTTCGCTTACTTGGCAATGCTATTGGCACTGCAGTATTTCCAAAATAATATTGAGAATTACCGCTTCCTAAATCATATTTTTCCAAATATCCATTAGGTTCTGGAATATCTTGCTGTCCAGTAATACCATAACTCACTCTTAATTTAAAGTCAGATATTGTTTCGCTGTCTTTAAAAAAATCTTCTTTCATTTTCCAAGCAAAAGCTGCAGCCGGAAAATTTCCCCAACGATTTTCTTCTTCAAATCGAGAAGAACCATCTCTTCTATAAGACAAAGTCAATAAATATTTGTCTTTAAAATTAACATTTGCTCTACCAAAAAATCCAACTAAAACTACATCTGTATCGATAGTTGTTTCAGGAAAAGTCGAAGGCAAATCTGGATTCAAAATATTACCTGTTTCAAATTTATTGCTTTCAAATCTTTGATACGAATATCCAGTTGTAACATCAAAATTAAATTCGTTTACTTTCTTGTTGTAAGCCAAGTAAGTATCTAATAATTTATTTCTTTTAGTCGCTTTTGTAAATTCATCAGTACCATAAGGGATATTTTCATTTGAAGGTGCCGAACCTGCATCTTCTCCTACCAATCTTCTTCTTTCTCCATTCGATTGGTCAAACCCAACATTGACAACCGCTCTTAAATCAGGGAAAAAATGCATTTTATAATCAACTTCAAAATTACCAAAAACCCTGTTACTGGTTCCTCGGTCATTGACCATCAACAATTGAGAAACAGGATTTCTAGCCGCTGTAGAAATTAATGGATATTTTCCATCGCTGTTAATTCCAGAAGTGTATTCGAAAAAACCACCATAAGGCGCACCGTCTAAGCGAACTGGCTGTGTAGGATCAAATCCAATGGCTGCTCCTTCTACACCATCTGTAAATCTATTTTTTTCATCGGCATAATTAGCCGCTAATTTCAATTTCAAGTGATTATCTAAAAAAGCTGGATTCATAACTAACCCAACAGTGTTTCTTTCAAAAGTATTTGTTAATCGCAATCCTTGCTGATCTGTGTTTCCTAAAGTCAAACTTGTTGGAATAACATTCAGAAGATTTCCTCTTACTGATAAATTTTGATCCAAATATCCAGTGCTTCTATAGATTTCTTTTTGCCAGTCGGTGTTAGCACTACCCAATTTGCCAACATCGCCAGGTCTTTTTTCTGCAATAAGTGCACGATAGTCATCGGCACTAAAAACGTCTACCGTTTTTGTAAGTTTCCCCGCGCCATACATTACATTATAATCTACAGCCAAGGTTTTAGTTCCTTTTTTGGTGGTAATAATAATCACACCATTAGAAGCACGAGAACCGTAAATAGCCGTTGCCGAAGCGTCTTTTAAAACTGCAATAGACTCTACTGTACTTGGATTTAGCGAAGCTAAAAATGAAGACGAACCAATGTTTGTATTATTATCCAATGGCAATCCATCAATAACAATAAGCGGATCGTTACTTGCAAAAAGAGAACTTCCTCCTCGAATTCTCATTTCAGATTTAGCCCCTGGAGCTCCCGTAGAATTCACGGTCAAACCAGCAACTCTCCCTTTGAATAAATCTTCGGTAGTTACATTGGCTCCCTTATTGAATTCCTTAGCGCCTAAAGCTACAACAGCTCCTGTTGCATCTTTTCTTTTTACAGAACCGTAACCCACTTGGATTTTTACTTCGACAAGCTGATTGGCTTCCGAGGTAAGACTTACCGTAAGTGATTTTTGGTTTGTGAAGGTTACAATTTCATTTTTGTATCCAACAAATGAGAAAACGACTTTATCGCCTTGCTTCACGTTTGGAATCTGAAATTTTCCATCAAAACCAGTTGAAACGCCGTTTGGTGCGCCCTGTACATTTACATTTACTCCTGGTATGGGTTGCCCTGAACCACTGTCCAGAACAGTCCCTTTTACTACATTCTGCGAAAAGACACAAAATGGAAGCAGAAGAAATAAAAATAACAACTTCTTGTAAATTCTTTTCATACTTTTTTAAATTAAATTGATTGTGGTTTGGTTTGTTGATTCATGCGTTGGGTATTATAAATTCTAATCTTGGGTAATTTTATATTTGATTTTTGACAAACAAATACTGTCCTTTTATTTTGAATAAATGCAAAACTCTTCTCTGCATTTAAAATGGGCCTTATTCCCATTTTGATTAAATACTGCTCAGCTATTTCAAAAATCTAGTCCTAAGCGACTTATACTGATAATTTGGCAACAGTCATATTCTAAATATTTCATTTAAAAATTAGAAAAAAGAATCCCTTATCATAATATCGATTTTTATGAAAAATCGACATATAATTTGACTAAAAACAATTAATATTGTTTTTTTCGATATTTTTTTTATGAATTATGAAATTTCAAAATTATGTGTTAAACTCACATTTCAATACCAGTACCTACCAGTTTTTTGTATATTTGCCCAAAAACCAGCTTTTGCTATGAAAATTATTTCTATCCAAAACAATCTTGGTATTCCAAAATACAAGCAAATTATCAATTCCATCGAAAAGGCAATTGAGGAGGAAAAACTTACAAAAGGAGATCGGCTCCCATCTGTAAATAAAGTGTGTTTGGAATTTTCATTATCCAGAGATACCGTCTTATTAGGGTATGACGATTTGAAAAAAAGAGGAATAATTTATGCAATCCCCGGCAAAGGATATTATGTCAAAAGCATTGAAATCACTATAAAACAAAAAATATTTTTGCTTTTTGACGAGCTTAATATTTTTAAAGAAGACATCTATAATTCCTTTTTAAAAAACATTGGAAAGAATGTTCAAGTGGAGATTTTCTTTCATCATTTTAATGTTCAGGTTTTTCAAAAATTAATAAATGACTGTAACGGAAATTATACAAAATACATCATCATGCCGACCAACTTAATCGATGTAGCCTCTTTTATAAAAACCCTACCAGTAAATGACGTAATCATCTTGGATCAAACAAATGAAGAACTAAAATCCTATCCAGCGATATATCAAAATCACAAAAAAGACATCTTCGAAGGGCTTTATAAAGGAAAAGCAAGACTAAGTAAATATAAAAAACTCATTATGATTTTCCCAGGTTTTAGAGAACCGCCAGCAATGAAAATCGGGTTTGAAAACTATTGTACTGAGCATGCCATTGACTATGAAATCATCCAAGAATTTACGGATAATGACATAACAATTGGAAGCGTTTACATCATTCCAAATGATAGAGATCTTGTTCGAGTAATTGAGAAAGCTCGAGAACAAAACCTTAAATTAGGAACTGATTTTGGTATCATTTCCTATAATGAAACTCCATTAAAAAAAGTAGTATCTAATGGAATTACGACAATTTCAACCGATTTTAGCACTATGGGAAAACTGTTAGCACAAATGGTTCTTCATGGAAAAAAAGAACAAATTGAAAACAAAAGTGCATTGATTCTTAGAAATTCACTGTAAAATCAATCTCTTGATTCTCTTCTAATTTAAAATCAAAAAAACAAAATAAGAAGGTTACGATTAACCTTCTTATTTCTAACTTAACTAAAACTAAACCAAATTTAAATTTTTATTACTTGCTTTTTTATATCATAACCAAAATCATATTTTGATTTTTGAAATATTTATACCCAAAGCAAACGCTTCAGGTATAAATAAGTAACCCAAATTTTTTGTTTTTTGCTTACCGAATTTTTAAAAACTCGAATAAACAAAACCAATTGCAATTTTATTAAACCAATAACAACAAACCACTGTATTATTGAATCTACAAGTACAAAGTAACAGTTATTTAAAACACATTAAGAGGGGCAAATTGATAAAAAACAAGGGGCAAAATCGCAATTTATAGTCTATAGCAGCAACAAATCATACATTTTGATTTTTTGACATATCAAAACACAGCTATTCGAGATGAGTATTTTTGCTACTATTTGCATCCAGTCCTTAAAATAAAACGGAAATCAAGCAAACCTAAAAACACATTAAAAGCAGCCTTTAAAATAAAAAATTGTCAGACTCCTAATTTACTGGCAGTTTTTTTATCAAGTTGATTAGTTTGCTTGCTTTTTTAAATTATATTTACAAATGTAAAAAACACACTTATAGTAAATACATTTCTAAAAGCAACTCAAATGATTCAAGCTAAATTTAATAGAATAGTTTTCTTTGTTTTATTCTTTTCAATAATCAGCAACAGGGCTCAATCTCAGGCTAATAAAAACTTCCATGATTGGGCATCAACGCCTCCCATGGGCTGGAACAGCTGGGATTGCTTTGGCCCCACAGTTACGGAAGCTGAAGTAAAAGCTAATGCCGACTATATGTCAAAATATTTAAAACCTTATGGATGGGATTATATTATTGTGGATATCAGATGGTATGTTGGCAATGATAAATCACACGGATACAATGAAAAAGATCCTGATTATGTATTGGATCAATACGGCAGATTTATGCCTGCAGTAAACCGTTTCCCTTCTGCGGCAGGAGGAAAAGGATTTAAACCCTTGGCGGATTATCTGCATAAAAAAGGATTGAAGTTCGGGATTCATATCATGCGCGGTGTTCCTGTAATCGCCGTAAAACAAAACCTGCCTATAAAAGGAACAAATCTAACCGCCAGAGATATTTATTCTGAAAAAGACCAGTGCAGCTGGCTACACGATATGTACACTGTTCTTCCAAATAAGCCAGGCGCACAGGAATATTATAATTCACTTTTTGAATTGTATGCTTCTTGGGGACTTGATTTTGTTAAAATAGACGACCTTTCTTCCCCAATTTATTTTGAAGGTGAAATAGATATCATCCGCAAAGCCATTGATCGCACGGGACGTAAAATTGTACTGAGCACTTCTCCGGGAGAAACACCAATCGCACACGCTGATCACGTTCAAAAAAACGCAAATATGTGGCGTACCGTTGGAGATTTTTGGGACAGCTGGCAACAATTGAAAGACCATTTCGAAGTCTTTGAGCGTTGGAACAAATGGCGCGCTTATGGTGCTTATCCAGATGGCGATATGCTGCCTATTGGACGCATTGGGATTAGAGCAGAAAGAGGAGATCCCCGCATGACTGCCTTTACCAAAGATGAGCAATACACATTAATGACTTTATGGAGCATTTTTAAATCTCCGTTAATGTTTGGCGGTAACCTTCCAGATAATGACCCTTTCACACTATCATTACTTACCAATAAAAACGTGTTGAAAGTATTGAACGAAAGCACGAACAACAAACCGCTTTTTACGGACAAAGACAAAGCCGCTTGGATTGCTGACGAACCAAAAACAGGAGCTAAATATTTGGCGGTTTTCAATACGACCGATCAAAAATTGGTATCCGAAGAAAAAGCAATTTGGAACAGCGGATTAATATCAAAAACAACTTCTGGTCAAAGTGCCACGATAGACATTGACGTTTCTGGTGCCAAAAAATTGTATTTAGTTGTAAATGATGGAGGCGATAAAACCGATTGGGATCATGCAAACTGGATTCAACCAACCTTATACAAAGGAAAAGACTCCCTTAGGCTTACCTCTTTAAAATGGACAAAAGCAAGTTCCGGATGGCAAAAACCAAAGGTGAACCAAAGTGTTTCCGGCAATACGCTTACAGTAAATAAAGTAAAATATGAAAATGGCATTGGTACACATTCCAATTCAATTATAGAATTTGATCTGCCAGAAGGTTATACACGCTTTAAAGCTCTTGTTGGTTTGGATGAAGCCTGCATCTCACAAAATGTAGGTGCCACCGTGAAATTTTTTGTATTTACCGAAAACCCTTCAGGTCCGCCACCTCCACCGACTGCAAAAATCCATATAAATCTTAACGAAATTGGACTTTCGGGTAAGTATCTAATTACCGATTTATGGACAGGAAAAGCAGTTGGAGAATTTTCTGAAGAATTTGCTCCCGAAATTAATTCGCATGGAGCTGGTTTCTATAAAATTGTTAAAGTGTCGAAATAAATTGTATTTAAGTATGTATTATTTCCAAAAAAAACTGAAACTGCCACTCGTTTTTAGCATGCTGTTTTTTGTTGCCGCTTCGGTATTGGCACAAAAAACCAAAGTGTCTAAAGAAAAAAACATGGGAGCTTACCTGATGGTCTATTTTAAAGATGACACTCACGGTTTGTACATGGCCTTGAGCAAAGACGGCTATAGTTTTACCGATGTAAATAATGCCAAACCTATTATAGCCGGTGATACGATAGCCGAGCAAAAAGGAATACGTGATCCTTACATTTACCGAGCACCCGACGGAATGTTTTATTTAGCATTGACCGATTTACATATTTATGCCCAAAAAGCTGGTTATCGCACTACAGAATGGGAACGTGACGGCAAGCAATATGGCTGGGGAAACAACCGCGGATTGGTTTTAATGAAATCCCCCGATTTAATACATTGGTCGCATACCGTGCTTCGTGTGGACCAAGCTTTTCCAGAATTGGCAGACATTGGTTGTGCTTGGGCGCCAGAACTTATCTATGACGACAAAGAGCAAAAAACCATGATCTATTTTACCATGCGTTTTGGCAACCAAAAAAACAAAGTCTATTATTCCTATATGAACAAGGATTTTACAAAATTGGAAACTCCACCAAAACTTTTATTCGAGTATCCAAAAGACATTACCTACATAGATGCCGACATCACCAAAGTAGACGATAAATACCATTTGTTTTATGTGCCTCACGACGGAACACCGGGAATTAAGCAGATGGTTTCCAACTCTGTCAATTCAGGCTATCAATATGACGATAAATGGTACGATCCTGAATCATCCAGCTGTGAGGCTCCGACAATTTACAAACGCATTGGCGAAAACAAATGGGTGCTTATATATGACATTTACGGCATTAATCCACACAATTTCGGTTTTAGCGAAACCTCTGATTTTGTAAACTTTAAAAATTTGGGACACTTTAATGAAGGTGTTATGAAAACGACCAATTTTTCGGTGTCAAAACATCCAGCCGTTATTCAAATCACGAAAAAAGAAGCGCAAAAACTAGCTAAAAAATGGAACTGCGAAATAAAATTTTAAGACATCAAATAGCATCATGATAAACATTTTTAACTTTCAAAAACAAAAAAAATATTTTCTAGGATTACTGTTTGTTTGCTTTTCAGCATTCGCCAATAATCCAAAAGAAGCCTATATATTTTCCTACTCCTCAGGAAAAAGTTTCGACGGCCTTCATTTTGCCTGGAGCATCGACAAAATTAATTGGCATCCAATAGGCTCAGAATACAGCTACATACACTCTGACTATGGCTCTTGGGGATCAGAAAAAAGAATGGTTTCACCAATACTCTTTCCCGGTGCCGATGGAATGTGGCATTGCGTTTGGGGTCTAAATGAAAAAGACGGAACTTTTGCGCATGCTGCGTCCAAAGATCTTCTTTATTGGGGTCGCCAATCCTATCCTGTTGTTATGACCGATAAAAACTGTCTGACGCCTGAGGTTACCTACAATAAGGAAAAACAAGAATATACTATCTCATGGCTAAGCAAAGACCAGACAGAAACCAAAGCCTGGAGCACAACTACCAAAGATTTCAAAAAATATTCGGAAACGAAAAACATTCCCCTATCCGAATATAAAAATTCCAGAACTAGCGTACTGATAAATGGAAAATCTGAAAGCGGATCCATCAACAAAGTCGCTTGGAACGTTGTCGAAGGACTGATTAAAACCCAGCAGTTATCGGCTTATAGAAATCAGCTTTGGTCAGAAACCACAAAAACAGATAATGAGCGTTTTGCTGGTTTGAAACCCGTAGAAGCAAAATTCGCAGTGGACGCAACGAAAAGCAAAAAAATCAGCAACACCTTATTGGGCATCTTTTTTGAAGACATCAATTATGCCGCCGACGGTGGTTTATATGCAGAACTGGTTCAAAACAGGGATTTTGAATACACCCTAGCCGATACTAAAGGCAGGGACAAAACTTGGAACAGCACCAAAGCATGGAGTTTAAAAGGAGAATCATCAAAATATAGTATCGATTCCATAAACCCGATCCATCCCAACAATAAGCATTATGCCAAACTTTCGATCCAACAAATTGGAACCTCTTTAGCTAATGAAGGTTTTGACGGCATTGCAGTAAAAGCTGGAGAAAAATATGATTTTTCAGTATTTGCACGCACCAGCGAAAGCAAAACAGGGAAACTTCTTCTTCGTCTAGTTGACAAGAATGGCGAAATTTATGGCGAGGCATCAACTGCAGCAATTGGCAAGGATTGGAAAAAATACAGTGGAACTATCACAGCCAAGTCTACTATCGCAGATGCCAGCTTGGAAATCGTTCCGCAAATGACGGGAACATTGGATTTAGATATGATTTCACTTTTCCCGCAGCAAACATTCAAAGGTCATAAAAATGGATTGCGTGCCGACTTGGCTCAAACTCTTGCCGATCTAAAACCTAAATTTATACGCTTCCCAGGAGGATGTGTTGCCCACGGGGACGGACTGGAAAATATCTATAAATGGAAAAACACGATTGGTCTGCTAGAATCCCGCAAACCCATTCCCAACCTTTGGAGATACCATCAAACAGTTGGTTTAGGCTATTTCGAATATTTCCAATTTTGTGAAGATATTGGTGCCGCTCCTTTGCCTGTAATAGCTGCCGGTGTCCCTTGCCAAAATTCCTCAACGGGAGGTGCTGGACAACAGTGCGGAATCCCAATGTCCGAAATGAACGCCTACGTCCAAGACATTCTGGATTTGGTCGAATATGCAAATGGCGACGTGACTACCAAATGGGGTAAAAAACGCGCCGAAGCCGGGCATCCTAAACCTTTTAACCTGAAATATATTGGCATCGGCAATGAAGACCTTATTACCGATATTTTTGAAGAACGTTTCACTATGATTTTCAAAGCTATGAAAGAAAAACATCCTGAGATAACCGTGATTGGGACAGTAGGACCAAGTTTTGAAGGCACCGATTACCAAGAAGGCTGGGATCTTGCTTCAAAACTAAATGTGCCAATGGTTGACGAACACTACTATCAGTCTCCAGGCTGGTTCATCTATAATCAGGATTATTATGACAATTACGACCGTTCGAAACCCAAAGTTTATCTTGGAGAATACGCCGCACATTTGCCGGGAAGACCCAACAACATAGAAACAGCATTGGCGGAAGCCTTATACCTAACCTCGGCAGAACGAAATGGCGATGTGGTAAGTATGACTTCTTATGCGCCATTACTGGCAAAAGACAAACATACGCAATGGAATCCCAATCTGATTTATTTTAACAATACCGAAGTAAGACCAACCGTAGGCTATGAAGTACAAAAACTTTATGGACAAAACGCTGGAGACGAATACATTCCAAGCGAAATCAGCCTTTCAAACAATCAGGAAAATGTAAAAAACCGTATTGTCATATCAGTCGTTCGAGATTCCAAAAGTAGCGACCTGATTGTAAAACTGGTTAACCTCCTGCCGGTTTCGGTCAATGCATCAATTGATTTAAAAAATAGCAATCTAGGAAATACGCAGACTGCAAAAACAGTATTGAAAGGAGATCCAAGCGATAAAAATGCAAGGCCGGTAGTGACTGCCTGCTCAGTTTCAGAGTTAATGAATGCTGAATTACCTGCATACTCATTCACTGTATATCGCATTAAAACAATTGGCACAAAAAAATAAAATTTAAAAAATATGATACCAAATAATATTAAAAAATCGCTTTGGCTAGGACTTATACTGGTTTCAACAGCTGCCGTTTACGGACAGTCTGCCAAGCTTGAAAGTTTTCCATTGTCATCGGTTCGTTTACTTGAAAGCCCTTTTAAAGCAGCCCAGCAAACCGATTTGAAATATATTTTATCTCTTGATGCCGACCGCCTTCTTGCTCCTTATTTAAAAGAAGCCGGATTGGAAACCAAATCAAAAAATTATCCAAATTGGGAAAATACGGGTCTTGATGGTCACATTGGCGGACATTATCTATCGGCTTTATCTGAAATGTATGCCGCGACTGGAGACAAGCAAATAAAAGAAAGACTTGACTATATGCTCAACGGTCTCGAAAAATGCCAGCAGAAAAACGGCAACGGCTACATTGGCGGTGTTCCGGGAAGCAAAGCCTTATGGGAAGATATTGCCAAAGGAAAAATTGATGCCGGAAGTTTTTCATTGAATAATAAATGGGTGCCTTGGTACAACATCCATAAAGTATATGCGGGACTGGTTGATGCTTACACTTTGACTGCTAATGAAAAAGCCAAAAAGATGCTGATCCAGCTTTCGGACTGGTGTCTGAATCTTACCGCAAAGCTGTCTGATGACCAAATCCAACAGATGCTGCGAAGTGAACACGGCGGTATGAATGAGGTTTTTGCCGATGTGGCAGCGATTACCGGCGATAAAAAATATTTGGTTTTAGCTCAAAAGTTCTCCCACAAAGCCATTCTTGATCCGCTATTAAAAAACACTGATGCCCTTAACGGAATTCATGCCAATACTCAAATCCCTAAAGTAATAGGTTTTATGCGTGTTTCCGAAGTTTCAGGTGATAAAGATTGGGCGAATGCATCCAGCTTTTTCTGGAATACAGTTGTAAATAACCGAACGATTTCCATTGGAGGAAACAGCGTCAGAGAGCACTTTAATCCAACAAACGATTTTTCTTCCATGCTGGAATCGAGAGAAGGACCAGAAACCTGCAACAGTTACAATATGCTTAAATTGAGCAAGCATTTATTTCTTGCTAATCCTTCTTCAAAATATATGGATTATTATGAACGCACAACATACAACCATATTCTGTCGTCCCAGCATCCTGATGGAGGATTCGTATATTTCACCCCTATCCGACCACGCCATTACAGAGTATATTCAGAACCGCAACAATCTTTTTGGTGTTGTGTGGGTTCTGGTTTAGAAAATCACGGAAAATATGGCGAACTTATTTATACCCACGACAAACAAAATCTCTACGTTAATCTTTTTATTCCTTCAACTTTAAATTGGAAAGAAAAAGGAATTACCGTAACTCAAAATACCAAATTCCCATTTGAAGAACAATCTTCTATTACGCTAACGCTAAAAAAAGCACAGCAATTTGCCCTTAAGTTCCGTTATCCTTCATGGGTCGAAGATGGAAAGATGAAAATTATGGTTAACAACAAGGAAGTTAGCATTTCAAAAGACCAGAATTCCTATGTTACTGTTGAACAAAAATGGAAAACTGGAGACGTAATTTCGGTTATTTTACCAATGCAGAACAAAACGGAACAGCTTCCGGACAAATCGGCTTGGGTTTCTTTTCTGCACGGACCAATTGTGCTGGCAGCAATTACAGATACTACAGACCTTAAAGGTTTAAAAGCCGACGACAGCCGTATGGGACATATTGCCAGCGGACCAATTTACCCAATAGAAGATGCACCTTTACTTGTTTCCAATGATACAGATTTAGCCGCTTCATTAAAAACTGTAGCCAACAAACCTTTTACTTTTTCTGCTTCGGATATTATTTATCAAGAAAAATACAAGAACCTGCGGCTCGTTCCGTTCTACCAGATTCATGATGCCCGCTACGTCATATATTGGCCATACACGACTCAGGAAAAATTACCCGAAATACAAAAAGCAATGAAAGAACGTGAGGAAGCTCAAATGAAATTGGAAGCGCTTACTGTTGATTTAGTTACAGCGGGAGAACAGCAACCGGAATCCGACCATAATTTCAAAGGAGAAAAAACAGATACCGGAATGTTTAAAGAACGCCATTATAGAAACGGACAAGGTTTCTTTAGTTATGACTTAAAAAATAATCTTTTAGAAGCGCATAAATTGCGAATTACCTATTTTGGTAGTGACAAGAACAGAAATTTTGATATTTATGTCAATGATACTTTGGTGTCATCAATAAATATGGATGGATCCGAAGGAAATCAATTTATAGACAAGACAATCGAACTTCCTGTAGCAATTCTTGACGGAAAACCTAAAATTTTGCAAGTACAATTTAAGGCAAAGCCAAATTCAAGTATTACGGGTATTTACGAAGTGCGGTTGATGAAGTAGAACAACCTTTCAATTAATAAAGGACTGATTTTTCCCAAACGATTACAGGAAAACGGGAAGCGTTCCAGAACTTCTATTGAAGAAGGAAAACAAATAAACTTTTAATTCAAATAAAATGAAAAACACCTTCCTGATTCTAATAAATTTGCTGTTTGGCCTGAATTCATATTCGCAAAGTGACACCTTGAACGCCCCCAAAGCTGTGTTACCAGATGTTTATGCTGATCCGCATATCGCTGCTTTCGGCAAGAAATTCTACATCTATCCAACAACCGACGGCTCGGAAGGATGGAAATCTACCAACTTTACTTGTTGGTCTTCCAATGATTTGGTAAAATGGAAATTCGAGAACGTAATTCTGGATCTGCCCAAAGATATCAGCTGGGCCAAAGAACGCGCTTGGGCTCCAGCGATAGCTTTCAAAAACGGAAAATATTATTACTACTTCTCGGCAGACGTAAATATTGGCGTGGCAGTTTCAGACAAACCAACCGGACCTTTCAAAGATGCTTTGGGAGTTCCTCTTGCAAAAAAAGGAATCCTAAAAGGGCAAATGATAGATCCGATGGTTTTTGTTGACGACGACGGCTCGGCCTATTTATACTTTGGTCAAGGCAATTGCAACATGGTAAAACTGAACGATGATATGATTTCGTATGATGCTACAAAAATTATTTCTATCAAACCAAAAGGGTACAATGAAGGTTCATTTGTGTTTAAAAGAAACGGAAAATATTATTTGATGTGGTCCGAGTTTGACACCCGTGATCCAAGATATTCTGTTGCTTATGCCACTTCCGATTCACCTTTAGGACCTTTTACAAAAGCTGAAGGTTATCCAGTTTTAAAAGGCAAAGGCATCGTTAAGGGAGCTGGGCATCATTCGGTTGTAAAAGTCCCTGGCAAAGATGAATGGTACATTGCCTACCACCGTTTTAAAATCCCTGATGGCAATGGCTATAATCGGGAGACTTGCATTTCCCCGATGCGATTTGACAAGGACGGAAATATATTGCCTGTTGATGTTTTCGAAAAAATAAAAGCGGTAAAAATCCAAGGTAAAGATTGAAGTTAATTTACCGATTCCATGTGACTTGTGACTGTTTTTCTTTATAATACTAGCTTAATTTAGTATAGAGAAACAGTCACATTTCTTTTTATATTGGTCTTCAACCCAAAAGTTAAAAAATGATATTTTCTTTTTTGCTATTGTAAAAACAAATTTGCCTATATTTGCAAATGTGTTTTTTACACTTATTATTTTATTCTTCCTTACACACTCAAAAATAGCCTGTTATTCGAGAGACAAATCAACATCAGAACAAAATAATAAACTCTTATTATTTAATTAAAGCGGTTAAAACAAAACTGTTTTATATTGTAAAATCGTTTATAAAAGATTTTGGAAAAAGATAAAACATTTTATCAAAAACCTTAACTCCAAAAAAAAAACCAATACTGTTATTAAAAAATTAAACCATAAATTATGAACCAAAAAATTGACAATTTAGCCGCAGACAATATAAGAGCTCTGGCTATATCTATGGTAGAAAAAGCAAATTCAGGACACCCGGGAGGTGCTATGGGAGGCGCTGATTTTATGCACATTTTATACACCGAATATTTAGATTTTGATCCAACTCAGATGGATTGGCCATTCAGAGACCGTTTCTTTATGGATGCAGGACACTTATCCGCTTTGATGTATGCACAATATTATTTATTAGGAAACTATAAAAAAGAAGACGTTCAGCAGTTCCGACAATGGGGATCGGTAACGCCGGGACATCCAGAAGTTGATGTTTTGAGAGGAATCGAAAACACTTCGGGACCATTGGGACAAGGGCATGCCATGGGAGTTGGCGCTTCCATCGCAGCCAAGTTTCTTGACGCTAGATTCAAAGGGATTTTCGACCACAAAATATACGGTTTCATTACCGATGGTGGCGTTCAGGAAGAGATTTCGCAGGGAGCGGGAAGAATCGCAGGACATTTGGGACTGAACAATTTTATCATGTTTTATGATTCGAATGATGTGCAGCTTTCATCCATGACCGATGAAGTGACTTCCGAAGATACAGCCATGAAATACCAAGCTTGGGGATGGAACGTAATCACAATTGACGGACATGACCATTCGGAAATTCGAAAAGCATTAGATGCTGCAAATAAAGAAACCGAAAGACCAACCTTGATTATCGGTAAAACGATCATGGGTAAAGGTTGCGTTACCGCTGATGGTTCTATGTATGAAGGTGAATGCGAACTGCACGGAAAGCCTATCGGCGACACCAAAGCCGATTATACCAAAACGCTGTTGAACCTAAAAGCCAATCCAGAAGATCCATTTGCTATTTTTGAAGAAGTAGCTTCGCATTATTCGGATATTTTATCCAAAAAAGCACAAAAAGCTTCTTTGAAAAAACAGCAGATTGCTCAATGGGAGAATGAAAACCCGGCATTGGCACAAAAAATGCAGTTGTTTTTATCCGGAAAATTACCGGAATTGGACTTAAGCAAAGTGGCTCAAAAACCAAATGCTGCGACAAGAGACGCTTCGTCTGCAGTGCTGGCTTATTTGGCGGAAAACGTGGAAAATATCATCGTTTCTTCGGCAGATTTATCCAACAGCGACAAAACCGATGGCTTCTTGAAAAAGTCATCTGTATTGCAAAAAAACAATTTCGAAGGTGCCTTTCTGCAGGCGGGAGTTGCCGAGTTGACGATGACTTCCATTGCCAACGGTATTGCACTGCATGGCGGCGTAGTTCCAGTAGTAGCGACTTTCTTCGTATTCTCGGATTATATGAAACCGGCTATCCGATTGGCTGCCATTCAGGAACTTCCTGTAAAATACGTTCTTACTCACGACTCTTTCCGTGTGGGAGAAGACGGACCAACGCACCAGCCTATCGAGCAGGAAGCGCAAATGCGTTTGTTGGAAAAAGTAAAAAACCATTCGGGACGCAACAGTTTGCTGGCCTTGCGCCCTGCCGATGCAATTGAAACTTCTGTAGCTTGGGATATGGCATTAAAAAACACCAAAACGCCAACAGCATTAATTCTTTCAAGACAAGGCATAAAAGATATTCCAGTTAATGCTTCAAGATATGACGAGGCAACAGGAGCCGAAAAAGGCGGTTATTTGGTAAAAGAAACTGCAGATCCAGACATCACTTTAATCGCAAACGGATCGGAAGTTTCGACCCTTATCGATGCTGCCGTGATTTTAGAAAAAGAGCATAATTTAAAAATAAACATCGCTTCGATTATTTCTGAAGGTTTATTCAAATCACAGCCTAAATCATATCAAGAAAGCATTATCCCAAAAGGAAAACACGTCTTTGGACTTACAGCAGGTCTTCCTGTAAACCTTGAAGGACTCATTGGCGACAGCGGAAAAGTAATAGGACTGGACCACTTTGGATATTCAGCGCCTGCGAGTGTTTTGGACGAAAAATTTGGCTTTAACAGCCAGAGCGTTTCATCTGAAATATTAAAATATATTGAGGAGAGTAAAGAAGCTAAGACTCTAAGTTTCTAAGATACTAAGCTTAGAATCTTAGTGCCTCAGAAACTTAGCAACTAAAAAAGAAAAAGCATTAAACAAACTCAGAATCTTAAAAACTTAGATTCTTCCAAAAAAAAACAAATACTATGAAATTTTTTATCGATACAGCAAATTTAAAAGACATCAAAGAAGCCAATGATTTAGGAGTATTGGACGGAGTAACTACAAATCCTTCGCTAATGGCGAAAGAGGGAATTACCGGGGCCGACAATATCATTGCGCACTATGTGAAAATATGTGAATTAGTGGATGGCGATGTAAGTGCTGAAGTAATTTCTACCGATTTTGAAGGAATGGTTGCCGAAGGAGAAAAATTGGCAGCTTTGCATCCGCAGATTGTGGTTAAAATTCCGATGATTAAAGACGGAATTAAAGCAATTAAATATTTTTCGAACAAAGGAATCAGAACCAACTGTACGTTAGTGTTTTCTGCAGGTCAGGCATTGCTTGCCGCCAAAGCTGGGGCAACTTATGTATCGCCTTTCATCGGAAGGCTTGATGATATTTCTACAGATGGATTACAGCTGATAGAAGACATCAAATTGGTTTATGACAATTATGGCTACGAAACTCAAATTCTTGCAGCTTCTGTTCGTCACGTAATGCATATTATAAATTGTGCCAAAATTGGTGCTGATGTTATTACAGGTCCATTGAGTGCGATCGAAGGTTTACTAAAACATCCTCTTACTGATAGCGGATTGGCAACTTTCTTGGCTGATTATCAAAAGGGGAATAGCTAGAATTAAATCATATTGAAACATTCCTTATCCTGATGCAAATTATTGTATTACAGATATCTAAATAAAATAATAGGGCAATCAATTGTCCTATTATTTTTTATTATTATTACTCCTGAATTCCTTTTTCAAAACTAGATTATATAACCATAAATTAGTAGAAATGAAAAACATCTTATCATCCTTAATTGCTTTATGTTTTTATTTTAGCGGTAACGCCCAAAATTTCCAAAAAACAAATCATGGAATTAAGACTATTGCAAATGGCAATACTATTGAAATACAATTTTACAGCCCGTCTATTGTCAGGATTATTAAGTTTCCTGTAGGCAAATCTTTCTCAAAAGAAAGTCTTTCAGTAGTTTTAAAACCTTCTAAAACTACTTTTACAGCCAAAGAAGAGAACAAATTTATACTCTTGAAATCAGATAAATTAAGTATAACGATAAATGCTTCGTCTGGAGATATAACATTTGGTTCAGCTTCAGGAAAGCCAATGTTAAAAGAGAAACCTGATGGAACAAAATTTGTCCCTTTTAACGATGCCGGAGTGAACACTTACAATGTATATCAATCCTTCAGTTTAGACAAAGAGGAACCTATCTATGGTTTGGGTCAGCATCCAAGACCTGATTTAAACCAAAGAAACCAAAAATATCATCTGGAACAGGGAAATACTGACGATGCAGTAACCTTTTTCCAATCCGTAAAAGGTTATGGACTGTATTGGGACAACTATTCCCCAACTGAATTTATCGATGATGCAAACGAAACCTCTTTTAAATCGGAAGTTGGAGATGGTGTAGACTACTATTTTATGTATGGAGGCAATGCTGATGGAGTAATTGCCAATATGAGAGAACTTACAGGCAACGCTCCAATGTTTCCATTATGGACCTATGGTTTTTGGCAAAGTAAAGAACGCTATAAAAGCCAAAATGAATTAGTAAATGTGGTAAAAAAATACCGCGAACTGGGTGTTCCGCTGGATGGTATTATTCAGGATTGGCAATATTGGGGAAATAATTACTTATGGAATGCCATGGATTTTCTTAATCCAGAGTTTTCAAATCCTAAAAAAATGATAGAAGATATTCATGGTCTTAATGCTCATGTTATCATTTCGATTTGGTCTTCTTTCGGTCCCGAAACCAAACAATACAAGGAAATGGACAAAAAAGGAATGCTTTTTAATATAAAAACCTGGCCTGAATCGGGTATAGAGACTTGGCCTCCTAATCTTGATTATCCTTCGGGGGTAAGAGTATATGACCCTTATAATCCTGAAGCACGCGATATTTACTGGAAATATGCCAACGCCGGTTTGTTTGCCAGAGGCATCGACGGATGGTGGATGGATTCAACAGAACCCGATCATTTCGGAGCAAAACAGGAAGATTATGACACCCAAACCTATCTGGGCTCATTCCGTAAAGTACGTAATGCCTTCCCGCTGATGACTGTAGGCGGTGTGTATGACCATCAACGAAAAACCACTTCTGACAAGCGCGTATTTATCCTAACTAGGTCTGCCTTTGCGGGTCAGCAGCGTTATGGAGCAAATACCTGGTCAGGTGATACAGGTTCTAGCTGGGAAACACTTCGCAATCAGATACCGTCTGGTTTAAATTTTACGCTTTCTGGAATTCCGCATTGGAATTCGGATATCGGAGGTTTTTTTGCAGGAGCATATAATACCGGAAACGGAGGAACAGGTTCTAAAAACCCTTTATTTCAGGAGCTGTATGTTCGCTGGATTCAGTTCGGTACCTTTAATGCTATGATGCGTTCGCATGGTACGGATGTCCCGAGAGAAATATACCAATTTGGGACGAAAGGCGAACCGATATATGATGCTATAAATAAATCCATCAACCTGCGTTATGCATTGTTGCCTTATATCTATTCTACTTCATGGGAAGTTACCAACAAGCAATCTAGTTTTATGCGTGCCCTATTTATGGATTTTGCAAATGACAAAAAAGTTTGGAATATCAATAATCAGTACATGTTTGGAAAATCAATTCTTGTAGCTCCAATTGTCCATGCTCAATATACTCCCGAAACTATAGTAAAAGTAAATGAAGAAACTGGATGGAATAAACAGGATTCTAAAGGAAATGATGCAAAAACCACTGTAGACTTTACTTTAGAAAAAACAAGTAAAGTATATCTGCCTGAAGGTGCAGTTTGGTACGACTTCTGGACAAATGAAAAGCTCAAGGGTGGTCAAGAGATTACAAAGAAAACTACAATTGACATGATTCCGCTTTATGTTAAGGCAGGATCCATAATTCCTTTGGGGCCACAGGTACAGTATGCCACAGAAAAAAAATGGGATGATCTAGAAATAAATGTATATCCAGGTGCTGACGGCACTTTTACATTGTATGAAGACGAGTTTGACAACTACAATTATGAGAAAGGAGCTTACACGGAAATAGATTTTTCATGGAGTGAAGCATCGAAAAAATTAACTATTTCCAATAGAAAAAGGTCATACAAGGGAATGCTTCTTGATAGAAAATTCACAATTGTACTGCCATCTGGAGAGAAAAAAGTCATTGCTTATAATGGTAAAAAAACAGCAGTAAAATTTTAAATTTCATCGTAAAAAAATCATGTAACCTGAATTTTTTCATTTTTAGAAATAAAATTTAGCCCAACAAAAAAAGGAAGTTTCTTCGATAGAAACTTCCTTTTTTATTTATTTTAAAAATTAAACTAATTAATTCTTCTTAAAAATTTATGGCAAAATCATTCAAGAGTTTAGCATCATATTTCTCTTTATCAAAAGTATAGAGATAAGAACCTTTTCTTGATGATGTCATGTCTTTCTCATCCAATTTTATCAGGATATCCAATGAATTTATTTTGCTGATAAAATTTCTCTTATCAATTTCTTTATCCAAAATCGATTCGTACAATTTAAGCAGCTGGCTCATTTTAAACTTTTCTGGCAAAAGTTCAAAACCAACAGGTCTCATCGACGTTCTGTAACGCAATCTTCTAATGGCATGCGCTAACATCTTGTCGTGGTCAAAAATCAGTCTCGGAACCTCAGAAACACTAAACCATTTAGCATGATAATTCTGAATCAATTCGGCATTATGGTTTTCAATATTTATCAAAGCATAATAAGCAACAGATATGGTTCTTTCGACAGGATCACGATCAATTTCACTATATGTATAAAGCTGTTCCATATAAATATCTTGAAATCCAGTATAAGTATTTAGAACCCTAATGGCAGCATCATCGAGCATCTCTTCTTTCTTAAGGAATCCTCCCATTAAGGACCATTTCCCTTTTTCGGGTTCAAAATCCCTTTTGATCAAGAGAATTTTCAAACCTCCCTCATCAAATCCAAAGATGATACAATCGACCGCTAAAAGAACTTTATCTTCAGTACTATAACTATTTAACATATTTACATTTATATATGATGTAAATATAAGAACTTCCTTAAAACTACCAAATTTAAATAATGTGGTTTTTACACTAATACTGTCGAGACCATATAAATTGGCATTAAGTTATTGATTATATAGGCTTTTAATTCAAATAATAGCTTTTACACAATTGATTGCGTATTGAATTAATCAATCAAAATTGTAATAAAACATCCAACTACAAACTGCTTTTTGAACACAAACGATATAATTAAGTGTTAAAAATACATTTAAATATGTTTTTTATCGGTTTTTAAGAGCAAAAAAGGAGTTATTCTTTATTTATTTAATAAGTTAAATACTATTTATTTAATAAAAATTTAAGAAAAAAAGAAAAAAATTAAATCAGTTTAAAAAAATCATCAAAAAACATACTATGTTGATATTTAGCAAATTACTTGTTTCGAAAACGTTTTTTGTTTCTTAAAAATACACATATTCTTTCATTTTTAGATATATTTTATGATATCCATTTTTTTTTACATCTTTTTTTATAGGATTAATTTGTTTTTATGCTTTTTTTTTGTTTAAATTTACAAATGTAAAAACTACACTTATAATTAACCCAAAATGCAATCAGTATGACAACAAACCACAGATTATTTTTTTATTGCAATTTTTTATTGCCTAAAAAGGAATGGCTATTAGCATTATTTATGATGCTCTTTAGTGTTTATAATGTATCGGCGCAACAAGCCAATACTGTTACAGGAAAAATTACTTCGGAAAAAGACGGAATGCCATTACCTGGAGTAAATGTTTTGATAAAAGGAAGCTCAACAACTGCTTCTACAGGATTTGACGGAGACTATTCCATCAATGCAAAACCAACAGACGTACTTATTTTATCTTATGTAGGATATGACAATCAAGAAATAACAATTGGAAACCGAACACAAGTCAATTACGTTTTAAAAGAAAATCTTAATAAACTGAATGAGATAGTTGTAATTGGGTATGGAACACAAAAGAAGGCTGATTTAACAGGATCTGTGAGTGTTGTAAATATGGCAAGTGCCAAAAAAATAGTAACTTATGATATGGCCAAAATGCTGCAAGGACAAGTAGCTGGTGTTACTGTGCAATCCTCTGGAGAGCCTGGCGGTTTTGTAAATGTTAAAATTAGAGGTATATCTTCATTTAACAACAACAATCCCCTTTATGTAATTGATGGAATGATTGTAGATAGTCCTTATGATTTTGCTCCTGGAGAAATAGAGTCAATGCAAGTATTAAAAGATGCTTCATCTGCTGCTATTTACGGAGTACGTGGAGCCAATGGAGTTATTGTTATCACTACAAAAAAAGGGAAAGCAGGTCAGCTTCATATTAGCTACAAAAACCTATTCGCGGTACAAAACGCACCTAAAAAAATGTCTGTTGCAAATAGAGAACAATATCAACAAATTACAAGAGTAGCCGAAGCAAATGCAGGCCTAACTACGGCACCAGCAAATGACCCAACTAATCCCAATTATGTAGGTAATATTGATACCGATTGGCAAGAAGAGGCTTTTAGAACAGGTACTATTCAAAATCATTCCCTAACTTTTTCTGGAGGAGCCGAAGCACTTGGATATAGTATGAATGTAGATTATTATAATAATAGTGCCTATTTTAAAACACCGCAAGATTATAATAGATATACTACAACTTTAAATTTTTATGGCAAAAAAGGTAAATTCAAATATGGTGGAAAATTAGGCTTTACACAGTCCAACAAAGAAAATTTCAATGATTTTTCAGGATTATACCCCGCTATGAGTTCTTTGGTTACTGCTATTCCAACAGTACCCGTTTATGACTCAACAAAATTAGGTGGTTATGGAGGCACTACTGATGCTATTCATAGAAATATCTCAATGAATGTTATTGGCTATAACAATTTAGTAACCAACACAACCGACAGAAATCGTTTTATTGGCAACATTTGGAGTGAATATGAAATTATTACTGGTTTAAAATACAAAATTGATGTAAGTTTTGATAAAACTTTTTGGCATGATAAATTTTTAAACCCACCTAGTAATTTAGGATATAGATTTATTGTTCCAGAAGCTAGTGCTGAACTGAAAATTACAGATGGTACTTATACAAAAACTTTTTTTAACAATTTTCTTACTTACGAAAAATCAATTGGCAAACATAAATTTGATGTTTTGGCAGGTATAACACAAGAAGTAGGTGATTATTATCAAATTTGGACAAAAGGAACTGGCTATACTGTAGATGAAATAAAAAATATTAAAAACGGCACCACTATATCAGGGGAGGATTATACTAGTAGAGTTACAGGAAAATCATATTTAAGCAGATTAAATTATAATTTTAATGACTTATACTTACTTCAAGCCAATTTTAGACAAGATAAATCATCTCTGTTTTCTCCAACATATAATACAGCAAATTTTTACTCATTTTCTGCAGGTTGGAAAATAAGCAACGAATCATTTGTAAAAAACAACTTACCAGAATGGTTAAATACAATAAAAGTTAGAGGAGGATATGGTGTTTTAGGAAACAATACTATTCCTGCTTATTCATACGCTACAACTATAGATACTGGCATACCATATACATGGGGAGGTGCAAGTCAAGGACAAGTGGCCGTTGGAGGTGTTGTAACCGAATTAAGAGACCCAAATCTTCGTTGGGAAAAAACAGCTACATCAAATATAGCACTAGAGCTTGGTTTATTTAATGATAATTTGCAATTTATAGGAGAATATTATACCAAAAAATCAACCGATTTACTTTATAAAGTGACCGTTCCTTCCTCTTCTGGATCTAATGGAAGTCTTTTAACGAATGCTGGAGATTTAGAGAATAACGGGCTTGAATTTACGCTGAGCTATAACAATCGTAATAATGCTTTTAAATATGGTATTTCGACAAATTTAGGAATACTAAAAAACAAGGTAACTAAAATTGGTGTTGATAACTCACCTATTTATGGCGCTGCCTCAAAAACAGAAGTAGGACGTTCCATGGGAGAACTATATGGCCGTCAAGTTTTAGGTATTTTTCAAACGCAAGCCGAAATAGATGCTGCCCCTGTGCAAGAAGTTGGAACTAGACCTGGAGATATAAGGTTTAAGGACTTGAATGGAGATAATGTAATTAATGATTTAGACCGAGATTTTCTTGGAGTAACAATCCCTAAATACACATACGGAATTAATTTAAGCGGCGAGTACAAAAACTTTGAAGTGAATGTATTTTGGCAAGGTGCTGGTGGACACTATGTGTATAATGCAATATATCGCGATTTGATGCGTGGAGATTACGGCAATAGCAGTACTGATTTCTTGAATTATTGGACTCCAACCAATACAAATACAAATGTACCACGACCAGTTATATATGACCCGAACGGTAACAACAAAGATTCCGATCGTTTTGTTGAAAAAGGAGATTACATCAAATTGCAAACTGCTGAAATAGCCTATAATATTCCACTAGCCAAGATTACTTTTATTCAAAAAGCTAGAGTATTTGTAAATGGACAAAATTTGTTAAGCATTACAAAATACAAAGGGTTTGATCCCGATTTTAATAATGAAGGACTATTGTCCAGAGGATATGATTATGGCTCACTGCCTAATCCAAGAACTTTCTCTATGGGAGTGCAACTTGATTTCTAATATTAAAAAATTTAAAAAATTAAAATCTTATCAAAATGAAATATAAAATAATAAATTATTTAACCTGCGCCTTTGCACTAACTATTGCAACTACAAGCTGTGTTAATGATGAAGATTTGGTACAAGTTGACCCAAACGTTAAATCTTTTGAGTCTGCCGAAGGAAATGATGCTAGTGCTATTGCAATGCTAAATTCTGCTTATGTTCCATTATCCTGGTATGGTATGTATGCACGAAACACAAACTTAATGCTGGATGGCCGTGGAGATGATGTAAGAACTCCTAGTCGTTGGGATGCCATAGGAAAAGTAGGGTCTTTCGGGGTGTCTCCAGCTGAAGGAGATATTTTGTATTGGGCTTTTTCCGATTGTTATAAGGGTTCTGCTTATGCTAATCAGGTACTTTATAATGTGCCAAAAATGAACCTCGCAGATGCTGCTCTCAAAAATAGAATTTTAGGTCAAGCCTATTTTCTGAGAGGGTTATATTTGTTTCATTCTGTAAATATGTTTAAAAATGTTCCTATTCCAGTTGACATAAATCCGTTCCAAGCACAAAAACCACAAGCTGATGGTTGGGCACAAGTAATAGCCGATTTTAAAATGGCTGCCGATTTATTGCCACTAAACTACAACACCAGTAATGTTTTGGATGCTGGACAACTAGGTAGAGCCACCAAGGGAGCAGCATTGGCTTATTTAGGAAAAGCCTATTTGTTTACTAAAGATTTTGCAAACGCAAGAGATACTTTCAAAAAAGTAATTGATTCCGGCGTGTATTCTTTGATGCCTAATTATGCCGATAATTTTTCAATTGCAGGCGAAAACAATGCTGAATCCATATTTGAAGTTCAATTTAATGTTGCTGCGCAATTTGCTTCAAATGGAGCTAGGATAACATCAGGTAGAGCGGTTACTTTTGGAGCACCAGACTTTGGCTGGACAGATGTACAACCAACTTTTGCTCTATTAAATGAATTTAGACAAGAAAAAACAATTTCAAATTTAGATGACCCTCGCTTGGATGCAACAATAATATATAACCGTCCAGGAATGAAATTATATGGTCAGGATTTTGCTGTTCATTATGCAAATACACCAAATTTAACCGAAATTTTTTGCAGAAAATACGAAAACACAGACACAAAAGCAGATGAAAAAGACTGGTTGAGTGAAATTAATGAGCGTTTGATGCGTTACTCAGATGTATTACTAATGTATGCCGAATGTTTGAACGAAACTGGCGACATCGCTGGGGCTTATACCAACATACAAAAAGTAAGAACTCGTGTTAATTTACCAAATTTGGCCACTGCCAAACCGAACATGACCCAAACTCAAATGAGAGACCAGATCGGACATGAACGTTTGCTTGAATTTGCTCTTGAAGGACACCGTTTTGACGACATACGCCGTTGGGGATGGTTAGAAGATTCTGCAAAACTACAATGGTTAAAAGCTAGAGATGTAGAGTTTGAAGGGTACAGATCAGGAAGAGAGTATTTTCCTATACCTCAAAAAGAAATGGAAACAAATAAATTCCCAATAACTCAAAATCCGAGTTATTAATATAATGTTTTTTTGAATTAGTTTAGTTATTAAAATCATGTGGTATTTCCTAAACAGGTTACCACGTGATTTTATAAATTAAAATAGATTCTCAAAATGGCATAACATAGATATATCTAAAAAAGAGAGTTACATAAATTCATGACATATTTCTAGAATTGTAGGCACTCAAAAAGAATTTGCACATTATTACCAAGGAGCCGATAGTGGCAATCCGAAACTAGAAATTATTTATTTTACATGGTCTAACGAATGGCCAACGCTTTCATATTAAAATTTTTATTATATTATACATTAAAAAAAGTCATGGTGTAACTCCACAAAAGAACTCCATGATTTTATAAATTAGAAAAGACATGAAAAAGACATTCCTATTATTATTAGTTTTAACTTTTTGCAGCCAAAACGGTTTTGCTCAAAAAGAAACTACAGCACTTACTATAAAAAATACCGCAGATGCTCCAACAATCAACAAAAATATCTATGGCCATTTTGCAGAACATTTAGGAAGATGCATATATGGTGGCTTTTTTGTGGGCGATACTTCTAAAATACCAAATACTGCTGGTGTCCGCAATGATATTGTTAAGGCATTAAAAGAGTTAAAAATTCCAAATTTAAGATGGCCGGGTGGCTGTTTTGCAGATACCTATCACTGGAAAGACGGTATTGGTCCAAAAGAACAAAGACCAACTATCGTAAATAAATGGTGGGGCGGCGTAACCGAAGACAATAGTTTTGGAACACATGACTTTTTAAATATGTGTGAGCTTCTTGGAGCAGAACCTTATTTATCAGGAAACGTAGGAAGCGGAACCGTTCAGGAATTATCAGACTGGGTTCAGTACACCAACTTTGGCGGAAAAAGCCCAATGAGTGACCTTCGTAAAAAAAATGGAAGAACAGAACCTTGGAAAGTGAAATTCTGGGGAATTGGAAATGAAGCTTGGGGTTGTGGCGGTAACATGACCGCAGATTATTATGTGGGTGAATATAGAAAATTTGCAACCTTCATGTCCGATTGGGAAAACACAGGCGGTTTAACCCGCATTGCTTCCGGATCAAACAGTTCCGATTATAATTGGACCGAAACCTTAATGAAAGATATTCCCCTAAATATGTTGGGAGGAGTTGGAGTACATCATTATGCAGTAATTAATTGGGATAAAAAAGGAGATGGAACAGATTTTTCTGAAGACGGATATTTCCATACGATGAAATCAGCTTTAAAAATGGAAGAGCTTGTAACCAAGCATTCAGCTATCATGGACAAATATGATCCTACGAAAAAAGTAGCGATGATTGTAGACGAATGGGGAGCTTGGTATGAAGTTGAAAAAGGAACAAATCCAGGTTTCTTATACCAGCAAAACACAATGAGAGATGCTGTTCTGGCCGGAGCGACATTAAATATTTTCAACAACCATGCAGACAGAGTCCGTATGGCAAACTTGGCACAGTGCGTAAACGTTTTGCAAGCTGTAATCTTGACCGATAAAGCAAAAATGATTACAACTCCAACCTACTCTGTAATGAAAATGTACAGTGTCCATCAAGATGCTAAATTATTGCCAGTTGCTTTTCAAACGCCATTATACACTTTTAATGGAGAAACACTTCCAGCAATATCTGCATCAGCTTCAAAAGATAAAAGTGGTGCCATTCATATTTCGTTAGTAAATGTTGATGCACAAAAAACAAACAAAATAGAAATTGATATAAATGATCTTGGTGTTAAAAATTTCACTGGAACAATATTAACAGCAGCTAAATTGCAAGATTACAATTCATTCGAAAATCCAAACAAAATTACACCAACAGTTTTTAAAGGTTTCGAAAACAAAAAAGGAAAACTTGAAATCACTATTCCTCCTTTCTCAGTAGTTGTTTTAGAAGGAAAATAAAAACATACAAAATGAATAAGTCAAATTCAATTTTAAGGTTAATGTTAAATACTGCAATTCTATTGTTAGTATTTACTGTGGCTAGCTGTTCTAAAGGAGATGATCCAGCATCAGACCCAACTCCGACCCCTACGCCTACACCCACTCCTACTCCGACCCCTACATTTGCAGGGCCAACCTATGCCGATAATTATTCATCGATAGCTTCTTGGGGTAATAATTTACAATGGAATTTGGCCAATGTGCATGATCCGTCAGTAGCTAAATGTGGCGATTATTACTATATGTACCAAACAGATGCTTCTTACGGAAATGCAACTGATGGTCACGGGCATTTTTTCTACAGACGCTCCAAAGACCTTATTACTTGGGAATTCATGGGCTCTTCTATGACCACGGCACCAGCTTGGGTAAAAGATTCTTTGAATAACAAAAGAGCCAGAATGAACCCAGCCCTTCCTGCGATAACAAATCCTAATTATGGATATTGGGCTCCTTGCGTTCGAAAAGTAGGCAACAAATACCGTATGTATTACAGCATTGTAGTCGACAACCCTATAATTGGCAGCAATTTTGATAATTCTTGGAGTGAAAGAGCCTTTATTGGTTTGGCCGAAACAGATGATTTAGCTACAAATGTTTGGACAGATAAAGGAATGGTAGTTTGTTCTGAACCCGATGGTGTAAAACCATATTCATTTACTGGCACCCGAAACTGGGAAGATGCTTATTTTAAATTTAATGCAATTGACCCTAGTTTTATCGAAACCAAAGAAGGAGAACAATACCTAATCTACGGATCTTGGCATTCTGGCATCGCAGCCTTAAAACTGGATCCTACAACAGGAAAACCAGCACAATTGAAAACCTTGAGCGATTATGGAACCCGCATCGCTACACGCAGCGCGACCAGTCGTTGGCAAGCATCGGAAGGTCCGGAAATTATTTATAACCCTGATACGGATTATTATTATTTATTTTTAGCCTATGATGGTTTGGATGTACCCTACAATACCAGAGTTTGTCGTTCCAAAAATATTATGGGACCTTACCTTGGAATTAATGGTGCCAATGTAACCACTGGTGCCGATTGTTGGCCAATGCTAACACATCCCTACGGATTCAATGGCCATACAGGCTGGGTAGGAATTTCGCATTGTGCTATTTTCCAAAATCCTGAAACAAAACAGTGGTTTTACTCTTCACAAGCACGTTTGCCAAAAGATGTGCCGGGAATTGCCGTATCAAATGCAATAATGATGGGACATGTTCGCGAAATACAATGGACCGAAGACGGATGGCCGGTAGTTGCTCCCGAGCGTTATGCAGGTGTGCCAGCTACAACCATTACCGAAGCTTCATTCATGGGAACATGGGAACAAATCACTATGAATTATCAATATGCAACCATTCAAAAATCGGCTACTATTTATTTAACCGCAGATAAAAAAATAAGTGGAGCCGCTACAGGAACATGGTCCTATGACAGCACCAACAAAACATTGACCGTCAATGGCGTAAAATGCAAAGTAAATGATGCTTGGGACTGGGAAAGTGCTACACGCAAAGTAACCCTTACTTATTCCGGACTTACTGGAGCTGGCGTACCAGTGTGGGGCAAAAAAATAAATTAATCTTTTAGACAATCAAAACCCTTTTTTAAGCTTTAAAAAAGGGTTTTGAATTTTAACAAACCACGCCTTCATAAAATCTAACTATAATGAAAAATATTTTTATACCTATTCTTTCTCTTGTGCTGATGACTTCAGCCAAAACAATAGCACAAGAGAATACTTTAGCTTCCGCCAATGGAGAAAAAAAAGCTAAAGCACCGGTTACCAATAATCCAATTATAAAAGACAAATACACAGGAGATCCTGCCGCTTTGGTTTACAAAGACAAAGTATATCTCTATGCAGGTCACGATGAAGCTCCCAATGATTTTAATTTCTATAAAATGAACGAATGGCTGGTATATTCTTCTTCGGATATGGTTCATTGGCAGGAACATCCCGTTCCGCTGAAAGTAACTGACTTTGCTTGGGCAAAATCCGATGCTTGGGCGGCTCAAGTCATTGAACGCAATGGAAAATTCTATTGGTACATTACGACTGAACACGGAACCATTAATGGAAAAGCAATTGGAGTTGCCGTTTCTGACAGCCCGACGGGACCTTTCAAAGATGCACTGGGAAAAGCGCTTATTACCAATGACATGACGACCCAAACCAATATTAGCTGGGATGATATCGATCCAACAGTAATTATTGATGATGATGGCCAAGCTTATCTTTTCTGGGGAAATACCGTTTGCCATTATGCCAAATTGAAAGCAAACATGACCGAACTCGACGGTCCAATCCAAACTATCGCTTTACCAAATTATACCGAAGCACCTTGGATTCACAAGCACAACAATTGGTATTACTTGTCATACGCCTATCAGTTTCCTGAAAAAATTGCCTACGCTATGAGTAAATCCATCAACGGCCCTTGGGAATACAAAGGAATTTTGAATGAACTCGCTGGAAATTCCAATACCAATCACCAAGCCATAATCGATTTCAAAGGAAAATCATATTTCATATACCACAACGGCAGCATCCAGCCAAATGGCGGAAGCTTTAGAAGATCCGTTTGTGTAGATCGTTTGTTTTATAACAAAGACGGGACTATGAAACGAGTGATTATGACAACGGAGGGGATAACGGAATAGGCAGAATTCAGTTTGCAGATTGCAGTATTCAGATCGAAGAATTGCAATTAACAGTTTAACAAAACAGTCTAACTTATATTTTCTTAAATGACTTATATGGTTTAAAAAAACAAAACATTAAGGCTATTAAGCTTAATGATACTTAATATCTTAATGGTAAAAAAAACAAAATGAAATTACACAAACACATACAACTCCTATACTCCCTCTTAATTCTTTTAATTGGGACAGCAACATTTGCTCAAGACGTTACCGTTCACGATCCTGTGATGATTAAGCAAAAAGACACTTATTATTTATATTGCACTGGAAAAGGCATCAGCGCTTTCAGTTCCAAAGATTTAAAAAACTGGAATCCAGAACCTGAAATATTCAAAGAAAAACCAGTTTGGGTGGACGCAGTAGTTCCTGGTTTTGACAATCATATTTGGGCGCCAGACATTTCTTTTCACAACAATACCTACTATTTATATTATTCAGTTTCCGCTTTCGCAAAAAACACTTCGGCGATTGGGGTAACAACCAATACAACTTTGGATCCAAAAGACCCTGCTTACAAATGGGTCGATCAGGGAATTGTCATTCAATCCATTCCAAACAGAGATCTTTGGAACGCCATCGATCCAAATTTAACTTTTGACGAAAATAATACACCTTGGCTAGCTTTCGGTTCTTTTTGGGAAGGATTGAAAATGGTCAAATTGAATGCTGATTTAAAGTCGATAGCGCAACCACAAGAATGGCATACAATCGCTAAACGCAAAAGAACATTCGAACTGGCTGATTCTGATCCGGGCGACGGCGCACTCGAAGCTCCTTTTATCTTCAAAAAGAACGGTTACTATTACCAATTCCTATCTTGGGATTTGTGTTGCCGAGGCGAAAAAAGCACCTATAAAGTAGTCATGGGCAGATCAAAAACCATAACAGGCCCTTACGTGGACAAAGACGGAAAATTACTGACTGAAGGCGGTGGATCACTGCTTATTCAAGGAGACAAAAACTGGTTTGGAGCTGGACACAACAGCACCTACACTTTTGACGGAAAAGATTACATCATCTATCATGCCTATGATGCTAAACAAAATGGAAGACCGCTATTGCAAATAAAGCAATTGCAATGGGATGCTGATTTATGGCCAATGCTTTAAGAAAAGAAACTAAGTTGCTATCCCGATAGCTATCGGGACTAAGTTAGGAAAAAATTTATTACCCTCTTAAAGTTACCTGCACAAAATTAGTGTCTTAGATTCTTAGTAACTATAAAATTATTTTAAAATGTATTTTATACACTTATTTTATTTACCTTGCACGTTACAAAAAAATCATGTATTGATTACATCAAAAAATATTAAACTAATTACATTAAAATTCGAATAATGAAACCAAATTTAATTACCAAAATAACCCTTTGCGGACTATTACTAAATGGCATTTATGCCAATGCGCAACAAACAACTCTTGAAGTAAACGCCAGTAAAACAATTACCAAAATCCAGCCAACGATGTATGGAGTGTTTTTTGAGGACATCAATTTTGCTGCCGATGGCGGTTTGTATGCCGAAATGGTTAAAAACCGTTCTTTCGAATTCGAAACCCCGCTTATGGGTTGGATACAGCCTAACAGCGATACGCATTCTTTCAACAAACAATCTGGTATAGCTACAACGGTAAAAGTGTCTGAGAACAAAAGCAACCCAAACTTTTGCCGTGTTTTAATTAATGATGATAAAGGATTTGAATTGATTAATGAGGGCTTTAGAGGCATCGGAATCAAAAAAGATGCTAAATACAATCTTTCGCTAAAAGCGGCCAATCCAAGCGGCAACATCAAAAAAATTATTATTCAGTTTATTGATAAAGACAAAAAAGTTCTGGGCGAAACCAGCATTACCCCTACCGCTAAAGATTGGCAAAATTACACCGCTCAATTTAACGCTACACAAACCGAAGCAAAAGCGCAATTGAAAATCACTTTCCAAGGGACAGGAACAATCGATTTAGATATGATTTCTATATTTCCTGAGGACACTTGGAACAATAGAAAAAATGGTCTGCGCAAAGACATCGTACAATTATTATATGATATGAAACCTGGATTCCTGCGATTCCCAGGAGGCTGTATCGTTGAAGGAAGAACGCTTGCTGAACGTTACCAATGGAAAAAAACAGTTGGTGATGTCGATAAAAGAGAAACCTTAATCAACCGTTGGAACATCGAATTCAAACACAAACCAACACCCGATTATTTCCAGACTTTCGGATTGGGATTTTTTGAATATTTCCAGCTTTCAGAAGATATTGGGGCTGCTCCGCTTCCTATCTTGAGCTGCGGTATGGCTTGCCAATTCAATACTGGAGAACTAGTTCCTATGGCAGAACTTGACCCTTATGTACAGGATGCCTTAGATTTAATTGAGTTTGCAAACGGTAGCGTTGATACTCCTTGGGGTAAAGTACGTTCCGATATGGGACATCCAAAACCGTTTAATTTAAAACACATCGGTGTGGGTAACGAACAATGGGGACCTCAGTACATTGAAAGATACAAAGTTTTTGAAAAAGCAATTAAAGATAAATACCCAACAATGATAATTGTTTCGGGTGCAGGGCCATCTCCAGAAGGCGATTATTTTGTTTATGGAATGCAGGAACTAAAAAAACTAAATGCCGAAATTGTAGATGAACATTATTATAAAGACGCAAAATGGTTTAGAGAAAACGCCACTCGTTACGACAACTATGACAGGAAAGGACCAAAAGTATTTGCTGGAGAATATGCAGCTCAGAGTGTGGCTACTGTAAGCCCTGAAAACAAAAACACTTGGGAATGCGCTTTCTCCGAAGCGGCTTTTATGACAGGTCTGGAGCGAAATGCCGAAGTGGTTCACTTAACTTCATACGCTCCATTAATGGCACATGCCGAAGCATGGCAATGGACACCGGATATGATTTGGTTCAATAATTTAGAAACTTATGGAACGGCTAATTATTATGTGCAAAAATTATTCGCCAACAATAAAGGAACCGATTTATTATCAATCACCAAAGACGGAAAAGCAGTTACTGGTCAAAATGATTTGTTTGCATCGGCGGCAAAAGACGTTAACACGAAAGAAGTAATTGTAAAAGTGGTTAACACTTCTGCAAAAGCACAAGACATTACAATTGACTTAAAAGGAAGCAAATTACAGTCAACAGGAAGTATCATTACGCTTACAAGCCCAAATCTGGAAGACGAAAATTCATTTGCATCGCCTAAAAAAATAAGCCCGACAGAACGTGAATACAAATTGAAAGGCGAAAAAGCCGCCTTAAGTGTTCCAGCTTATTCTGTGACAGTTTTAAAATTAAAATTGAAATAATTAAAATAAAAAAGAGGCATTAAACCAATTTTTAGCTCTAATTCAATAGCTATTATTTTGGCATTTATTAGTATATTTATATCATTAAATAAATTAAGTGTTTATTACACACTTATTAGATAATTATATTATATTTGCACCATATAAAAAGAATCGTGATGAAAAATTATGTAATAGGATTAGATTATGGCTCAGATTCTGTTCGCGCAGTATTGATTGACACTGAGAATGGACAGGAGTTAGCATCAAGCGTTTGTGATTACAAGCGTTGGAAAAACAAAGAATATTGTAATGCCTCAATAAATCAGTTTCGCCAGCATCCTTTAGATCATATCGAAGGATTAGAAACTACCATAAAATATGTAGTCGAAAACAGTAAAGTAGATACTTCGCTTATCCGAAGCATTTGTATCGACACCACAGGATCTTCTCCAGTACCGGTTGCCGAAGATGGAACACCTTTAGCGTTGACCAAAGGTTTTGAACATAATCCAAATGCCATGATGGTTTTATGGAAAGATCACACCGCGATAAATGAAGCAAACGAAATAAATGAATTGGCAGCCAACTGGGGCGGGGAAAACTTCACAAAATACGAAGGTGGAATCTATTCATCAGAGTGGTTTTGGGCCAAAATTTTACATGTTGCCAGAGAAGACGAAGCTGTTAAAAAAGCTACATACACTTGGATGGAACATTGCGATTTAATGACGTATTTATTAATCGAAAATAAAGATTTAAAAACATTCAAAAGAAGCCGTTGTGCTGCCGGTCACAAAGCAATGTGGCATGAAGACTGGAATGGATTGCCACCTGAAGAGTTTTTAGGACAATTAGATCCATATCTAGCTACTCTTCGCGGAAAATTATACGATGAAACTTACACATCCGATTTAGTAGCAGGTACTTTAAGTCAAGAATGGGCAACCAAATTAGGCCTTTCTACCGATACCGTTATTGCAGTGGGAACTTTTGATGCGCATTCAGGAGCTGTGGGAGCCAAAATAGACGAGCACACTTTGGTGCGCGTTATGGGAACCTCAACTTGTGATATTATTGTTGCCACAAAAGAATCTATCGGAACAAAAACCGTTAGAGGAATTTGCGGACAAGTAGATGGATCTGTAATTCCAGGTTATATTGGATTAGAAGCTGGACAATCTGCTTTTGGAGATTTATTGGCTTGGTACAAAGAATTATTATTGTGGCCGACAGAAAATTTATTAGCCACTTCTTCCCTATTGACTGACGAGCAAAAAGAACAATTGAAAGCGGAAATCAGTGATAAATTAATCGTGCAGTTAACTGCCGAAGCTGAAAAAATTCCGTTATCGGAAAGTATACCAGTTGCCTTAGATTGGATTAACGGGCGACGAACTCCAGATGCGAATCAGGAACTTAAAAGCGCCATTGCAAACTTATCTTTAGGAACAAAAGCACCGCACGTATTCAAATCATTGGTAAATGCAATTTGTTTTGGTTCTAAAAAAATCGTGGATCGTTTTGAAGAAGAAGGCGTTCGTATTGACACCGTAATTGGTATTGGCGGTGTAGCACGTAAATCGCCATTTATCATGCAGACATTGGCCAATGTGTTGAACAAACCAATCAAAGTAGCTTTATCAGATCAGGCACCTGCATTGGGGGCTGCCATTTATGCTGCCGTTGCCGCCGGGATTTATCCAAACGTAATTGAAGCAAGCCAAAAAATGGGAAGCCCTTTTGAAAGCGAATATGCTCCGCAACTTGACAAAGTAGCAGCTTACAATAAATTGCTTTTAGCATACGACCAATTAAGCGTTTATGCTGATCCATCTATTAAAAAAAGAAAAAATGAGTTCACAGTATAAAGATTTAAAACAAGAGTGTTACGAAGCAAACATGCAACTGAATGCTTTGAAATTAGTAGTTTATACTTTTGGAAATGTAAGTGCGGTTGACCGCAAAAAAGGTGTTTTTGCCATTAAACCGAGCGGCGTTCCTTACGAAGACTTAAAACCGGAAGACATCGTAATTGTCGATTTTGACAACAATGTTATTGAAGGAAGCTTACGCCCATCTTCGGACACCAAAACGCATGCTTATTTATACAAAAACTGGCCAAATATTGGCGGTGTTGCACATACTCATGCTACTTATTCGGTGGCTTGGGCACAATCACAAAGAGATATTCCCATTTTTGGAACTACTCATGCCGATCACCTGACTTCCGATATTCCGTGTGCGCCACCAATGGCTGATGCGCTTATCGAAGGTAACTATGAACACAATACCGGAATTCAGATTTTGGATTGTTTCAAAGAAAAAAACCTTTCGTACGAAGAAACAGAAATGGTGCTAATAGGAAATCACGGCCCATTTGCTTGGGGAAAAAACGCAGCCAAAGCTGTTTATAATTCAAAAGTTCTGGAAGTCGTAGCCGAAATGGCTTATCTGACTTTACAAATAAATCCTAATGCGCCACGATTGAAAGATTCTTTAATCAAAAAGCATTACCAACGCAAACACGGAAAAGATTCGTATTACGGACAATAGTTGTTCATTCGGTTAATCGTTTATTCGTTTAATCGATCCCGAATTTCAACAAATAAACAGTTAAACAAATAAACGATTAAACATAAAAAACAATGATCGATATATCACAAAAAGAAGTTTGGTTTGTAGTAGGAAGCCAAGAATTATACGGACCAGAAACATTATTAAAAGTAGCAGAACATGCTGCGATTATGGGAAAAGGATTTGATGAAGCTTCTCAAATTCCGGTAAAAATAGTTACTAAAGACACTTTGAAATCTCCTAAACAAGTATTGGATTTATGCTTGGAAGCTAATTCAAATAAAAACTGTATTGGAATCATTACTTGGATGCATACTTTTTCGCCAGCCAAAATGTGGATTGGCGGTTTGAGTATTTTGAATAAACCATTGTGTCACTTACATACACAATACAATGCTGAAATTCCATGGGCAACTATTGATATGGATTTCATGAACTTGAACCAATCGGCTCACGGAGACAGAGAATTTGGTTTTATAATGTCAAGAATGCGTAAAAAACGCAAAGTAATCGTAGGGCACTGGCAAGAAGACCGTGTTTTGACTAAACTAGGAAACTGGACAAGAGTTGCTCTTGGATGGAATGAATTACAAAACTTAAAAGTAGCTCGTATTGGAGACAATATGCGTGAAGTTGCGGTTACAGAAGGAGATAAAGTAGAAGCTCAATTGCGTTTCGGAATGTCTGTAAATGGATATGATTCATCTGATGTTACTAAACATATTGAGAAAGTAACAGATGCACAATTGGCTGATTTATTGGCTGTTTATGAAGCTTCTTATAACTTAACTCCATCACTTCTAGAAGGCGGAGCGCAAAGACAATCTTTATTAGACGCTGCAAAAATAGAATTAGGCTTGAGAGCTTTCCTTGAAGAAGGAGGATTCGGAGCTTTTACAGATACATTTGAAAACTTAGGAGCTTGGAAACAATTACCAGGAATCGCAACTCAGCGTTTAATGGCTGACGGTTACGGTTTTGGCGGAGAAGGCGACTGGAAAACAGCTGCAATGGTAAGAGCATTAAAAGTTATGAATGTAGGCCTTGAAGGAGGAACTTCGTTCATGGAAGACTATACTTATCACTTTACGCCTCAAAAATCATACGTTTTGGGATCGCACATGTTGGAAATCTGTCCATCTATCGCTGACGGAAAACCATCTTGTGAAGTGCATCCATTAGGAATTGGCGGGAAAGAAGATCCTGCTCGTTTGGTATTTAATTCTCCTGCTGGTGAAGCAATCAATGTTTCATTAGTTGATATGGGAACTCGTTTCAGATTGATCGTAAACGAAGTGACTGCAGTAAAACCTTTGGCTGAATTGCCTAAACTTCCAGTTGCACGCGTACTATGGGATTGCAAACCAAACTTGGATATTGCTGCTACAGCTTGGATTCTTGCTGGTGGTGCACACCATACTGTTTACAGTCAAGCGGTGACTACTGAATTTATGGAAGATTTTGCAGATATCGCCGGTATCGAATTATTGGTAATCGATGCCAATACGACTATCCGTAATTTCAAAGATACTATCAATGCGAATGAAGCTTATTTCCATTTGTTTCAGCATAAGCTTTAATAAATTGTGAGTGGTGAATTGTGAATTGTAAACGGCTCAAATGCCTGAAAACACACAATGCTTCTCCTTTGGAATATTATAAAAATTGTTTAGTTAAGTTAGTTAAGCTCCTACAGGGTTTGGAAAATCCTGCAGGAGCAATTTTATTAGAGTTTTTGAAGTTGCCTTCTCTCTTTTGAAAATTAAACTTGCCGGTTAAACCCGAATTCGCGTGAGGGATTATAGTGGAGCTCTTTTTTCTTTATCAATTGCCTCGGGTTTAAACCCGAGGCAATTGATAAAGAAAAAAAGCGGGAACGGAAAGCCCGACCCGTAGTTTTTCACGAAGGGTCACGCCCAAATGCTTGAAGTTAAAAGATTTTAGATTGAGGATTAACGATTTTAGATTTCAGATTTGGTGTGGTTAAATATTAGATTGTCGATTTTACGGGTTCTTTTACTTCAGAAATCAAAAATCGTTAATCAAAA
>CAUPKA010000016.1:0-101984 GCA_963511725.1 uncultured Flavobacterium sp.
ATTTACCTGAATTCATAATTTTACATTTTTAAATGTAAAATCATCAACTTTCAATTCAAATCAAAAAATCAAAGAACGCTGTTATGCTTAATAAAATCAATACATTAAACTAAATAAATAAAAATTAACGCACCAGTACTAATTTCAAATTTTAGTTATTTATTATTTTTAAATTTTTCTTGTGCTTTTTTAGTTGCTTCAATTTTTTTTTGATCTGGCACATCGCATCCATATCTTTCAAAATCCATTCTAGTTTTGGCCGCTATCTCGTCAGCAGTTTTTTGATCGGGTTCAAAATCCAGCCCATACAATTGTCCGTCATTTTTAGAAATCAGCCAAATAGTTCTGTTTTCTAATAGTATTTGATGAGGATTCCATTTCGAAAGATTTACTTTCCTTAGACGGTTATTGTTTTTAAAGTCATAATGTATTAGAAAATTCTGGAAGCAGAACCAAACACTTTCTGGCTGAAGTGCTAAAATGCCACTATAAGCATCCTGATCAAAATCGTCAGTAGGGAATTCTTTTTGAAGATTTAGCTGTAGTATTTTCGTTTTATTATCTCCTAATACTAAGAGTTGCTTATCGTTTAGAATAAAGGTATTCGCTTGGTTTGTTTGATAGTCCGAGTTTGATAACTTGTTTTTCTTTAAGAAATCTTGGGTAATTTCTTTACCGTCATGTGTTAGAAATTTATAATTTTTTATAAAAAATTGAGTGGTATCAAGATAAATGTATTTTTTAGATTTTGTTTTCAGTAAATTTCCGTCATAATCTATTTCAAACCAATTATCATCTTGGGCATTGGCAATAATTTTGTCTTTTAAATAAACAGGCTGTACCTCGGTTCCAAATCCAATATTTTTTTGCCAGATTATTTTATTTTCATCGAGGTTGTAAGCCACAAGCATGCCTCCATCAGCAAGAGCGGTACAGTACATGATATTGTTTAAAAAACAAGGTTTGGTAGTTAAAGATTCAAAAGGCAGCTCTTTAATTTTTTTACCTGTAGCCAAATCGAATTGTGCAGTTCTCGAATTCCCATAAAAAAAAGTATTATTGTACAAATAAGGTGCTGCGTCTGATTTTGTCCCGCCATTTATTTCCCAATTTGTTTTTCCCTCTTTTTTATCAATAGAATAAACTTTGTCATTGAAAGCTTTAAAGAGAATATTTTTACCTGAAATAGTTATGGATCCTGCAAGTCTGTCTGATTTAAAATCATCAAATGCAAAATCGGATTTGTAGATTTCTGTCTGCGAAAAAATAGTGTTGCATAGCAATAATAAGCACCATCTTAAAAGATAGTAAGAAGCAGCTTTTTTAAGCATTGTGGTATTTTTAAAGTTTTAGGTCTTTGTTTTTAACAAAAATAAGTTATTTATAAAGCAGAAAAAATACTCCAAAAGAAGTATTTTTTAATATAAAAAATACTGAAAATAGATGGGCTTGTGTGACAATGACATATCATAAAATTTATTATAGAATAATAAAATGGCCTGTATTTATAATTGAATTTGTTAAATCTCTAAATGAAATATGAAGCAGTTCAGTCGTTTCTTAACTTTTGGCGTTGAGCCAAACATTATACAGATATTGTATTTCTGCAGTCATAATAAGGTTAAATTTCTGGCGAAAAACAAAAGATTATGGCAATTCAATTTTAGCTTCAAAGCAATTTATATTGTGGCTTTGTGTTGATTCCAAAAAAAAACTATTCAGAAAATACTAAATAGTTTTGAGGCTGTTTCATAATACAGAGCTGTAAAAGTTACTGTAAATATTGATTTTTTTTATTAAAGTGCAACTTTAAGAATAGGCGAGTGCTTTTACAAGATCTTCTTTTTTGTTTCGACTTAAAGGGATTTTTGTTACTCCAATTTCGGCAAATTTGCTATTAAAACGGTCAATCTTATCAATGTTGATAATGTATGATTTGTGTACCCTAATAAATTTTTCTTTTGATAAATCGTTTTCAAAAGACTTCATCGTTGAAAGGACAAGATTGCTGTCGTCTTCTGTTACTACTTTTACATAATCGCCAAAAGCTTCAATCCATTTAATCTTAGAAGTAAATATCTTTAGTTTTTTTAGATTGCTTTTAATAAAGATATGTTCTCCTTCATCTTCCTTATTTTCTTTTTTAAGAAGAAAGTGGTCAATTGCTCTGCGGACAGAAGCATTAAATCGTTCAATAGAAATTGGTTTCTGTAAATAATCAGTAGCATCATAATCAAATGCTTTCATTGCATATTCTGCTTTTGAAGTAATGAAAATGATTTGAGGCTTGGTTTTTAAACCGTCAAGAAAATCAAAACCGCTGATCACAGGCATTTCAATATCAAGAAAGATTAAATCAACTGTATGAACAGTCATACAGCTTTTAGCCTCAATTGCATTTGAAAAATCCCCGATTAGGTTTAAATTGGTATGATTATTAACCAGTTTTGCAATAATCATTCTTTGTATTGAACTATCATCAACAACAACACAGTTTAGTTTCATAGTATCAAGTTTTTGATTTGGTAAAGTAAAAATAGTTTATTTTTTTAATTAATTTTATATTTTCACCTTTTTTTTCGTCGTTCGTCGATTATAGTTGTTTTACGCTTGCTTGTTTAGAAAAAAAGATTACTTTTGCACCCAATTTAACAAATAAATAAATTTTTATGAATCATTATGAAACTGTTTTCATTTTAAATCCCGTTTTATCTGAAGTTCAGGTAAAGGAAACAGTAAGCAAATTTGAAGATTTTCTTACTAGTAGAGGAGCAGAAATGGTATCTAAAGAAGACTGGGGTCTTAAAAAGATGGCTTACGAAATCCAAAACAAGAAAAGTGGTTTTTACCATTTGTTCGAATTTAAAGTATCAGGAGAAGTTCTTATCGCTTTTGAAACTGAATTTAGACGTGACGAAAGAGTTATGCGTTTCTTAACTGTAAGTCTTGACAAACATGCTATCTCTTGGGCTGAAAGAAGAAGAGCAAAACTTAAATCTACAAAAGCTTAATTATCATGGCAACATTACAACAATCTGCTTCAGGAAAAAAAGACGGGGATATCAGATATCTTACGCCTTTGAACATAGAAACTAACAAGACTAAAAAATATTGTCGTTTCAAAAAATCAGGTATCAAATATATCGATTATAAAGATGCTGATTTCTTATTGAAATTCGTAAATGAGCAAGGAAAAATTCTTCCTCGCCGTTTAACAGGAACTTCATTGAAATACCAAAGAAAAGTGTCTGTAGCTGTAAAGAGAGCTCGTCACTTAGCTTTAATGCCATACGTGGCCGATTTATTAAAATAATTAAAAATTAACAGTTGTTGGTTTTCTGAAACATGAAACCTAACTTCTATAAAAAAGGACAACAACATGGAACTTATTTTAAGAAAAGACGTTCAGAATTTAGGATTTAAAGATGATGTAGTAAACGTAAAAAACGGATACGGTCGTAACTTTTTAATTCCACAAGGATTTGCTCATTTAGCTACTTCTTCTGCAAAGAAAGTATTAGCTGAAAACCTAAAACAAAGAGCTCACAAAGAAGCTAAAGTTGTAGCAGACGCTAAAGCATTGGCAGAATCTTTGAAAGCTATTGAAATTAAAATTTCTGCTAAAGCAGGTGGTGAAAAATTATTCGGATCTATTACAAACATTGATATCGCTGAAGCTTTAGCTAAAGGTGGTCAAGTAATCGACAGAAAATTCATCACTTCTGGTATCGTTAAACGTACTGGTAAATATACTGCTTCAGTTAGATTACACAGAGATGTAATCGTTGAATTAGCATACGAAATTGTTGCTGAAAAAGCATAATTTTTAAATGTATATATTGAAATCCCGATGAAAGTCGGGATTTTTTTTGTTTAGTGTCATTGCAGGAGTTGCGAGGTACGTGGCAAAGCAATCACATCATTATTAACTTTTAATTATTTGGAACGAGATGGCGCTCGTTCCTCGAAATGATATGAAATATACCAGATTAACCAAAGAACAATTTGAAGAATTGACTCAAGAGTTTACTACTTTTTTGGCAACTCAGACAATTGATAAAGCCGAATGGGATCAAATAAAAGCTGAGAAACCTGAAGTAGCAGAGCAAGAGTTGGATGTTTTTTCAGATTTAGTTTGGGAAGGTGTTTTGACTAATGCTACTTATTTGGAATTTTTCTCTAAAAATCATGTTTTCTTGTTCCAATGTTTTGATACATATATAAAATCAATTGTCTTGAAATCGTTGGTTCCCGATGTTGATTTTTTGACAAAAGATGGCTTGCAATGGCTGAGCGATAATATGTTTACCGAAACAATTGAAATGAAAACCGGCAAAAAGGAATTTACCGAGGAACGGAATCTTTCTATTTTTCAATTGATTCAGCAAGGTTCTATTTTGAGTGATGGACAATTATACAATCAAATTAATACGATTATTGAGTCATAAATTTGATTTTTAAACTTTAAATTGGTTATTTTAGTAGATTATTAATTTACTAGAATAGCCAATTTTGTTTTTATGAATATATTGCAGACCATACAAACGCTTAGAGAAGAACTTAATCTTCACAATCATAATTATTATGTTTTGGACAAGTCAACATTATCTGATTATGAGTTTGATATGAAATTAAAAGAGCTTCAGGATTTAGAAAGTAGGAATCCAGAGTTTTTTGATGCCAATTCGCCTACGCAAAGAGTAGGAGGTATGATTACTAAAAATTTCAAAACGATTCCGCATGAATATCGCATGTATTCTTTAGACAATTCCTATTCTAAAGAAGATCTGCAAGATTGGGAAGTTCGAATTCAAAAAGTTCTGGGAGATGTTCCTTTGCAATATACTTGCGAATTAAAGTATGATGGGGCATCTATTAGTATCACTTATGAAAATGGAAAATTAAAGCGTGCAGTGACTCGCGGAGATGGTTTTCAAGGAGATGATGTGACTAATAATATTAAGACAATAAAGTCAATTCCTTTGCAGTTGAAAGGAAATTATCCAGACCTGTTTGCTATTCGTGGCGAAATTATTTTGCCTTTCGCAGGATTCGAAAAAATGAACCAGGAGTTGATCGAAATTGGAGAAACACCTTATTCCAATCCTAGAAATACAGCTTCAGGAAGTCTAAAGTTGCAAGATAGTACCGAAGTAGCGAAAAGACCTTTGGATTGTTTATTGTATTTTGTTATAGGAAATCAATTGCCTTTTAAATCACAGTTTGAAGGTTTGGAATCGGCTAGAAAATGGGGTTTTAAAGTTCCAAATGAATCTAAATTGGCTTCTAGTTTAGAAGAAGTTTTTCAATTTATTGAGTATTGGGATGTGCATAGGCATACTCTTCCTTATGAAACAGATGGAGTTGTTGTTAAGGTTAATAATTTGCATTATCAAGATGAATTAGGATATACTGCCAAATCGCCTCGTTGGGCAATGGCATACAAGTTTAAAGCAGAGCAGGTTTCTACAAAACTAAATTCTATTTCCTATCAAGTTGGAAGAACTGGTTCTATTACGCCAGTTGCTAATCTTGAACCCGTACAATTGGCAGGAACTATTGTCAAAAGAGCTTCTTTGCACAATGCCGATCAAATTGAAAAGTTAGATATTCGAATCCATGACACTGTTTTTGTGGAAAAGGGAGGGGAAATCATTCCGAAAATTATAGCGGTTGATTTAGACAAACGCCCAGAAAATTTAGAACCAACAAAATACATCACACATTGTCCGGAATGCGAGACCGAATTGGTTCGAAGTGAAGGTGAAGCCAATCATTATTGTCCAAATTTTTACGGTTGTCCTCCGCAGATTATTGGCAGAATTCAGCATTATATTTCGAGAAAAGCCATGGATATTGAAGGTCTTGGTGGTGAAACGGTTGCGTTGCTTTATAAAAACGATTTGGTTCATAACTATGCTGATTTGTATGAATTAAAAGTTGAGGATATTCTGCATTTGGAAAGAATGGCGCAAAAATCGGCTGAGAATTTGGTAAATGGCGTTGAGAAATCAAAAGAAATTCCGTTTGAAAGCGTTTTGTTTGCACTCGGAATTCGTTTTGTTGGAGAAACAGTTGCGAAGAAATTAGCGAAACATTATAAAAATATTGAGGCATTAAGTCAAGCTTCTTTAATGGATTTAATTTTGGTCGATGAAATTGGTGAACGAATAGCCAAAAGCGTAATAGAATTTTTTGAAAATGAAGAAAATAAAAAAATAATTGAACGATTAAAAAGCTATGGCGTTCAGTTTGAAATTTTCGAAAAAGTAAATCCAAATGCAACTGAGAAATTCTTAGGAAAAACATTTGTAGTTTCGGGTGTTTTTTCAACTTATTCAAGAGACGAATTAAAAAAGGCTATCGAAGATAACGGAGGAAAAGTAGGGAGTTCTATATCAGCCAAAACAGATTTTGTTGTTGCTGGAGATAATATGGGGCCTGCTAAATTAGAAAAAGCAACTAAGTTGAACGTCTCAATAATTTCTGAAAATCAATTTATTATAATGTTAAATGAAAGCTAGTACTCCGTCACTTATATTGTTCTTCCTTACTTCTGTTTTTGCAATTATATTTAAATTATTGAATCATGATATGACGGTGCTTTATACTAAGTCTATGATAATTCCATCTTTGTTTATATATTATTTGGTTTCTAATAATTATAAAATATCACCCTTAAAAATTGTGATTTTCTTTGCGTTTTTTATTAGAGATGTTTTTGTTATTTTAAAAATAAACGAGTCGGCTATAGGGTCTTTTTTATGTGTTTTATTCGTCTATATTTTATTGTTATACATTGCCCTAAAGGAATTTATGGATTTAAAGTTTAGTTACAGGGATGCCATTTCAATTTTTATCTTAATTTTTATAATTGGAACAATCTGTTATTCTGTTTTGAATTTGAAACTGGAAAATTTGGAACTGGACTTTTATTTGTATGCTTTTTTTGGAATTATTTTGAGTATTTTGAGTATCATTTCAATTATAAACTATCTCAAAAGTGAGAGTTATGCTTTCTTTAATGGTATGTTAATGTGTATTTGCTTTATAATTACGGATATATTTTTTATTATCTATAAATTTTATTTTTATAACTATGTCTTTACTTTAGTTAGTTTAATCACTCAATTTTTATCGTATTTCTTTATGGTGAACTACTTCTTGGAGAAAAATAAAGTAATTGAGGATTTAAACGGCTACTAATTTTTTCTTGAATTTTAATTTGTCAATTTGGAGAAAAATAAAAGCCAATTCGGTCTAAGTTAATTGCTTAAAAACCTCACATTCATAATGGTATCCATATAATCGTAGTTGTTCTCTTTTAGCGTCTATGGTAGAGAAATTTTTTGTGACTGCAAGAAATAACAGAAACAAATGTTAAGAATATAACAAAAAGTTTTAAAAAGTCGTTGTAGTTTTTTAGATTTACCATCTTAAATGTAACTTAAATAATTAAATTTGTAACCTTGTAAAAGCATTATGTTTTTAAAAAATATAAAAAATTTTTTATTAAGAAATAAGCTAAAAAAACAGCTATACAACGTTAAAGAAGAATCTTTAAGGGGGGCTGTTTTGAGAGTTGGCTTGGTTGTAGATGAAAGCCGTTTTTTGAAAACAAGCTCATTAAAGCAAGAAATTGTTCTCAATGGAATTATTGAAGATAATGTCAAAATTATTGCTTATCGTGGCAATTTAAAAGACAAAGAAGTATATTTTTATCCAACATTTAGTCTGGAAAAATTAAATCTGCAATGCGAATTTACACAACAAGAGGTAAATGAATTTATTTCAGAAGAGTTTGATTTATTGATTAACTATTATGATGAGGAGAAGCCAATTTTGTTGCATTTAACAAATAATTCTAAGGCAAAATTTAAGGTTGGTTTTTCAACTGTAGATAAAAGACTGAATCATTTATTGATAAATATAGCTCCAGAAGATTATAAAGGCTTTACTTATGAGTTATTTAGATACTTAAAAATATTAAACAAAATATAATTTAAATTATGCAATCACTTATAGGAACAGGAGTTGCCCTAGTAACGCCGTTTAAAAACGATTTTACGATTGATGTTGAAGCTCTAAGAAGAATTGTGAATTTTTCGATAGACGGCGGGATTGAATATCTTGTTGTGCTTGGCACTACCGCAGAAAATGCTACACTATCGGCAGATGAAAAAGAACTAGTTATAGCTACGGTAATTGAAGTGAATGCAGGGAGATTGCCATTAGTTCTAGGGGTAGGAGGGAATAATACATTAGAGGTTGTTAAGGAATTACAAACAAGAGATTTATCGGCTTTTGAAGCTATTTTATCTGTTTCACCTTATTATAATAAACCCAGTCAAGAAGGAATATACCAGCATTTCAAAGCAGTTTCTGAAGCTTCTCCGATTCCTGTAATTTTATACAATGTGCCAGGAAGAACATCCAGCAATATGTTGCCGTCAACAGTTATTAGATTGGCAAATGATTTTGAAAATGTTGTTGCTATAAAAGAAGCGGCTGGAGATTTAGTTCAAGCGATGCAGCTTATAAAAGATAAGCCTAAAGATTTTTTAGTGATTTCGGGTGATGATATGATTGCGCTTCCAGTTGTTTTAGCGGGCGGATCAGGGGTTATATCAGTTATTGGGCAAGGTTTTCCAAAAGAATTTTCCGAAATGATTCGATTAGGATTAAATAGAAAAGTAGACGACGCTTATAAACTTCAGTATTTGTTATCCAATTGCATCGATATGATTTTTGAGCAGGGTAATCCAGCAGGGATCAAAGAAGTGTTTAAAATCCTTGGTATTTCAGAAAATGTATTGCGTTTGCCATTGGTTTCTGTAGATGAATCACTATCCAATCGATTGGATCTTTTTGTAAAAAAAATGGTAAAAAATACTTAAAATTTGCCCGTTTTTTTTAACTAAAGAAATATTTTGTAATAGCTAAATTAATAACTAAATTTGCCACCTAACTTTGGTGGCTTTTACTGCGTATATACATTAGGCAATAAAATTAAAATCAGTGAATGAAATGAAAAAAATAATATCTGTATTGCTTGTTGTTTTGTTTTTTAGTTCTTGTGGTGAATATCAAGAGGCATTAAAAAAAGAAGACGTAGCTGTTAAGTTTGAGGTTGGGACAAAATTATATGATGCAGGCAAGTATTCAAAAGCAATTCGTCTTTTTGAGCAATTGTCACCATCTTATAGAGGGAAGCCACAAGGAGAAAAGTTGTTTTATATGTATGCACAATCTTTATATAAAACAAAACAGTATTATTTAGCGGGGTATCAATTTGATAATTTTAATTCTGGTTATCCAAAAAGTGAAAAAGCTGAAGAATGTTTGTATTTGGGGGCTAAGAGTTATGCTATGTTGTCTCCAGTTTACAGTATAGATCAAGCAGATACTTTTAAAGCTATTGAAAAGGTTCAAGGATTTATTGATAGATATCCTAATTCGCAATATATAGCTGAGGCTAATGCAACATCAAAAAAGTTGAATGATAAGATTGAACTTAAAGTGTATGAAAACGCTTATGAATATTATAGAATTTCAAATTACAAATCAGCATTAATTGCATTTGATAATTTTATTGCAGATTACCCAGGAACTTCCTTAAAAGAAAAAGCATTGTATTATAAATTGGATTCTGCTTATTTATTAGCAATAAACAGTATTTATATAAAAATGCAAGAAAGATTAGTTACTGCTAAAACTTGTTATAATAATTTGGTTAAATTCAAACCAAACACTGAATTCAAAAGTAAAGCAGACGAAAAGTTAGCTAAAATTGATGTTGAATTACAAAAGTTTAATAAATAAATAAAGTCATGGATTTAAAAAAGACAAATGCTCCGGTAAATACAATAACTTACAACAAAACAGTTATTGAAGAACCTACTGGAAATGTGTATGAGGCGATAACAATTATGGCTAAAAGAGCAAATCAAATCAATTCTGAAATTAAAAAAGAATTGACTGAAAAATTAGAAGAATTTGCTACTTACAATGATAGTTTAGAAGAAGTTTTTGAAAATAAAGAACAAATTGAAGTTTCTAAATTTTACGAAAAACTTCCAAAACCACACGCTTTAGCTGTTCAAGAATGGTTAGACGGAAAAATTTATCACAGAGATTCAAATAAATAATCTATACTAATGTCAGTTTTAAGCGGAAAAAAGATTTTGCTGGGTATTACTGGCGGAATTGCTGCGTATAAAACGGCTTCATTAGTTAGACTCTTCATAAAAGCAGGTGCACATGTCCAAGTGATAATGACACCTGCTTCTAAGGATTTTATAACTCCACTTACCTTATCTACACTATCTAAAAACCCTGTTTTTTCCGAATTTTATAATTCAGATGAAAAAAATGAACAGTGGAATAATCATGTAGAGTTAGGTCTTTGGGCAGATATAATGCTCATTGCGCCAGCAACAGCCAATACCTTATCTAAAATGGCAAACGGATTATGTGATAATCTGTTGCTTGCCTGTTACTTATCTGCAAAATGTCCAGTATATTTTGCTCCAGCAATGGATTTAGATATGTATATACACCCTTCTACAATTGAAAGTCTTACGGCATTGAAAGCTTTTGGCAATACAATGATACCAGCTGAAAATGGTGAATTGGCCAGCGGTTTATCTGGAGAAGGCCGAATGGCAGAACCCGAAAACATTGTCTCCTTTTTAGAAGCTGATCTTGAAAGCAAATTGCCTCTAGTAGGAAAAAAAATACTAATTACTGCTGGTCCTACATACGAAGCAATCGATCCTGTTCGTTTTATTGGGAACCATTCTTCAGGAAAGATGGGATTTGATATTGCTCAGAGTGCAGCAAATTTAGGCGCAACAGTGATACTGGTTTCGGGACCTACACATTGTCGAATTAATAATCCTTTGGTTCAAGTTATTCAAGTGGTTTCTGCTCAGGAAATGTATGATGCTTGTCATCGGTATTATCAAGATGTAGATGTTGTAATTGCAGCGGCAGCTGTGGCGGATTATAGACCAAAAAATATTGCAAATCAGAAAATAAAAAAGGTTGCTACTGATTTTACAATTGAGCTTGAAAAAACCAAGGATATTTTAGCTTCATTTGGTGAATTCAAGAAAAATCAATTTCTAATTGGTTTTGCTTTAGAAACTGAAAATGAAATTGAGAATGCTAAAGCAAAAATTCAGAAAAAAAACTTAGATTTGATAGTTTTAAATTCGCTGCAGGATGAAGGCGCTGGTTTTGGTAAACCTACTAATAAAGTTACCTTTATTGATAGTAAATTTAAAATTGAACCTTTGGAATTAAAATCCAAAGAAGCTGTAGCCGATGATATTTTGAATAAAGTAATAGCACATTTTTATGATTAAATTTATCTTATTTTTATTTTTAGGGTGTGGCTTTATTCAAGCCCAGCAGTTGAATTGTACTGTAACTTTAAATACTCAAAAAATAAGTAATGCAAATCAGCAGGTTTTTAAAACATTAGAAACAGCGATAAATGAATTTGTGAACAAAACCGATTGGACTGGACAAATGCTTCCGCAAAAGGAAAGAATAAACTGTTCAATGTATATAACGATATCTAGTTACGGCTCAGATCAATTTGTTGCAAATATTCAAGTACAGTCTTCAAGAAATATTTATAATTCGACCTATTCCTCTCCAGTTTTGAATATAAACGATAAAGATTTTACTTTTAATTATACAGAATTTGAGAATCTGATATACATTCCAACCAGCTATGCTTCTAATTTGGTATCTGTTTTGTCGTTTTATTCTTATGTAATTTTAGGAATGGATGCCGATACTTTTGTTCCATTTGTTGGAGATCGTTATTTTAAAGAAGCGCTTAATATTGCAAACTTGGCACAGCAGGGAGGATATAAAGGATGGAATCAATCTGACGGAACATTGAGCAGGTATTTTTTAATCAATGATTTATTGTCTCCAACTTATGCTGATATCAGACAATCTAGTTCACAGTATTATTCTGGATTAGACACAATGAATCAAGATCTTAAAAAGTCAAAAGAAATCATAAAGGGTTCTCTAATGAACTTGGCCAAGTTGAATGAAACCAAGCCCAATTCATACTTATTGCGTGTTTTTATGGATTCAAAATCAGATGAGATTGTATCTATTTTTACAGGTGGGCCGAGTATTACAATCACTGACATGGTAGATAGTTTAAATAGAACATCTCCGTCAAATTCAAATAAATGGCAAACATTAAAATATTAGTCTTTTATAATTTCTTTTCAATTAACCCAATCTATACTTATAAATTTAATTAATGATAACTTCACTAGCTATAAAAAACTATGCGTTAATTGAGAAATTAACAATCGACTTTTCGAAGGGTTTTTCGATAATTACTGGAGAAACTGGTGCAGGTAAATCGATAATACTAGGAGCTTTAGGTTTGGCTTTGGGAAAACGAGCCGATTTAACTTCGCTTAAAAATAAAGAAGAAAAATGTGTTATTGAAGCTCATTTTGAAATATCCAAATACAATCTGCTTCCTTTTTTTGAAGAAAATGATTTGGATTATGAAGATGAAACCATTATTCGAAGAGAAATTTTGCCTTCTGGAAAATCAAGAGCTTTTATAAATGACAGCCCTGTTAATTTACAAGAACTGCAAGAGTTAGGTCTATTTTTGATAGACATTCATTCGCAACAGCAAACTCAAGAATTGTCTGACGAGACAGTTCAGTTTAAAATCATTGACGCTATTGCCAATAATTTAGATATAATCAATTCATATCAATCGGAATTAAAAAAGTTCAAAGCAGATAAAAGCAAATTAAATGCTTTAATTAAAAGAAAATCGGAGGCATCTAAAGAGCAGGAATATAATACTTTTCTTTTGGAGGAATTGGTTGGCGCTAAATTGAAATCTGGTGAACAAGAAGTTCTCGAAGAAAATTATGAACAGTTGAATAATGTTGAGATTATCAAAGAATCGCTTGATAAGTCTTTAGCTATCGCAAATGAAGAACAAATAGGCGTAATGCATAATTTGAATGAAATTAAAAAGGCCATTCAAAAAATTGCCTCTTTTTCTACTGATTATAGTTTATTGTTCGAAAGGATAACAAGTCTGAAAATCGAGTTTGAAGACATTGCAATTGAGTTAAACCGCTGTTCCGAAAAATTAATCAATGATCCAGAACAATTAAATCTGATTAATCAAAAATTACAGCTGATTTACAATCTGCAGAAGAAACATCAAGTAAATACAGTTGATGAGTTAATTGCAATTCAAAATACGTTAGAAAATTCAGTATTAGAATTAGGGAATATTGATGAAGAGATTACCAAGTTAACTGCATTAGTTGATGGTTCTGCAAAACAGCTGGATCAAATTTGTGATACAATACATAATAACAGACAAGAGGCAATTCCTTTGCTGTCACAAAAATTAATTGCAATATTAGAAACTTTAGGAATGCCTAACGTTCGATTTAAAATGGAATTAAATGCAACTTCAACTTATTTTGAAAATGGAAAAGATGAATTGCAGTTTTTAATTTCGGCTAATAAAGGAACAGATTTTGGTTTGTTAAAAAAAGTGGCTTCTGGAGGTGAAATGTCGCGAATTATGCTTGCTGTAAAAGCAATTTTGGCACAATATTCAAAACTGCCAACATTGATTTTTGATGAAATTGACACAGGTGTTTCTGGAGAAATTGCGAATAAAATGGGAGAGATTATGAAAGAAATGAGTACTCAGATGCAAATATTTGCAATAACCCATTTGCCTCAAATTGCGGCTAAAGGTAATGAGCATTTTAAAGTATTCAAATCTACTGTTGGAGAAGACACCCAATCAGAATTGAAATTACTGACTAGCGAAGACAGAGTCGTAGAAATTGCTCAAATGCTGTCTGGAACTGTCATTTCTGATTCTGCCTTAAATCACGCAAAAGCCTTGTTGAACTAAATAATTGGGCTATATTTGCCCATTCAATTAAAAAAAAATAAGAACATTCAATTAATTTAAAGAATTATAATATAAATTAACGTACAAAGGATTATGATTATAGAACCAAGAATGAGAGGATTTATTTGTTTGACTGCCCAGCCAAAAGGGAGCGAGCAAAGTGTCAAAAATCAAATTGAATATGTAAAATCAAAAGGGACTATAGCGGGAGCTAAGAAAGTATTGGTTATAGGAGCTTCAACTGGTTTTGGTTTGGCTTCTAGAATAACTAGCGCTTTTGGTTCTGATGCTGCTACAATAGGCGTGTTTTTTGAAAAAGCACCTTCTGAAGGAAAAACAGCTTCTCCAGGCTGGTATAATTCAGCTGCTTTTGAAAATGAAGCTCATAAAGCTGGTTTGTATGCAAAAAGCATTAATGGAGATGCTTTTTCAAATGAAGTAAAAAGACAAACATTAGACCTTATTAAAGCTGATTTAGGTCAAGTTGATTTAATTATTTACAGTCTTGCTTCGCCAGTGCGTTTAAACCCAAATACAGGAGTTTTGCACCGTTCAACTTTAAAACCAATTGGACAAACATTTACAAATAAAACAGTCGATTTTCACACAGGTAAAGTTTCAGAGGTTTCTATTGAGCCTTCTACTGAAGAAGATATCACTAATACGGTTGCCGTAATGGGCGGTGAAGATTGGGCTATGTGGATTGACGCTTTGAAAGCTGAAAACCTATTGGCTCCAGGGGCTACAACTGTTGCTTATTCTTATATCGGACCATCATTAACTGAGGCTGTTTATAGAAAAGGAACAATCGGACGCGCTAAAGATCACTTAGAAGCCACTGCATTTACTATTTCTGACAGTTTAGCAGACATTAACGGTAAAGCTTATGTTTCTGTAAACAAAGCTTTGGTAACACAGGCTAGTTCTGCTATTCCAGTAATTCCATTGTATATTTCCTTATTGTATAAAATAATGAAAGAAAAAGGAATCCACGAAGGATGTATTGAGCAAATCCAAAGATTGTATCAGCAAAGATTGTACACAGGAGAGTCTATGATTACTGATGATAAAGGCAGAATTCGTATCGACGATTGGGAAATGCGTGAGGATGTTCAATCACAGGTTGCTGCACTTTGGGAACAAGCTACAACTGATAATTTGGCTGAAATTGGAGATTTAGAAGGATACAGAAGTGATTTCTATAACTTGTTTGGTTTTGGTTTTGATGGCGTAGATTATAAAGCAGACACAAACGAATTGGTTAAAGTTCCAAGTATATCTTAAATTAGATAATCAATTTTTTATAATTTTATAAACACCTTATAGCTTGATGGTTTAAAATCAAGAAAATAAGGTGTTTTTTTATAACTCTATTTTGAAAAAGTTCTATGTACAATTTATTGAAAGGAAAAAGAGGAATTATTTTTGGCGCTTTGGATGAAAATTCAATAGGATGGAAAACAGCCGAGCGTATTCATGAAGAAGGCGGTACTTTTGTTTTGACAAATGCTCCAGCAGCGATGCGATTGGGAAATATTGAAGCATTGGCAGAAAAAATAGGATGTCAAGTTATTCCAGCAGATGCTACTTCGGTTGCTGATTTAGAAGTATTAGTTGATAAAGCAGTTGAGATTCTAGGCGGTAAAATTGATTTTGTTTTACACTCTATCGGTATGTCAGTTAATGTCCGAAAAGGGAATCATTATACAAACCAAAATTATGAATTCACAGAAAAAGGCTGGAATGTCTCGGCTGTTTCTTTTCATAAATTGATGCAGGTATTGTATAAAAAAGATGCCATGAATGAGTGGGGAAGTATCATTGCCTTGTCTTATATGGCAGCACAGCGTGTTTTTCCAGATTATAACGATATGGCAGATAATAAGGCATTTCTGGAATCTGTTGCACGTAGTTTTGGATATTTTTTTGGAAGGGATAAAAAAGTGAGAGTCAATACAATTTCACAATCGCCAACTCCTACTAGAGCAGGACAAGGCGTTAAGGGATTTGGAGGTTTTATTGCTTTCGCAGATAAAATGTCTCCTTTAGGAAACGCTACGGCAGCCGAATGCGCAGATTATATTGTTGTCATGTTTTCGGATTTGACTCGAAAAGTAACACTTCAAAATCTATTGCACGATGGAGGATTTTCTAATATGGGTGTCAGTCAAGAAGTAGTGGAAATGTTTGAATAGTGGTATTAAGGCACTTGTTATATAAAACCATCATTGTTTATGATGGTTTTTTTGTTGATAAAGAAGTACCTTTGCCAAAATTTAAATAAAAAATATAACTATTACTATTATGTTGTTTTCATTGATCATTCCTGTTTATAATCGTCCTGATGAAGTTGATGAATTATTAGAAAGTTTAGCAAAATCAACTTATGATCAAATATTCGAAATTGTACTGATCGAAGATGGTTCTACAATTCGATGTCAAGATGTTGCTCAAAAGTACGGTGATAAGCTGGATATTTCCTATTACTATAAAGAGAATTCAGGTCCTGGAGATTCCAGAAACTATGGAATGAGTAAAGCCAGAGGAGACTATTTTATAATTTTTGACTCCGATTGTATTATTCCAAGTAATTATTTGAACGAAGTTGAAAAGGCTTTACAAGAAGATTATGTAGATTGTTTTGGCGGTCCAGATAAAGCATTAGACAGTTTTTCGGATATTCAAAAAGCTATTAATTTCACGATGACTTCTTTTTTGACCACAGGAGGGATTAGAGGCGGTTCCGAGAAAATTGGAAAGTTTCAGCCAAGGAGTTTTAACATGGGCTTGTCCAATAAAGCATTTAAGGCTTCAGGAGGTTTCGGAAATATTCATCCAGGAGAAGATCCTGATTTATCCATTCGTTTATGGGAAATGGGATATGAAACCAGACTTTTTACAAACGCATTTGTTTATCACAAGAGGAGAATTGATTGGGATAAATTTACAATTCAAGTAAGTAAATTTGGTAAAGCCAGGCCAATACTCAATAGTTGGTACCCTCAATATAATAAATTAACTTTTTTCTTCCCAACGGTTTTTATAACAGGATTTTTTGTATCTTTAGTATTATTGATTTTTAATCATGATATTCTTCTTAAATTATATTTTTTCTACTTTTTGGCATTGTTTTTGTTATCTTCTATACAGAATAAGAGTGTTAAAATCGGTTATTTGTCATTAATTGCCGTTTGGAAACAGTTTTACGGTTACGGGACTGGTTTTTTAAAATCGTATATTAAAGTAATTATATTGAAACAAGATCCAAAAACAGCTTTCCCTGAATTGTTTTTTAAAGTATAGTATGACGAAGATAATTGGTTTAACAGGAGGAATTGGAAGTGGTAAAACTACTGTCGCCAATGAATTTGCCTCTCATAGAATACCAGTTTACATAACTGATCAAGAAGCAAAAAAAATAATGCAGTCAGATACTGTCTTGAATCAGATTCGAGCCGAATTTGGAGACACTATTTTTGAGAACGATGTATTGATTAGAGAAAGGTTATCTGAAATTGTTTTTAATAACTCTAATAGTTTAACCAAACTTAATAAGATTGTGCACCCTGCAGTGAAGCAACATTTTAAACAATGGCTTTTGGAGCATCAAAATGATCCATTTATTATTTATGAGAGTGCAATTTTATTTGAAAGTGGCAGTTATAAAGAGTGTGATTTTATTATAAATGTAATTGCTCCTCTTGAAATTAGGATTAAAAGAGTTATTGAAAGAGATAAAACGACACGCGAAAAAGTTTTGGAAAGAATAAAAAATCAGTGGAACGATGAAGAAAAATCATCAAAAAGTGATTTTATTATTGAAAACACTAACATGGAGGCTTTAAAGTTAGGAATTGTTAAAATTCTTAATTTTTTAAGAATTAAACAAATCAACTCTTAAATGTTAATCTTTGGTTAATGCATTATTTATTATATTGTTAAAATATTAATTTTGCTTGAATGAATAAACTATTTTTTAGATTGCTTGTAATGTTAATGAGTCTATCCTTAATCGGGATAATACTTGTGCAAGTATATTGGTTTAATACCTCTTTTAGGAATAATGACGAACAATTCAAGTATCATGTTAAGCAGGTTTTAGGAAATGTTGCGCAAAAATTAGAACAGCATGAGCTCTATAGCTTTTATAATAAAATTAATAAAAAAATAGACAGTACTGGAATTGCACCCAAAGAGGAGGATTTAATGGAGTTTTATTATGTTCAAAAAAATCCGAAAACAAATCAAACTATTGTTTATTCTAATAACGTTAAATCAAAAGAATATAATATTTCTTTACCCTCATTTGATAAAAAATTTGATAGTAATAAAAAATTTAAAAGCTTTAGTTCTAGTCGAATAACAGAAACTTATAATAATAATTCAATTGATAATTCTGCGGTTAATCAAAGTTTAGTGCCTGACGTTAGAAATGAAAAAGTTGGAAATTTAGGTATTTTAGATAAATTTATTTTTGAGATTTCAAATAAAGATATTCTATCAGCAATGCCTCTTGAAGAAAGAGTTTCTAATGATGAATTAAATAAATTAATCAAGAAGGAATTAGAAGAGTATGGTGTCAAAACCAAATTTGAGTTTGCGATTTACAGCAATGGACTAGAAACCAAAGTAAAGTCGGATAACTTCATATACAATAAAGACGAAGCTAATTCTATTCCTGTTTTTACAGACAATGAAGGGAATGAGAAGTATAAATTGTACGTTGCTTTTCCACATAAAAAGAAGTTCTTATTATCACAATTGGTTAGTATTACGATATTGTCTATCATATTTACATTAATCATTATAATCGCTTATACGTCAGCTTTAAATCAGTTAATACGTCAAAGACAAATTTCTGAAATCAAAAATGACTTCATTAATAATATGACGCATGAATTTAAAACACCAATTGCGACAATAAATTTAGCTTTGGACGCCATCAGGAATCCTAAGATTATCGATGACAAAGAGAAAGTTTTTAAGTACCTGGAAATGATTAGGGACGAAAACAAGCGAATGCATGCTCAAGTCGAAAATGTATTAAGAATTTCTAAATTAGAGAAGAAAGAACTAAATATTATAAAGGAATCCAGCGACATCGAGGAAGTGATCAATGACGCTATAGAACACGTAAGTTTGATTCTGGAGGATAGAGAAGGAACTATTACAACTCATTTTGGAGCTATTAGAAAAGTAGTTTTATTGAATGATGTGCATTTTACGAATGTAATAGTTAATGTTTTGGAAAATGCAATAAAGTATACTCCTGAGATTCCTAAAATTGATATTTATACAGAGAACATTAAAGATATGGTTCTTATTAAAATAAAAGACAATGGGGTTGGTATGAGTAAAATTGCTCAAAAAAGAATTTTTGAAAAATTTTACAGAGAGCATACTGGAGATATACATAATGTAAAGGGTCATGGTTTGGGTCTGGCTTATGTAAAAAGAATTGTAGACGATCATAATGGTCAAATATATGTAGAAAGTGAAAAGGGAAAAGGAAGTACCTTCATTATAAAATTACCTTTAATAAATTAGAGTATGGAAAACGCAAATAAAAAAATACTATTAGTAGAAGATGACCTTAATTTTGGTGCAGTTCTAAAAGACTATTTAATGCTAAATGATTTTGAAGTTGTTTTGGCTAAAAATGGTATGGAAGGATTTGAAAAATTCAAAAAGGATACTTATGATTTATGCATCCTTGATGTGATGATGCCTTATAAAGACGGTTATACTTTGGCGAAAGAAATAAGAGAAAAAAATAATGATGTGCCTATTATTTTCCTTACAGCAAAATCTATGAAAGAGGATGTTTTAAAAGGATATAAGGCAGGTGCTGATGATTATTTAAACAAGCCTTTTGATTCTGAAGTTTTATTGATGAAAATTAAAGCTATTATTCAAAGAAAAGCATCTGATGTGAAAACAGAAGTTGTTCAATTTGAATTTAATATTGGTAAATTTCACCTAAATTCAAAACTTCGTTTTTTGACTTTCAATGATGAAGAGCCTATTAAGTTATCTCCAAAAGAGAATGAATTGCTTAAAATGCTAATTCTGCATGAAAATGATTTGATGCCAAGAGAGTTAGCGTTGACAAAAATATGGAGAGATGATAACTATTTTACCTCTAGAAGTATGGATGTTTATATTGCTAAACTAAGAAAATATCTAAAACAAGATGAGGATGTTGAAATTTTAAACATTCACGGAGAAGGATTTAGATTAGTTGTAAAAGCAAAATAATTAATTGATTTCCTTATAAAAAAACAAAGAGCTTCGATTAATTTCGAAGCTTTTTTATTGGTCTCACTCAGGAATAGTTAAAACTATGCACTTTAGTGTATTTCGCTTTAGCTCCTAAAAATAGTTTAGCCACAAATTACACGAATTTCCGCAAATTAATTATTGCAAATTTGTGGCTAATAAACAAGTATTGTAACCTTTAAGACTTTCAGTCTGTTAAACCAAAACTATGGACTTTCAGTTTCATAATGGTTTATTTCCAATTAACTTGTAATGCAAAACAAGTTTTATCTTCCTTGGTGATACTAAAAACAACATTAGTTTCATTGACGCATTCGTGGATTATTACTTTATCTTTTAGAGAGAGTTCTTTTAAAAAGTTCATTTCAAAACTTTTTACTTGTTGAGACAGTATTTTGTTTTCATCAACAAGATCTAGGCACCATTCTAGATATTTTACGTTATTAGCATGATTAACAATGTCTAAATCGGATAGGGAAACTGATCTTTCGAAAATTTCTTCTTTTTCTTGGGGTAGGTTTATTTTTGAAAATCCCATTTTGGTTGCTTTGTTTTCTGGATATAATTCAAAATGTTCGTATGGGAGTGCCAAGGGTTCAGGTCTTCTAGCTTTGGTATTAAAGACAGCCCAAAAGGTTTCTGATCCTATTATTTTTTTACCGTTTACATACATTTCAAGTGCACGTACCGAACGGGAATTTTCTAGGGAATTGATCCATGTTTTTACGGTTACGACATCTCTCCATTTAGGTAACTCAGTAATTTCTACCCTCATTCTGCTCAAAACCCAAGCTTGATTGAATTCCTGCATATCAGTAAAGCTGATTCCTCCCATTTCGGAATGCGCGGCTGCTGTTAATTGCAATAGATTGCATAGATCAGTGTATTTTAAATAGCCATTGGGTGTGCATTGGGTAAAATTGATTTCCCAGTCTTTGGTTAAAACGGAGGTGAAGTTTGGATCTATTGGCATATAAATAATTATGAATTATGAATTTGTTCATTTATATAGCTAATAATTTTATTTCTATCGGCTAAATAATCAAACCATTTGGTGTTTTCTTTGCGTTTGAACCAAGTGAGCTGGCGTTTTGAAAATCGACGGGTGTTTTTTTTGATTTCTTCGATAGCAAATGGCAGTGTGAATTCTCCATCAAAAAAGCTGAATAATTCTCTATATCCAACCGTTTGCAGGGCGTTTAATTCTTTATGTTCGTATAAAGCTTGAGCTTCAGCCAAAAGTCCTTGATTGAACATAATGTCCACTCGCTGGTTTATTCTTTCGTATATGACATTTCTATCAGCGTCAAGGCCAATGATGATTGGAGTGAAATTACGGTTGTTTTTCTTTTGATTTAAAAATGAGGAATACGGTTTGCCAGTTCCAAGACAGACTTCTACAAATCGCATCATACGTTGCGGATTTTGTAAAGTTTGTGGATTTTCGGAAGTTATTTTCTGGAAATATATGGGATCGAGAGTTTCTAATTGTTTTTGTAAATATTCGATTCCTAGATTTTCATAATTTAAATTTACGTTTTCCCGAATGGAAGAATCTATAGGAGGAAATTCGTCAAAGCCTTTTAGAATAGCGTCTACATACAATCCCGAACCTCCAACAAGTATTGTGCAATCATTGTTTTCGAACAATTCTTCTATTTTTGAAAGCGCTTCTTTTTCAAAATCGCCTACGGTATAATTGTCAAAAATAGATTTGTTTTGAATGAAATGATGTGGTGCAGATGCCAACTCTTCTGGACTAGGTACTGCTGTTCCTATGGTCATTTCCTTGAAAAACTGTCGGCTGTCGCAGGAAATAATTTCGCAATTATAATGTTTGGCTAAGTCAATGCTTAAGGCTGTTTTTCCTATGGCTGTTGGTCCAACGATGGTAATTAAATACTTCATATTCTTTTTTTAGCCCAGATGGCAACGAAAACCCCGGAATTATTCTAGTTTGTTTTTCTTGGTATAAAAGAGCGACTGAAAGAAGCTCCTTTTATGCCTTAGAAAAACTGCTGGAATAATGAGGAGTTGTAGTAAACAGCTGGATTAGCTCCTGATTTTTTACTTTTGGATTTTTTTGATGTTAAAAATTAATAATTTTCTGCACCCTGTTTTTTCTCAAATAGCCTTGAATGTAAGCTCTGGTGTTTCTATTATTTGGTATGGGAATTAAGATGTTTTTTAAGATTTCTGGGTTTATGATTTGGTAATTTAAATCATAAAAGGCATATCCCTTACATATTCCTTTTTCGATTAATATTGCGCTGTGTTCTCCAGTTTTTCTTCCTCTGTCAATAACAATCATGCTTTTATTATCAAAAAGGTTTTTATCGATGAAAACCTGAACTCTTGAATTGTATTCCTCAGCGGTTATTTGTCCTATGCAGGCGCCATCGCATTGATTGTTTTCATGTTGCGCGCAGGGAGTTTTTGAAAGGGAAAGACTAGTAAATTTTGGACATAGCTGATAGCTTTCTGTAATGCGGTTGAGCGCACTTTTTCCTTCCTGTTGGTTGGCAAATGCTGTTATCTCTTTTTTACGTCCATCGGCTTTTTGGAGGTTTAAGTTCAAATATCCGTTTGGGTCTTTTTCGGCGTAAATAGCCCAAGATAAAGTGTTTTTACGAGCCATTCGGTTGTAAATGGGTTTGTTCTTCTTTATTTCCTCGGATTCTTTTAATAAAGCAATTAATTCACTGCCTGTTTCCTCAAAAGTTACGGTAAATACTTCGGATTGGATTTTCTTGGCACTACTGGTTATGCCAGTAAAATGCTGATTGACTCTCTTTTTTATGTTTTTGCTTTGGCCAATAAATATGATGGTTCCGTCTTCTCGATGGATGTAATAAATTCCTGTTCTGGAAGGCAGACTTTCGATAATGTCTAATAATTTTGGCGAAATACCTTTGATAACTTCAAATTTGATAAGCTCTTTTGTGATGGTTTTCTCCAAATCTTTGTCCAAAAGCATTTTGAAAAGTTTGACTGTCGCCATAGCATCGCCACTGGCTCTGTGTCTGTCGGCCATTGGAATTCCTAACGCTCTGACTAGTTTTCCTAAGCTGTGTGAAGGCTGTTCAGGTAATAAACGCTGGGATAATTCAACAGTACAAAGGGTTTTTATATTGAAATCATAGCCCAAACGACGAAATTCCGTGCGGAGAATTCTATAATCAAATGAAGCGTTGTGGGCTACAAGCACGCAGTCGTTTGTCATTTCTATAATACGTTTGGCTACTTCAAAAAACTTTGGCGCACCACGAAGCATTTCATTATTTATACCGGTAAGCTTGACAACAAACGGTTGAATAGGAATTTCAGGATTAATTAAACTGATGAATTGATCTACAATTTCATGCCCATCATATTTATAGATAGCAATCTCTGTGATTCCTTCTTCGTTAAATTGTCCTCCTGTGGTTTCTATGTCTAGTATTGCGTACAAAATCCAGTGTTCAGTTTACAGTTTTTTAGTAATCAGTTTTTTAAATCTTAAATCAAAAATCATTATTCTTCAATCAAAAATCTATTTATCGTCCCCCAAAGATACTACTTCCAATCCGAACCATTGTGCTGCCACATGCAATTGCCAATTGGTAATCGCCAGACATTCCCATTGATAGCGTAGAGATGGACTGTAGTCCATCTTTACCTTTTCCATCTTTTCCAGATAATCCATCAAAAATTGATTTCAAATGCGAAAATTCCTTTTTGATTTGGTTTTGATTATCCGTAAAAGTTGCCATTCCCATCAAACCAACAATTCGGATGTTTTTCATTTCTTTGAATGTAGAAGAGGCTAGGAGTGCTGATAGCTCTTCTTCGTCAAGTCCGAATTTTGATTCTTCTTCGGCTATGTATATTTGTAGCAAACAATCGATAATTCGATTGTTTTTTAAGGCTTGCTTGTTTATTTCTTCTAATAATTTCAAACTATCGACTCCATGAATCAAGCTCACGAAAGGAGCCATGAATTTGACCTTATTGGTTTGTACATGTCCAATCATGTGCCATTCGATGTCTTTTGGCATTTGTTCCCATTTATCAGTCATTTCTTGGATTTTGTTTTCACCAAAAACACGTTGACCAGCATTATAGGCTTCCATCAAATCAGGAACGGGTTTAGTTTTGGAAACCGCTACCAAAGTAACATGCTCGGGAAGAGTGGATTTTATGTGGAGAAGATTTTGTTGAATGGACATTTTGAATGAATAATTAAAGTTTATACAAACTGTTTCGAAATCTTTTCAGCCTTTTTATTTTCGCTATAATCGTAAAAACCTTCGCCCGATTTTACGCCTAATTTCCCTGCTCTAACCATATTTACCAATAACGGGCAAGGTGCATATTTTGGGTTTTTGAAACCGTCATACATTACATTCAATATCGCAAGACATACGTCAAGGCCAATAAAATCGGCTAGTTGTAAAGGTCCCATCGGGTGTCCCATTCCAAGTTTCATAACAGTGTCAATTTCATAAACACCCGCTACTTTGTTGTATAGTGTTTCGATTGCTTCATTGATCATTGGCATTAAAATTCTATTAGCCACAAAACCCGGATAATCGTTTACTTCAACAGGAGTTTTACCCAGTTTCTCGGATAATTTCATGATGATATTCGTCACTTCGTTACTGGTATTGTAACCGCGAATGATTTCTACTAGTTTCATGATAGGCACTGGATTCATAAAGTGCATTCCTATTACACGCTCAGGATGTGCTACAACTGCTCCAATTTGAGTAATAGAAATCGATGAAGTGTTGGTCGCCAAAATAGTATTGTGCGAACAAACTTCGTTTAATTGCTTGAAAATATTTAGTTTTAAATCTACATTTTCGGTGGCGGCTTCTACAACTAAATCAGCTCCTACAACGCCGTCTTTAATATCGGTATAAGTAATAATATTGGTAATTGTCTTGGCTTTGCCTTCTTCCGTTATAGTTCCTTTTGAAACCATTCGGTCTAAGTTAGCAAAAATTGTTGCCATTCCTTTATCCAATGATTTTTCGGAAACATCGATTAATTTTACGGTAAAACCACTCTGAGCAAAGGTATGAGCAATTCCATTACCCATAGTTCCTGCGCCGATTACAGCAATTATTTTCATTTTTTATTTTTATTTAAAGTTAAAAAGTTTAAGATTTAAGGTTACACTGTGCAACTTTAAACCTTAAACTTTAAACTAATTTTTTGAATTATTTGTTAAAACAATCTATAATCTGATATGCAACTCTCAATGCATCAGTTGCTTGCTCCAATGTTACTATTGGCGTAGTATCATTGTTAATTGCATCGGCAAATGTTTCTAATTCGTCAAGAATAGCGTTGTTTTGCAGTACCTCTGGATTCGAGAAATAGATTTGTCTTTTTACTCCTTCAGCATTTTGCAAAATCATATCAAAATCACCGGGAACTTCTGGAGCATCTTTCATTTTAACTACTTCACATTTTTTCTCAAGAAAATCAACAGAGATGTAGGCATCTTTTTGAAAAAATCTTGATTTGCGCATGTTTTTCATTGAAATTCGGCTCGCAGTCAAATTTGCCACACAGCCATTTTCGAATTCAATTCGGGCATTCGCAATATCTGGGGTATCACTTATAACAGAAACACCGCTGGCGCTGATGTTTTTTACTTTCGATTTTACAACGCTCAAAATAGCGTCAATATCGTGTATCATTAAATCCAAAACAACAGGAACATCGGTACCGCGGGGATTGAACTCGGCTAATCGATGCGTTTCAATAAACATTGGATTTTCAATCATGTTTTTGGTCGCGATAAAGGCAGGATTGAATCTTTCTACGTGACCAACTTGACCTTTAACATTGAATTCTTTTGCTAATGCTATAATTTCTTCAGCTTCCTCAATGGTATTTGAAATGGGTTTTTCAATAAAAACATGTTTTCCTGATTTGATAGCTACTTTGGCACATTTATAGTGAGAAAGTGTAGGCGTAACGATGTCAATAACGTCTACTGCATGGATAAGTGTTGCAATTGTATTGAAATTTTTGTAACCAAATTCTTTATTTATTTTTTCGGCGTTTTCTAGATTGGGGTCATAAAAACCAACTAATTCATACTTTTCAGATTGTTGTAATAAACGCAAATGTATTTTACCTAGATGTCCAGCACCTAATACTCCAATTTTCAGCATAATAATGATGTTTCCACAAAAATAGTAATAAAATAAGAAATTCCAATTTATAAAATTCTAAATTATATGCTTAATTTTTATTATCTGCGGGCAACAATTTGATTTTATTTTGAATAGGAAATTGATTTAGTTTTCTATTTTTGTTCTATAATAAAAACCTTAAATTTTGAAAGATACAGCCAAGCATCAAGGACTTCGTAATCAATTAGTGAATATATTAAAGCAGAAAGGGATTACGGATAAAAATGTGCTGGAAGCCATTAAAAAAATACCACGACATTTATTTTTAAATTCCAGTTTTGAAGATTATGCCTATCAGGACAAGGCTTTTCCTATTGCTGCAGGCCAAACTATTTCACAGCCATATACTGTAGCTTTTCAATCTCAATTATTAGAAATACAAAAAGGGCATAAAGTATTGGAGATAGGAACAGGTTCTGGATATCAAACTGCGGTTTTGTGCTTAATGGGAGCTCAAGTTTTTTCTATCGAAAGACAAAATGAGCTTTTCAAGCAAACTTCTGCTTTATTGCCAAAACTTGGAATCCGCCCCAAACATCTTTCTTTTGGCGATGGCTATAAAGGACTTCCAAATCATGCGCCTTTTGATAGTGTTATTGTTACTGCCGGTGCTCCTTTTATTCCGCAGCCTTTAATGGCTCAGCTCAAAGTAGGAGGGAGACTCGTTATTCCTTTGGGGGAGAATGTTCAAATTATGACTATGCTTATTCGAATTAATGAAACCCAATTTGAAAAACATGAGTTTGGAGAATTTCGTTTTGTTCCCTTATTAGAAGATAAAAATTAAAAAGCTATTTAACCAACCAAAAACTATGAAGAAAATTACTATTTTGTTTTTACTGTTTGTTTCAAATTTTATTTATTCGCAAGCAGATTATACTAATGTTTTGAATTTGTTGATTAATAATAAAAGAGAGGAAGCTAGAATCTTATTTGATAAGCAATTTGCAAAAAGCAAAACTACTAACATTGATTTGCTGTTTTTGGATGCTTTTATAGATGAACAATCGGGAAAAATAAGTTTTGATGAAACACTGCTTAAAAACTTAGAAAAACTTCCTAATTCACAATATTATATTGCTCCTTTTATTAATAGAGATATTATTCTAAGTGATATTTCTACAGATGCCTGTAATGACTTGACTTATAATAAAATTGATTATCTGGCTTCATCATTTAAATTTAAAGATCTACCTATTGTAAAATACAGAAAAGCAATATTCGAGCGTAAAAGAATGCAGTTTGAGGCGGCTCAAAAGTCTTTTGCTGATTTAGGAACCATAACGCAATGGCAGTTTTGCGGGGTTTTTGAAAATTTAAATGGGAGCGGTTTAGAAATTGAATATGAACCTGAAATTTATGCCAAAAATGATAAACTTTTTGACGCCAACAGTAATGGTAAAATTGGCTGGTACAATCCCAAAAATATAGAAAATGATGCGTATCAATTTTTTACAAATGAAGGAGAATATGGAAATGGAATTATATATGCACAAACTTTCATTGATTCGCCAGAAAAGAAAAGTTTTCTATTGCGTTTTGGTGCCAGTCAAGGATTGAAAATATTTTTGAATGATAAAGAAATCTATTTTAATCAAGATAGTAAGAGAACAAATCTTGATGCTTATACTCTGAAAATTGATTTAGAGAAAGGAGTAAACAGGTTGCTTTTTAAATTATCTACTTCTGGAGGAGGCGATTATTTTTCAGCTCAAGTAAAAAATCTTGATTATGCAGTTGCTAATGATTTGAAATTCAGTAAAGAATATCTGCCGTATACTGTTTCAAAAACGGATACTGCTGAGGCCGAAGTTTTAAAATTAGATTATGAAGCATATTTTGATGATTTGGTAAAAAAGTATCCAAATAATTTGCTGTACAAGTTATTTCAATATACCGCTTATGAGTCAAATTGCAAATATGTTAGTGCTTATGAAGCGATTGAAGGTTTGGATGAGAAATACCCAAATAGTTCTTTTATTGCAAGCTATTTTCTTCGCTATTGTGATTTAGTTGGTGATGAAGAGCAAAAGAAACAAGAGATTATAAAAAATATCGAAAAAAATGACATCGATTATTATTACGTTACATTCATAAAAATATTAGATAATAAATGGCTTCAAAATTCTTCTATTGCTGATTTGGAGATTTACAGAGACCGTTCCAAAAAATACAAACAGCGTTTTTGTGAACTGATGTTTGATTTTTTAATCGCTTCGAAAAAAGAAGATGTTGAGGAGATGTTCAGATTGCTGAAAGATATTGATAAAGACACTCATGGGAATGAAAAGTTCAAAATTGCATCTGCTACTTTGTACTTAAAACTGAAAAATGACAAAACAAAAACTATTGCTCTTTTGGAAGAATTATCGAAAGATAAAATAATTAATGAAGTAGATAATTTGTTGATTACATACTATAATGAGCTGAATGATAAGGCGGCAGTTGAGAGAATTGTAAAAAGACGAATTAAGGAATATGCTAATATAAATGTATTTAGAAATGATTACATTACTATTTTGGCAAATGCCAATAAATACGAAGAAGCATTAGCTGTAGTTGATGAAAATTTGAGCAATTTCCCCTATTCGTTTACAAATATGGAAAAGAAAGCTGCGATTTATAACTTAATGAAAAATAATAAAGAAGCAGAAAAATACATTCGTCAATCTTTAACTCATAATTCAGGAAATGGGAAACTGAGAAAACAGTTGTATGATATTTCCAAAATTCCAGATGAAATTGATGAAGTTGCGACGAAGGATATTTATAAATTGGTTAAATCAAGAAGAAATTCTAATATAAAGAGTGACTACGGACTAGTACTATTATTAGACGAATACATCGTAAATGTTTTTCCCGAAGGCGGCAGAAAATCTAGAGTATCATATTTATACGAAGTAACATCTGAAACGGGTATCGAAAAGATGAAAGAATATTCGATAAGCTTGGATAGTAATACAGTTTTAAAATCGGAAATTATTAAAGCAGACGGAACAATTGCCCCTGCCGAACAAGGAAATGATTTATTGGTGTTTTCTAATTTAAAAGTTGGAGATGTTATTTATATAGAATACGAACGCATCGAAAATGGAACTGGCCGTTTCTATAAAGATTTTAATCTGTCCTGCTATTTTGATAGTGAATATCCATCTGCCGAAGCCATTTTTGCATTGATAAGCCCAGAAGACTGCAAGTATTACACTGATTTTAGCAATGGAAATATAGTTGCAACGAATAGAAAAATAAATGGCAAGAACTGCAATATTTGGAAAAGAAACAATATTCCTGCTTTATCGCTCAAAGAAGATTATGCACCAATTTCGACTGATTTAACGAATACAATTGAAGTAGGAACAGTAAAATCATGGAGTGATATTTCGAATTGGTATTCGGATTTAGTAAAGAAAAATTTAAAATTAGATAAAATTACCAAAGACACTTACAATACTATTTTTCCAAAAGGAGTTGCTAATCTAAAGGATGATGAAAAAGCAAAAGCAATTTATAGCTATATAGAAAAAAATATCACTTATAGCTCTTTGGATTTTAGACAAAGCGGATATGTTCCTCAAAAGCCTTCTAAAACAATTACAACAAAATTAGGTGACTGCAAAGATGTATCTACCCTGTTTGTCGCATTATCTGAATATGCAGGATTGAAATCTAATTTGGTTTTGGTTTCAACAAATGATAATGGATTTAATTCGATGCGATTGCCTTCAAAGGATTTCAATCATTGTATCGTACAAACAAAAATTGACAATAAAGTTGTTTTCTTAGAGCTTACAGATAAGTATTTGCCTTATAGAATGCTTCCAAGTTCATTATACAATGCAAATGCATTAGTAATTTCGTTTGATAAAAAGGAGAATGAGACTTCCAAATTGATAAATATCCCTTTTGATGCGACAATTCAAAATAGCTTAAGAACATCTTCTGTTGTTACTTTAGACGATAAATCCAAAGTGTTTGTGAACACGCATACTATTGAAGGAGCTACAAAATCATACTATAATGAACTGTTTTCTGATGCTACCACAAAAGAGATTAGAGAAAAAGAAATAGAGAAAGGTTATAATAAACAATTGCAAAAATTGGTTAGTCTGCAATCGGTAAAGCTTTTGTCTAACGAAACATTTGACAAAGCACTGACTTATGAAACTAAATTTTCAATAAATGAAAATCTGCAAAAAGTGGGAACACTTAAGATAACCGAAATTCCTTTTATTGATAAAGTGTACACAAGAGATATTATCGCTGCAGAAAATAGAAAATTCGATATCAATTATTTCTTTTATGAGAATAATAATAAATATGAATCGGAAGTTATTTTGAATATACCAGAAGGAAAGAAATTCTCTGAAATACCAGAAAGCAAAACCTTTTCATTTAAGAATCAAAATTACACTTTGCAATTTGAGCTCTTGAAAAATAATTCATTGAAGATAAATAGAGAAGTAACCATTCTTTGGGATAATATTAAGCCAAGTGATTATTTAGAATATAAAAAATTTGTAGAAGAAGTTATTGCAGCCGAAGAACAGATTGTAGGCTTTAAATAATTAGGTAATAGTAAAAACAAAAAGCAACTCAATCGAGTTGCTTTTTGTTTAATGTGAAAATATCTATTTTCTAAATTGATTGTTAGTGATAACTCCATTGATTTTAGCTTTTAAATTTTCGCCAGTATCATAAACCATTTGCTCGCTGGAAGGAAAAGGTACTGATTTGTTGTAGAAATTTGGGCTATAACCATCATCTGCTGCACGAGAATCGCCTTTGTAAGAAGCAAAAATATTTTCAAAAACAAATTCGCTAGTGATTGGGAATGATCCAAATGATTGGTTGGTTTTATTATCGAAGTAATCCACTTTGGCAGTGATTTGACACGATTTAAATTGTTTGACTTCATTAATTTTTACAGTAGCATTAATCAAGTTATCTATCATTATTGGCTTCCCTTGTCTGTCCAAAGCGATTTTTCCATTAGCATCAACTTGTTTTCTTTGTCCATCAACGACTTGACGTTGTTTTGTGAATTCTCTTTCTTTTATTTGTTCAGGTGAAATTAAAATCGATCTGAAGCTAATGAGCATGCGGTAATCGTATGTAATATCTTTTTGTTTTTCGCTATGATAAACTGTCCATTTGTCATTCAGATTATAGCTTTTGAAATCCAATAAGTCATTTTGAAGCTGAACAGGAATAATCATGCCAGTTTCGTTTTTGGTATTTACTATCACGTAATCAGTTCCTTTTAGCTGCGCCTCGTCTATCATTTTGGAGATGTCTTTATAGCCATGATTTATTTTGTCCAAATGGATTAAATCATCATAAACTCTGCGGTAATTCATCTTGTTTTTGGTGAGCATCAAGGCTTTTGCATTGGTATACAAATAATTTGATAAAGCATTTTTACTGCTTATGATTCCGTTGTCATAATTATCAAATGGAAAAATCGCATTTCGTCCTTCCTTGATTAATTTTAGCGGAAGCAAAGGCTTGATTTTCTCTTGGCGGTCATTTAGTGCCAAATAGGTATTGTATATTTTCTCCAGATTGCTTGGGTTATTTTCCTTGCTTAAAAAATTGATGCTGTTTAAATCACGCTCTTTAGCTTTGGCGAAAGCCTCTTCAAGTAAGTATACATAATCTTGTTTTCCTTTTTTATCTTTATTGGAACGCAAATTAGAAACAGAAATATCAATTGCTGCATCATAATTCCCAGAGGTTAAATTGTTTTGGGTTTGTTTTACGCCACTACATGATGTAAGCAGGACAAAGAATGCAATTATAAAAGTAATTTTTTTCATTTTTGGGGGATAATGAATTATTTGAATTGGAAGCTTTTATTTTTTTTGCAAACTTACTATTCCTTAGAGTATTCTGCTTGAAATATTTCAAAAAAAAACCGACACTTTTATTAAAAATGTCAGTTTATAAAAAAAGAGTGTTTTCTCAGATATTTATTTCACAATAACCTGATGGCTTTCTGATTTTCCATCCATGTCAATTTTTAGAATATAAACGCCTCTGTTTAGACCACTAGCGTCTATCTGAGCATTGTTGTCTTTAATGATAACCTTGCGTTTTTCAATGTTATTTAAATCGTATAGTTTTCCTGTAATTAGCGTTTTTTTGGCAGGGGCTTTGTTTTCGTCCATAAGGGCAACGTTTATGGTTGTGTTTGATGGGTTGGGGTAAATGGTAAAAGTGTCGCTAGTTGCCGCAGTTCTATAATTACTGCATTCGTAAGCAATTATTGGAGTAACTCCAGGTATAGTAACTAGTTCTCCACATTGATTCGTGTAAGTAATATTATAGAATATTTGTTCTCCAAAGAGTGTTCTTGGAATGTTAAATAAATATTTGTGTCCTACTCCGTTTAGGTTTAAACCGTTTGGCATATAATAAATAAAACCATCTTCGCTTGGAATTGCGCTGTTAAAATCAGAAAAAGTCACACCACTTGGTGCTCCATACACTACCATACCATCATAATTGTTGTATTGCATACAGATGTCATCTTCTTCGGCAGTTGCTATATTTATTTCGGGGGCTTGTAAAATTTTGGTTAGTGTTTGTCCATTTTGAAAAGTTGCTGTTATTGTACCTTGACTGTTCCAAATTTGGTTAACTGTGATGGAATATCCTGTAGATGAGATTATTTGAAGATTAGGGCTTACTGTCCAAGTTGCAGCACTTGGTGTTTTGCAAATATCTGAAAATGAAAATGTTGTTTCAGAACAAATTGAACTAGGACCTGTTAGTGAATTTTCTTGTAATGGAAATACTGGAGCTTGGGGAGCAGATGAGCTGGAACTATTACCGAGTTCTTTTAGGAGCCAGTTGACCATAGTATCAGTAAATGTAATATGTCCCATATTAGTATTTTCTCCATAATAACTATCAAATGGAGTTTGTCCTGTACAAACTAAATTTCTATCAATTGGTTGATACCAATCTGAAAAGCCACTAGTATCTAAAGCTGAATGAGTAGGAATAAAAGCTTGAGGAGCTATTGCAATATCAATGCTATAAGGAATTCTTTGTTCAACTATTAATTTTTCTCCTGTCCATAAAAGAGGGAATAATCCATAGGGAGAAGTAAAACCATTAGTTTCTTTAAGGGAATTATAAACCTCATCCTTTAAATCATTTGCGGAGTTATAATTACCTCCTGGCAAAGCATCTAAACTTCCTTGCCATAGATTATTAGTAAGATTCCAATTAATAGCTTCCTCAGGTTCTTTGGAATAATTTTTAAGCAATATAGAAGTTGAGTTTTTATCAGGCATAAACCAATTATTAAGTCTAAATACAGGTATTTTTGCAATCCTTATCCCAAATGTCAAAATAGAACGCAGTTTAGCAAACGTGGCTATTTCATAAAATTTTTCAGAAGGATTTACATTCCTTACACCACTCATTGAGCCATTTGCGATAGCAAGTTTTCTTATACCGTTCAAGACAGGGTAACCTTTGCTGCCTGAAATTCCGTTTGAGATTAATTCTTGATTGTAAACGTCATGGTCTGTATTATAGAAATTAGATTGAGACCCCGCTATAGTAAGAAGCATTTGTCTTGCAGCTTTAGAATTTATTACATCTCGGTATTTACTTTTAGCATCATCTTTTCCCATTAATTCTCCTAAAAAGTACAAATCTCCTTGTGTAGCCAATGGTATAGTTGCTCCTTGATGTGGACTATCCATACTTAAATAGATACGAGTATTATGATTCCAAATGGCATTGCCTGTTTCTTGCTGCTTTTTCTCCATATAGGCTAGTGCATAACGGGTTATTTGCCCTCCCATACTTGGTCCAACAAGTACAAGTTTTTCTGTACTACCATTAGCTTGGATATCTGTATTTATTTGTTGCAAAAAAGATGCTACAGTCCTGCCATTTCTAAAAATATCATCGGCACCACCATCAATAATTTGTCCTAAGTTGTTCTCATAAGTAGGGAAATTTACAATAATCACATCATAGTTTAAGGCCGTGAGTTGTGTTTTTAAATCAGAATTCCCATTGTTATACTTCATCAAAAAAGATATTGATTCATAAGTTTTTGTCCCCCAGTCTTTATTTGCTTCAATACATTTAGGGTTATTTGCACAATCTTCTTTCATAACTCTTCTTTTATCACCTGGATCAAAACCATCTACAATTATAAAAGGTTTTTTGAGGACATTATTGGTGTTTTGGTCGCCATAAAATATACGATATTCTAGCTGTCCTAATGCTCCATTAGAATCCGCTATTGTAGAAATATGATCTGTTAATCCTGATGTACTTGCAATACGAGCATTTCTATTATTTGCAGTTGTATCTTGACCAATACTAATGCCAGCATAAGTAGTCAGTGTAGTACTGTCTGTATAAATTATGTTGAATATCAATTTTTTGTTTTCATCAATCGTAGTATAATTTATTGCAATCGAATTTTGAACCCACAATTCATTTTGTATTAAAGTATAAGTTACTCCATTTCCAAAATCGGCAGTCATAGAAGCTATTTTTTTATTACCCCATTGATATACTTCGGAGGTATTGAATTGATAAGTAATCGAATTATCATTTGAAAATACCAATTCTTCTAGTGGGGATATCATTGTTACTTGCTTTTTAATAAAAGGGGGCAAATTATTAGCAGCAACATATACACCATTTATTAGTTTTACTCCACCATCATTAGGAAATTCAGAATTGTAGTTTAGATAACTTATGGGCGTGTTAATAATGCCCATCTTTATAACAGTAGAATAATTTTGTTGTGCGTTAAGCCTATTTTCTAAACTTTCTGATGATTCAAACTTCAATTGACCAGAAGTTCGATATAGTTCGGAAAGCGCTTGTTTAAAAAGTGATGCTTTAGCAATATTGTTGTCTGAGTCATTATAAGTGTACAAACCCGCAAAAGGAGTTACTTTATCATAGAGCATTTCTAAATCTGCAGCATAGCCGCCATTAGATGTAAGAGCAGAAAGGGATGTTTGCCAAGCATTGGATTGTTGCGTTTGATACTGCTGTACAGTTGGCAATTGTGCATGGAGATTTGTAAAATACAATCCGAACAGTAATAGGGTAATTTTTTTCATTTGTTGTTAATTTTGTTATTAAAAAGTTTAAATTTTAAGCATAAGTAGGGCTGTCATTGTTGCCTATTGAACAATGATTTATAGTTTAATAATTTATGGAATACTTATTTAAAGTCTGTAGAATTTATAGTATTTTTATTAAAATCAACCCGACCGTCTTTAATTTCGATAATGTCTTTAGGATTGTCTTTGAATCTTAATTTGCAAGAAAATGTACCAGAAATAATATCATTATCACTTCGGGTAATATTTATAGTTCCAGTATCGGCAATAGAGAGATATGTTTTTTGAACTTCTTTGGAATCAAAAATAATTGCAGTAATTAAAGTATTCTCACAAAATTCATGTTCACTTGCTCCATTACTATTACCAATGATATAGTTACCAAGTTTTAAAAGACCATTTTTTTCTTTATTTTCTATGTAGATATAAATATATCCTTTTTTTGTTTTCGCATCACCCGCCTGTATTTGCTCCCAATCATTAGCTTTCATATAGTTTACCGCAGAATGACTACTACCCGGTGGCATATATCCTATGCTGTTTCGTGGTACCATAATTTGTCCGTTAATAGTAGCCCCAAAAGTATTTGCCCCAGTTTGGGTTATAGCTGGTAATTGAGAGTTGAATTGTTGATCATTGTCTTTTGAGCAGGATGCTGTTACAAGCACGAGTAATAATAGAAAATTTTTCATAATTATTTATTGTTTTTGATAATTTTGTGTTTTAACAAACGATTCGTTGACTTATATGTAAAGTTTCATAATATCGTTGTTATTCAATTAATTTAATTAAAGAATAATACTATTGGATTGATTATTAATTTGTAATCCAAAATTGATTATTGTTTGAGGAATCTTCTAAACCAACTACCCCGCCTTTTAAATCGAAGTAAATTTTATTAATTTTTACATTATTAATATTTAGAATTGCTTCTTTAGATAGTTCAAAAAGCGTAACTTTTTTATACAAAATATTATTAATGTTTTTTTCAAATAATAAATTATTGTCTTTTGGTAGATTTATATTGAAAATTTGACCGATAATAATCTTATAACTCAATAAATCATTTTCGTATTTACTTATATAAAAATCAAAATCGGTGTTGCCGTTAATGTTTAACCTTATAAATAGTCTATCATTATAATATTCCGTTCCAAAAAGTTCACCGTTTAAAAATATATTTTCATCAATTTTATAAAGTATATTTTTAATTTCGATACTTTCTCCAATTGAATTTTTATAAATATTAATATTGCCTAATTGACTATATTTTGTAGGTATTCTGTCAAAATCAATACTATTTAATTTATAATATACTTTTTTGTTTTCAGGAATTCCTATATTGGCTTCACATGAAGAAATAAAAACAATGGTTAATAGGTAAATTAGTTTTTTCATTTTAAGTTAATTTTTTATTAAAAAAATTGTTGGGTTTATAGTGTTTTTATTAAAATCAAACCGACCTTCTTTAATTTCAATAATCGTTAGGATTATTTTCGTAATTTAATTTACTAAAAAAATTACCAGAAATAATAACATTATCACTTCGAGTAATATTGATGCTTCCTGCACGTGCGATGAATAAGTATTTTTTTTGAACTCCTTTTGAATCAAAAATAATTGCAGTAATTAAAGTATTTTCACAAAATTCATGTTCACTTGCTCCATTACTATTACCAATGATATAGTTACCAAATTTTAAATGACCATTTTTTTCTTTATTTTCTATGTAGATGTAAATATATCCCTTTTTTGTTTTCGCAAAACCAGCCTGTATTTGCTTGCAATCATTAGCTTTGAGATGTTTTACCTCATTATGAGAACTCCCTGGAGTTATATTTCCTATGCCATTTTGGGAATCATATTTTGTCCGTTTATAATAGCCCAAAAGTATTGGCTCCTGTTTGGTTTTCGGGAGGGAGCAGTTCTTTTCCTGCAAAAAATTGTCCGTCTTTATCACAACAACTTAAGGTTAGATCTATTGTTTGTAGTAATAGTAGGTTTTTCATTGGTTAATTTTTATTAAAAGTAAAGTATTATGCTTATTTACCTGTTAATTAAAAGTTAATTTAAATGCAATAGTTTGATTTTTAGGATGTAGTTTTTTTGTAATACCATTAGTTATTTCAAATTAGTCCAATAAAAATTAGACTAAATGAAATATACAACGGCATTATACCAGAAGCCATTGGACTAAAACATACTAATCATTGGTATAACTATTTATGATTAAAAATTACTGTGTAAACTGCATATCAAACCGACCTTTTCTAATTTAACGTATATTGCTGTTGAAAAAAAACCTACTTTTTTAATAATAGATAAATCTGTACTGTTTAAGATTTCGTAAAAAAAAAGCACAAAAAAAACCGACAACTATAAAATTGTCGGTTTGTATGAAAAAAGTTTTTAATTATTGTCTCACAAATGGAGGCTGTAATTGGCTGGAACATTCGCCAAAACCAATACGTACCTGCCCATTTTGACAGTGTCCTTTCATGATTACGGTATCGCCGTCGTTAATAAATTTACGCAGGCTGCCATCATTCAGAGTTATAGGATTTTTTCCGCCCCAACTCAATTCTAGCATTGATCCATAACTATCTGGCGTAGGACCTGAAATTGTTCCTGAACCCATCATATCTCCTGAGTTAACACGGCATCCATTAGAGGTGTGATGCGCTAATTGCTGGCTCATACTCCAATACATGTATTTGAAGTTGGTTCTGGAAACAACAGTTGGTTCCGTATTTTCGGGAGCAATCGCTACTTCAAGATTAATATCGAATGTGTGTTTTCCTTTTTGCTGTAAATAAGGGAAAGGAGTTGGCTCTTGTTTTGGCCCTTTGGTTCTAAAAGGTTCCAAGGCATCCATAGTGATGATCCAAGGAGAAATAGAAGTAGCAAAGCTTTTGGCCAAGAATGGCCCTAATGGCACATATTCCCATTTTTGAATATCGCGGGCACTCCAGTCATTCATTAAAACCATCCCAAAAATATAATCTTCGGTTTCCGCAATGGGAATTGTTTCTCCCATAATATTGCAATCTGTAGTGATGAAAGCCGTTTCCAACTCGAAATCTACTGATCTGGATGGTCCGAAAACAGGAGAAGTTTCACCATTTGGAAGTATTTGTCCCATTGGTCTGTAAACCGGAATTCCAGATGGGATGATAGAAGAACTTCTTCCATGATATCCTACCGGAACGTGAAGCCAGTTTGGCAATAAAGCATTTTCGGGATCACGAAACATTTTACCAACATTGGTAGCATGTTCTCTACTGGAATAAAAATCAGTGTAATCACCAATCAATACAGGAAGCTGCATTTCTACATCTTCCATTTTGAAAATTACAATATCTCTATGTTCTTTCTTGTCTCTTAATTCAGGATTCGTTGCGTCAAAAATATCTGCAATTCTGTTTCGAACCAAACGCCATGTTTTTTGTCCATCCGAAATAAAATCATTCAAGGTATCCTGCATGAACATATCATCTGTCAATTCGATTCCTTCAAAATAATTTAACTGCTGTAAAGCACCTAAGTCAATTGCAAAATCACCAATTCGAGTGCCTACTGTAACGATATTTTCTTTGGTAAGAAAAACCCCGAACGGTATATTTTGAATAGGGAAGTCACTGTCAGATGGCACTTCTAACCATGATTTTCTTGTTGTATCGTTTGCTGTTATTGGCATGATAATGTTATTGTTCGTTGAAAAATTACTTGTCAAATATATTATAATCTAATTGTTTACCAAACGTTTTTTTGTATTTTTGCGACAAATTAACGAAAATCAAAGAAATGCAACGCGACAAACAAATTTTTGACCTTATTTTAGAAGAACAAGACAGACAGATTCACGGGCTAGAACTTATTGCTTCAGAGAATTTTGTAAGTGATGAAGTAATAGAAGCAGCGGGTTCTATTTTAACAAACAAATATGCTGAAGGATATCCTGGCAAAAGATATTACGGAGGTTGCGAAGTAGTTGATGTTGTTGAGCAAATTGCTATCGACAGAGCTAAAGAATTGTTTGGTGCTGCATATGCAAACGTACAGCCGCACTCAGGTTCTCAAGCAAATGCTTCTGTGTATCATGCTTGTTTGACTCCTGGAGATAAAATATTAGGATTCGATTTGTCTCACGGCGGTCACTTGACTCACGGTTCTCCTGTAAACTTTTCAGGACGTGTTTACAATCCTGTTTTCTACGGTGTAGATAAAGAAACTGGAAGATTAGATTATGATAAAATTCAAGAAATAGCTACTAAAGAACAGCCAAAATTAATCGTTGCGGGTGCTTCGGCATATTCACGTGATATGGATTTTGAGCGTTTTAGAGTAATCGCTGATAGCGTTGGAGCAATTTTAATGGCTGATATTTCTCATCCAGCTGGGCTTATCGCAAAAGGCTTAATGAACGACCCAATTCCTCACTGTCATATTGTAACAACTACTACTCACAAAACATTGCGTGGGCCAAGAGGTGGTTTGATTTTGATGGGTAAAGATTTTGAAAATCCATGGGGATTGAAAACTCCAAAAGGTGAAATCAGAATGATGTCTTCTTTATTGGATTTAGCTGTTTTCCCTGGAAATCAAGGAGGACCTTTAATGCATATTATTGCAGCAAAAGCAGTAGCTTTTGGAGAAGCTTTACAAGATGAATTCTTTACTTATGCTTTGCAATTGCAAAAAAACGCAAACGCAATGGCCGATGCTTTTGTAAAAAGAGGATACGATATCATTTCTGGAGGAACAGATAATCACATGATGTTAATTGACCTTAGAAACAAAGGAATTTCTGGAAAAGATGCTGAAAATGCATTGGTAAAAGCAGAAATCACCGTAAATAAAAACATGGTTCCATTTGATGACAAATCACCATTTGTAACTTCAGGTATTCGTGTTGGAACTGCAGCAATCACAACTCGTGGTCTTGTTGAAGAAGATATGGAAACTGTTGTTGACTTGATAGACAGAGTTTTATCTGATCACACTAACGAAGATGTTATTGAAGCTGTAGCAAACGAAGTGGACGAAATGATGAGCGAAAGAGCAATCTTCGTATTCTAAATTTTTGTTTAAGAGTTTAAGAGTTTAAATCGTTTAAAGGTTTGACCGCTTAGATTTAACTTCAATTTATATTTTAAAGGTTTAAAGTTTAAAGATGTGTATGCTAAAAGTCTTCACAAGAATTTAAACTTTAAACTTTTTCTTTTTATTTGCTTTTTCTTAAACAATTTAAACAACCTTTAAACCATTGTAAGCAGCCTTAAACGATTAAACCTTTAAACGATTTAAACAACCTTTAAACAACACCTAAAATCCAATAAAAAAATGGGCGTATTACGATTACAGCTGCCAACCGATCCAAGATGGGTCAATATAGTTGAGAAAAACATCGAAGAGATTCTTACCGATCATGCTTGGTGTGAACAAAAAGCGGCTACAAATGCCATTACAATTATTACCAATAATTCGGAGTATCAGGATTTGGTAAAGGATTTGTTGGCTTTGGCCAAAGAAGAAATCGATCATTTTGAGCAGGTTCATAACATCATCATCAAACGCGGATTGAAATTAGGACGCGAGCGCAAAGATGATTATGTAAATGAATTGTATCTGTACATGAAAAAAAGCGGCGACGGAAGCCGAGTTTCGGGTTTGGTAGAGCGTTTGCTGTTTTCGGCTATGATTGAGGCTAGAAGCTGTGAGCGTTTCAAAGTTTTGTCCGAAAATATTAAAGATGAAGAACTGGCTGTTTTTTACAGAGATTTAATGGAAAGTGAAGCGGGACATTACACTACATTTATTACGTATGCCAGAAAATACGGCGTCGGAATCGATGTCGAAAAACGCTGGAGAGAATGGTTGGCGCATGAAGAATCGATTATTGCCAATTACGGTAAAGGCGAGACCATTCACGGTTAAATTTTAGTGTCCAGTGTTCAGTTTTCAGTCGTCAGTACAGTCTTTGCGAGGAACGAAGCAATCACACTAAAAAAATCAGTTTTCAGTTTGAATTCTAAACTCAGCATTCTAAACTCTAAATTTTGTTGATAAAAGAATAATTAGTTTTTGCATGCTTTTCAAGAGTTCACTTTCAAAAACGCTATATTTGAGAGTCACCAAAATGTAACACCATGAGAATAGAAACTGATTTGAAATTAGGGTTTAAAGATGTAATGATTCGACCAAAAAGGTCCACTTTAAAAAGCAGATCGGAAGTCTCTTTAGAACGGAATTTTAATTTTCTGCACAGTACAAGTACTTGGACAGGAATTCCAATTATGGCAGCCAATATGGATACCGTTGGAACTTTTGAAATGGCAGCAGTTTTGGCCAAAGAAAAGTTGTTTACAGCCATTCATAAGCATTATTCTCCGCAGGAATGGAATGATTTTCTGCAAAATGTTTCTCCAGATTTCTATAATTATATTGCAATAAGTACAGGAACTGGAAAAGAGGATTCGGTAAAAATAGGTACTATTATAAAGGCAAATCCACTGCTTCGATTTATTTGTATTGATGTTGCCAATGGGTATTCAGAACACTTTGTTCAGTTTTTAAAACAAACCCGTAAACAATATCCTGATAAAGTTATTATTGCCGGCAATGTGGTTACAGGCGAAATGGTTGAAGAACTATTGCTTGCTGGTGCCGATATTGTAAAAGTCGGAATTGGTCCTGGTTCTGTATGTACAACTCGGGTAAAAACAGGTGTTGGATATCCGCAGCTTTCGGCAATTATAGAATGTGCCGATGCAGCGCACGGTTTAGGCGGACATATCATCAGCGATGGAGGATGCGCAATTCCCGGTGATGTTGCAAAAGCTTTTGGTGCGGGTTCCGATTTTGTGATGTTGGGCGGCATGCTGGCCGGACATGTCGAAAGCGGAGGCGAACTGATTGAAATAAACGGGCAACAATTCAAACAATTTTATGGAATGAGTTCTACCACGGCAATGGATAAGCATGTTGGCGGCGTTGCAGAATACAGAGCAAGCGAAGGGAAAACAGTTCAAGTGCCTTTTAAAGGGCAGGTTATAAATACAGTGCTGGATATTTTGGGAGGCCTTCGAAGTACTTGTACTTATGTAGGCGCTTCAAGATTAAAAGAGCTTACCAAACGAACCACGTTCATAAGAGTTAGTGAGCAGGAAAATCAGATTTTTACGAATTAATTTTAAAAAATATTTTTTACTAAATATGATTACAATTTCAGAAGCTGTTAGCGGCGACATAAAAACAATTCAAGAGATAGCTTATAAAACCTGGCCAATAACGTATGGCGAAATATTGTCTGAAGATCAATTGAAATACATGCTGGATTTATTTTACTCGGAAGAAGCTTTAACGGATCAATTTGATAAAAAAGAACAATTGTTTTATTTAATTACCGAAGAAGAATCGACTTTGGGATTTATTGGAATTGAGCATAATTATCAAAATAAGAACACAACCAAAATTCATAAAATTTATATTCTGCCAGAAACTCAAGGCAAAGGAATAGGAAGGTTTGCTGTTGAAGCTATCGCAAAATTAGCTTTAGAAAATAAAGCAGCTTCAATTTTATTAAACGTAAACCGCTTTAATAAAGCTTTAAATTTCTACGAGAAAATTGGATTTAAAATTATTGATGAAGTTAACATCGAAATAGGGAATGGTTATTTGATGGAAGATTATGTAATGGAGAAAATAATCTAGATAAGTTTAAAAATTATAAAAAACCGAAGCAAATGTGTTTCGGTTTTTTTATGTCAAATGCTTATTTAACGATACTATTTTGTGCCTAATTGTAAATAATAACAATGAAACACTATCTTTCTCTTTAGCCCTGATCGAAACGATATCCTTTGCTTTTTTTCTTTAAAAAAGCAAAGATTTAGTGAAGAGCAGGTCCCATTTTCCTAAAAATGCCCGATGTTAATGCTTCTAAAACTTATTGTTAAACTTAAGTTGTAATGTGTTGTTTTACAGTTTTGTAAGTGGTATTTTTTGTAATTTCAAACCTCGTTTTTTATAAAAAAATTAAAACTGGAAAATTATGGAAACTTCACACATTTATTCGGGGGCATGCTCATTGAATGCCTACATAGCAATTAAAGGGTGCAATGATGCTATAGAATTTTACAAAAAAGCATTTGGTGCAACAGAACGGGGCAGATTACTGATGCCAGACGGAACAATAGGCCACGCAGAAATATTAATCGAAGGCTCTTTATTGATGCTGTCTGAAGAGAATAATGAATGGGGGAATTTGAGCCCAAAAACTATTGGGGGAAATCCTTTGACTTTTAGTTTGTATGTGAAAGATGTGGATGCCATATTTCAGAAAGCTGTTGATGCAGGAGCAACTGTCAAGATGCCTCTCAAAGATGAATTTTATGGGGATCGAACAGGACAGGTAGAGGATCCTTTTGGCTATAAATGGATGATAGCAACTCATAAAGAAGATGTGAGTTTTGAAGAAATGCAAAAACGTTTTGATAAAATATGTCAATAAAATGCGACTGAATGATTAATTAGATTTCATTTGGTTTAATGTATTGTAAATGAGGTAAAAAGAAAGAATTTTTGTGTATTCGTAAAGTTAATTATTAGTATATATACAGCTTTTAATGGTAACTTTACTAAGTAAAGTATGATATAGATTTACCGTTAGAACTAACTTAAAATATATATATTATGAAATCACAAATTGCAATTTACGATACCCACGACAAAGCCGTCAATGCTATAAAACGATTGAGTCAAGAGCATTTTTCTATGGATCATGTTTCACTATTGGGCAAAGCAGAAGTGGTTGAAGACCACATTCAAATTAAATCACTGGATACTATAAATAAAACTCCTGCAATTGTAGGGATGAGTGCAGGAACATTAGTAGGATTACTTAGCGGTATTGGTGTTTTTGCTATTCCTGGTTTTGGCTTTTTATATGGGGCTGGTGCTCTTATAGGGATTATTGCGGGACTTGATATAGGTTTAGTTGCGGGTGGGTTAGTTTCACTTTTGGCTTTTACCGGATTGAGACATGAAGAAGTGGTTAAATGCCAAGAGCATGTAAAACAAGGTAAATTTGTTGTAATTGTAAAAGGTGCAATTGATGAGATTGAAAGAGCTAAACATATTTTGCAGTCCGAAGGAAATCAGTTGGAATTTATTAGTTAGGACATTCTTTAAAGTCCTTATTTGGGATGGCTACACATAGCTGTCTGATGTTTTTTGTGCTTTAAAGCATTACTTCACTATAATATCGTGTTTATAAAGCAATCCCTTTAAGCCTTCTAATGAAAAGATGGCTTTTTTTAATTTAGTCGTTTTTGGGTCAATAGTGTAATTGATGCTGGTTTTAAAGTTAGCTTTATTGGCAGTTGCTTTAGCAAATTCGGCGCGGTATAAATCACAGTTTTCAAAAAGGACTTCGGTCAAATCGGTGGACATAAAATCCACAGCAATCAAACTGCAATTAATAAAAGGAGTTCCCTTTATTTTTAAGGTATAAAATTTAGAAAAATCCAGTATGCAATCATAAAAATGCACTTCAAAAATGAGCTTGTTGCACATTGCAAAATTAACTTCTTTGATTTTGCATCGGTTGAATGTTACAGTTCTCAAACCAACATGATTGATTTTGGCACCATTAAAATTACAATCATTAAAGACACAATCGATAAAGGTAAGATCCATAAAATTACAGGCCGAGAACGTGCAATTATTAAATGTACAGCGTTCAAATTCTTTAAAATTGACTTCATCCACATCATAATTGTGGCTGTTGTATTCTAAATCGAAGAAATATTCTGGCATGAAGGAATTTAATTTAGGTATTCATTTTGACAAAGAAACGATTTCTATTGCTTAAAATTGGTACGTATAATAATATATTTATTTGACTAAAACAGAATTATTTCATTGGACCGTATATCGTTTTGCTTACCCTATTTTAGGAAAAATTGATTGCGAAAATTAGTTTTTGTAAATTTTAAACTACTAAAATTGCAATAAGTAGTGTTAATAAAGCATAAAGTATTGTAAAATATGAGCCAATGAAAACGTTTTCGTTGGCTTATTTGCATTACTGTGGTTAAAAAAAAGTTTTTTTATTTTAATCTTTTAGTACTTTTGGGGCATTATGAGAGGAGTCACTTTATATTTCATGTATTTGTTTTTTCTGCTGTTAGGCGCAGGACAATATCTGCATGCAGAAATAGCTCCTAAAATGATTGTATCTGAATCTCCTTCTTTTAATTTAGTAAAAAAACACCACGTAAAAGTAAAAAAAGCTGAAACTGGGAGTGTTTTAATTGAGGAAGCTGATACCGATTTAGACGAGGAGCAACATAGCGACAATCTAAATAAGGGCAATTTAAATAAAGCATTAGCTGCTAATAAAAATGTATTGGCAAATTTGTATTTGACATCTTCTGGTCAAATACAGTACAAGGATAACTCCAAACAATTTAATTTTTTTGCGCCATATTATGGCCATGACAATCCTATTTATCTTGAAATAGGAGTTTTTAGAATTTGATTCTAAATCACATCAATTACTAAAGGTGTGATTTAAGAATGTCCAATGTTTATATAATCTTGTATAGTAATGTTGGTTTATTAAATTTTTTCTTTCTGGACAGCTTAGTTTCACCTTGGTAACTGATGGTCATTTCTTGATCTAAGGAATTTTTATATTCCAAAATTTCCACTCGCTTAATTACCAATTTTATACTATGAAGAGAATTATCGTTTTCACGGGCTTAATTGCCGTGTTGTCCCTTGCTAGCTGTACAAGCAAGAAAGAAGAAAAAGAAGAAGTCGAAACTTTTGAAGTTACTAACCCTGTAAAAATCGACACTTCGTTTACCAAGCAGTATGTTGCACAAATAAAGTCTTTCCGGAATATTGAGATTCGTGCTCAAGAAAAAGGATTCCTGCAAAATATTTATGTCGATGAAGGCCAGTTTGTAAAAGCAGGCCAAGTATTGTTCCGAATTATGCCAAAAGTCTATGAAGCTGAATTATTAGGCGCTCAAGCAGAAGAAAAAGCTGCTGAAATTGAGCTTAAAAATGCTAAAACTTTGGCAGACAAAAATATAGTTTCAAAAAATGAGCAGGCAGTAGCTCAAGCCAAATTAGATCAGGCAAAAGCAGAAGTTGCTCTCGCAAAAGTTCATTTGTCATTTACCGAAATCAGAGCTCCATTTGATGGAACTATCGACAGAATCCCAAAGAAACTTGGAAGTCTTATTGACGAAGGCGAGTTACTTACCAGTCTTTCTGACAACAGTCAGATGTTTGCTTATTTTAATGTTTCTGAACCAGAATATTTGGATTATGAAACCAATGTCAAAGGCAGATCTCAGAACAGAGTGGGATTGCTTTTAGCTAATGGCACAACATTTAAGGACAAAGGAAATGTAGAAGTTATCGAAAGTGAATTTGATAATGAAACAGGAAATATTGCCTTTAGAGCGCGATTCCCTAATCCAACTAAATTGTTGAAACACGGAGAAACTGGAAAAGTATTGATGGATGCCCCGCTTCATAACGTAATTGTGATTCCGCAAAAAGCTACCTATGAAATTCAGGACAAAAAATATGTTTTTGTTGTGGATAAAAATGATGTCGTAACTTCTAAAGAAATTACAATCAAAGGAGAAATTCCAGATTTGTATATGATTGAAAGCGGGATAACTGTAAACGACAAAATCTTGCTGGAAGGTGTTCAGAAGGTTAAAGACAATGACAAAATTCACTTTAAATACGTAGCGCCACAAGAAGTTATTACTCATTTGCGATTAAAAGCAGAATAGTGAATAGCTTCTAGCTTTAGCTGGGAGAAAGGTATGAATGTAGCATTGGCTTTAGCCAAAAAAATAGTCAGCTTTTTGGCTAAAGCCATTAAAGATCTGCAATTTTATCCCTCCAGCTAAAGCTGGAGTCAATTTAAAATAGGCTGAATCTTTACACAGTTTATAATGTAAAATGTGAATTTGGTTTAATCATAAAAAAATAGAAACAAATGTTTGATAAATTTATCCAAAGACCAGTTATGTCGATAGTGATATCGCTTATAATTGTCTTTTTAGGGGTGTTGTCGGTGATGAATTTGCCAATCACCCAATTTCCGTCCATATCGCCTCCAATGGTGAATATTACTGCCGATTATCCGGGTTCCAACGGGGAATTGATGATTAAGTCGGTAGTTATTCCTTTAGAAAGAGCTTTGAATGGAGTTCCGGGAATGAAATACATGACCTCCGATGCGGGAAATGACGGTGAAGCCAGTATTCAAGTTGTTTTCAACTTAGGAACTGACCCTAACCAAGCCGCAATTAATGTTCAAAACCGTGTGGCTTCGGTTACGAATAAACTGCCGCCATTAGTAGTAAGAGAGGGTGTGAAAATTACCCGTGAGGTTCCAAGTATGTTGATGTACGTGAATCTTTTCAGTACAGACAAAAATACCGACCAAAAGTTCTTGTACAATTATGCAGATATCAATGTATTGTCTGAGTTAAAAAGGGTAAACGGTATTGGATCTGGAGATATTTTAGGAACTCGTGAATATGCGATGCGTATTTGGCTGAAACCTGATCGTATGCTGGCTTATAAAATTTCTGCCGATGAGGTGATGGAAGCATTATCAAGCCAAAGTTTGGAAGCTTCGCCAGGAAAAACAGGTGAAGCCTCTGGAAAACGTTCGCAGGCATTCGAGTATGTATTGAAATATTCGGGAAGGTTTACCACCAAAGAACAGTACGGTAATATAATAGTGAAATCCAGTCCTAATGGAGAGATTTTACGTTTGAAAGATATTGCCAATATAGAGTTTGGAAGTTCGATGTATGATATTTATTCGAATTTGAATGGAAAGCCATCTGCGGCAATCGTTCTAAAACAATCTTTTGGAAGTAATGCAAATCAGGTTATTAAAGATTTAAAGACCAAATTAGAAACTATCAAGAAGAAATTTCCAAAAGGAATGGATTATGAAATTTCGTATGATGTTTCTAAATTCTTGGATGCTTCTATCGAAAAAGTAATTCACACTTTGATTGAAGCTTTTATTTTGGTAGGATTGGTTGTGTTTCTTTTCTTGGGAGATTGGCGTTCTACGGTTATTCCTGCCATTGCTGTGCCGGTTTCATTAATTGGAACTTTTGCGTTCATGCAGTTTTTCGATATTTCGCTAAACTTAATTACGCTGTTTGCATTGGTTTTGGCCATCGGAATCGTCGTCGATGATGCCATTGTAGTTATCGAAGCCGTCCATGCCAAGATGGAGGAAGAACATCTTTCGGCTTTAAAGGCGACTAAAAAAGCAATGCACGAGATTTCAGGAGCTATTATCGCGATTACATTCCTGATGGTAGCCGTATTTATTCCTGTTACGTTTATGTCTGGTCCAGTAGGGATGTTTTACAGACAGTTTTCTATAACAATGGTAACAGCGATTGTTCTTTCGGGAGTTGTGGCATTGACATTAACGCCAGCACTCTGCGCGATGATGCTGACAAATAATCATGGAGTACCGAAAAAGAAAACACCTATAAATAGATTTGTAGATGGTTTTAATAACCTGTTCAACCTTACACAGACTAAATATCAAAATGTACTTGGAAAGATAGTAAACAGAAGAGCGGTTACTATTATTGTGCTTTTAGGATTTTGTGCAGGAACATGGTTTATCAGCAGTACAGTTCCTTCTGGATTTATCCCGAATGAGGATCAAGGGATGTTTTATGCCATTATTCAAACGCCTCCAGGTTCATCATTAGAAAGAACAAATGATATCTCGGTAAAACTGCAAAAAATTGCCGAAAGCGTAGAAGGAGTAAAATCCGTTTCTTCATTGGCAGGTTATGAAATTTTGACCGAAGGTACAGGATCGAATTCAGGAACTTGTTTGATCAATCTTAAAGATTGGAGTGATAGAAAGCAATCTGTTCAAGAGATTATGACAGAACTGGAAGAAAAGTCGAAAGATATTCCAGGTGCTAATATCGAGTTTTTCCAACCGCCAGCCGTGCCAGGATATGGAGCTGCAGGAGGATTTGAGCTTCGTTTATTGGATAAAACGGGTTCAGGCGATTACAAAAAAATGGAAAAAATCAATAGTGATTTTGTAAAAGAACTGAACAAGCGTCAAGAATTATCAAATGTGTTCAGTTTCTATAGCGCGAGTTTCCCTCAGTACATGATGAAAGTGGACAATGATTTGGCACAGCAAAAAGGAGTGTCTATCGAAAACGCGATGAACACTTTGTCAACTCTTGTTGGAAGTAACTACGAAATCAGTTTTATCAAATACGGAATTAATTACAAGGTAATTGTTCAGGCTTCTCCGGAATATCGTGCCCAGCCGGATGATATTTTAAAGCTTTATGTGAAAAATAGCCGAGATGAAATGGTACCTTTTTCAGCCTTTATGAAATTAGAAAAAGTTTACGGTCTTTCGGAAATTACGAGACACAATATGTACACTTCTACAGAAATTAGTGGTTCGGCAGCTCCGGGATACAGTAGTGGAACTGCCATCAAAGTTATTCAAGAAGTAGCTGCCGAAAAATTACCTAGAGGATATGATATTGACTGGGCAGGTATTTCTGCCGATGAGGTAGCGCAAGGGAATCAGGCCATTTGGGTTTTCCTTATCTGTTTAGGCTTCGTTTACTTGGTTTTAGCAGCACAATACGAAAGTTTCATCTTGCCATTCTCAGTGATTTTATCATTGCCTGCAGGTATATTTGGTGCTTTCCTTTTGCTAAAATTCACAGGTTTGGAAAACAATATCTATGCTCAGGTTGCCATGGTAATGCTTATTGGGTTACTGGGTAAAAATGCTGTTTTGATTGTGGAATATGCCATTCAGCGTCACGCAGCAGGAAAATCAGTGCTAGAAGCAGCTATGGAAGGCTCAAAAGCGAGGTTCCGTCCTATTTTAATGACTTCATTTGCTTTTATTGCCGGTTTGCTTCCATTGGCGTTTGCAACAGGGCCAGGTAAAATTGGTAACAGAACCATTGGTACTGCCGCTGCAGGAGGAATGTTGATAGGAACAATATGCGGTGTGTTTATAATCCCCGGATTGTACTATGTTTTTGGTAGAATAGCGGAAAGATTCACCTATGTTAAAAATCAAAAAGAAAATCCATTAACCGAAGAATTTGACGATAATGATGCAAAATAATAAGTTATTTAAATATATTATCCCGCTAGGTATTTGCCTGGCGGTGGTAAGTTGTACTCCAGTTTTAGCGCCCTTGGCAGAAACTAAAGCGACTCCAGAATCTTTCGGAAAGAACACAGATACAATCAATACATCGACTACTCCTTGGCGTACTTATTTTAAGGATCCAAACTTGGTAAATTTGATTGATACTGCCTTGAAAAATAATCAGGAATTACAAATCACCTTGCAGGAAATTGAAATTGCCAAGAATGATATTCGTATAAAAAAAGGATTGCTGTTGCCACAAGTTGGGTTAAGAGCAGGAACTGGTATTGAAAAAGTAGGACGTTATACCAGCCAAGGTGCGGGTGATGCTTCTACCGAAATCATGCCTGGAAAAGAAACGCCAGATCCGCTAGGTGATTTCAAAATTGGCGCTTATGCAAACTGGGAAGTAGATGTTTGGAAAAAACTGCGAAATTCCAAGAAAGCAGCCGTGAGCCGTTATCTATCAACGGTTGAAGGGAAGAATTTTGTGATTACAAATCTTATTGCCGAGGTTGCCGATTCGTATTATGAATTATTAGCCTTGGACAGCCAGCTAGAGATTGTAAAACAGAATATCACTCTGCAGAGCAATGCTTTGGAAATTGTTAAAATTCAGAAAGAAGCGGCTAGAGCGACTGAATTAGCGGTTCAAAAATTTCAGGCTGAGGTTATGGCTTCCAAAAGTATGGAGTTTGATATTCTTCAAAACATAAAAGAAACGGAGAATAAAATCAATTTTTTGTTAGGACAGTATCCGCAGGAAATAAAGAGAGACAAAACTAATTTTGCAGATTTATTACCTTCTGAGGTTAAAACGGGTATTCCGTCGCAATTGTTGGCGAATCGTCCCGATATTAAACAAGCCGAATTGGAACTTCAAGCAGCAAAACTAGATGTAAAAACGGCTCGTGCCGAGTTTTATCCATCACTTGATATTTCGGCAGCAATTGGTTTTAATGCTTTCAAACCATCTCTATTGTTTACGCTTCCTGAGTCGTTATTGTATTCATTGGCCGGCGATATCGCAGCGCCTTTGATTAACAGAAATGCGCTGAAAGCAGAATATAGTTCGGCCAATGCCAGACAAATTCAGGCTTTGTATAATTATGAGCGTACGATTCTAAATGCCTATATCGAAGTTGCTAATCAGCTTTCTAAAATCAATAATTTAGAAAAAAGTTATGATTTAAAATCACAGCAAGTAGCGGCTTTGAATCGCTCAATTGATGTGGCTGGCGATTTGTTCAAATCTGCCAGAGTCGATTATTTTGAAGTTTTGATGACGCAGCGCGATGCTTTGGAGTCTAAACTCGAATTGATTGAAACCAAAAAAGAGCAACTGGATGCTTCAGTTTTTGTGTACAGAGACTTAGGCGGAGGTTGGAAATAACGTGGATGTTATAATTGTGATTAAGCCCTAAACATGTCGAAGTGTTTAGGGCTTTTTTTATGAAATCTAGTGTGATTTGATTTTTTGGGAGCAGAAGTTTTTTCGTAATAAACAACAGCAGTCCCGCTGTCCATTATATCTTTTTATAAGGCTAAAAAGGAGCCTTATAAAAAGGATGCCATTTCCATCGGGGCTAGGCGACAAGTTTAGTTATTCTATGAACTTTTCAAGAAATACAAAAACAACTTTCTATTAATCTTATTGCCCAAATCCGTTGTAGTTGTTGGGGGCTGGCATTCTATGCGTTTTCATCAGTTTCATTTGGTTTAGGATAAGGAAAGCCTGCTTTGTCTAAAATTTCTAGTTTCCATTTGTTTTTCTCATTGTGCCATATTTTACTTCTGTGTCTAAGGGAAGAAACCTTTTCTCTGTAAGATTTTATCAGCTCCTTTTCAGTTTCGGTAATATTTTTTTTAGGTGGTTGAGAATCTATAAATTGTAATTCCTCCCAATTTTTCAAGGTTTCTTCAACACTTTCTCTATGTTTTTGTTTTTCCCATTCCCATTCAACTCCATTTCTTAGTAGTAAGTTACCAAGCAATTCTTCTCTAATTGGAGAAAGGAATTTTTTAACTTTACCTCTGCTACCTTTCAGTTTTAATGTCATCTGGTCATTAAGCCATTTACCTAATTTAGTTGTTTGTGGTGGCACAGTTTTATAATTTAAAGATTCACTGTAATAATTTTCTAAATTGACTAAATTGTCTATCCATTCATCATCTTTTGGTCTGCTTCTCACATTAGAAGCTTCCCATAAAAAATTTATAGAATTCATTTTTTCTTCTTCATAATCTGTCCATTCAGGAGGATAATTACCTTTTCTTCTTTGTTTCTGAGTTGCACACCAAGTTCCTAATTGATAATACTTATTGGAGCTGTCTTTAAATTGTGGTACGTGAGTAAACTCACCTTCTGGGTCGACCATTTTCTTAAAAACTTTAAGTTGTTCAAATCGGTTATTCCAATTCATTAACCTTTTTCGTTCTTTGCCTTCCCCAAATGGAAAATCAACTTCTAATAATCGCTCAAATATTTCATCTGGTAATTCGTCATTTCTGAAATAATCGGTCATTCTACGATACCAATTATAGAGTTCTCGATCGTCTGTCTGATTGCTTACAACACCACTTGGATTTAAAGTTTTAATATGAGTTATGTATCTCTCAATATATTCATCAAAAATTTCATATTCACGTTCCGAGAAATTTACATTTCTTGATTTTGATTCTGTTGCATCCTGTTCAAAACCTGAGTTAATATCGAATTCAGTAACAGTTAACGCACCGCTTTCATCAGGATTTTCACCATCATTATTTTTGTTTTCTTTTATTAAATTTCCTAGTCCTTTTTGAGAGTAGATTAAATTATCAGCAACAAGTTTTTCAATTAATTCAGCTGTTAGTCTTGAAAGTTGGTTTGATTTCAAGTTGAGTAATTCAGAAAAATTATTTTTGATTTCACTAAGAAGTTTTTCACCTTGTTTATCAGTTTTGGTTCTGAAATCAATTTGAACTGAAGCTTCTATATTGGTTTTAATTCCTGAATTTGTAAGATTTGAAGAACCAATAATAACCCTTGTAAAAACAGGTCCTTCAAAAAGATATATTTTTGGATGATATGTAATATAATCTCTTTTGTCGTGAAATATATAGGTTTCAATATTCTCTTTCAGTAAAAGTTCAAGAGCCTCCTTTGAAGTTCCCATATTATCAACACCTATAAAAAAACGTAATTGAGAATAATTTTTTGAGGCTATTTTCAAATTTTTTAAAATTGTTAATACTCCTGATATAGCAGTAAAAGCAACAAAACCGTTAAAACAATTATATTTATTGTCAGCTAGTGAAACTACAATTTGTTTTCCAACATTGAATTTGTTTTCTGAATTAAGTCCGTGTCCTAAAAATGTTGCTTTCATTTATTCGTGTCGTTCATTATGCTTGCCCCCAACTTGTATATACTCGCTATAAAGTAGCAACAATCAGCCTAATTTTTAGAGTTTAGCCGCTATTTGAATGGCGTATTTTTTCCAAATATAATGTTTTTGTAGTAAATTACTCTTTCGTTCCAATCACCTTTAATAAAAATTGATTTTTATTTTCAAGCAATTTCAATTCTCCAAAATTTTGACAGCAAATAAATCTAAATTCAATTTACATGAATTATTATTTAAAAATCATGCAATTATTTATTTATTAAATGAATAGAAATAATTAATTCAGAAATATCTTTATTCAAGTTTTATTCAGATTTGAGGTGCTATTTTTGCGCTATAAATTTTTATTATGCGCTACATTATTTTTATTGCCTTCTTTTTGTCCTTTGCATCCTTTGCACAATCAACTGCAAATAAAGGTAAAATCACAGGTAAGGTGATTGATTCCGAAACAAAAGTCCCCATAGAAATGGCAATAGTCAGTATTTATAAAGCCGGAGAGACTAAAGCTTTTAACGGATTGAGTACGGATCGAAATGGTATTTTTTCAATTAATAATCTTCCGAACGGCGACTATCGCGTCACGGTAGATTTTATCAGCTATAAAGTGATTGTTTTAAATTCTGTAAGCATAAAACCAACCGAAACAGTAGTGAATCTGGGGAATATTTCTCTTGTGCCATCGTCCAATCAGCTGGATGAAGTGAGAGTAATTGCCAAGACCGGCACGATTCAAAACAAAATTGACAAATTGGTGTACAGCCCAGCCAATGATCTTACCAGCCAAGGAGGCGTTGCCACCGATGTTTTGAAAAATGTCCCAATGGTTAGCGTTGATATTGATGGAAAAATTGAACTGCAGGGTAATTCCAGCATCCGTTTTTTAATTAACGGAAAACCTTCGAGTATGTTTGGCGCAAGCATTACAGATGCTCTGCAAACCATACCTGCCGACCAGATAAAAAGCATCGAGGTTATCACCAGCCCAGGCGCCAAATATGATGCCTCGGGGACGGGAGGAATTATAAACATTATTCTGAAAGACAATAAAGCTCAAGGAATCAATAGCAGCATTAATCTATCGGCCGGAACACGTTTGGAAAACGGATCCTTTAATTTAAACGCGCGTCGCGGCAATTTTGGCGCAGGCGTTTATTTTAGCGGCAACAAGCAATTAGAGACTGAGACAAAAAGCTCGAGCGATCGTATTTCGTATAATGACACAAGGGACACCATTAACAGATTGTATCAAAACGGAGTGAATCCTTTTACAAGAAGCGGCTACCGAACAGGAATAAATTTTAATTGGAGCATCAGCCCAAAAGATGAATTAATGGCAACTCTGGGTTATGATTCGTTTACCAATAACTCAACAGGAATGACCCATCAAAATGAAACTTCCTCATTGACTGACGGAACCCTTTTGTCCGAAATTATCAGCGACAGAAACTCCACCAGTAATTTAAAGCAAAATGCGACGGACTGGAGTTTAGAATACAAAAAAACTTTTGAAAAAGAAGATCAGGAATTGAATTTCCAAGTTACCTCAAGTAACGGCAAAACCGCAATGAATTCTGGGAATAAAACCAGTTATGATAACGATGTCTATCCTGTGTCGGGACTTATAAACACTAATCCGGGCAAGGATCATCAAGTACAATTGGCCTTAGATTATGTACAGCCGATTGCGAAGGATTTTATTCTTGAAATGGGTGCTAAAACAGAATTTGAAAATTTAAAGAATAATGTGGTTACCGATACTTTGGACATTGATGGTTCCTATGTAAATAATCAGGGGCAAACCTACGGATTCAATTACAAACGCAATATTTATGCAGCTTACATCTCAAGCTCTTTTGCTTTATTCAACAATTTCTTAATTGGTAAAGCAGGCCTGCGATATGAACAAACCAATACCACGGCAGATTTTGTGGGAGTGACCATCCCGGATTACGGCATTTTTGCTCCGTCTTTTACTGTTCAGCATAAATTCAGCGAAGATGAGTCCATAAAATTTGCTTATAACTACCGTATTGAAAGACCCGATTATGAAGATTTAAATCCATTTTTCAACATTAGTGACCCACACAACATCAGCACGGGAAATCCTTTTCTTAAACCAGAAATCGGTATTCGTTATGAATTGGGCTACAGCCGAAATTTCAGCAAAGGAACTAATATCTATTTTTCAGGATACTACCGCCACAATACTGATGATATACAAACTATGACCACATTTGAACCTCTATTGACTATTGGAGGCACAGATTATACCGATGTAACACTGACAAGACGTTACAATATTGGTACCGAAACGACTATTGGAGGCAGTATTTTTGGAGCACTTTCTGTTGGGGGAAAATTGAATATTAAATCCAACATTGATTTTGGCGACAGAACCAACAGTACTCCGGGTCTAGAGAGTGTGAGCACTTTTATATTTAGAGCCAATTTGAATTTAAGCTATCCATTTAGCCCAACAATAATGGGAGAAGTATCTGGAAATTATCGTTCTGCCCAGAAAGTCCTGCAGGGAGATCGTCCAGCTTCCTATTTCTATAACTTGGCTTTGAGAAAACAGTTTTTTAATAAAAATGCCAGTGTGGGGATTACGATGGCCCATCCTTTTAATAAATACATGACCCAAAAATCAAAAAGTTATGGAGAAAATTATGATCAGGTAAACATCAAGGAAATTCCTGTTCAATCTTTTGGTATTTCTTTTAGCTATAAATTTGGTAAGCTTGAATTCAAAAAAGCGGAACATGATGAAAATAATGGACCGCAGGAACCAGCATATTAAGGGTAATCATAAATAACTGCTTTAAAATCAATGCAAAATACAGAATTAATTCAGAATTGAGTTCGTATTTTGTATTGGTTTTTAAATAGTTGTAATGAAATGTTTCCGCCTATTTATCGTATTGTTATCGACGCATTTTTTGACAGCTCAAAATAATGTAAAAGATACTATTGCTGTAAAAGACACCGTGCAAAACTTAAAGTTTAACTATAAACAATTAATCATCCCAAGTGTATTAATTGGCTATGGTTTTATTGGTCTTAATAGCGATCAGCTCAAGGACTTTAATTCTGAGGTTCAGGATGAAGTTACTGAGAATATTGATAAAAAAATAACTATTGATGACTTTATGCAATACGCACCCGCAGCTTCGGTTTATGCCTTAAACGCATGTGGAGTTGAAGGAAAAAATAATCTTAAAGACCGATCGATTATTTTGGCAAGTTCTTATCTTATGATGAGCGTTGCGGTTCTTAGTTTAAAAAACAGCACTAATATAGAAAGACCTGACGGCTCTTCAAATAATTCTTTTCCTTCGGGACATACGGCAACTGCTTTTGCCGGTGCTGAGTTTCTTTGGCAGGAATACAAAGACAAGTCCATCTGGTATGGAGTAAGCGGTTATATTGTGGCTACTGCAACTGGTGTTTTTAGAGTTGTAAATAACAGACATTGGGTTACTGATGTGGCTGCTGGAGCAGGAATTGGAATTTTAAGTACCAAAGTTGCCTATTGGATTTATCCCTATGTTAATAGAAAACTTTTTAGCACTAAAGCTAAAGAAAAGAAAGTTTCTTCGATGATAATGCCTTATTACAACGGAAAACAAATGGGCTGCGGTTTAGTAATGCAATTCTAAATGTTCTAAAAATACTATAAGTTTTAAATTTTAATAAATGAAACATTTACCCAAAATAAATCTCTTTTATTGGGCATTAATTATTAGTGCCAACACCATGGGAGAAACGGCAGGAGACTTAATTTCACAAACATTTAATTTAGGTTATGGCGGTGGGACAATTGTATTAATTGCACTCTTTTTAATTGCGTTGACCATTTCAATTTCTTCAAAAAGCCAAAAACCACTTTTGTATTGGATAGTAATAACTTTGGCAAGTACAGCAGGAACAACCATTTCAGATTTTATAAGCAGGTCGTTCTTTCATTTGCAATTGGGGTTTACAGAAAATCAAGGATACGTATTCGGAACTATACTATTGATTGTTGCATTGATAGTTACATTTAGTATCTGGAAATACCATTCAATAACAAACACGATAGAAAACGGACTAAACAAACGAACCGAATTTTTATATTGGATTGCAATTTTAACCTCCAGTACATTAGGAACTGCCTTTGGAGATTTATTGGCACACAACACACCATTGGGATTTGACGGTGGAACTTTGCTTTTACTTTTATTTCTTGCTGTTGTCGTTACACTTGTCTATTTGACAAAAATATCAAAAGAACTTTTGTATTGGTTAGCCATTATTTTGACACACCCAATTGGCGCAACAATGGGAGACTATTTGACAAAACCAGAAGGAATGAATTTTGGCAACATAAAGGCAAGTTTACTATTAGTCGTTGTATTTATAGTAGTTATTGCAACAGGACAGCTTACCAAAAAACTGACGTTTTAAAAAAACTGACGTTTTAAAAAAACTGACGTTTTAAAAAAACTGACGTTTTAAAAAAACTAACTTTATTAATATGCTTTCGCAAAAGTGGGGTATTCGTGCTAAATTTAAAATTTGATTCAACAGGAACTTTAAAATTTAACGCTAAAGCTGTGCAATTGATACTGAAAAGCATAATTGATTTCCCATTGATTGATTTTGGCTATCTTTTTTATAATAGCGAGACCAAGGCCATTTCCTTGTGAAGCAGGATTTATTTTGGAAAAACGGTTAAATAATTTCTCGATTACTAATGGTGTTGGCTGACCAGTATTAGAGAATGTTAATAGATTTTTTTGGATACTAATGATTATTTTTCCGTTCTTTTCATTATGGCGAATGGCATTCAAAAACAAATTATTGATTAATACTTCCGTTAATGCAGGGTTTCCTTGAATAGAGAGATTAGAGCTGAATTCGGTTGTAATGCTGATGTTTTTAGCTTTGGCTTGTTCAGTAAAAAAATCAAGATGTTTTTCGATGTAGTCATTTAAAACAATGGTATTTTTCTCAAGATAACTTTCGTTGTCAATTTTAGAAAGCAATAAAAGGTTTTTGTTGAGCCTGTTGAGTCTGGAAACATCTTTGTTCAAAGAATCGACCAAATAGGATTGCTCCTTATTGAGTTCAAGCTGAAGCAAAGTGTCAATTTTAGTTTGGAACAAAGCCAGTGGCGTTTGTAATTCATGCGCGGCATTTTCTATAAATTCCCTTTGGCTTCTATAAATGGCTGTATTTTTTTCTATAAGCTGCTCCAGGCTTTTGTTTAGCTGATTAAACTCGTCGATGTCGGTAGGAATGAAATGCGGCGGTTTGTTTTTGTCTATTTCAAAATCATGTATTTGATGGAGAGTGTTGTAAAAAGGCTTCCATATTTTTGTAGCTGCTATTTTTGATATCCAAATGATTCCGATAAGCAGCATAATTATAATAAACAGAAACATAATGGCTATATTTATTACCATTCCTTCCATTTCTACAAGACTAATCTTTTCTGTGTAGGTATATTTCTTGCCATTTATGGTGACTGGAGCATAAATAATACGAAATGGTTCTTTTTCATTAGCAATGGAATCAAATGACATTTTGCCAAAAATAGAATCTTTGGTTACTCCCATATCGGCACCAATCATTACATTATTGTTGTATTTGTTCCAAGCCTCAATGTCTTTTTCTGTAAATTTTTTATGGCTATCCTTTACAAACGCGCCCTTATGAAAAAGCAAAACCTCATCTGTTTCATAAATATAAAGCCACTCGCTAATGTAGTAAAACATGGGAGCAGACACTAACAATATGATAATTGCAAACGTAAGGAAGCTGCTGGTGGTTTTATATAATAGTTTTTTACTCATTTTCCCATTTGTATCCTAAACCGTAGATTGTTTTGATGTAGTCGCCACTTCCTGCTGCATGAAGTTTCTTTTTTAGATTTTTGATGTGCGCATATATAAAATCATGGTTGTCGAGCATATCGGCCATGTCGCCCGAGAGGTGTTCTGCAATGGCTCCTTTAGACAAAACTTTATTGTTGTTGCCAATTAAAAAAAGCAGTAAATCTATTTCTTTTTTGGTTAGATCTAGTTTTTGGTTATTGACAGTCACTGTTTTGGAGAGAACATCAACACTAATTTCATTGAAAACAATATTGTTATTTCCTTGAAAATTTTTACGTCGAATGAGTGCCTGCATTCGGACTAAGAGTTCCGAAAGATGGAATGGTTTCGTCAGGAAATCATCTGCGCCAAGATTAAAGCCTTCAATACGAGTGTCTAAATTTTCCTTAGCAGATATAATGATAACGCCTTCTGATTTGTTTTTACTTTTTAATTCTCTTAAAATATCAAACCCATCACCATCGGGAAGCATTAAATCCAATAATATGCAATCGTAATCGTAATTCTCAATTTTGGTAAGTGCCAACGCATAATTTCCAGCGGTTTCACATTGAATGCCATTGGTTTTAAAATAATTTATAATGCTTTGAGCAATTTCCTGCTCGTCTTCTATAATTAGAATTTTCATAACGCAATTTACAAATCAATTTTGAAGAAAAACTGAATATTGTTATAAATGAAATTCTTTGCTTGAATGATTTTTAAATACAAATTCAGAAAGAATTCAAAATTGAAATGGTATTTTCGCTTGATATTATAAAATCTTGTTAAATATCCCCAAAGCATGAAAAAATTTCAGTTTTCAAAACCTCTTATTAATTTCCTTTTAATTGGTTTAATAATTCTTACTGTCAGCCGTTTTGTACTGTTTTTACTTTTTAGAAGCCGTATTACAGAAACCCCAAATTACGGTTGGATTTTTCCCATCGGACTGCGGATGGATCTCATCGTTTTGTGTTACCTTCTTTTTTTACCTTTAGCTTTAATTGCTTTAGTGCCTGATTCTTTTTTGAAAAAAATTCAAGGTTTTTTGACGATATATTTCATTTTATTTTTGACGCTGATTCTGTTTATGGAATTATCGACGCTCGATTTTATTAATGAGTATGACACCAGACCCAATAAACTGTTTATTGATTATCTGATTTATCCTAAGGAAGTTGTAGGAACTTTGCTGAAAAGCTATCTTTTGTCCATTTTCGTAACGGTGTTTATCTTGGGGGCATTTATATATACACTAATTCGTTACCGAAAACAACTTTTTGAGATTAGAATCACTAATTATAAAACGAAGCTATTATTGTTTCCTTTGGTTGCTTTTTTTGTGTTTTTTGGAGCAAGATCCAGTGTGACTTCAAAAAGACCGATTAATGCCAGTAATGCAATTTTTTCTACAGATCATCTTACCAATTCGCTAGGGCTTGATTCGTTTTATACAGTAGCTTTTGCTTTATATTCGATGAAAAATGAGAGCAACCCAGAGAAAATGTACGGAAGTATGGATTATGCCGAAGCTATTTCGAGGGTGAAAAAATATATGGATGTAAAACCAAATGCTTTTTCAGATGATTCTATTCCATTATTGCATATTCAAAAAACAGATAGTGTTGTAAAAAGACCTTACAATATTGTAATTATTCTGGAAGAAAGCTTGGGTGCCGAATATGTTGGTTCGCTTGGCGGTTTACCATTGACCCCAGAATTTGATAAACTGACAAACGAAGGGACTCTATTTACAAATTTGTATTCGACAGGAACACGAAGCGTACGCGGTATTGAGGCAGTTGTTACTGGGTTTTTGCCCTCTCCGTCAGAAAGCGTGGTGAAGCTTAACAATTCGCAAACTAATTTCTACACCATCGCATCGCTATTGAAGCAAAAAGGATATGACACCAGTTTCATTTATGGCGGGATGGCCAATTTTGATAATATGGGTTCATTTTTTAGTGGCAATGGTTTTGATAAAATTATTGATGAGGATGACTTTGATTCAAAAAAGTCTGTTTTTCACGGAACTTGGGGCTGGTCTGACGAAGATGTAATGGCAAAAGCGAATAATTATTTTAAAAGTCTTGGTAATATACCTTTCGTCTCTTTGGTCTTTTCTTCTTCTAATCATGAGCCTTTTGAATATCCTGAGGGAAGAATTAAGCTTTATAATAAACAAAAGAATTCAGTAGAAAATGCGATGAAATATGCTGATTATTCGATCGGTCAATTTTTTCAGCAAGCCAAAAAAGAAGCATATTATAAGAACACTATTTTTCTTGTGATTGCCGACCATAATACCAGAACGTATGGAAAACACCTTGTGCCTATAAACAAATTTCATATCCCAGCTCTGATTATTGGCCCGGGTGTTGCAAATGGAGAAAAATACAATAAGCTATGCAGTCAGATTGATATCCAGCCTACTGTTTTAAGTAAAATAGGAATGGATGTAAAAACACCAATGGCTGGAAGAAATTTGTTTAATTTACCCGATTCGTTTCAGGGGCGCGCGATGATGCAATTTAATGATATCAATGCGTTCCGTGTAGGAAACGAAGTTGTCATTATGCAGCCTAATAAAGAACCTTTGCAATTTCATGTTCAAAACGACACCATCTTTACCCCAGAAAAGATTGATATAAATTTTGCTAAAGATGCTCTGGCTCATGTAATATGTCCTTTCTATTTATACAACAAGCGAAAGTATAGTCTTAGAAATAAATAAATTCCATTTTTTAAAAATCAGATAAAAAGCAAACCCCTATACATTTAAATATTTTAGGGGTTTCTTCATTTGTGTTAAGTATTTTATTATAAAACTAACTCACCCAAAGCTTCTTTGCTAAATCCTACAAGCTCATTTGTTTTTCCGGATTTTATTTTTGCAGTCCAGTTTGGGTCAGATAATAAAGGTCTTCCAACGGCAACCAAATCAAAATCGCCTCGGTCAAAACGTCTGTTTAATTCGTCTAATGAAGTAGGCTCAGAACTTTCGCCTGCAAAAGCACCAAAGAAATCACCAGAAAGTCCAACAGAACCAACAGTAATGGTTGGAGTTCCGGTTACTTTTTTGGCCCAGCCTGCAAAATTCAAATCCGATTTTTCAAATTCAGGTTCCCAGAAACGGCGCTGTGAACAATGCAGAATATCAACTCCGGCATCCACAAGAGGCGTAAGCCAGGCATCTAATTCCTGCGGTGTTTTCGCTAGTTTATAATTGTAATCAGAAGGTTTGAATTGAGAGACACGCATAATCACAGCAAAATCGTTTCCTACTTGTTTTCTGATTTCTTTCACCACTTCAATTGCAAACCGACTGCGTTCCTTCAATGTTTTTCCGCCGTAAATATCTGTGCGTAAATTGGTTTCAGGGCTGAAGAACTGATCAATTAAATAACCGTGCGCACCGTGAATTTCGATAGTGTCAAAACCCAATCTTTTGGCATCGGTGGCTGCTTTTCCGAAAGCAATGATCGTGTCTTCAATGTCTTTTTCAGACATCGTATTGCCGTTATTGAAATCAGGACGGTTTAATCCCGATGGACCTTCAAAAGGAACTGGAGGAACCCAGCCCGAATGATGATTGTCCATAATTCCCATGTGCCAGATTTGCGGTCCCATTTGACCTCCGGCAGTATGTACTTTATCAATCACTTTTTTCCATCCTTTTAGTGCTTCATCACCATAAAAGTGAGGAACATTTCCATCATTGGATGACGAAGGCCTGTCGATAACAGTTCCTTCGGATAATATTAAACCAACTTCACCTTCGGCTCTTTTTTGATAGTAAGCAGCGACTTCATCAGTTGGAATTCCGTTTGGAGAAAACGAGCGCGTCATTGGCGCCATTACGATTCTATTTTTAAGATTTAGCGTCTTCAGATTGAAAGACGTAAATAGATTATTTGTACTCATAATTTTTATAATTTAGGTGTTATTAATTTTTATTTTTAGGAGCAGAACATTTGATATTTCATCAACAGTTGTCCCGCTATTCGTTACAATCTTTGTAGGCTGAACTCCAGCCCACAAAGGATTTCCACTGCTATCGGGGCTAGAGAAAATATTTTGGTTTTTCATCATCATTCAAAAAAGACTGAATCTCAACCATAGCCCCCGGTTTCAACCGTGGGAAACGTTTTAAAAATCAAACGATTGCATTCAACGATCGCATCCAATGGTTACATCCAACGGTTGCATGCATCCAGCGGTTGAAACCGTTGGCTATGGTAAATTCAAAAGGGAAAAATATAAAATAGGCCTCTTTTCTTCATAAAAAAAATCCGTGTTAATCAGTTTAATCAGTTTAATCCGTGTCCCATTATAACGAATGGCAACCGTTGGAGATTCAGAAATATTATCTCCAGCCTCCGCCCAATGCGCGATACAATTCGGTATTCGCAGAAAGCTGTTCTCTTTTTATATTGGCTAATTCTAACTCGCTTTGCAATAAATTCGCCTGTGCAGAAAGTACTTCTAGATACTCCGCCATACCGTTTTGAAATAGCATTTTCGCATTTTTAATAGCTAGCTGCAAAGTTTTTACACGCTCCTGCAAAATGGATTCTTGTTGGTGCAGTTTTTCCACTTTCACCAAAGCATCCGATACTTCACTAACCGCAACTAATACAGATTGTCTGAAATTTAAAACTGCTTTTTCTCTTTCGGCTACAGCGATATTATATTGCGTTTTTAGTCTTTTATTGTTCAGCAATGGCTGTGTTAAACCTCCTGCAACAGTTCCAAATAAGGAAGCCGGAATGTTAAACCAATTGCTGGTTTCAAACGAATTTAAACCGCCTTGAGCTGTGATTCTTAATGCTGGATACAAATCGGCTTTTGTGATTCCGACATTTGCATTCGCATTTTTCAGAGCCAATTCAGCGCTTTTTACATCAGGTCTTCGGCTTATTATTGAAGATGGAATCCCAATTGAGGCATTATTTTTCACTTCAACGGCACTAAGAGCAATGCTTCTTTTTTTCGAATTAGGGAAAGAACCCGTCAAGACACCCAAAGCATTTTCCTGAATCGCAATATTTTGTTCCAATAAAGGAACCAATTGAGACGCATTTAATTTTTGCGCTTCCGACTGCTGAATAGCTAATGAAGTTACCTGCCCGGCATCAAATTTCAATTTGATAATAGTGGTGGTACTGTCGATTAACTGCACGTTTTTCTTGGCGATTTCTAATTGTGCATCCAGCATCAAAAGATTGTAATAACCTTTAGAAACATTGGCAACAATAGTAGTCTGCAGTGCTTTTTTCACTTCTTCCGATTGAAGATAACTGGCAAAAGCACCTTTCTTCTGGCTTTTGATTTTCCCCCAAATATCTGCTTCCCACGAAAGTGAAACTCCAGTCGAATAATCCTCGATATGTTTTTGGCCCAAAGCCTGATTCAGGTTCATTCCGGTAAAACTATTGTCTGACGGATTGCTCGTACTGGCATTTACAAATAAATTGGCTTGCGGTACATTTCCCCATTTGGATTGTGTGAATCTGTATTGTGCAATTTCGATGTTTTTAGTCGCAATCTGCAAATCATTATTTCTGACAACGGCACTGTCAATCAGCTGAATAATATCTTTTTCTGTAAAGAAATTTTTCCACTCCAAATCACCGATGCTCGTTGTATCTTTTGAAACCGATGCATTCCTGAAATTCTCAGGAAATGCATCTTTTGGCGTTTCAATATCCTTAGAAACAGTACAGGATATTATTGTGGTGATCAAAATGACGATCATCACGGTTTTGGTTATATACTTTTTCATTTTACTTTTTCGTAATTAAATTTCTGGACAGCTATCTTTTTTACTTTCAAGATCTTTTGACACTTTATACGCTATGTACGTGAGGCTGATGATTATTGTCACCAGAATTGTTGTGATGTAATTTTCCATTTTTATTTTCGTAGTTATAAGTTACAGCTACTGGTTTTCCAGTAACTTTTTCTTGTAAATATTGGAATACAATGAATAAGACAGGGATGATCAACAACCCTAGAATTACTCCCGAAACCATTCCTCCGGCGGCACCAATACTGATAGAGTGGTTACCCTGAGCCGATGGACCTGTGGCAGTCATCATCGGAATTAATCCAACTACGAAAGCCAATGAAGTCATGATAATTGGACGTAAACGCAGTTTTGCAGCATCTATTGAGGCTTTGACTAACGACTGTCCTGATTTTCTTTTTTGGACGGCGAATTCCACAATCAGAATTGCATTCTTGGCGAGCAGTCCGATAAGCATTACCAAGGCAACCTGTACGTAAATGTTGTTTTCGATTCCTGTTAAACCAATGGCTACAAATACTCCAAAGATTCCAGCTGGGATTGAGAAGATTACTGCCAAAGGCAAAATGTAGCTTTCGTACTGTGCTGCAAGCAGGAAGTAAATGAATATCAGACACAATAGGAAAATCGTCGTTGATTGCCCTCCCGAAGAAATCTCTTCGCGGGTTTGTCCAGAGAATTCATAACTGTAACCTGCAGGTAATTGCTGTTTTGCTACTTCTTCAATTGCTTTGATGGCGTCTCCAGAACTAAATCCCGGTTTCGGAATTGCATTCACTGAAATAGAATTAAATAAATTGTATCTCGAAGCGGTTTCAGAACCATAAATACGGCTTAGTTTTACCAAAGTATTTATTGGAACCATTTCGCCGTTTTTGTTTTTTACAAATACACGGTCAATCGCTGTAGGATCTGCTCTGTCGGCAATATCTGCCTGAACAACCACTCTGTAATATTTTCCAAATCGGTTAAAGTCGGATGCTTGTGCACTACCAAAATAAGCCTGCATAGTCTGCAGTATGTCTTTGACTTTTACGCCCAATTGATCTGCTTTTTGGTCATTAATATCCAATTGCAATTGAGGATAATCGGCTTTGAAACTGGTAAAGGCGACAGCAATTTCTGGGCGTTTCATTAATTCTCCAATAAAGTTTTGAGAGATACCGCTGAACTTATCCAGTTTACCGCCCGTTTTATCCTGTAATACTAAATCCAATGCTTCAACATTACTAAATCCTGGAACGGTTGGGAAACTAAATACGAAGAAACTGCCTTCGGAAATGGCACCCAATTTGCCACGAACCTGATTCATTATTTCATCAATATTTTTAATGCTACCGCGCTCTTCATTCGGTTTAAGCAATACAAAAACAACTGCCGATGATGGGCTTGTAGAATTTGTCAATAAATTAAAACCTGAAATAGCAGTAACATCTCTTGAAGCCTCTAATTTGCTCAAAATATTTTCGGCTTTAGTCATTACTTTTTGAGTTCCGTCTAGAGAAGTTCCCGAAGGAGTGTTCACTGCAATAGCAATAAATCCTTGATCTTCTGTTGGAATAAATCCTGATGGAGTCGTTTTTACCATTACAATCGTTGCAATAGTAATTAATGCTAATCCGCCTAAACTAACCCATTTGTTACGAATTAAGAATTTTAATCCACCCACATAACGGTTGGTTAACGATTCAAAACTATTATTGAATCCAGTAAAGAATTTCTCTTTAAATCCTTTTTTCTCATAAGGAGCATTGCCGCCATGCGTAGCGTGATTGTCTTTTAAGAACAAAGCGGCTAGGGCAGGACTTAAAGTCAAAGCATTAACTGCTGAAATTACAATAGCAATTGCCATAGTGAAAGCAAACTGACGGTAGAAAACTCCAGTTGAACCTTCCATAAAACCAACCGGCAGGAATACAGCAGCCATTACGAGCGTAATAGAAATAATCGCTCCGGTAATTTCGTGCATCGCTTCGTGCGTTGCTACTTTTGGAGACAGATGTTTGTGTTCCATTTTGGCATGCACGGCTTCGACGACGACAATTGCATCATCGACCACAATACCAATGGCTAAGATTAAAGCAAAAAGCGTTAAAAGATTGATCGAAAATCCGAATAACTGCATAAAGAAGAACGTTCCTAAAATAGCCACCGGAACAGCAATTGCGGGGATTAATGTCGATCTAAAATCCTGAAGAAAGATAAATACAACAATAAATACCAATATAAAAGCTTCCAGTAAAGTATGCTCCACCTGTTCAATAGACTGATCCAGCGACACTTTTGTGCTGTAGAAAATATTGTGTTTTATTCCGGCAGGAAAATCTTTGGAGGCTTTAACCATCAATTTGTTAATCGCAATCTGAATATCATTCGAGTTAGAACCCGCCAGCTGAATAACACCAATTACGATTCCTTTTTTACCATTCAAACGTGTTAAACTGTTGTAGGAGTAAGCTCCAAGTTCAACTCTTGCCACATCTTTTAATCGAAGAATAGAACCATCAGAATTCGAACGGATGGCAATATTTTGATAATCTTCTGGTTTGGTTAGTTTTCCTTTGTATTTAATCACATATTCAAAAACTTCGGTACTTCTTTCTCCAAATTTACCCGGAGCAGCTTCCAGACTTTTATCCTGAATCGCAGCCATAACTTCATTTGGTGTCACATTATGAGTTGACATTTGAGTTGGATTCAGCCAAACGCGCATAGAGTAATCTTTTACGCCTCCAAAAATACTGGCAGCACCAACTCCTGGAATACGTTTAATTTCGGGAATAATGTTGATTTGAGCATAATTGGCAACAAACGTTTGGTCATATTTGGACTCATCCTCGGTATACATACCGATTGCCATGATAAAACTGTTTTGCTGTTTGGCAGTGATAACTCCTTGCTGTACCACTTCTGCAGGCAATTGGCTTGTAGCTTGTGCCACTCTGTTCTGAACGTTTACTGCTGCCTGATCAGCATCGGTTCCCAATTTAAAGAAAACTGTAATAGCTAAAGTACCATCATTACTGGCGGTGGAGCTCATGTAAGTCATATTCTCCACACCATTTATAGATTCTTCCAGTGATGGCGCAACAGAACGCAACACCGTTTCTGCATTGGCTCCCGGATAAACCGCTGTGACCAAAACCGAGGGAGGCGCAATGTCAGGAAACTGTTGTAAAGGCAATTTCGTAAGTCCAAGTACTCCTAATATCACCAGTAAAATGGAGATAACGGTTGCCAGTACGGGTCTTTGTATAAATATTTTGAACATCTGTAAAAATTATTTTTTGTTAATGATTTGAGCCACTTTTGCTACTGATTTTTCAGGCTGAATTAGTTGTCCTTCCTGAAGTTTGTCGATACCGCTTAATACAATCTGGTCGCCCGCTTTCACACCGTCTTTGATAAGATAGTTGGCACCGCTTTTTCCGATAACATTGATAGGCATTTTGGTAACTTTATTGTCTTTGCTTACCGCAAAAACAAATATTTTATCCTGCATTTCGATAGTAGCCGATTGCGGAACCAGAATCGCATCGTCGTGTTCCATTCCCAAACGGATTTTTCCTGTATTTCCAGAACGTAACGTTTTGTGTGGATTTGGGAATGTAGCTCTTACAGTAATAGCTCCAGTGGTCTTGTCAAATTGTCCATCGACCATATCGATTTTCCCTGTTTGCGGATAAGCACTGTTATCAGCTAATATTAATGTAACTGGAGGCAGGTTTTTGATTTTGTCACCAATGCTGTTTCCGGCATATTTTGATTTAAATTGAATGAAGTCAGTTTCACTCAACGAAAAATAAGCATACACTTCCTGAACATCGGAAAGAGTTGTCAATGCATCAATATCTGTTGCAGAAACTAAACTTCCTTGTTTTTTTGGCAGTCTTCCAATGTATCCATTTACTGGAGCTGTAATATTGGTATATCCTAAATTGATTTTTGCTGAAGCTGCAATTGCTTTGGCCTGCTCGATATTGGCAGCAGCAATTTTCTGGGAAGCTTTAGCCGATTTCAATTGATAATCAGAAACCACTTTGTTTTGAACTAATGGAGTTAGTTTATCAACTTCGAGCTGTGCGTTGATATAAGACGCTTCGGCAGCATGAAGACTAGCCAAAGCATTGTTTAACTGCTCACGGTAAGGACGTTCGTTTATTTTGAATAGAGCCTGCCCTTTAGTAACATAAGCCCCTTCATCGACCAAAACTCGGTCTAAGTTCCCGCTTACCTGCGGGCGGATTTCAACATCTACAGTTCCCTGTATAGCGGCAGGATATTCAGCATCGGTAGTAGTGTTTTCAGTAGTTACTGCCATAACGGGCAGGAGAGGAGCGGGCGCAGCGGCAGGTGCCTGCGTTTTATCGGCACAGCTGATTAAAAATACAGCCATCAAGCTTAAAAGGGTAAGTTTTTTCATGATTAGAGTTAGTTTTAAATTTGTCTTAAATATTGCAGTTGTTTTTGAAATAAACGTTTCAGAATTCATCGTGTTTTTTATTTAAAGGTTAGTAATTGGCTGTAGTCATGATTCTGGAATAATCGTTTCAGAATCAATGCTGTAATTTAAAAATTCGTATGCTTATTGTGTATTGTTTTCTGAAATAAACGTTTCAGAAAGTAGGTAAAAAAAAGGGTTATTTAAATATATTTTTAATCAGGAATTCTGACATTTTTTTGATCTTGATTGGATTTCCATGAAGGATATACGATTGCTTCCATCCGGTAAAAGAAGTCGCAATGTATTCAGCCATTAAAGCAGCATCTTCTGTATCGTCCATTTCGCCGTTGTCCATAACTTTTTGAACAATTGTGGCCATATATTCAATGAAAATATCATTGTTTTTGCTCATTACGTTTCGGACAATGCAGTCATCAGGAGCAATTTCAAAAATCGTTTTCATACCCAAGCAACCTTTGTCACAGGAAATAATCCAATCCGCTTTATCAGTAATAACTTTGATAAGTGCTGCTTTGGCGGATGTTTCCTTGGCTACTTTTTCTTTTATTTCCTGCATGGCATTATCAAAATAATTGCCAATGCATTTCATAAATAATTGATGCTTGTCGCCAATGGTGTTGTATAAACTGCTTCTGTTGATCTGCATAGCATCCACTAAGTCCTGCATAGAAGTAGCATTATATCCTTTTTCCCAAAAGACATTCATTGCTTTTTCAATTTTTTCGACCTCGTTAAATTCTACACAGCGAGCCATAAGACTTAAATATTATTTTGCAAATGTAAAACTATTTTTGAAACAAGCGTTTCAGAATCAATATTTTTTTCATTTTTTTTCAAAAGAGCCATTTTTAAGCAGGTCATAATCTAAGATTTGTATACTATTTGTTGCAGAATTAGGGGATTTAACCGCACTGCAAACGCTTCAATTTACATTCTAATTTAAGTATGTATTCGTTGCAAACGAGCACCAGAAAACATTGATGAATGAGTGCTAGTGGGGTCATATTGTTTCTTTAAACGTTGGTCTTTTTACTTTTCCATCGATTACATTCATTATTTTACTTTTGATTCGTTTATTAATTTGGTCATTAGGTTCAATAACTAATGCTTTTTCAATTCTGGTAATTCGACAACGAAGAAATCGATTATCAATGATGTGATTTTTCCATTTGCATCAATTCCCCAATATGCTGGATATAAACCATCGCCAAAACCTGATTGAAACATTGGGATATTTAATTCTGTTTTAGGAAACGTGTAATTAATCCAATTTCCAACATCTTTTGAGTCGTTTTTATTAACTGCATTTTTTTTAAATTCAGTTTCAAAAAAATCATCATAAATGTTTTTAGTTGAATTTTTTTTATAAAATTCTTTTTGAAATTTTTCAAATTCTAAACCTGTTTTATAATCAAAAAAACTTGCTAAACCAGCATCAACTGAAAAACCAAAAAAGGAATCATCTTCTTTTAGTTCATTACTATTTTCGTTTTCTCTTAAAGCAAGAATCCATTTAACGGCTTTTTTGTCACTGATTTCCAATTTAGCCAAAGCAAATCTATCGCCCGATTCTTTTGTTTTAGCGATATAGATTTTTATTGGATAATTCCCAGGGCTTACGTTTTTAGATAAGGGAATCAATTCTGTATAGACTAAAGGGTCACAAACAATTATCTTTCCAGATGGTAAATTTAAATTTCCAATACTTAGTTGGGAAATTTCAATATTTTCAATTTTTTTATTTTCTAAAATCAGATTGTAATCAACAATTGATTCTTTCTCATCATTTGTATTTTTTTCAATTGATTTTTGAATTAAACTTTCATTTTTAGGTTCAACCTTTTTGGTCTGCGAATTACAAGCAAATAAATTAATTATTAAAAAACTAAATATTATTTTTTTCATTTGGTTGTATATCTTATTTGTTGTTTAACTTGTCATCAACTTCTTGCTACTGCAGCGGGTTTGGGATTAAATTAAGCCAATTATTCGGATTTGCCAAATCATCACAAATGCAAAATTTTCCATTAAGCGAATTATCCAAATCTATTGCAGCAAAGTGTTAACGGCTGTAATTTTCGAGTATTGCTTCTTCATTCATTTTCATTTCAACTAGCTTTCGTATTTCATAAGCTTCATCACTTTTGGCAACAATCTCTGCCAAGTCAATTAGATTATCACTTTTGTTTTCGCTTTTCCATTTAAATAATAATATATGAATGTCTGCAAAACGTTCTTTTTTATTGATTTCAATATCGTCAATTCTTCTTTCAAGTAAGGCAAAAAAAACATTCAGGCAATATTTAATCTTTTCCGTGTCGGAAACCAATTTTATCTCGTGATATAATTCTTTAAAAGTTATGCCTAAGTTTTTTAATCCTTTATAGGCATAATGAATTGTTCCTGTTCCAGAGGAATATGTTTCCCAATTTTGGTTAAAAAGAGCTTTTCTGAAATAGTGCTTTCCTTCTTTTCCACAAAGCGAAAACCCAAGTATTATTCCGGCATTACAGTCTGTCGAGGCGTATTCAGATCCCAGTTCATAAAGCTTTTCAAGAATAGAATTCCTGTTTTTTAATTTGCAGACTAATGCAGGGACAAATTCAGGAAACAGGTTTTTTCCATAACATTTGTCAATTGCTGTTTCAATATCGTTTTGATATTCCGCACAGTCGAAATTTATCAATCCTAAAACTGCATTTTTTGCAACATAATAGTCATCATCCGTGTTTCCAAAAACATACTCTGCTAGAATTGGTTTTATTGGACTGTACTTTAAATGGCCTAAAACTTCCAAAATTTCTGAATCTGCATTTTCATTTAATTTGGTCTGGCTAATGGATACATTGAAAATCTGTTCGGCAAAAGAATCGTCTCCAAATTTTTTTAAAACAGGTAATAAATAGGAATAATGAAAGTCACTGGGATTAGTTAAATACTGATTTAGAATTGCATCAGCATCACTTTTGTCGCCGCATTTTACTATAGCATAAACGAGTGACTCTATAATTGCCAATTCTCGTTCTGATTTGTCAAGTTTTAAATGTTTTATTAATTCAATCGTTGTCTTTAGCATTTGATGGGTTTGTTCTTTATTATATCATATCGTCCCGGCACTGCAGCAGTTGTTATACTTTCATTATCTTTCGCAATAACATTTTTCATTTATATCCAGCATTTGATTATAGCTTGATGTCCAATAGATAGTGCATTTTTTTGGAAGAGATTTTATGATATTATTTTTTTCTTTTTTGCTCAAGTTTTCATCAGAGATCCAAACATTTGCTACTTTAGATTCCCTTAGTGAAGAAGGGATTTGTCTTATATTTAAACCTACTAAATATAAATTCCTCAAGTTTTTAAGTTTAATTAAATCAATTGGTATGTTTGATATTCTTGTTTTGCTTAATTCTAAATTTTCAATTTTTGTTAGTTTGAGAATTTCATTTGGGAATGTCTCAAAATCAGTGCCTTTTAGTGACAATGTTTTTAGTTCTTTTAAATTTTCAAAATCTGCAGGTAGTTTCGATATAGGATTGTATCCAATATTAAGATACTGTATAGTATTATTCAATGGTATTGGAGGTAATTTGCTTATATGATTTCCGCAAATTCCAACAGATTTTATATTTAGATTCGAAAAAAAGTTTTCATTTAAGTCAAATAATCCGCAATTATATATGAAAACTTTTTTTAAAGATTTCGGGGAAGTAAAGTTGTCAGGAAGTTTAGTTAAATTCCAAGAATAACTAATTACTATGGTTTCTAAATTATTAAAATTTTCAAAATCTCTAGACTTGTAAACTTTTTTAGAAAAATTAATAACCAAGTCATTTAAGTTTGGAAAATACGTTTGACTGTTTAGAAATAGGTCAGAATCTTCTTTTTGGATGTCAAGTTTTTTTACATCATTAAGATTTTGTAACGCAGCTGAATAACTGGTATAATACCCATTTCCATTTCTGTTGTCTTCTTCAGCTACAACCATATTGTTAGACATTTCTTGCGCTGAAGCGTTAAATGAAAGGACTAAAATTATAAATCTAAATATTCTTTTCATAATTGTTTTTTTGTAAAAATTTAAGGTAATTTTTAATTAAAAGTTGCTTTATATTATTCAAAATTTACACTCCTTCTGTTGCTCGTGTGCAAACGAACACTAGAGAACATTGGCATACGAGCGTTAGTTGGTTTTTATTTATTTCTGCGTTTTAAGATTAAAACAATTAAAATAATGCCTAAGATTATCCCTATTATTAATACTGTAGTTTTTGTCAAATCGATTTCCTCAACTTTTTTTTGTAACTTTTTTTTGAGATACTGCTTTTTTAATTTCTAATTTTTTATATACAAAGTTGATTCTTTTGTTAAGTAAATCACTTTCTAATCCATATTCTTTAGCTTTTTCAAAAAGGTCTTTTGCATTTCTAAATTCTTTTTTAATGATTGATAAGTTGCCAAGTTCAAACAAAAGCATAGCAATAATTTTTTCTTTTGGTTTGATAAACGAAATTCTTTCATTGAGTTGAAAGAATATTGATTTATACAATTTATCTATTTCTGTTTTCTTTATTTTAGAGATTGGTAGTTCTTCATTTCCAAAATTTACTCCTAAAATAAATTCAGATGTATAAAATTCTTCTCCGTTAATTTTTGCTTCTAATATTTTTGAATGTAACCATTCAGACTCATTATGAGATTTTGGATTTATTTTCATGGATTTATTAATCCATTCTAATGCTTTTTTATTTTCTCCTATTAATTCGTAAATAGTTCCAATATTCGACGCTGTTGAATATCTATTTGGATTTGTTTTTTCAATATTCAAATATAATTCTAATGCTTCTGTATATTTTTTTTGCAAGATTAGTATTAGCCCTTTGTCTGATAAATATGCAATATCCTTTGTTTTTTTGTAAAGATTGTCTAACCGAAATTTAATTTCTTCAAATTGTCTATAGAAATAATTATGACCAAAAGGAAGTCTGTTGGCATGATCCATATATAAATAATCACCATTTTTTAATTCTTTAGATTCACCATTTAGGCAGGCAAATGAACTAAGATTTGATAATAAAAATAATAGAACAATAACTTTTGATTTTTTCATATTTCTTATGTTTTTTGGTACGTTCCTGTAAACTAGTATATATAGCTTATAAATTTGCTTTAATACATTACTTTTAAGCAAGTCAGATAAGTATTTCTAATTAAGCATATTCTTTCAAATATAATAATTTTTGAAAGCCATTGCAGTTTTTTTTCTTTCAAAATTTCGATTATTTTAGATGTTAAACTGAAATGCTAAAGTTCCTTGTTCCCGCTTTCTGCCAAGGATAGCAACGGAAAGCCCGCAAGGGAAAGAGCTCTTAAAAAACAAAACCCAAAACAGTGACCAGCGGAAGCTCGTTTTGGGTTTATGTTTTTTTGGGCGATGACTGCGGACTTGGAGTGGATAGCCTGTTACGGTAGCCTAATTTAAATGCTTATTTTCTGATTGTATTATTAATGAATTAGTATTTCCACTAAATAATTAGTTAAAATATTAATCAATTAGTTTTGCTACTAATTAATTAGTAGTTATATTTGTCAAAATATTTTTGACTATGATAAAACTAGCTAAACGAGAAGAACAGATTATGCAGGTCTTTTGGGATTTGGACAAAGCCTTTATTAGGGATGTAATTCCATTGTTGCCAGATCCGAAACCGCATTATAATAGTGTTGCGACAATAGTGAAGATCCTTGAGGAAAAAGGTTTTCTAAATCATGAAACTACAGGGAATATGCATTGTTTTTTTCCAGTAATCAGTAGGGAAGAGTATCAGCAATTTGCATTGAAGGATGTCGTGAGCCAGTATTTTGATAATTCGTATCCTCGAATGCTTGCTTTTTTTGCAAAAGAGCAAAAACTTACCGAAAAGGAACTGGATGAAATTGTAAACATCATTAAAAAAGATAAAGTATGATACCTTATATTCTGTACACAGCGCTTATTCTTTCTGCTTGTCTTGTGTTTTATAAACTGCTTTTGCAGAAAGAAACTTTCTTTCACTTGAATAGGTTTGTCTTGCTTGGCTGTATGATTTTGGCTTTTATTTTGCCATTGCTTCCGGTTCCTCAGCAATTATCATTAAGGAAAGAGGCGGTGGAAAAGCACATTCCTTTGGCGAAAGCGGCTGTTGCCAAAAGTCAAACAATGGCATTAAAATCACCGCCAGTACAGGAAGTCTTAGTTGAACAGACAAAACAGACATTTGATGTAGACTTGTTGCTACAATGGCTGGTTTATTTGTATTGGTTTGGCGTATTAATCTTTACGCTTAACTTTTTGATGCAGGCTTGCGTGCTGTTCTATAGAGCGTATTCGTTATCGGCGATTCAGGACGGGAAGTTCCGAATTGTGGAAATAACCGGTGACAAAGCTCCTTGTTCATTTGCCAACAATATTTTTATCAACCCAGAGAAATACGAGTGGGAAACGTATAATCAGATTTTGCAGCATGAAAAAATTCATATCGAGCAAAAACATACTATTGATCTTTTACTTTCGGAGGTTGTTCTTATTTTTCAATGGTTTAATCCTTTTGCATGGCAATGGCGAAAAGCATTGGAGAGCAATCTTGAATTTTTGACTGATAACGAAATGCTGCAGCAGGATGCTGTTGAAAAAGAGAGTTATCAGTTTAGCCTGCTCAAAGTAGCAGCGCCCCATTTTCCATTGAGTCTTACAACTAATTATAATCAATCATTAATCAAAAAACGAATCATTATGATGAATTCAAAAAAATCAAGCGTGCACACAACTTGGAACTATTTTTTCCTGTTGCCTTTATTGGTTTTGTTTGTCTGCCTTTTTAATCAACCGGTAGCGCAAGGCCAAACTTTAAATTTAAATGAAGAGCCTAAAGAGCAGTCAAACATTCAAAACGGAATGGAAACTGAAGGCAGCTGGTTTGCAGTTATCAAAGGGAATACAGTAAACATTCAATTTAGAAACGGTGAAGAAAATAATTCGTCAACTACTTTTCAGTTGAGTGAATTGAAAGGACTGACAAAGGACATGAAAGGCGAATTTACATTGACTCGCGAAGCCGGAACCATGAATTTTGGAGGGAAATTTGAAGGAAACAATGGGATGGGAACTTATAAATTTACTGGTGACAAAAATTTCAGCAAAGAAATGGCCCAAGAAGGTGTTACCGTTGCCAATGACAGTGATATTATGGTTTTCTTTATGGTAAATGTGAAAGTTTCGTATCTAAAAATGCTGAAGAAAAACGGTTACAGGAATGTAGATAAAGACGAATTGATTTCTTTGGTATCATTAGATATAAATGAAAATTATGTTACTTCAATGAAACAGGCCAATATTCCTGATTTTGATTTGGAAGATTTGATTTCTTTTAAATCAATGGGGATAGATAAAGATTTCATCGACGAAATACGTCAGGCGGGTTATAAAAACATTCCTGTCGATAATATTATAGCATTAAAATCTCTAGATATTAACGGAAAATTCATTACCGATTTTCATAATTCAACCAATGGGAATGACGATGATGAAACCGGGGATAATATCATTACATTTAAATCGATGAATATTGATAAAGCATTTATTGATTCTTTTAAAGCTTTAGGATATAATGATCTTTCGAATGATGATCTTATATCTTTTAAATCTTTAAATATTACTCCAGCATATATCAATGAGTTTGAAAAGGTAGGTTATAGCAATCTCAAACCTGATGATTTGTTTTCTTTGAAATCTTTAAATATTACTCCAAAATATATAGGTGAATTTGAAAAGATAGGCTATAAAAACATTAAACTTGATGACTTATTTTCTTTGAAATCACAGAATATAACTCCAGATTTAATTAGTGAATATAAAAATCTAGGGTTTAATGACCTAAATATAGATGATGTTATTGGAGCAAAATCTATGGGAGTTTCTCCTGCTTTTATTAAATCGATGAAAGATAAGGGACATAACTTTAAAACCCTAGAAAAGTATATAGAATTGAAAGCTGTTGTTGGAGTTAATTAAAAAGATAAAAAACAATCGAACTGTAAGACTAAAATTGAAGCAAGAAGCCCAAACCGAAAGGAATGGGTTTTGTTTTTTAAAATTATCACTGATATAAAAATGGTAAGAGATTATAAGTTATTTTTGTGTCTATTTAAGAAATCTATGAAAAATTTTATTTCGATTACAGTCGCTTTCATCTTATTAGCTTGCCAAAATAGTTCTGGCACGCTGACAAAACTTTATAGTTTGTCTAAAAAATTAAAAGAAGTTTCGGGGATTGTTTATTCCGAAAGGGATAATTTATTTTGGACATTGGAAGATAGTGGTAATGCCAATAAAATTTATGGATTAAGCTCCCTAGATGGTGCCGTTGAGAAAACGATAACTATAGAAAACACCTCGAATATAGATTGGGAAGACATAACAAAAGACAAAGCAGGAAATCTGTATATAGGCGATTTTGGCAACAATGACAATGATCGAAAAGATTTGTGCATTTATAAAATTGATAAAAATTCATTAAATCAGGAAAATGCTGTTCCGGCATACAGAATTTCGTTTTCGTATCCTGAGCAAAAAGAATTTCCGCCCAAAAAGACAAAACTATTCTTTGATGTGGAAGGTTTTTTTGAATATAATGGCAATTTTTATCTCTTTACAAAGAATAGAAGCAAAGGATTTGACGGCACCGTTTTAGTGTATAAAATTCCAAATAAAGCAGGTTTTCATCAAGCGGTTTTAATGGGGAAATTAAACAGTGGCGACAACTATAATCATTGCGCGATTACCAGTGCCGCCATTAGTCCAGATGCTTCCAAAGTAGTTCTTTTGACCCACGATAAAATTGTTTTGCTGGAGAATTTTAAAGGGGATAATTTTCTAAAAGGCAAACAGTCACAATTGAAATTAAATCATTTTTCCCAAAAGGAAGCGGTTTGTTTTAAGAACAATGAAACCCTCATTATTGCTGATGAAAAGACCAATAAAATTGGCGGAAACGTTTATGAAGTGACTCTTTCAAAACTAAAATCCATACCCTAAACCAAAAGCAACTCTGGCTCGGTCATCGGTACCTTTGAAATAGGTAATTCTTCCGGTAATTACATTGAGTCCGTTTATCCATATACCGCCACCAATGGACTGATGCCATTTTTTAGAATCTTCTCCATCCAGCCAAACCCTTCCGTAATCAAACCCGCCTAAAATTCCGTAAGACATCGGGACAATGCTTTTTTTAATTTTCCCGATATTCCAGCGTAAGTCCGTGCTTTGGTAGAAAGAAGATTTTCCCAAGAATCGTTCGTTTCTGAAACCTCTCAAATCATAATCACCGCCCAAAGTTGCACCTTGATAAAATTCGAAATTGTTATTGAACAGTACTTTTGATTTCAAAATTGTGGCTAAAACGAACTGACCTTTTGAATCAATTTTATGATTGAAATTAATTTTTGCGTCCAATGCCGGGAAATTAGTCTGCGTCTGGTCCACATTCATTTTCCAGCTTCCCGCCACCGAAAATCCAAATCCCATAGTAGGAAGCGATGGAACATCATAATTCTCAAAACTATATTTCATTGTGGCTCCCACATACTGTTGGTTATCAAAAACATTTGGATTTACAGCTCCTGGAATGTTGATATAACGACCAGTAGTTTCTTCGACTCTTAATTTTTCGAAAGTCGTGGCGAAATTAATTTCGCTCCCATAACGTCCTACTTTTTTTATGGAGGGTGCGCCTTTTAGTGTACTCAATCGAACCCTATTATAATTCATTCCATAAATATCATCATTATTTACGGCTTCATTTCCGTAGCCAAAATAATTAATGGTGAAGTTTGGACTCGTGAATTTTGATTCTATTTCGAAATCCCATTTGCCAAAAGTTCTTGGTAAAGAGGCATTATAAATAAATTCATAACCGCTGGTGGCAAATAAATAATTGGCCACCAATGTATGTCTTTGAGTGTATGGATATTGATTAAATTTGTTTACCGTATAGCCTGCAACGATGCCTAATTTTACCCCATCATCCGGATTGTAGCCTCCAAATGGGAATCCTGTCAAAGCATTGTATTTTACTTTTTCGTAGTTATAAAAATTTGGTTCGTAATCATCTGTCAAGAAGGTTTTGGATTTTGAGTCTAAAGTGTAGGTGTTTGGTTTGGATTTAAAATCGTATATTTTTATTTTTTCGCCGTTTTTAACTGTATAGCTGTCATTATTTTGCCCACCAATTAATCGAATTTTTATACCTGATTTAAAGTCTCCTTTTACTTCAAACATATCATCGTCATCCAAACCGTAAATCCAAATGTTTTTGGTTTTAGCTGCATTGAAACTTTTGGTATAAAGCAATTCATCACCATCTTTTTTTAGTCTGTAAACTGCTATTTCAGTGTTGTTTTTTGAGGTATGGGTAATTATAAATTTGTCTTTCTTGTTTGTTCCGACAATCAAAACCGTTTTTTGTAAAACCTTGTAATATTCTGTTGCGTAGCTCTGCAGTTTCGTTTTTCTTATTTTTAATTTACGTTTGATGTCTTCAATTGTTTCGTCCTGAACTTCTTTGGGTAAATTAAAAAAAGCACCATCAATTTCAGCATCCGAAAGGTGTTCCTGAATGTATTTTGCCTGTGCAATCCATTCTTTTTCAGTAGCAGTTTTTAGGAACTTAATATCTTGCGGATAGGGTTCGCGGTTTAGCCATTTTACATTTCTAATGTCTTCCTTAAAGCTTTGCTGATGACGTAAAGCAGGCATATTCATTAATAACGATAAGAGCGCTCCGTCATACTTGGTAAAAGCTTGATCTCGATCCCTAGGAATGGGTTTGTACACAATTTTTCCATCCTCTTTGTATTCGCCCCAGCGCCATTGATCACTGTGTCTGTCCCAATCTCCAATAAGCATGTCAAATAATCGGGCTTTGATATAGGAGGGTTCATCGATGGTATATTTTTCATCTTTATGCATGTTTTTCATTAGGTCATCCGTGCTGATAATATCTAACGGTTTTCCTAAACTTTTAGCATCTTTTTGATTGTCTGTCAGCTGCTCTTCTACGAGATAGAGTTCATCTCCAAAATTATAATTAAAGCCCTTTAGAATTGTTTCTTTTGGAATGTAGTATAAAAGAGGATTGGTATGCGCAACGCCAATTTTATCGGCTAGATTTCCAACAGCCAATGGGGTATAAGGATGGGAAGTAGTGTAAAAATCAAATAAAAAGCCTTCGGCATAAGTATCATCAAATTGATTCAAAACAAACTGGTCTTTAAAAACCACTGATTGCAGAAAACGGGAAGTGCTTTTTTTGAGGGCGCGCATTACATATTCTTTTCCATTTGCATCGGCAAGCCGTAATGATCTTGATTGATGTCCTCCACCTTCTCTTATGGGTTTGACGCCACCAAAAAGGGTGTCCAAAGTCGCCGTTTTGGCTTCAATGGGTAAGCTGTAATATTTTCGATAATGCAGGCCAAAAAGAAATTTATGAAGGATGCTTTTTTTTGTCATTTCCTTAGAATAAATCGATGTAGTAATCGTTGCAGGAAATTTTGTTGATAGATTTTTTGGAGCAACAGTATCTCGAACTTTTATAATGGTTTGTTCGAAAAGTACCTTTTCTTGTTGGTTTTCATTGCCATAAAAGGATACTTTGGTTTCTCCGTTTTTATAAAGCGTTAATGTGGCGTAGCCATTGCCACCATAAGAGAAATCAGTTGGATTGACCGCTTTGGCCGCTTCAGATTTTGAACCCGCTCCGCTAATGATTTGTCTTATATTGTTTTTATTCAAGTATTGCAAATTATGGTCATGACCCGATACTACAATGACATTTTTTTGATTCTGCAAAAGTGTTTTCACCCGTTTTGTAAAACTGAGATACACCTTATTTTGAATATCCTGTGGACTGATGCCCGATGTTTTCCGAACCAAATTGATGACTGAACCAATAACCGGCAACGGAATTTTTTGTTCCAAAGGGAAAAGTTCTTTTTCTGCCGAAAATTGTCCGCCGTGGGAACCATAGGTCATCAACGGATGGTGAAGTGCCAGGATTATAGTTTTGTCTTGATTTTTATTTAAAATACTTGCCAGTTCGTCAAAAAAATCTTCACGGGTTTTGATGCTGCAATTATCATTTATAGTGGGGAATTTATCCCAATCTTCCAGAAACCATTGACTGTCGATAGTGATTAAAATAATGTTTTTGTCAATTTTTAATTCTTCGATGCCGCAACTTTTTTGGGGTAAAAAGGCTTTTTTGTCATTTAGATAATTGGTTATAAATTTTGCCTGACGTTCTAATCCCGAAATTCCGCTGTACCAATCATGGTTTCCTGGGATGAAAATGATTTTTCCTTTGAAGTTTTTGGATAATTGTAACTGATTTGTGAGTTTGGTTTTGGCTAAATCCTGTTCTGACGGAATGTCTGAATTTGGAAAACCTTTGGGATAAATATTGTCGCCAAGAAATAGCAGTGTGCTTTTTTTATTTGCATTTTCTAACCTTTTTTGAAGCAATGAGAGCGTTTCTTTTGCTTTATCTTCGTCAGCATTTCCAGCATCACCAACTAAGAAAAAGGTGTGGGCGATTCTTGAAGAATCGGATGCATTTTGAGTGACCTCATTTTCTATGTTTTTACCGTATTGAGCGTGTTGTGTAGCACAAGATTGCAACAAGAGCACCAAAACAATGATGGCAAAATTGATAACGCTCCCTTTTATGAAACAATTTTTAGAAAACAATCCCATGTCTGATGCTTTAAATTGGTTAGTTTTTGGTTAGTCTATTAGTCTAACGCAATCTTCCTCTGCTTACTTTACTTGATATAAATTCAATAATTATACCTTTGGAAGATTATGCCCAATGGCAACAGATTGAAGATTTGGTTATTTTAAATTTAGCCAAATATCGAGTTTTGTAATAATTTTTCAATGATATTAAGTAAATATAATTAAAGGAATTTAATTAATCGGTCTTGCTTTCTAAATAAATAGGCTTAAAATAGTGATGATCAAAAGAAAACTAAGATTTATTCTGTGGTTTAAAATGATTTTCAAAAAACAATTTCATAATTTAGACGTGTAAAAAATAATGTATGACTCTTGTAAATCAAGTTCAGGATTTTGTATCCGATTTAATGGAAAGCAAACTCTCCGGTGTATATACCTATCATAATTTGAACCATACAACAGGAGTTGTTAACGCGGTGAACAGATTGTGTGATGAAGAAAAAATTTCCCTTTCGGATAAAGAGATTTTATTGATAGCGGCTTGGTTTCATGACACGGGATATACAAATGGCTGTAACAATCATGAAGATTCGAGTGTGAAAATTGCAACTCACTTTTTAGAGGAAAAAAGAAAATCTGAAGAGTATATTTCGAAAGTTTCCAGTTTAATAAAGGCAACAGTCAAGGAATATGTGCCTCAAACTCTTTTTGAAAAAATAATAAAGGATGCAGACTATTATCATATTCTGAACGATGATTATGTTCATACCTGTGAAGGTTTAAGGAAAGAATGGGGAAATGTAGAAGGCAAAGTATTTACCGAGATAGAGTGGGACAAAGAAAATGAATTTTTTTTATCCAAAGTTCATCAGTTTTATACGCCGTATGCGATTGAATATTGGCAGCCTTTAAAAGAAAAAAACATAAAACGACTTCGAAAAAAAATAAAAAATATGAATGAAGAATTACCCAAAAGAAAGAAAAGTAAAGAGAAAGAAGAAAAACCGGAGCGTGGCATCGATACATTATTTCGTGTTACTTTAGGCAATCATACCCGTTTAAGTGGTATTGCTGATAGTAAGGCTAATATTTTACTTTCTGTAAATGCAATTATTATTTCGATAGCGCTTTCTATATTAATTCCAAAATTAGACAGCCCTAAAAATGCGCATTTAGTCATCCCAACTTTTATTATGTTGATGTCCAGTGTAATCACCATTATTTTTGCCATCCTTTCGACACGACCAAAAGTTACTAAAGGTTTTTTTACAAAAAAAGACATTGAAGATAAGAAAGTGAACCTTCTTTTCTTCGGTAATTTTTACAAAATGCCTTTAGAGGATTACCAATGGGCAATGAATGAGATGATGAAAGACAGGGAATACTTATACAATTCATTGATTAAAGATTTATATTATTTGGGAATCGTTTTGGAGAAAAAATACCGATTATTGCGGATTGCCTATAATATTTTTATGATAGGAATTGTACTGTCTGTAATCGCTTTTGTAGTTGCTTTCAAAACAATTGGGGGTTAATACTTTTTCTCTTTTTTATGCTCAAAATTTAATTTTTAAATACTTTAATTCAGTTCGTTTATTAAATCGTGAAGGGTATCGTCCTGTGCGTAATTTTTGAGATTGGTATTGATTACTTTTACTCGAATAGCCCTTAAACCTGATACCCCTTGAAGTTCTTCGACTTCAAATTGTTCGATGGCTGGTTCCAATATTTTTTTGAATTGCAGGTATTTTATGTATTTCAAATATTCCTTTTGTTCAGAATCATGTGAATAGACAATTGTGATTTTTTCTTTTTGAGTGATTCGTTCTTTGGTTCCTTTTATATTGGCTTTATCGATGCGTTTTTTGACCACTTCGTAACGGGCATTGTAGGTACCATCAACATCAAAACGTTTTTCATCCATTCTAAAGCGAATAGAAATAGGAGAGTTAAAAACTAAAATCAGGGAAGTAACATCCAATTCATACGGCAATGTAGCTTTGAGCTGATGATGTTCCAGCTCCATTTCGCACAATGTTTGCAGTTGCCATAATCTTAAATTATTCAAATAGAGATTGTCAAATGGTTTTGCGGGTGAAATAGATTCGCCAATGTAGAGGTTGTGCTCTACACCATCGGTTTTGAAACGCTCATAATAATGGGGGTAAATTAATTGGGCTTCTATTTGTTTTTGGTCCAAAATGACGGCTAATTTTTTATTGATAATAGACATGGTATTATCAAAATTTTTTCTGGACTGATAGAACATTCCCGTTTTTTCATCCAAGGTTTCAAAATAGTTTTGTTTTACGATTTCATGCTCAATATCCATCGTTGTGTTTTTTAGGATAGGATGAATTTCGGATTCAATATAATTCTGAATTTGTTGTTCGGTGTCTGCTTTTAGTTCTATATCTAGTTCATTGTTAAGTGATTGCAATTCAAATATTCTTTGTTCCAGCAGGACAAAACTTTCATTTGATTTTTGGCTTTCAAAGAGGTTTATAAGGGTGTTTAATTGATTTTTTAAATCTTCTTTCACCGTTTTATTTCGATGTTCCGAGGATCCTTTTATGTCAATTTGTCCATATAAAGGATAGACTTCCTTGAAAATTATTTCTTTAAAAATATAATCTTTAGTGGGAGAGTTAGACTGAAAATATTTCAGTGCTTCTCGTTTAAACTTCCAATAAACGCTGGAATGTATCGCTGTATATTCTCTTTGAATAATTGCTTCAATTTGGTTTTGCTTGTCGATTTTATAGCTTTCGAGATTATCAATGAGATAGGGCAAAAATAAATCTAAATTTATTGCATTAATGCTATTTAGAACTCTTGGTTTTGAAGAAACCAATTCTATAATTCCAAGAATGGCATCGTCTTTTATAACTGGCGCAAAAATACAGCTTTGTATATCTTGCTGTATTAAATGAGAACCTAGTTTTTCATTTCCTGTAATTTCTGAAAATTGTTCGACATCAGAGATTATGATATTTTTTTTGTCTTCTAAAATAGTTTTAAGACAATGACCATAAATACCGTTTTTGCAATCCATCTCATCAATACCATTCAAGATGTAGCTTTTGGATATTTTATCACTATAGGGCGGAATTGTAAATTTTTCTTCTTCCTCATCGTATAGGACAAAGCCAATTCTTAAATCAGGAATTTTAAAAATGGATTTGAAAATAGATTCAAAACTGATGCTTGATTTTGTTTGAGTAGATTTTGTTCTTAAAAGATTACTTTTTAAATTAGATATGGCACTTTCTCGGGTTACGTCAAAAAGGCTTACTATTACAAAACCTTTTAATAACCAACTTTGAAGAGGGAATTTCTCTTTCCAAAGTTCAATATTATCATAATTATTCATCAGCAGATTGATATCTTCTGGAGTAATTTTTGGTGCATTTTGAGTTGGTATAACTTCAATAAAATCGGCATTATACAAAATACGATAATGGTACATGACACCATTTGCATTTGGAATGTCATAGAATAAAGGTCTGTTGAAATCAAAATTCTGACCGTAAAATGAATTTAAAATCAGAATGCAGTTAAGGATGTAAAATTGATCCTCCTCAAAATCACGTATTTCCATGTCAAAGGTCATTCCTGCATTTTGGAGAATATTTTTAAACCTTTCGGTATAATTGAAAGTTACATTTTGAAATGGAATAGAAACAGCTTTAATTTCATTATGTGTTAACGCAGTAGGGAAGAGATCGGCAAGTAAATTGTGGATTAATTCTTCGTGTTTTTTTATAAAGTTAAAATCGGTAATTCCGTTTCTAAATTCAGGATAAGGCTCTATTTCTTTCAGTAGCGCTTTGGCATAATTAGAGCGATAATCTACATCGGTTGTAGCAATTTTCTCTAGATTTTCTATCAATTTATGGAATGAAATTAGAGTTTCAAATGGGCTTTTTGTAAATGTAGTATTGCTCATAATCGATTGGTAATTATAATTGTAAAAATACAAATAAAGAGATTGAATCTGTGTTATTATAAAAGGAATGTTTTGATTTTGGTTTTCGACTTTGGAAAGCAGCTATACTTTGTGCAGCTAGAGAATTCAAACGTTTGTAAATATTAATATTATCATAAATCTATTGTGTTCTGGCAGTGTGTTGAGAATAAAACGATAACAATAGCGTTCTTAAACAAAACGATATTATGGGTTTATTTGATTTTATGATGGTGGAAATCGCTATGGATTTGGGAACAGCCAATACTTTAATAATTTATGACGGAAAAATCGTTGTGGACAGCCCTTCCATCGTGGCGAGGGATATTAGAAACGGTAAAATTATCGCCGTAGGAAAAGAAGCCAGTTTGATGCAGGGTAAGACACACGAGAACATTAGAACAATCCGGCCGCTTAAAGACGGAGTCATCGCAGATTTTGATGCCTCAGAAAAAATGATCAGTTGGTTTATAAAAAATATCCCTGAATTAAAGAAAAGTTTTTTTACTCCCGCACTCCGAATGGTGGTATGTATTCCCAGTGGTATTACCGCTGTAGAAAAGAGAGCTGTAAAGGAGTCCTGCGAAAGGGTAAACGGAAAAGAAGTATTTTTAATTCATGAGCCTATGGCTGCTGCAATTGGAATTGGTTTAGATGTGATGCAGCCCAAGGGGAATCTCATAGTGGATATTGGGGGAGGGACTACAGAAATTGCCGTCATTGCACTTGGAGGAATAATTTGTGACAAATCTTTAAAAATTGCCGGAGATGTTTTTACCAACGATATATTGTATTATATGAGAACGCATCATAATCTGTATGTTGGAGAAGCTTCTGCAGAAACGATAAAAATTGAAGTTGGCGCTGCAATGGAAGAACTCGAAGAGGCTCCCGATGATTTGACAGTTCGTGGAAGAGATATGCTTACCGGGAAGCCTAAAGAAGTTTTGGTCACCTTTAGGGAAATAGCAAAAGCCTTGGATAAATCATTACAGAGAATTGAAGACGCCATTATGGTAACGCTTTCACAGACGCCGCCGGAACTGGCAGCAGACATTTATCATACGGGTCTGTATCTCGCAGGAGGAGGAGCAATGCTTCGAGGTCTTGATAAAAGGATTTCGCTGAAGACGGATTTACCAGTATATATTGCAGAAGATCCTTTAAGAGCCGTTGTTAGAGGTACCGGTATTGTTTTAAAAGATATGGTTAAATATAAAACGGTATTGATAAAATAAGTTCGTTATTGCTTCCTTACAATTCATGAGTTCGATTGTTAATTAGAAGCAGAAATATTAGGCATTTTTGTCATCATTCCAAAAAGAAAAAAATAAATAGAACTTAGGTCAATATTAATTTAAAGCAGATAATCTTGACAACAAGTTTATCTCCTTTTTTATTTCTAAGTCATAAGTAATTATTAAGTGATTATGGTTTTGTCCTTTAATGGTTTATTAGATTGAAAACCATTTAATTTATTACAGCCATTTTCTAAAATTGTAAGGCAGTTGAAGTTTTATGACTATTAAAATTAAAGTCTAAGATTAAAATCGTGTAACATTTTATAAAAGTTATGTAATGGGTTTATTGATGGAATATTACAATTTTGTAATCACTTGGTTTATTCAACAATAACTTCAAAATAATATAAAACATGGACACTGAAAGAGATGAAAATCAAAATTTGAAAAACAATATTGATTTTGATAAAAGCGAAAATAATTCGGTAAATACGAATGATACTCTTAAGCAAAATTGGCACGATAACGAATTGTCAGAGTTTGAACATCAAGAGAATACCGATTATGCTGATGATCAAAATAATTCGAGTACTGGTTATACCGAAAAATTATTGGAAAAGGAGTTAGACCATAATTCCCAAAAACAAGAAGATGATACCCAAAATGACCTTGATATCGAAGACGATATGATTGTTAAAAATGGGATCATTATTAATGATAAGAAAACGGATTAAGTTAACAATATTTAGATTGATGCTGTAATTTATTGTCTGCATCAAATCAAAGTCCCAGAAATTTTTTAACTGCGTCTTTTAAATCTGCGCGAAGCATTGCCAAGGAATACTGCTTGGTCATAAATAAGGCATTGTTTTGCAGGGCGAAATTTCTATCTACTTCATTGGACGAAGTTGTATTGATTATCACATATAGCCTTTTTGCAGATTATTCTCAAGAATTTCTATTTTTATCTTGAATTATTGGCAAAAATATCGTAAAAATAGTGCCAATTTCTTCCTTGGAAGTTGCAGTTATTATGCCGTTATAGTTTTGTAGGATTTGAAAAAGTTAACGTTAAAAACTTAATATTGGGATGGGGCATTAGCTTCTAAAAATTACTTCCCGCTTTTTCATACACTATCCATGCTTTATCTATGCTTTATCTATGCTTTTGTCCCGTCAAATTACGGTTTAGTAAGATTAGAAGGGCTTGATCCATCAAAAAAATATAAAGTCAAAGAAATTAATATTATGCCACAAGGTAAAAACACTTTTGAAGAATCAGGAAATGTTTTTTCTGGTGATTTCTTGATGAAAATCGGGTTGAAAGTTTCGTCATATAGACAAGAAAACAGTGTTGTCTTCGAAATTACTGATGTTGAACAGAAAGAATAGTTTTTGTTAGTACATTTAGTAATTCTCAAATATGAAAACTTAAAAACTACTTTCTGATTTTTTAAAAATTCTGAAAGTAGTTTTTAGAGATTACCTTTATTTAGTTATCAACTAAACAAATCACAAAAGTGGTTGTATCATCAGCATTTCTATGCGCTAGATAACCTCCGTGTGCTTCCACAATGTTTTTTGATAACGTAAGACCAATTCCGGCTCCTTCTTTTCGGGTAGTGAAAAAAGGTAAAAATATTTTGTTTTCAATCTCATCTTCAATACCAATTCCATTATCGCTAATCATGATAAAAGCTCTATTTTCTTTGACTTCAGCCGAAATTACAATCTGTTTTTTTTCTGTGTCTGCTAAAGCATAAATGCAATTAGTCAAAAGATTAATCAATACCTGTTCCATTTGCAGAGGATCAATATTCAGCCTGCGGTCGAATGAGATGGTGTTTATGACTTCTATTTGTTCCTTTTTGAACATAGGATACATAATCTGAATACTGTTTTCAATCAGCTTCAACAACTCTGTATTTTCTTTTTGTGGTGATGGCAGCATGGCTAGTTTTCGATAACTTTCTACAAACTGCTGTAAATGATCGCTTCGTCTCAACATCGTGGCAACACTAGTTTTCATGTCATCCAAATCTTCTGCCGAAATCGTTTCCTGCTGTACTAAATCCTGCAGATTCTGAGAAAGTGACCGAATCGGAGTTATCGAATTCAAAAGCTCATGTGAAATGACTTTCATTAAATTAATCCAAGCCTCTTTCTCTTTTTTCTCAATTACATTTTGAATAGAGTCTAACAAAACAATAAAGTAATCGTGATTAAAAACTTGACTCCTAGATGTTTGTATTGTAAATATTTGTGTATCCTGTTGATTGACACGTATTTCTAATGATGTTTTAATTTCTTGAAAATCCCGTTCTTCGATAATTTCGCATAGGGAAGGTAAATGATTTTTTAGGTAGTTCCATTTGGAAACCTTTGGTACATCAAAATGTTTTGAAAAATAATCATTCATCAAAAAGATATTCCAGTCGGTTTCTCCTTTCTGCAAAATAATAATCCCAGTTTCGATATTGTTCAAAATTGAACTGTAAACAATGTCTTTTGAAACTTGTTCATTTTGTTTGTTTTTTAGATTTTCATACAATTTGAATAAGTTTGAATAATTTTGATACGATTTATGTTTTGAAAAATCTGATGTGAAATCGTTTTGCAAAATGGAGGTAATTGTTCTGTCGTAAACCAAAAAGGCATTTTTTAGATAAAAATACATTTCAAGAATGAATAGAAAAGTTATGAGAAAACCGAATGTAGCCGAAAAAATCAATCCTTTTTGAAAAATAAAAATTGAGATTATAATACAGGAAAGGATTAAAATTAATCGAAAAAAAAGGTGATGGTATGTTTTCAAAGATTTATACATATTAGTTTGTAGTAATATTATATTTTTCTAAGCGTCTATATAATGATGCTCTTGACAACCCTAATTCTTCGGCAGTTTTGCTGATGTTATTATTGTTCTTAAAAAGGATTTTTTCGATAGCAGTCTTTTCGACAGCCGACAGCTGAATATCATCTTGATTATCCTCGTAAGCAGTTATTTGTTCCAAATCCAAATCGGAAATAGTAATAAGGTTGTTCTCGCAAAGAATCACGGCACGTTCTATTCGGTTTTCCATTTCCCGGATATTTCCGTTCCAAGCGTGTTTTGCTATTTGTTCCAATGCTTTTTCGTCAAAAGTGATTTCGTCACGTGAATATTTATCAATCATTTTTTGCAGAAGATACTGTGCCAAAGGAATTTTATCTTCATTTCGTTCCCGCAATGGAGGCAATATGATTTCCATTGTATTGATGCGATAGTACAAATCTTCTCTAAAGTTTTTATCGGCAACTTCCTGTTTCAAATTCAGGTTGGTGGCTGTAATAATGCGGACATTCAGCGGTCGCGCTTTTGATTCTCCCAATCGGGTTACTGTTCTGGTTTGAATAATCTGCAGGAGTTTTGACTGTAAATGCAACGGAACATTTCCTATTTCATCCAAAAAAATAGTTCCGTTCTGCGCCATTTCGAAACGTCCGGGTGTATCAACTTTAGCATCAGTAAAAGCGCCTTGAACATAACCAAATAATTCGCTTTCGAAAATATTCGAATTCAATGAACCCAAATCAACATGGATAAAAGGACCGTTTTTCCGCTCCGATTGAAGATGGATATGATGTGACAAAACAAATTTACCAGTTCCGTTCTCGCCAAGAATTAAAACATTGGCATCGGTTTTGGCTACTTTATCTGCCAGAGAATAAGCTTTTTTTATAACCTCTGAATTACCAACGAAAAAATCATCCGCACCATCAATTGTACAGACGGGTTTCAAACCCGTCTGTACGTATCGTAATTTCCGACTTTTATCAACAGCCTGTTTTACAACGCTGAGCAACTTTTCGTTTTCCCAAGGCTTTAAAATATAATCAAATGCGCCAGCTTTCAAACCTTCAACAGCTGTTTCAACCTTCCCAAAAGCTGTCATCAAAATAACAACGGTTCTTGGCGAAAGTGTTTTTATTTCCTTTAATAAATATAAACCTTCTCTACCATCCTCAAATCCTATTCTGTAATTCATGTCCAACAAAACGACATCGATGATGTTTTTTGCCAATAATTCAACTACATATTTTGGATTACTGAGCGTATAAATGTTTTCAAAATGTTTTTTAAGAAGCATTTTGGAAGCAAAAAGAATGTCTTCCTGATCGTCTATGACTAAAATTGAGGCGTTGGTCTTCTTCATTCGAGGCTAATATTTGTTTTTTTTCTGAAAATGGAATCGTTTTTCATCATTTTGAATTTCAATTTGAAATCAAAACGATTTCATTACTGTTCGGTTTCGGACAAAAGATGTTCGATAATGAACACTTTAAAAATTCGATTAAAAATAAAGTCTTAAAAATAAAAGAATTACAATGTTTTAATTTTTGGCACGATTATCACTTTAGGTTAATCAAATCATCAGAAATGGACACTATAATTACACGTAAAACTAACAAAAATAAGTATCTTTTAATCGCTTTGCCAATTATCTTAGTCATTGGGTATATCATCTTTACTTCGGCAACTAAGAAAAGAAGTCTTACAATAAAGAAAGACGAAATCACGGTTAAGACAGCCGAAAATGATTTTTTTGAAGATTTTATGTCTTTTCAGGCAAAAGCTGTCCCTTTAAATTCAATGTTAATTAATATTATTGAAGGCGGAGCGGTTCAGGAAATATTTGTCGAAAACGGAGATATGGTCATAAAAGGACAACCGTTGGCACGATTGTACAATCCCAATGCAGAACTGGCGTACATGCAACAGGAAACAGCGATTATAGAACAAATCAATAATCTGAACAAAGCCAAACTCGATTTGAGAAATCAGGAGCTGAATTTAGAAAAAGACTTAATTGCAATTGAACACGATTATTTGGACGCCAAGAATTTATACGATTTGAACAAGAAACTTTTTGAACAGGAAATACTTTCTAAAAATGAATGGGAAAATACCAATGAAAATTATCGTTTTCAAAAAGAACGCATGAACATTATCAAACAAAGCGTTAAAAAAGAAAAATCGGCAAATCAGATTCAGATTGGGCAGCTCCATCAATCCATTGCCATCATGGATAAAAGTCTTTCTATTTTAAGAAATAATAAAAAGAATTTTTTGATCACCGCACCGCTTTCAGGCAGGCTTTCATCATTTGAACCTATTTTAGGAAAAACATATACGCAAGGCGTAAGTTTAGGAACTATTGATGTTATGAAAGGTTATAAACTGGTAGCCGATGTGGATGAATTTTATTTGGACAAAATTGCTGAGAGACAAAAAGGAACAGTGGATTTTGAGAATAAAGCTATCACGGTTCAAATCACCAAATTAATTCCCGAAATCAAAAACGGGAGATTTCAAGTGGAATTGGATTTTGTTTCATCCGATAAACTGGATTTAAAACAGGGATTAAGTTTTGGCGTAAAATTAAATCTATCAGAAAAAACCAAGACCTTAGTGCTTTCCAAAGGAAGTTTTTATGAAGAGACCAGTGGGAAATGGATTTTTGTAGTCAGCGGAAACAAGGCGGAAAGAAGAGCGATTAAACTGGGGAGAGAAAACCCACTGTATTATGAAGTACTTGGCGGATTAAAAGCCGATGAACAGGTAATTACTTCATCCTATAAAGATTATAAGGAAGTAGAAGTTTTGAATTTCGAATAAAGTACAAAGTTAAAAGAATAGAAAAATAAATAATTATATAAAGTATCATCAATCAAAAAACGAATAAAATTATGATTCAAATTAAAAACCTTTCTAAAGTATTTAGAACCGAAGAAGTTGAAACTAAAGCATTAAATGAAATTTCATTAACCATCAAGGAAGGTGATTTTGTTTCCATTATGGGACCTTCGGGAAGTGGAAAATCTACTTTATTGAATATTGTAGGATTGCTGGACAGTGCCTCTGGTGGTAACTATAAATTGCTTAATCAAGAAATGATTGGGCTAAAAGAAAAAGATAAGTCAAAAGCAAGAAAAGAAAATATTGGATTCATTTTCCAGAATTTCAATCTGATAGACGAGTTATCAGTATACGACAATATCGAATTGCCATTGATTTACAATAAAGTCCCAACTTCTGAAAGAAAGAAAAAAGTAGAAGCAATCGCCAACAAATTAGGAATTTCACACCGATTAAAGCATTATCCACAGCAACTTTCCGGGGGACAGCAACAGCGTGTGGCAGTTGCAAGAGCCTTGATTAATGACCCAAAAATCATTCTTGCCGATGAGCCTACAGGAAATCTGGATAGTAAAAACGGTAATGAAGTAATGGAATTACTTACTGATTTACATGCTAACGGAGCGACAATATTAATGGTTACACACTCCGATTATGACGCTTCTTTTTCACAAAAAACCATTCACATGAAAGATGGGGTTGTTATTTCTGAAAAAGCAAATCAAAGAAATGTTGATGTTTTTAAAGTATAAAAATGATCTTCAAAATAATATTATCAATCATCACCATCTTACTCGAATTGCTTAATCAGGCATTTTAGTAAGTTCATCAATCAAATAAAAAAATCAAATCACATGTTAAAAAATTGGATAAATGTATTTTTATATCACATCAAGAACAATAAGCTTTTTACTGCTTTGAATATTTTGGGGTTAAGTATTGGAATTGCAGGATTGATTTTCGCTACTTTATATTGGAATGATGAACAAAGTTACAACGATTGGAATCCTGAAAAAGATTCCGTTTTTCAAGTTTTGGTCGACATTGGAGAGAACAGAGTTTGGACAAATGCACCTGTAACATTCGAACCATTCTTAAAGGATGATACCAATATTGAAAAAATGATGTATTGCGAAAATTGGTACGAATCGCCACTATACAAATACAAGGGCAAAAAAATAATTATTCAAAAATTGTTTAATGCTCAAAATGATTTCTTTGATTTTTTTCCTTTTGAGTTTCTTCAGGGAAATCCAAAAACTGCATTGCAAAATGAAAACAGCATTGCGATGAAACAAGAAACGGCAGCACTTTTTTTTGGAACTGAAAATCCTATTGGAAAACAAATTCAATATGAAAATCAACTCCTAACAGTGACAGCGGTATATAAAATTAAAGAAAACTCATCTATTGCTCCTGATGCTGTTGTAAATAACATGAAAAGAAGGATTGATCAGGATAAAAACGAGTGGGGAAATTTTAATAATGGCTGGTTTATTAAATTAAAAAATCCCTCAAAAGCAAGCAAACTTTCCAAAAAACTGAATTCAATTTACTATCAAAACAAAATAATTAAAGATGCAAAAGCAGAAGGAATCAGTCCAAAAGAATTTGAATCAAAATATGGAAAGTTTAATTTTATATTAGAGCCGCTTTCTGCCACGAGATTACATTCTAAAGGGCAGGGATCACCAGAAGGAAAAGGAAATTATCAATTTTTGCTGATAATGTCAGGATTGTCTATTTTAATTTTGATTTTGTCGATTGTCAACTATGTAAATCTTGCTACTGCAAATGCCATTCGCCGTGCGAAAGAAGTAGGAGTCCGAAAAATTGTAGGAGCATCGAAAACAGAAATAATCAAACAGTTTTTATTTGAAACAGTTATTACTGTTCTCTCTTCCATTTTACTAGCTCTAGTTATTGTTGAGTTGTCATTGCCCTATTACAATGAGTTTTTAGATAAAGAATTAATAATTTATGGAAATCAGTTTTACCTGCAGATACTATTGATTTTTATAATTACTGTAATTTTTGCAGGCGTTTTTCCAGCGATATACGTATCTAATTTTGAAACTTTAAAAGTATTGAAAGGGAATTTCGGAAGAAATAAAAGCGGTGTTTGGCTTCGAAACGGAATGCTGATTCTGCAATTTGCTATTGCTTCCTTCTTTATTATTGGTTCTTATATTGTGTACGAGCAAGTACATTATTTAAGCACTAAAAGTCTAGGTTTTTCTGGATCCCAAGTTTTAGAAATATTTTATTATAAATCAGAAGCTCTTCAGACTGCAAAAAATTCAGAGCAGCAAATTTTTGATCGTTATACAACTGTCAAAAATGAAATATCAAAAATTAAAGGGGTAGAGCAAGTCACCACGGGAGCATTCCGATTTGGTGGCGGTAATGATTCATCTTCTGGTTTTAGTTATAAAGGAATCAGTATTCAAGGTCAAAATTTGGCTGTTGATTTTGGTATGCTCGAAATGATGAAAATCGGAATGGCTCAAGGACGCTATTTAGATCCAAAAATCGCTTCGGATACTATAAACTCGATGATGATCAATGAAACAGCTTTAAAAATAATGAATGAGAAAAACCCAATTGGAAAAATTGTTGATTGGAATGATCATAAGCTCAAAATTATTGGAGTAGTAAAAGATTTTAGTCTCTTTAGCCCACAAGGAAAAGTACCTCCAATGGTGTTTTTTCACTTCAAAACTGTGGATTGGATGATTGGGAATTTAAGCCACATTTATGTAAAACTAGAAGCTGAAAACACGGAGCAGACTATTGCGGATATTGAAAAATTCTGGACGAAAAAAGTGGATTCCGATTATCCATTTCAATATAATTTTATTGATAAAAATTATTTACGAACCTATAAAACATACGTAAAGCAAAAAAATCTTTTTTCATTATTAAATGTTATTGTAATGATGATCGCTCTCTTTGGTTTATTCGCTCTGGCATCCTACTCTATTGAAAGACGCATGAAAGAAATTGCTATTCGTAAAACACTTGGAGCAGAAACAAATGTCTTACTCAAAGAATTATCCAAACAATACATCGTTTTTTGTGTAATTGGCTTTTTGATGGCGCTGTTTCCAGTGTATTATTTACTCAACAAATGGTTAGAGAATTTTGCGAATCGAATTGAAATCTCTATTTATCCGTTTATAATCGGCTTCTTTGCCTTATTGTCGCTAACATTATTGGTAGTGCTTTCAAAAGCGTATCAGGCAACAAGAGTTGATGTTTTAAAATACTTAAAATATGAATAGCCATGCTAAAAAATTGGATTAATATATTTTTATATCACATCAGAAACAACAAGCTTTTTACTACTTTGAATATTTTAGGATTGGCGATAGGAATTGCAGGATTGATTTTTGCTTTGCTGTATTGGAACGATGAGCAGAGCTACGACGCTTGGAATCCCGAAAAAGAAAAGGTTTATCAGGTATTGGTTCAATTGACTGATATGCCAATTATGGCAGAACATCCAGCGCGATTAAAACCTTATTTAGAAAAAGATACTAATGTTGAAACGATTGTATTTGCCGAAGATTGGTATCAAAAGGACAAAATTATTTATAAAGGAAAGAAAGTTTTAGTAGATAAAATTATTAATACAGAGCGTAATTTTTTCTCCCTTTTTCCTTTTAAAATTATTCAGGGAGATGCAATTTCAGCATTGAAAGACGATACAAGTATTGCCATTTCGGATGAATTAGCCAAAAGAGTTTTTAGTTCTGAAAATCCAATTGGCAAGCAGATTAATTGTCTTGATAAGATGTTTGTTGTACGCGCCATTTATCATATTTCTGGTAATTCTTCAATTGCTCCGAATGTTGTGATTAATACAATGAAAGATATAATGGATCCGCAAAAACAGTACGGTCTTTTTTCATTAAAAATCCTTCTAAAATTGAAAGACCCGTCAAAAGCAGAAATCACAAGAAAGATGCTTGAAAAAGCATATTATGATGAAGTTATTGTTTTAGAAGCAAAGCAAGCTGGCTTTACTCCTGATGAAATGGCGAAGAAAATTGGGCATTTTACTGTTTTCATGGAACCGCTCTCAAAAGCCAGATTACATTCTGTAATGGACGGTTATCCAGAAGGCCGGGGCAATTACCAGTTTTTAATGATTATGGCGGGATTGTCTGTTTTAATTCTAATTTTATCGATTGTCAATTATATCAATTTGGCAACAGCCAATGCAATAAAACGCGCCAAAGAAGTTGGTGTACGAAAAGTTGTGGGCGCATCAAGAGGCAATATTATTACGCAATTCATTTTTGAAACCATCCTTATAAGTTCTTTTTCGATCTTATTGGCGTTGGTAATTGTTGAATTGACTTTGCCGTATTACAATGAATTTTTGGGTAAAAACTTAAGAATCATTGGTGGTCAGTTTTATTTGCAATTGATTCTAATTTTTATCATTACCATTTTGTTAGCGGGAATATTTCCGGCTGTATATGTTTCTAATTTCGAAACCTTAAAAGTGTTGAAAGGTAATTTTGAAAGAAGCAAAAGTGGCATTTGGCTTCGCAACGGAATGTTAGTTTTTCAGTTTGCCATTGCAGCATTTTTCATTATCGGATCGCATATTGTCTACCAGCAAGTCAACTATTTAAGCAATAAAGATTTGGGGTTTAAAGGAGATCAGGTAATTACAATCAAGTTGAATTTTCCTAATTCGTACTATGAAGTAGAAGACCCTGATCAAAATATTTACAACAAATACACCACTATTAAAAACGAGTTGGCTAAAATAAAAGGAGTTGAAAATGTTTCAACAGCTCTTTTGTCTTTTGACGGTTCAGACGATTCAGTAGGTCCGGTACTGTATAAGGATGTTCTTTTTAAAGAGCGTACAATTGCAGTAGATTATGATTTTATGCAAATGATGAAAATAAAAATCATAAAAGGCAGAGCGCTTGATAAAAAATACGCTTATGACACCATTTCTTCGGTACTTATTAATGAAACTGCGCAAAAATTAATGGGTATGAAAGAGCCAATCGGACAAGAAATCAGCATTCGAAACAGGAAATTAAAAATCATAGGTGTTGTTAAAGATTTCAACATATTGAGTCCAGAAGCCGACGTCCCACCCATGTGCTTTTACCATCCCAAAACTGTGGGTATAGCTCACAATATTGGCAAGGTTTATGTAAAATTAAAATCAGATGGGATAGAAAACACTATATCCGATATTGAAAAGTTATGGGCTACGGTCGATACCGAATATCCATTTAAATATGATTTTGTAGATAAACAGTATGCCAGAACCTATGAAAACTATGTAAAACAAAAAAACCTTTTTTCATTACTCAATGTGGTTGTAATTTGTATCGCTCTTTTTGGGTTGTTTGCCTTGGCTTCGTATTCGATACAAAGACGTATGAAAGAGATTGCCATCAGAAAAACTCTTGGGGCGGAAACGAATATTCTATTAAAAGAATTATCAAAACAGTACATTTTGTATTGTATCATCGGATTTTTAACGGCTTTGTTTCCTGTGTATTATTTATTGAATAAATGGCTTGAAAACTTTGCCTTTAGAATAGATATGACGGTATATCCATTTGTATTTGGATTCCTAATGCTATTAGCCTTAACGCTGATGATTGTTCTCTCAAGAGCCTACCAGGCAACGAAAACGGATGTTTTAAAATATTTAAAATATGAATAAGAAACTAATTGTAACGATTATCTTTTTTTCATTTTTTGCTTTAGTAAATGGTCAGGAAAACTCTTGGTCACTTACTAAATGCATAGAAATGGCTTTGCAGAATAATATCGAAATCAAAATCCGACAGCTCGAAATTATAAGAACGCAGAAGTCGCAAAATTCAGTTTTAAACCAAATGTTGCCAGTTGTTAATTTATATGGGGAACAAGGCTATAATTTTGGATCAAGTATTGACCCTTCGACTAACGGTAGGGTAAGCTCTAATTTCCAAAATGATAATTTCTATCTCAATGCCAAAACGAATCTGATTGATTTTAATGCTTTTGCAAATGCAAAAAAAGACAAAATCAATATTGAATTAGCCAAAGCCGAAAAAGAAGTTATTGAAAATGAATATAAGCTACAGATTTTAGAAAGCTATTATCAGGCGCTTTACACGCAAGAATTATTAAAAATCCAAAAAGAACAGCTCAAGCAGGCATCCTTCAACTTGGACAGAGTGACCAAAGAAGTCGCCATTGGAAGTAAACCTCAAAGCGATTTGTATGATATGCAATTAAGTTTTTCGGAGGAAGAAAACCGAAATTTGGAAACCGAACAGTTATACGGAATAAAAAAAACACAGTTGTTCCAGCTAATGAATGCTACCGATATTGCTACGGACGGAATAGTATTAGAGCCTTATTTGAAAGAAGGAACAGCTACTGTCGAAAATGTATCTTATAATCCTAAAATAAAATTTGCAGAACTGAATTATCAAAGCAGTTTGAAATCGATAGGAGTGGAGAGAGCTAATAATTTACCGGTATTGTCTGCTTATTATGGATTCTCTACTTTTTATTATAAAACGTTGAATCAGACAAACGCAGACACGGATAGTTTTAAAAATCAATTAGCAGATAATAAAAGCCAACAAGTAGGCATACAACTGAATGTTCCAGTCTTTAACGGCTTTAGATACAATAAAAAAATTGCTGCATCAAAAATTGAAAATGAAAAAACAAAACTAGCCATAGAACAGCAAAAGCAACAGCTGGACAAACAAGTAGCCTTGGAAGAACAAAATAAAAAGAACTATTTGCAAATTCAGAATAAGTGGATGACAAAGTTACAATATGCCAAAGCCTCATTAGCCACTACGCAAGCCAAATTTGCAAGCGGAAAGGTAGAAGCTATTGTATATTCCTCCGTAAAAAATCAATTTCTTTCAGCAGAATATGAAGTTTTGAAAAACAGCCTCCAATTGCAATATATTGACTTGAAGATAAATTTATTGAGAAATGACAGCTTGTAATGTTTGCATCATTAACCTTCTTTGAGTTTGAATACAATATATTTCATCTTGAGAATAGTTAGCTTTTTTAAATCCAACAGGAATGCTTGATAAACAACAGTTCTCCGTCGCCAGTTGATTTTCTATTGACTAGACGAAGACAGAGGATGAGTACTCAGTCATTTTTAACAAAGGCAATTGCGAATAATTGTAAGCCAGATATAATAAATATTGATAAAAGTGGCTCAAACATAAGTGCTGTTAGAGTTTATAACAAACGTTCGTTTTCCAAAATAGCAATTCGACAATGTAAATATCTCAACAATATTGTTGAACAAGACCATCGATTCATAAATGGAGGATACGAAATGGCTTAGGCTTTAAAAACTTTGAATCTGCAAAGAGAATTCTTAGTGGAATTGAAGTTGTGCACATCCTGGAAAAAACAAATAAGTAGTTCTGGGATAACTATGTTTAAATCATTTCTGTTCTTTAGTAGCATAACTCTACAATGTTACCCACTTAATCATGTTTTAATAAAATAGATGCGACAAAACCTCCCAGTAAAAAATTCATAGTGATATTTATATCTATTTTTGATATAATAGTATTAATTTAACCCGTTGGGTGTAACTATTTGTAGTAAAATAAACTAATTAGATATTGGTCAAGGTATTGAAATTCAGCATCTTGACAAATATATGTCAAATATAGTAAAAAATTATTTTAGAGTTTTAGAAGTTATAAGTTCTTTGAATTGCAAATTAGAGTATAAATCGGATGTTGGTAGAAAACAAAAAATATCTGATTTAGAAGTAGTTGCATTGAGTTTAACGGCTAAATTTATGTCTATTGACAGTGAAAATTCTTTATTTAAAGAGATTAATAAGCAACAAATACCTAACTTAATTGAGCGAAGTCAGTTCAATAAAAGAAGACGGAAATTGTTTTTATTTTTAGAAGAAGTAAGAACAAAATTAGCATCTCGCTTTTTAGAATTTGAAGATTATTTTATTGTGGATAGCATGCCGTTGGAGATTTGCAAATTTGCACGTCA
>CAUPKA010000017.1:0-90995 GCA_963511725.1 uncultured Flavobacterium sp.
GCAATCTTTGATAAGTAAATTTTCTAATTCCGGGCCGCTCGTGGTCATTTTTTTTTTAATGGCAGACCGCCTACCATTATACCCCGTAAATATAAATCTTAAAAGCGGTATTTCAAAGTTTTTAAAAGCGAATGCCCTGCAGGAGCACAACCACCGGCTGTTACTGTCCAAGGCTCTAAAACTGACAAATACTCATTTTGAATAAAAGCAAAAACACCCTCGTTTTCCAACAAGTTCTTGATATTTATCACTTCAAAATACGACCCTATAAAAACTTCTATCATAATTTTATGTCTGTTTAATTAATTTTAATAGCGAATACCCATATATTTTTTTTACATAGTACAGAAACAAAAAGGAGACAACAACATTCAAGCCTATTCCTAGATAGAAAAACGAAGTATTATGAAATTCTCTAAGGTAATAATTCCAAACAAAAACAAAAAGATTGGTAAAAAAATGGAGTATAATTGTATAAGCAATGTTCTTGTTTTTTGAATATACTAGACCAAAAAAAAAGTCCTGGAATCAACGCTTGTGAAATTTGGATAGGATTTCCGTGAACAAGAGCAAATAGACATGCAGAAATTAGGATAGCCCTATTTCTACTATAACAATTTAAAAGCGAGTTCAACAATATATTTCTAAAAATAATTTCTTCTAAAACAGGACCAAAAATCAAAGCACCAAAAATTAAATATACATCAGGACTATGATTATTATTCGAAAAAAAATATAGTCTGAAAGGTATATAAAGTATCGTTTCTATAATCCAAACAATAAGAATTAAGAATAATAAAAATTGCCCATTGAAAGGTTTAATTTTATAAGTTAAACTAAACCTCCTTTTATAATTAATGAGATGGATGAGTCCAATAAAAAAAGACAAATAAAATGTTCATTTGTAAATTCTGATTTTTTATTTTAGCCGCTGTTACTAAGTAAGAAAATGGCACGCTTAATAATAAAGAAAGAAAACAAATAAATACAAACTGTACTATATTTTTAGGAAACATATTTATTAAATAAAATAGACTTTTGTGTTTTTAGGCACAAAAGCCTATTGAGTTATTGTGTATTTAGTGTAATCAACACCTAATAAAACGAGCGTTGTTGGATTATTAATTAAACTATGATGCGACTATTTTAATTCCATTAGCAATGGCTTGAGTAAAATATCGTATTTCATTTGCATCATTTGCAGCAGCATCACCTACAGGTGCAATGTCATTAACTTAAGAGATTTTAGATTGAGGATTAACGATTTTTGATTTCAGATTTGGTGTGGCTAAATATTTAGATTGTCGATTTTACGAGGTCTTTTACATCTGAAATCAAAAATCGCTCCCCGAGCCTGAAAGGCGAACAGGCGAAGCAATCAAAAATCAGCAATCATTTTATCTTTTAATCCTTAACTTAATGACATTGCTTGACCAGAACCACCATAAACATAATTAGGTGAAGAAAGCACAACTACTGGGTCACTATACCCACCACTAATAGCCTTCATTTCTTTTCTAGAAAGCATAGTTTGTGCATTTTGTAAACTTAATTTTTTTATAATTTAAAATTTTTAGTTAAATAAATATTTAATAATTCTTACTTTATTCACCAAAAAAAGCTCACGTGCACTTGAGTTATTAGCTCTTAAAAGTAAGATTATTCAAATGTAATTGTTAATACTGAATCAGAGTAATTGATATGTAGCAAATACTTTACACTACGTTACATCAAATTCAAATAAATTAATTCGTGAAATTCGTGGCAAAATAAAAAGTACCCTCACAAATCGTGGTAGAACCTAATTAATTTGTGCAAATTTGTGTAATTCGTGTCTGTTTTTATTTAAAATATACGTTAATTTAGTGTAGGCTGAATGGTTACCTATTGGTTTATATAAAAAAGTCCCGCAATTGCGGGACTTTTTTATAAATCGAATAATTAATGCTATCCTTTCAAAGCTTCTGCTCCACCAACGATTTCAAGGAATTAGTTCGTAATTACTATCTGATATGCTTTATTACAAAAAAAATTACACCTTATAAAAAACATCTTCCAAAGCAATCTCCAATTCTGGAAACAACGGACTTTTAATATTTTCGCCTTCTACCTGAGGTTTTAATCCGATAAATTCGCCATTAACTAAAGTGTAAACCAGTATTATTTTATCATTAGGTTCTACGATCCAATATTCTTTTACTCCCGCTTCTTGGTACAAATTAAACTTGGTGTGAACATCATGTTTACTATTGTTGGGCGAAATAATTTCGACCATCAGATCGGGTGTTCCGTTACAACCTCTTGCATCGAGTTTGCTTTCGTCACAAATAATACACAAATCAGGCTGTAGTACTGTGGTGTCCTTTTTGGCTGAAGGTATTGGCAACCGAACATCAAAAGGGGCTTGAAAAACTCTACAAGGTTTTCGCCTAAAATTAATATAAAAAATTCCAGTAAGATTATTTACAACCGTTTGATGTGCCATACTTGGAGCTGGACTCATTTTTAGAATAAATCCTTTAATGAGTTCCACCCGTTCCTGAAATTGCCACTTCAAATAATCGGAATACGAATATTCTTTGGTCAAATCTAAATCCGAAAAATTAGTAATTATTGCCATTTCAAAATGTTTTACCAAAGATATAAAATCTAATTTTAAAATTTAGCACAAGACTTTTTGATGTAGAAACAAGAAAGCCAGCAAATTTTGCTGGCTTTCATATAATCTAAAATTTTAAAATCGTTAATCTGCGATCTAAAATCTATTATCCTTTCAACGCTTCAGCTCCACCAACGATCTCAAGGATCTCGTTAGTAATCGCTGCCTGACGTGCTTTGTTGTAAGTCAATTTCAATTGATCTCTCAAGTCGGTTGCGTTGTCTGTTGCTTTGTGCATAGCAGTCATACGCGCTCCGTGCTCTGAAGCAAATGAATCACGAATACCTTTGTATAATTGTGTTTTCAACGCTTTTGGAATCAAGGTCATTACAATCTCTTCCTTTGCAGGTTCAAAAATATAATCTCCTGTAGAAACTGGCTTGTCTGATTTTATAGGTGCTAATGGCAAAAATTGTTCAGTTTGTACAATTTGAGTAGCAGCGTTTTTAAATTGATTGTAAACCAATTCAATTCTGTCATATTCACCTGCAACAAATTTTTGAGTTAATGTTTCGGCAATAGCGGCAACATTATCAAAAGTTAACTGATCAAAAACTGAACTTTGATTATCAATAACTTTCAAAGTTTTAGATAAAATATCGTTTCCTTTTTTACCTATAGCAAAAATATCCACTTGTTTACCGGCATAATATTCAGAACGGTTTTTAGCTTCCTTAATTACATTGGTATTAAATGCACCACACAAACCTCTATTAGAAGTGATAGCAACAATTAAGACTTTTTTTACCTCACGTTGTGTAGTAAATTCTCCTCCAACATCACCATCAAGTGAAGCAGAAAGGTTTTGTAATAATTCCGTTAGTTTTTCGGCATAAGGGCGCATTGCTGTGATTGCATCTTGTGCTTTCTTTAGCTTTGCTGCAGAAACCATTTTCATTGCCGATGTAATCTGCATCGTAGATGAAATGGAAGTAATTCTATTACGGATTTCCTTTAAATTTGCCATTATATTATAGTTGTTTGTTGTTAGTTATTGGTTGATAGTTCCTTGGATATTCCAACAACAATCAACCAACAACCATCAACTAAAATTAGTTATATTTCGCTGAAATTTCTTTTGCAACAGTTTCAAGTACATCTGTAATTTCATCTGTTAATTTACCTGCTTTCAAAGCATCAAGAGTCGCTCTGTGCTTGTTGTTCAAGAATTCCAAGAAATCTTTCTCAAATTCTTTCACTTTGTTCACAGGAACACTTCTCAATAAGTTTTTAGATCCAGCATAGATAATGGCAACTTGGTCTTCAACTGTATAAGGGTCATTCAAACCTTGTTTCAAGATTTCAACGTTTCTTTTTCCTTTTTCAATTACGTTTAAAGTAACTGCATCTAAGTCAGAACCAAATTTAGCAAACGCTTCCAATTCACGGAATTGTGCTTGATCCAGTTTCAAAGTACCTGCAACTTTTTTCATTGATTTAATTTGAGCATTACCTCCAACACGAGATACAGAAATACCTACGTTAATAGCTGGACGAACCCCAGAGTTAAACAAATCTCCATCCAAGAAAATTTGACCATCTGTAATCGAAATTACGTTTGTTGGGATATATGCTGATACGTCACCTGCTTGAGTTTCGATAATTGGCAATGCAGTCAATGAACCTCCACCTTTTACAATTCCTTTTAATGAATCTGGTAAATCGTTCATGTCTTTTGCAATTCCATCATCAGCAATTACTTTACAAGCACGCTCTAATAAACGAGAGTGTAAGTAGAAAACGTCTCCAGGATATGCCTCACGTCCCGGTGGTCTTCTTAATAAAAGAGAAACCTCACGGTAAGCAACAGCTTGCTTAGATAAATCATCATAAACAATTAAAGCTGGACGACCTGAATCTCTAAAATATTCACCAATAGCTGCACCTGCGAAAGGAGCGTAAACTTGCATTGGAGCTGGGTCAGAAGCATTTGCAGCAACAATAACTGTGTAAGCCATTGCTCCTTTTTCTTCTAACATTTTTGCAATTCCTGCTACAGTTGAAGCTTTTTGCCCAATTGCAACATATATACAGAATACTGGTTTCCCAGCATCGTAAAATTCTTTTTGATTTAAGATGGTATCAATACAAACAGTAGATTTTCCTGTTTGACGGTCACCAATAACAAGCTCACGTTGTCCACGACCAACCGGGATCATAGCATCAACCGCTTTTACCCCTGTTTGCAAAGGCTCAGTTACTGGTTGACGGAAGATAACTCCAGGAGCTTTTCTTTCCAATGGCATTTCGAATAATTCACCACCGATTGGTCCTTTTCCATCAATTGGAAAACCAAGCGTGTTCACTACACGACCTACCATTCCTTCTCCTGTTTTAAGGGAAGCAATACGTTGTGTTCTTTTTGCAGTTGATCCTTCTTTGATTCCTGTTGAAGGTCCTAAAAGTACAACTCCTACATTGTCTGATTCTAGGTTCAAAACGATAGCCTCTAATCCGTTATCGAATTCAACTAATTCACCGTATTGAACATTTGAAAGCCCATAAATAAGAGCAATACCATCTCCAACTTGAAGCACTGTTCCAACTTCCTCTAGCGTAGCGCCAGATTCAAAACCTTCTACTTGCTTTCTTAATATTGCTGATATTTCAGCAGGTTTAATTTCCGCCATCTTAATTTATAATTTAGACACTTAAATGTGTAATAAAACTAATTACTTAACTCTCTTTTTAATACTTGTAATCTGTTGGCAACAGAAGCATTATACTGCTGGTCACCTATTCTTAATATAAATCCCCCAATGATAGAAGGATCTACAGTATTTTCAATTGTGATTTTTTTATCAGAAAGTGTTGCTATTTTAGCCAAAACTTTAGCTTCAAGCGCAGCATCCATAGCTATAGCTGTAGTTACTTTTGCCACTTCAACATTATTCTTGATATCAAATAATTTGCTAAACTCTGTAGCGATAACTTCTAAGATTTCAAATCTTTTGTTTTCAAATAACAAATGAAGCAAACCTTTGGTTACATTATCAACAGTAGCAAAAACTTCTAAAAGTGCTTTCTCTTTCACTTCTACTTTAACGGTTGGGTTTTGAATAAAAGTACTCAATTCCTCATTTCCCTTAATCGTCGAAGCAATAGATTTCATGTCATTATTCACAGCTTCAGATACTCCTTTTGAATTGGATAAATCTAAAATTGCGGTTGCATAACGAATTGCTGCTCTAGTACTTGCCATGATTAGTTCAATTTTACGTCACCCAACAATTTCTCAACCAGTTTAGTTTGAGCGTCTTTGTTAGACAATTCATCTTTTAATATTTTCTCTGCAATGCTAAGAGACAATGTAGAAACATGTAATTTCAATTCAGCCATAGCAGCATTTTTTTCGCTTTCAATAGCCGCTTTAGCTTGATCGATCATTTTTTGACCTTGAGCTTGAGCTTCAGTTTTAGCGTCATCAACCATTTTATCTTTCATTTCACGAGCTTCTTTAAGCATGGTGTCACGCTCTAATCTAGCTTCTTGCAAAATACGTTGGTTGTCTGCTTGTAAATTTTGCATTTCTTTTTTAGCATTTTCAGCAGAAAGCAATGCGTTTTTAATTCCTTCTTCTCTATCGTTTACAGCATCAAGAATTGGTTTCCAAGCGAATTTTTTCAATAAGAATATTAAACCAACAAATATTAATACTTGCCAGAAGAACAAACCTAACTCAAACTGATTTATTAACTTTTCCATTTTTTATAAATTGTAAATTGTATTTTAAAAATATAATTTAATCTGTTTAATATAATTTTCAACATTTAATTAAAACAATAGTTACAACCAACCGTTGTAACTATTGTTTTTTTTTAAGTGCTAATTAAGCTGCAAATAACGCTGCGAAACCAATACCTTCAATAAGTGCAGCTGCAATAAGCATAGCTGTTTGGATTTTTCCAGAAGCTTCTGGTTGACGAGCAATAGCATCCATTGCTGAACCACCAATTTTACCAATTCCTAAACCTGCTCCAATTACAATTAATCCTGCTCCTACGAAATTTAAACCTTCCATAATATATATATTAAAAATTAAACATTCTTTTTATGGTTTAATCGATAACTTGTCGAATCGCTGATTCGGTTAAACAAATTAACGGTTAAACATTTTAATGATGAGCTTCCTCATGATGATGCTCTTCTACTGCCATACCGAAATACAAAGCAGAAAGCAAGGTAAAAATATACGCTTGTAAAAACGCAACTAATATTTCAAGAATAGAAAGCGCAAATGACAAACCAAATGATAAGCTACTTCCTAACCAGCTTTTAAAGATAAACATCAAACCAATAATACTCATCAATACAATATGTCCTGCAAAAATATTCGCATACAAACGTATCATTAATGAAAACGGTTTAATAACTACTCCTAATAATTCTATTGGAGCCAATACAATACGCATCGGTTTTGGCACACCTGGCATCCAGAAAATGTGTCCCCAATAATTTTTATTAGCAGTAAGGTTTGTGATTAAAAAAGTAAGGATTGCTAATGAGAAAGTAATCGTAAGATTTCCTGTTACATTAATACCAAAAGGCATCAAACCAAAAATATTCAAGAACAATACAAAGAAAAAGATAGTCAATAAATAACTCATGTATTTCTTGTAGTGCTTCTCACCAATGTTTGGAATAGCAATGTCGTCACGAATAAACAATACAACTGGTTCAAAAATACGACCGGCACCAGAAGCGATTCCATTATTCTTAGCATATGATTTCGCCAAACCTGTAAAAATGACAAACATCAAAACCGCAGCAAGCAGTATAGAAAAAACTGTTTTTGTGATCGATAAATCTAGAGGACGCACATTTGTTGGATGTCCTGATTTTTCATCTTCAGTAATAGTTCCAGCAGCGTCAGTTTTATAAATTTTTCCGTCGTGGTGGTTTATTTTGTAGAAATTTCCGTTTGACTCAGCAACGGCTTCTCCATGTTCGAATTTTGAAGAAGAGAAAATTTGGAATCCATTATCCCAAATAATAATAGGTAATGAAAAACCGTAATGCACTCCAGTTTCATTGTCTTGAAAAAAAGAAAATTCATGAGAATCCAGAACGTGGTGTTTTATAAATGCTTTAACTTTAGATTTCACATCTGTAGGTTCTGCGTGAGCTTCGTGGCTTGCTTCTGCACTTTCATGTGCTACTACAGTTGTAGTGTCCTTTTCAGGATTTGCCATACTAATAAAAGGAAGACATATAACGAAAGTCGCTATAATAAATCTAAGTGCTTTGTTGGAAATCACCATATCTCTTAAATATCTTATTTTTTAACGATTCTAAAATTTGGTGCAAAGGTACATTTTTTATTAATACTCAAAAGCATTATAAAAGTATTTTTTTGAGAATTTGATTCACAGGGATATTGATTATTGCTTTTCGTTTACTAAGCGTATAGTAAAAAGGGTCTCAATTGTTAAAAAGACAATAAACAGTATAAAGAAATTTATACGTTCTGTGGGATTATTTGGTTTTGGAGCTTGTAATAATGGTCTTAAAATCAAGTAACAAAAAACCATCTTTAAACTGGTCGCCAAAAGAAACGACATCCCCACATTGTCAAAACTTTTTTCTTTGATTGTTAATAAAACCCTGAAAATAATCGCCGATAAAAACAAAAAAAACAAATAAAGTGTTTCCAATGAATAATGAAAAGACTCTTCATTAATATTTAAAACATGGAAAATCATTTTATGAATTCCATATAATAGGAATGCAACACCCATTAAAGCTAGAAATGGGAACATTTTTTTAAAACTCATTATGCTTTTGATTTTATTGTTTTTTGTTTATTTCGTTTACTTGGCGGATCACATTATACAGTGCCAAAAAAACTCCTATCATCACCATCACCTTTACATAATATACTTTGGTACTTGGACAATTCTCATCCATCCAATTTCCTAAATAAGAAAACAGGAAAATAATAACACCCATTTGAATTGGGATATTAATTAGAGCCAACCATTTATTGTAGTTGTTCTTTTTTGGAGAGTTATTCGTCGGCATTTGTAGTCGTTGCTGTTTTGGTAAACATAACACAAGTTGCATTAAAGATAGCTCCTGGCTCCACAGAAAGTTTGCCTATCTCAACTTCCCCAATTATACTGGCTGATTCTTTTATGTTCAAAAGGCCCTCTACTTTAATTTTACCTTCATATTTGCCTTCTATATCTACTGTATTACAAATAATATTCCCTTTGATACTGCCTGAAGGCCCAATTACTAATTTTCCGCTAGATGTAAAGTCCCCTATTAATTCTCCGTCTAATCTGAAATCGGCTGGAGAAACAATATCTCCGTGTATAGTGGTCCCTTCTACTATTCTATTAGTCTTCCCTAAAAGATCTGTGTACGATTTTGGCTTTTTATCAAACATAATTACAGTTTTTTTAATGAAAGATATTCTTCGAAATTTTTCTTGATTTGAACTATTTTATAATTTTCATTTGAAATGATAATTCCTGGCTGGCTAATTTTATATTTTTCGTTCTCTGCAAACAGAGCCGCAACAAACTGAGCATACGATTCTGAATGTATCCCTTGTATTGAAATAAAACTTTCTTTTTCAGTATACGAATCACAAGTGTATTTTAATTTCTCTACATTTTCATTGGCAAAAAACAAATTTACCTTGCTTTCAATAGCTGCTTCAACTTTAGCATCATTCTTATCAATTTTAAAAACAACTTTCCAATTTTTATTATCTACGGTGCTAAATTTCATTTGTTCCAAAAGCGGAATTTGGGTTTTAAGAATTTCTATAGCATCTTTTCCTTCTTCACTGTTTGAATAATTATCGGCAACGTATTGTATTGCTTTTTTATAAGCTGTCAAACCATATAACTTACCTATAGTGTTTGCCTTTAGCAATTCAAATTTGGGTACAATAGCTTCACCTGCAAAATTGCTGATTAAACCATCAATCTGCAGCAAAACAGATGTGAAATATTCCTGCTTGAACTGTCTGTACAAATTATCATACTCACCCTCTGGAGTGCCTGTTCCTTTTCCTCCATCTGAAGCTGAATTTGTAATAATTTGTGCATATCTAGAATTAGGATCTTGACTTATTATTTCCTTTTTAACAGCTTCTGCTTTAGCGGGATTGGTAATTTCGTAGATTTTATACAAATTATATTTAGCCGGAATAATTAATTTTTCTTCAGGTTGGTACGACAACAATTGCTCCAATCTATTGGAAGCCAAATCGTATTCTTTGAATTTTTCTTTATATATAACTCCTAATTCATAACAAACGGTGTTTCTTTCTTTGCTAATGCTGTCAATCTCTTTTTGTGATTTTGGCAATTGCTTTAAATAATAATCAGTCGTATATTTTTCATTCACTGCGACAGGAGCCGTTAATTTATCATTTGCAGCAGTTGTAATTGCTCCTGTAGCATTTACTTCTGGATTTGCTCCTGATGTAAATCTCCAATAAGTGTTTTGAATTCTATTTCCCCAAATTTTCTTGAACTCTAATTTTCCATACGCCACCGTATTTGGATTATAAAAATAGAATGTATTGGCAATTGTAGTTGGAACATCTGTTGGAGGATTTAGTGATTGCCCATTTTGATTGGGAATTGCGGCATTTGGACTGTTTGCTCCTCCATTTAACAAAATGTTGTTTTCTATCTTTTTTTGTTTCTCTTCAAGTATTTTTTTGAGCTCATCACTATTTTTTAATTTTTGAATATAATTCTCATAGTAAACAATTCGCTCAGGCTCCTTTAAATTATATACATAAATAATACTGTCATTTCGTCTAGCAATTGTCTCATTAACAATAGCCTCATCCAAATTTTTTCTAATTTTTGAAATCTGAAGAAACTCTCTGGTTTTAGGATCCAATAATTCCAAACATTTATCATAGCTTTTGGCAGCACTGAGATATTCGGTATGCTTAAAATATAAATTTCCGATATTTCTATAATTAGAAGCATTCAAATAAGCATCTGTAGACTTGGCTTTCAAAGAAACATTATAATAATCTAATGCCTTTTCTTTTTCGTTATGATGGTCATAAAAAATTCCAATGCTATGATAAATCACATCCAAGTATGGTCTATTTTCTCTGTCTTCCATGATCTTTTTAGATTTTTTGACAAATAAATCATAGTCGGCATCTTTATAATCGGACAATTTTGCTTTTTTAGCATAAGCTTGAATCACAAATTTTCTTTCAGCTTTTCTATTCATGTCGATGACCGTTTGATAGAAATAAATCGCACTGTCTTTTTTGCCTGCTTCTTCATACAGCTGTCCCAGCAAAAAAGAATAACGTTCTCTTTCTTCGTGAATTTTGGTATATTCATTAGCCAATTTGAGCTTTACTACCGCACTGTCTTTTTCTTCCAGATTCAAAAAAGCACTGGCTAAAATAGCATTAGCATTAGCAAATTCTTGTTTTTCTAATTTTTGTCTTTTTGTGTCATTTTTTATATACTCATTGTCTTTAATGAGTTTTGAAATGTTTTTTATCGCCACAGCTTCATTTCCTAAACGGACATTTGTTTTTTCGCGCCAAATTTTGGCCTCATAAATATTGCTGCTGTTAGGATATTTGTAAAGAATGTAATTGAATGCATCTAAGGCTGGAATAAATCGTTGATCGTAATACCTTGATTTCCCAAGCAATAAATAAGCCTCGTCTATTTGATAATTTTTTTCATGCCCGCCAATATTCATGGAATGTTTTTGAATGGCTTTGGTGGCTTTGGCTTCGGCTAATTCGAAATCTGCATTTTTGGATTTTCCATCCACTGGTGCATCATCCGTAATCTGCATTTTTTCGACAGGCAATCGTTTCCAGAAATTCTCGACAGTATTGTCATTTATTCCTTTAACACCTTTGTCTAAGGCAATTTGTCCATTGTACAATATATTGAGTTTTGTACTCAAAGCATGGGAATTTCTAGCCAAAAAAGTATCCCTCTTGGTAGAACAAGCTATCAAGAAAGATATAAAAGTTAAGGCTAAAATGTATTTCGATATATTGCTATTCAAGGGAAAACGTTTAAGTCATTAAACTTTCTAAAAAGTATTTTAGTATAATGACTTGTAAAAATACGTTTCTTTTTGAAATATATAAATTTAAACTGCAAAAAACAATTCCAATTCTTGAAGAGTTTCTTTGGATGTTAACATGTCTTTGACCAATTCTCCTTTATTCAAAGCAACAATTCTGTCACAAACTTCAACAGTATGCTGTAAATCATGGCTAGAAACCAATACTGTGACGTTCGGATTATTGGCCAGTTCTTTGATAATTTTTTTTAACCTAATTACCGTTGTTGGATCCAAATTAGCAAAAGGCTCATCTAGAATAATAACTTCTGGATTTCCTATTAAAGTAGCGATGATTCCAACTTTCTTTTGATTTCCCTTTGATAAATCTCTTAGGTATTTTTTGTTTTTAAGAATTTCACCATTGAAAAACTCTTCATGCTGCGCTAATAATGCATCAACATCGGCTTTGTTTTGACCTCTTAAATCTCCAATGAAATAAAAATATTCCTCTGGAGTTAAATATCCAATAAGGAAACTCTCGTCTAGAAAAGAAGCTGTAAAAGGTTTCCAGTCTTCACTCTTATTCACCTGAATTTCATGGTTTAAAATACTTCCTGTTGTAGGATGGATTAAATCCAATAATAAACTGAAAAAAGTGGTTTTTCCTGCTCCGTTATTTCCCACTAATCCAAAACTTTGGCCTTTTGGAATTTCTAATGATTCTATATTCAAAACAGTTGTCTCGTTGTATTTTTTGGAAAGGTTATTTACTTGTATCATTTTTTAAAGTTTAATCGTTGATTTGTTAATTTGGTCTCTTTATTAATTAACTTTTTTGTTTGTAAGCTTCGATGGTTTTGTATTTCTCTTTTTTATAAATTTTTTCTATCAATGAAAAAACCACGTTTCTAAACATAAACCCTAACACACCAGCCAAAGCAACAAAAGCCAATCCTAGTTTTGGATTCATTAAATAAGATCCTAACCAATACAAAAGCACAGGCAAAAGTAATTTTGGCAATGAAAGCAGCATGGTATTAACATTAAAAGATTTTTTGTCGCCAAAAGCCCCTTTTGACATTGCTAAATCTATTGGTGTTTTAGTAAAAGCACCGCCTAACAATACTAGGTGTGAATTCACGCCAATATTATAAATGGCTCCTGCGACAATAGTTAGGTACACTTGCCATCCGAAATACAAATAAAAAGAAGCGAAAATGGTAGAGATAACTGTACCAATAACAATTAGCCACCACTTAGAATTCAAATAACCTCGATATGGAATATTTTGAGTCATCATCAATTGGTAATAGGAACTGTCCCAACTCGGAACAAACTGCCCAAAAGTGAATAAAAATCCGCCTGACACAAAAATTCCCGCAAAAATATGCATTATGGGTTTATCATAAGCTTCTACTCCTCCTGAGAAAAACAGTAAACCATAAAACAAAAACATCACACTCATACCAACTGTAGTTTTCGAACGTTTGTTTCTTTTGATTAATTTAATATCATTCTTCAAGAACGTACCTAATGTTCCAAATTGATTTAACCAAGTTAAGTTTTCGGTTTTAGCAATATCATTTTTTACAGACAAACCTGCATCAAGATATAAATCTCCCTTTAGATAATTAAAAGTCCAATAATACAATCCTATCAAAACCAAAACTGGCATTATAAAGGCCCATTTGATATGAAATAATGTAGCAAAAAAGGGGAGCGTATAATTCGTAATATCAAAGAGCTTATAATATTGACAACCCGCAAAGACCAAAGCTATCGCTATAAAAATTCCCAACAAATTATCCTTGTTATTCAATAAAATGTTCAAAAAGTTATTACAGTAAACTATTGAAAAAAGGGCCACTCCCCAAACTATAACACTTATGGGATCGTAACCTTCATATAGCAATACAGCACAAAATGGAAGAAAGAAAAACGCATGCGTTATATTAAAAAAAGATAAAGCTGTTTTTCCCAAAGAAAAATGAACAATAGTTGGTCTCTTAAAAGTCAAAGTTAATAACGGCCTAATGTTCATAACCGGAATTGCTTGAAGCAAAAGCCGAACAATCAAGTCTCCTAAAAAGTAGTACACCAAAAACTTGTTTATCGTTAACAAAGGATCTAATTGCATTTTCTTAAGAATATAAAATGCGCCAACTCCTAATGCCAAAAAAACTAAAGTAAAATAGAGCACAAGAAATCCAATTAAAATTTTCATCGCTAAACTCGAAGAGAAAGAAGCTGATCTTGTGAAGGATTTCCATTCAAGATAAATAAATTTTGCAAACATGGTTTTTTATTTGGTTTTGTAAATGAGTCTTTTAGAGTAGGAAAATGTTACAGAAAAGAAGATAAAATAACTTGAATTATGTCAAATTTTTCAATGCTAAATAGTTTTATTACTTTTGCAAAAAAACAGTCTCATGCCAAATTTTCTTAAATTAATTGTAAAAGAAGTAAAACGCGAAACCAAAGATGCCGTTTCCATACTTTTTAATGTACCCGAAGAATTAAAACCTAATTATACTTTTATAGCTGGTCAATACATTAATTTACGTCTGACATTAGATAATACTGAGATCCGTCGCGCTTATTCTATTTGTTCGGCTCCAGGAAGCGGAGAACTGCGAATTGCTGTAAAAGCCGTAAAAGATGGTGCTTTTTCTCAATTTGCTAATAGCAAATTAAAAGCTGGTGATGCCCTTGAAGTAGGAAAACCCGAAGGTAAATTTATTTTTGAACCAGAAAATGATCGTCAAAAAAATTATATTGCTTTTGTCGCCGGTAGCGGAATTACACCTGTTTTGTCCATCATAAAATCGGTTTTGAAAAGTGAGCCTAAAAGTTCCTTTACCCTAATATATGGAAACAAATCACCCGAAGAAACTATTTTTCATCAGGAATTACACGATTTACAGTTGCAGTATGTAGGCCAACTATTTGTAGATTACGTGTATAGCAGAGTTAATGTCGAAAATGCATTATTTGGCCGAATTGATAAAGCTACTGTAAATTATATCTTGAATACAAAACATACCACATTGCAATTTGATAAATTCTATTTGTGTGGTCCAGAAGACATGATTAATACTGTTTCTGGTGTTTTGAAAGAAAAAAACGTAAAAGAATCGGCTATAAAATTTGAACTTTTCACCTCTTCATCTCAAGAAAATCCAATCAAAGAATCATTAAGCGGTCATTCTAAAATCACCGTTATGGTTGATGATGAAGAAACAATATTCGAAATGTCTCAAAAACAAAGTATTCTTGATGCTGCGTTAAAACAAGGAATAGATGCTCCTTATTCCTGCCAAGGTGGTATTTGCAGCAGCTGTCTAGCTCGTGTTACCGAAGGCGCTGCAGAGATGAAGAAAAATTCCATTCTTACTGACAGCGAAATTGCCGAAGGTTTAATCCTAACATGTCAAGCACATCCTACTACTCCAACTATTAGAGTGGATTATGATGATGTTTAAAAATAATTTTCAGTAATCAGTTTTCAGTCACAGTTAACAGACTTACAAAACTATAAACTGTGACTTTGGACTGAAAACTTTTTTTATATGAAATCAACGCGAGAAATTTTTAAAGGCAGAGAATATCTTTTGGAGGAACCAGAAGTAAAACAGCTTTTGGACTATTGTGAACAATTGCAGGATGAAATCGTAGAATTTAAATTTCAGAAAACCAACAACAAAGAATTGGCAATGCTAGATATGCTCAAAGAAGTTATCAAAGGTTGTAATGCGATCGAAAAAGAACAAATGGAGCATGACCGTTTTGGTTTTGAAGCTCCCAATTACCAAGAAACCATATCCAATCTAAAAAGATATATTTATGGTAGATGTAAGGATGAGAAAATATACTTGTAAAGAAAATTTATTCGATATCAAGGTCAAATTTATCCAATAGCCCTGCAAGTTGCAAATGTGAAAATTTTGCTTGCTTCATTTTATTTTCACCAGGATCAAGAGAATAATTTTTAGCAGTACGGAAATCTGCTTTTTCAAGAATTGTCCCTGCAAAAGTAGTATTCATAAGGTCGCAGTTTTTAAACAAAGCCATTGTTAAATCCACATTTGAAAAATCGACATCCTGCAAAGAGCAATCTATAAAATGTGTCTTTTTCATTTTCTTCTGCAAAAAAGTAGAATAGTCCAAAATACAATCCTGAAAACTCATAGAAAACAAAAAGTTATTACATATCGTAAAATCCAACCCCATTAGTTTACAACCAATAAATTTAATATTTTTCAATCCTGTATTTTGCAACACAGCTAATGAAAAATTACAGTTCTTAAAACTGCATTCCATAAAATCATTATAACTTAAATCAGTTTTTGAAAAATTACAATTTATAAATTCACACTTAAAAAATTCACTGTCGGCTATTTTCTGCTCAGAATAGTCAATGTTTTCAAATGTTTTGTTTTGGTGTAGTAAGCTGTCCATAATAATGAGGTGATTGTTTTTTTTTACAAATTTTCAGTCTGCAAATTTCAATAATTACCCCAGAAAACAATAGGATTTCACAATCAATAGTTAGGACTTATCAATCATTTTTCGAAACTGGATTGGGGTTATACCTTCGCTTTTTTTAAATATTCTACTAAAATAAGACTGGTCATAATGCCCTAACTGCGTTGCAATTTCATTGACACTCAGATTGGTTTGGTATAATAAATATTTAGCTTCCAGTAAAATGCTTTCTTGAATCCATTTGGTGGGTGACTTTCCCGTAACGGATTTTATAGATTTGTTGAGATGATTTGGAGACACATTAAGCATTGAAGCATAATAATTAACCTGATGTTGTTGTTTTATGTGAGCGAAGATGAGTTCTTTAAACTTAGTGGTAAGTACCGTGGCAGCAATTTCTGTTTTATCTGTTTTTAATGTATTCTTATTGATTTCACAAAGTAAAGCAATCAAATACGGTTGTATAATATCCAAATTAGTGACACCCGATTCTGTGTATTCAACCTGTAAACGATTTAAAAGTTGAATGATAAATTGAGTTTCATTATTTTGAAAACTCAGATCAGGTTTACCCCATATTTTCAAAAAATTAAAGTCATTTATCATTTCTCGGTTGCCGTATTTCCCAATTAGAATCTCAGGATGAAACTGACAAATAAAACCTGTTATTTCAGTATTTATGGAGTCTATCGAAAAGATTTGACTCGCCGGAATTACTATAATTTCGTTGGATTGGGCAGTGTATTCCTCAAACCCAATCTTTACTTTGTGAGTTCCAGAAATTATAAATAGTATCGTGTGACAAATATGTTTGGAGGGTGGTACCGGAAATTTTAATTGGTTTATTTCTTCCAATTTCAAACAAAAAAAATGTTCCGAATTGGATTTAAAAAGAGAATCTTTGAAGTTGTCGATTTCAAGAAATTTGTCACGAAAACCCTGTGGACTGTATGTTTTTACTTTTTCGGTTGTTTGCAATTTAAATTTTCTTGTTTGATAATTTTGTTCTCTACAGTAGCGTTTTTCTAACTGTGAACTAGCAGATTACTTAATACTGCAAACTATTTTCTCAACAGAAATTGTTCGCATCGCATCTTCATAACCCTCCACTTTTTTATTGCCATAAACGGATGTTGGTAATTTTGGATACAAATTTCTATCGGAAACTAAAGCATTCTCCAAAGGTTGATTAAATGGCGAAAAGCCTGCATAAGGATGCGTTGCGCCCCAAAGCGTAATGACTTTGACTCCAAGCATCGCAGCAATATGAGCATTCCCTGAATCCATAGAAAGCATTACATCTAGATTACTGATGAGTTGCAACTCTTGAGGAAATTTGATTTTTCCAGCAACCACAACCACATTTTCTTTGTCTTTTGAAAGTGAATCTAAAAGTTCAATTTCTTTTTTTCCTCCGCCAAAAAGCAAAATTTTATTGTTTTGATCTAATGCTAAAGTATCAATTACTTCCTGCATCAAATCCAGGGGATACACTTTGGAATCGTATTGTGCAAAAGGCGCTATTCCAATTAATTTCTGATTTTGATTGCCAATAATTTCCAAAATATCAGAACTCAAATTTGCCTTTTCTGGGAATTTTGGATTATAAAGATCTAAAGGAAAACCAAGTTCTTGAAAAACTTTAGCATGTCTTTCAAACATGGTTGGCAATGGCTTGAAAATTTTATTTTCGGCACGGGTTAATTCTTTTTTGCCTTCACGTCCTTTATCAACCGTGGCTCTTTTTTTTCCGTTTAAAGCAAAAAGCAAACTCACTACTTTCGATCGTAAAACATTATGCAAATCGGCAAAAGTGTCAATATCTAGCTTTTTCAGATCTTGGAACAATTTTAATAGTCCCTTAAAACCTTTATGACGATTTTTTTCATCAAAAGCAAAAAAAGAAAGATTAGGAATTCCTTCGAAAAAGGGTTTGAAAAATGGTCTGGAAACCACCGTAATTTTCACTTCAGGATACTGGTTTACAAAAGCGCGTAAAACAGGAACCGTCATAGCGACATCTCCCATTGCAGAGAGTCTCATAACGGCTATATGTTGGATTTTTTTGGACAATGTTGAAATAATAGTATTAATTTTTATTGCAATTATTATAATAAAATTGCAATTCTTCGGCAATTCTTTTGCCCTTTCATTTTTATAACAATCTCTTTAAAATCAAGTAGTAACAAAAAATTACTGACTAAAAAACATCATTTTCAACCATTTACTGGTCTTTTTTTTGCCCTTTTTTTGCCCTTTCATTTTTGCTTTCCAAATCTGAAATTGTTTTAGAAATTGCTTCTGAATACAGTTCCTTCTTTTTTAAATAGGTATCATTAATTTTATAAGAAGTACCTTGTTGTTCGATAATTTCACTTTCAATTAATTTTTCAATCCTAATTCTTACTTGTTTTATTGATAATTTATCTTCAAAAAGCGCAATAAAATCTTTCATTTTTGCCTTTCCTTCTTTTAACAAAAATTGAAAAACAGTATTAAAAACTTGACTTTCATCTAATTCTTGAAGATTGTAATATTTTGCTTTTTCATCTGTGAACTCAAAGTAATCTTTTGAAAGAATATAATAAACGGCATTTGTCTTACCTCTTTTTTCTATTAATTTTTTTTCTAAAAGTTTAGATACTATTTCGGAATCTAAATCATTTTTCGTTGCACCTTTCTTAATCATATTTAAAGTAATTACTTCTAAAACAGATAGTTTCTCTGTTTCTGGTAATTCTTCTTGTACTGCAACTATAAATAATGCAAAAGCTCTATCTTCAATAACCGCTGATAATTTTAAATTTACTTGAAAATAATCGGATTTTGAATAATCGGGTACTGCTTTTCCTTCAATAAGTGTATTGTAGAATATCTTGTCAACTCCTTGTCCGGAACGTTCTAAATACCTGTCTTTTGCAAAACATCTGCTAAAAGTCTATTTCTTGGAGTGCTTGGTGTTTTTAATAGATTTTCTAAATTGACGCCTATTGGAAATCCTCCTGCATTTAGTATATCTAATCTTTGAGGAAATTGTTTAACAACTATTTCAGAAGTCTTTCTATAATCCCTATGTGTAATTGCATTGTTAATAGATTCACGAATCACTTCTTCATTAAAAAAAGGAATATTAAAAATATAAGCTCCATCTTGAATTGGAAAGCTTCCATTCCTTAGATTAATCGTTTTCCAAAGTTCATCAATTAATATAAAAAAAGGTTCTGAAAAAACAATTCTGTTATCAAAAGATATTTGATTTTCAGAATTACGATATTCCAACATAACAGCAGCTTGAGGAAGTTTTATATTTAGAACTTCTTTTTTGGCAAGAAGAATTAAAGCTGCATTTGTTAGTTTTCCATTTTTTAATAAATCTAAATCAGAAAGTAGCTGCTCATTAGAAAGTCTCTTAAAATTTGGGTTATTTTGTTTTAAAGAATATTTGTCTTTTAGAATCGTAATCGCTTTCTCATCTAAATCAGAAACACTTAAACCCTCACAAAACTGTTGAGAAAAATCAGGCTCTTGTTCTTGAATTATTTTCAAATAAAATTCATCTGACATCGGCTTTAATTCCTCGCCAATTCTCATTAGAGCAACATCTTCAAATTTAAAAACTCTTCCGGCAGGACGTGAAGGAATTTCAATAACTAAAACTCTTTTTTCGTTCTCAAAAAGTTCATATACTAATGTTCTAATGTTTGTATCCCTATAAATTTTTGCTTCAAGATCACCAATAGCATCAATACATTGACTCGTTCCAATTACTTCATGAGGATATTTATCGCCCATTCCAATTACTAAATAACCTCCACCTTCATTACATAAAGCAGTAACATATCCTAAAATACATCTTCGTCTATCACTAGGTTTTGGTTTAGACCCACCATCGTAAGATATGTTACCTCCTTCGCCTTTTTTAAATTCAACTTTGTCTTCTGACTCTTTGAGTTTTTTTAATATATCAATTGTTATCATAGACAAAGGCTAAATTTCAAAAAATTACTTCTTATTTTGATACAAAACCGGATTCAAATCATCGTCATTGTACATTTTCATTTGTTTGTACACTTTCATGAATTTATCTCCGTTTTCAATGTCTGTCAATAAATCTTCTATGGCCAATGATAAATCGCTTCTTTGTTCCAAAAGGATGTTCAATTTGGCTTGGCATTTGTCTCTATGATCTTGTGAAGCTTCGGCACGAGTGGCTTCTTCGTTCATGTGATAAATTTTTAAGGCTAAAATAGACAATCTGTCAAAGGCCCAAGCTGGACTTTCAGAATTGATTTTAGCATCGTCCTTAACTACAACATGACTGTATTTTTGAAGAAAATAACCGTCGATATATTCAACCATATCGGTACGTTCTTGGTTCGAAGCATCGATTCTTCTTTTTAAGGTCAAAGCGGCAACTGGGTCAATATTCGGGTCACGAATGATATCTTCAAAATGCCATTGAACGGTGTCAATCCAGTTTTTTAGATACAACAAATGCTCGAATTTATCTTTTGGAAAAGGATTGTTTATAGGTTGGTCCACATTATCAAATTGATGATAATCTTTTATACTTTGCTCAAATACTGAATAAGCTAATTTTGAAAACATATCTTATGATTTTAGAAACACAAAGATACTTTTTATACTTTTATGGCATAAAAAAAACGCTGCAAATTAAGTTCTTAATATCAGATCCATGGAAATTCATTATTTATCGGAAAAAAATAGCGTGCTAAACCACTTTTTAGGCCAAATTCGGAATGTCAATATTCAAAAAGACAGTATGCGTTTTCGCAGAAACATTGAGCGTATTGGAGAAATTATGGCTTATGAATTGAGTCAGTCTCTGCATTACAAAACAGTAGAAATTACCACACCACTTGGCGTTAAACAAACAACTGAAATTGCAGATCAATTGGTTTTATGTTCAATTTTAAGAGCAGGGTTGACCTTGCATCAGGGCTTCTTGAACTATTTTGACAATGCTGAAAATGGTTTTATTTCCGCTTGCAGACATCATCCGAATAATGATGAATACTTTGACATTCGTGTAGAATATGAGGCTATTGCTGATATTAATGACAAAAATCTATTGTTGGTAGATCCTATGCTAGCCACAGGACAATCTGTAGTTGCGGTTTTTAATAAACTAATGGAAAGAGGAACTCCAAAAGAAATCCATATCGCTGTAATTATTGCCGCTCCTGAAGGCGTTGCGTATCTGGAACAAAATTTACCCGATACTTGCCATCTTTGGATTGCTTCACTGGATGAGAAACTTAATGACAAAAGCTATATTGTCCCAGGACTAGGCGATGCTGGGGATTTGGCTTATGGAGATAAATTATAACTGAGAGAAAAAAGCAAATAAGCTGCACGCTAAAAGTACAAATATTACAATTTCTTCTTTCAATTTGGGCTGTGATATTTCGATATGAGATGTCGCCATTATTGCCAATGGCGCAAAAGTAAATACTAATACTTCATTGCTTTTATTAGCCGATAAAACAAAAACTAAGATTCCGATAAAAAAAGAGGCAATGACTTTTTTATACGAAGAAAGCAATACCTGTGGTCTATTAGATAAAGAAAAAAGTGTTGATATTACAAAAAATAATGCTATGGTAATGTATATGGCAAAAGCTACGTTTTGATAATTATTGGTAAAATAATCGATGCTTAAATCAATCTTGATGCTTTCTTTTAAAAATGAAATACTGTTGATGTCAAAAATTAAAGAGCAGGCAACAAACAAAATCGAGACTGCAAAAAGAGCAATAAATGGAATAACCCAATTTCTATAATCTCTGGAAACATGAAATATAACCGATATAAATACCAAAAGAATATATAAAATACTCCAAAACTGAAATAAGGCCGCCATAAAAATCCATAGTGAAGCATCAAAAAGTTTCTCTTTTGATTCCTTAAGAGTCTGCAGAGAAACAAGTCTTCTAATGGCTAACAGGACAAAAAAATTGGACAGAATTAAATTAGGATTGTTAAATAAATCCGGGAAAAAAATTAATAATAAAAAAGTAAAAAAAGCCGTGTAAGTACTGTCCCTGCTCAATCCATTCTTTTTGGAAATGAAACTATTTAGAAAAACTGTTCCAAATAAAACCAGAAATAAACCTGTTTTTTGAAGAATAAGAATAACAGAATTGGTCCAAGCTAGATCTTGGATTTGATATAGAAAAAAGAAAACCAGTATTAAAATAACAACCAAAGAAAAATTAAATGGTGTAGATTTTTTAAAAACACTTGTTATCATAAGGATATTTTATACTTTTGTGACTGTAAATATAATACTTGTTTAAAAAGGAATTAGGCAAGATTAAAAAAGATTCTAACGAATTCTCTTTTTGAATGTTCAAAATTCCAAAAAATAAAATAATAAAAATTAAAGAGATACATTATGACATCATTTTTTGAAGGAATACAATACTTATTTGTAAACATTTTATTCGCTCCTTTAGACTTTTTACGTTCATTAGAACTTAAATCTTGGTTTGGTGCCAATACTATCAACTGGATCTTTATGATTATTTGTGCAGTTGCTATGGTTTATTGGATTAAACAATTAAAATTACATAAAGAAAATGGTGAAGAGTTTCAAGACACAACAGCACATTCTTTCTTGAAGTAAAAATCAAATCCAAATAAAAACCAAAACACGAATGAAATTTAAGATTTATTTCATTCGTGTTTTTTCATTTTTAGATTAAATCAAACCCAATATCTTTTCTAAAATTCATTTTGTCAAAATGAACTTTATTTACATTTTGGTATGATTTATCTAAAGCTTCCTGAAAGTTATCTCCGTAAGAAGTAATAGCCATCACTCTTCCTCCATTGCTTACCACATTCCCATTATCTAATTTGGTTCCGGCATGGAAAACAATAGAATCTGTAACGGACTCTAGTCCTGTAATCACTTTTCCTTTTTCAAAATCTTCAGGATATCCGCCAGAAACAATCATAACTGTCGTCGCGCTTCTTTCATCCACTTCCAGATTGAATTCGTCTAATTTTTCATTGGCAACAGCCAAAAACAATTCTACCAAGTCAGATTTCAATCTTGGAACAACCACTTCGGTTTCTGGATCTCCCATTCTCACATTATATTCAATAACAATTGGCTCATTATTAACATTGATTAGCCCAATAAAGACAAAACCTTTATATGCAATACCGTCCTTTTGAAAACCTTCAATTGTTGGTTTTACAATACGGGTTTCAATTTTTTCCATCAAAACGGCATCAACATAAGGAACTGGAGAAACCGCTCCCATTCCGCCTGTGTTCAAACCTGTATCTCCTTCGCCAATACGTTTGTAATCTTTGGCCGTTGGTAAAATTTTGTAGCTTTTACCGTCAGTCAAAACAAAACAGCTCAATTCAATTCCGTCAAGAAATTCTTCGATAACTACTTTAGAACTTGCTGCACCAAATTTTTGACCAACCAACATATTTCTTAATTCTGATTGAGCCTCTGCCAAATCCTGAATAATCAAAACACCTTTTCCTGCGGCCAAACCATCTGCTTTCAATACATAAGGAGGCTGCAAAGTTTCTAGAAACTTACATCCTTTTTCAACCGTTGAAGCTGTAAAACTATCATAAGCCGCTGTTGGAATTTTGTGTTTTATCAAAAATTCTTTGGCAAACTCTTTACTTCCTTCTAATGTCGCGCCTAATTTTGAAGGACCAATTACTGGAATCTCTTTTAAATCCTGATCGTTTAGGAAAAAGTCATAAATCCCTTTTACCAACGGATCTTCTGGCCCTACAACTACCATTTCTATATTTTCTTTGATAACCAATGCTTTTATAGCTTCGAAATCAGTAGCGCTGATGTCAATGTTTTTTGCAATTTGAGCAGTACCTGCGTTTCCCGGTGCTACAAAAAGGGTGTCACAAAGTGGACTTTGAATCATTTTCCACGCAAAAGCATGTTCTCTTCCTCCAGATCCTAATAATAAAATATTCATGGTGTAGTTATTTAATTGCATTGCTGCCTTTTGACAGACGGTGCAAAAATAGTTTGTTTTAGCGTGAAATAATAATTTTTTTTACTTACTTTTGACGTTAGTAACGTAAAAGGTATGATAATTTCATTTGGGTCAAAAGAAACCGAAAAAATTTGGAATGGGATTGTTGTAAAAAAACCTTCAATAGAAATTCAGCAAATCGGAAGAAGAAAACTGAGAATGCTCAACAACTCACAAGATTTGACAGATTTAAGAATTCCTCCATCCAATCGTTTAGAAAAGCTAAGCGGTAATTTAAAGGAGTTTTACAGCATTCGGATTAACAATCAATGGCGCATCATTTTTAATTGGGAAAATGGAAATGCTTCAAATGTAGAAATTTTAGATTATCATTAAATAAGAATTGAAATGGGAAAATTAAAAAACATACATCCAGGAGAAATTTTATTGGAAGAATTTCTTATTCCTTTAGACATAACCCCATATCGTTTGTCTAAAGATTTGAAAATTCCGCAAACCCGAATTTCAGAAATCACTAAAGGAAATCGTCGAATTACGGCAGATACAGCAATACGTTTGAGCCAATATTTTGGAAATTCAGCTAAATTTTGGCTTGGACTACAAGATGACTATGATATCGAAGAAGAACAAGAAAACAAAGGCGAAGAAATTCAATCCATCAAGCCTTTTGATAATCAAAAAGTGGCGTAAATGTTCAAACTATTTGATTTAACACTAAAAATAAATGGTTTTCCCATGAAGGAAGCCAAAGCCGAATTGCAAAAAATAATTGCTATTCCAGAGGAAAATTTTAGTGAATTTATTGAACATCAAAAAACAGAAATTGTCGATTTTCATTTAAAAAACAATCCGTTTTACAAAGAATTAGCGCAAATAGATTCTTTTAAAAACTGGTCGGATTTACCAATTCTGAATAAGAAAAATTTACAGAAACCTTTGTTCGAAAGACTTTCTTTGGGTTACAATGAAAAATCAGTTTACCTCAATAAAACATCTGGCTCCAGCGGACATCCTTTTGTATTTGCAAAAGATAAATTTTGTCATGCTCTGACTTGGGCATCCAATATCTATCGTTTTGGCTGGTACGGAATTGATTTTAATTCTTCCTATCAAGCTCGTTTCTATGGTATTCCAATGGATTTTATTGGAAACAAAAAAGAACGGATAAAAGATTTTTTGACTCATCGTTTTCGATTTTCGATATTCAATTTATCTGATGAAGTTTTGGAGGGATTTTTAAAAGATTTTAAAACCAAAAAATTCGATTATATTAATGGTTATACCTCATCGATTGTTTTGTTTGCTAAATTTTTAAAGCAAAAAAATATTATTTTAAAAGAAGTTTGTCCAACCCTGAAAGTGTGTATGGTCACTTCCGAAATGCTTTTTGAAGAAGACAAACAACTGTTAGAAAAACAATTTGACATTCCGATTGTCAATGAATATGGAGCTTCGGAATTGGATTTAATCGCTTTTCAAAATCCAGACGGCCAATGGCAGGTTAATTCAGAAACGTTGTTTGTAGAAATTTTAGACGAAAATAATCAGGCAGTTCCAAACGGTACTTCGGGCCGAATTGTGATTACTTCTCTTTTCAATAAAGCACATCCTTTTATTCGATACGATATTGGCGACATTGGAATTTTGGACGAAAAAAGCACTTTGAAAAAACCGATTCTCAAAAAATTAATTGGGAGAACCAATGACGTAGCCCTTTTGCCAAGCGGAAAAAAATCGCCTGGATTGACTTTTTATTATGTGACCAAAAGCATCATTGAAGATGATGGAAATGTAAAAGAGTTTATCATTAAACAAACCAAAACAGACCACTTTGAAGTAGAATATGTCAGCGAATCCGAATTGGATAAACAACAAATTAAAAAAATAAATCAAGCTGTTGCTTTGTATTTGGAACCGAATTTACACTTTACTTTCAACAGAAAAAAAGCCTTGGAAAGAAACAATCGAGGAAAATTGAAACAATTTACTTCTCTTTTATAATGTAAATAAAATCGTATATTAGTCTTTTAAATTTAAAAATTTATGAACGACAATTCTTTGCTTTCAGAAGAAACTATTTCTAATAAAATATATTTTATCCGTAATCAAAAAGTGATGCTTGATCGTGATTTGGCTTTGCTTTATGGAATAGAAACCAAAAGATTAAAAGAACAAGTTAAACGTAATATTTCTCGATTTCCTGAGGATTTTATGTTTGAACTTACTAAAGAAGAGTTTTCAAATTGGAGGTCGCAATTTGCGACCTCCAATTCCGATAAGATGAGTTTGCGTTATTTACCTATGGTATTTACTGAACATGGTGTCTTAATGTTGTCAAGTGTTCTAAAAAGCGACAAAGCCATTCAAACGAATATCCAAATCATGCGTATTTTTACAAAAGTGAGACAAATGCTTTTGGACACAACAGAAATTAAAATCGATATTCTTCAAATTCAAAAAAAGTTAGAAAACCATGTGATTGCTTCGTTCCTCGCAATGACATATCGAATTAGTTTTTTCCTATCTGGATGAATTATCGGAGAAAAAAGAGAGTGAAAAACCTAGAATAAAAATTGGTTATAAAAAATAATCCTAAACTAAATCTTCTTTATATAACGCGGTTTTATAAGCAATTGGGTAAATAAAAACCCAATCATAATAAACATGGAACTAACATAATTAAAACCATGAAACGTTCTGTAAACTGCAAAATTATGTTTCAATAAATCAACTTTAGAAGCCGATAATGAATTATTACGAATGCGGTAAAAAGCCAAACTTTCGGGAACTGGTTTTGCTTTTCCGATTTTTTTCAAAATAGTAAGCCAAACCATCCAATCTTGGCGTTTTCGAGTAGATGAAATAGCTATTTTTCCAAAATAATTCACCTCATAGATTCCCGTAAGATTCCCTACATAATTGCAAAAAAATAGTTGACGATACGAAAGATTTATAGGAGCTTCTACCCTTTTGTTTAAGGAATTTCCAACCTCATCAATACAGTCATAGAAAGAGAATGTGAAAGGTGCTTTATTTTCTTTTAAAAATTGAAGCTGCTTTTCGAGTTTTAATGGTTTCCAGAGATCATCGGCATCCAAAAAAGAAATGTAATCGCCAATTGCTTTTGACAAAGCCATCTCTCTTGCAATTCCTGCACCTAAGTTCTTTTCCAGTTGAAAAAAACGAATTCTTTTGTCATTTATAACAAATTGTTCAATAATGGATACGGTTTTATCTGTAGAACAATCATCAATAATAATCATTTCCCAATTTTGATGGGTTTGATTTTGTACCGATCGAATAGTTTCAGCGATAAATCTCTCAGAGTTAAAAGAAGGAGTAATTATAGATACTAAAGATGTTTCCATTTTAATAAGCTTTTTGATCTCCTTTTAAAGCATTATAAACAGTATCGAAAATGATTTTAAGATCCAGCAATATAGACCATTTTTCAATATAAAAAATATCATATCTTACTCTATTGATAATGTCTTTGTCTGTTTCAATTTCTCCTCGAAAACCTTTAGTCTGAGCCAAACCTGTTATACCTGGTTTTATTAAATGACGCACCATAAATTTATCGATCCGCTCTGCATACATATTGGTATGCTTTACCATGTGTGGTCTTGGTCCCACTACCGACATATTTCCAAATAAAACATTAAAAAATTGCGGTAATTCATCAATGCTCGTTTTGCGAATAAATTTACCGACTCTGGTAATTCTGGTGTCGTTTTTAGAAGCTTGGTCTACATCTGCCAATTCATTTATTCCCATTGATCTAAACTTAAAGCAACTGAATTCCTTATTATTCAAACCATTTCTTTTTTGTGCAAAAAACAACGGCCCTTTGGAATCTAGTTTTATGATAATTCCTAAAATTGGGATTAACCATGACAATATGAAAACTATAATTAAAAATGAAAAAACAATATCAAAAATACGTTTGATTACTTTATGCAACGACTCATCAAGCGAAATCCTTCGCTGTGAAATTACAGGAATATAATCATAGTATTCATAAACAGTATTTAAAGACAGTAATTGCTTTTTGCTTGGAATAAATTTGAGCGTTTTTAAATTATTATCGGCAAATAAAATACACTCTTCAACTTGTTTACTAGTCAAATCATGCATAGAACAGTAAATTTCGTCTATTTCATTGTCTAAAATAAAAGAGAAAATCATCTTGAAATAATCTTCATTTTGATGATTCAAATCAAAAACTTGAATCAATTTGTATCCATAATCCGGATTTTCTACGAAAAAATATTTCAAAGGCTTTACGCTGTTATGCTTCCCTATGAGAACTACTCTTCTGGAATTTCTGCCAAATAGTATTCTGAATTTCCTAAGAAAAAAATAAATAAATAATTTAAACCCAAGTATCACTGTTATCGACACTGATGTAAAAAGCAGTATAGCTGTCAAACTATAACTTTCGTGATAAAAATAGGCTAGTGCAAAACAACAAACAGTAAAAACAGCAGCTTGCTTTAAAGTACAATTCAAAATTGCAATCACTTTTGTATAGCGATAGACTTCATAGAAACCTAATTTACTCGAAATGATTAACCAAGTACAACTGATAAAAAAAGCATAAAAATCTTGAAAAATAGGAACACCCGAAAAGTACGCAGTAAAAAAAATGATAATAATCAAATCTAATATGCGCGAGAAGGGTCTAATATAACCCGAATATATTCCTATAGTGGCTTTCACTAGTTGATATACTTAGAGAAATCCTTATGTTCTTCCTTGGAGAGTTCTTCCTTGGATAATGATTTAAAATAATCATAAGTGATTTTCATTCCTTCAGCACGATTTACTTTGGCTTCCCAACCTAGTAATTCCTTTGCTTTAGTCGTATCTGGCTGGCGCTGTAAAGGATCATTTATTGGTAGTGGATGGTAGACCACTTTTTGGCTTGTCCCTGTCAATTTGATAATCTCTTCTGCAAAGTCCTTGATAGTGATTTCATCTGGGTTTCCAATATTTACAGGATATACATAATCCGAATGTAATAATCTGAAAATTCCCTCTATTTGATCATCTACATAACAAAAAGAACGGGTCTGCATTCCATCTCCAAAAATAGTCAAATCTTCACCTCGAATTGCCTGACCAATAAATGCAGGAATAACACGCCCATCATTAAGACGCATTCTAGGTCCATAAGTATTGAAAATACGAACAATTCTAGTTTCTACTTTATGAAATGTATGGTATGCCATGGTAATCGATTCTTGAAAACGCTTGGCTTCGTCATACACTCCTCTTGGTCCAATGGTGTTTACGTTTCCATAATATTCTTCTGTCTGCGGATGAACTAATGGATCTCCATAAACTTCGGATGTGGAAGCAATAAGAATTCTAGCTTTCTTTACTCTTGCTAAACCCAAAAGATTATGTGTCCCAAGTGATCCTACTTTTAAAGTCTGAATCGGAATTTTTAAATAATCTATTGGACTTGCCGGCGAAGCAAAATGTAAAATATAATCTAAGTTTCCTGGAACATTAACAAACTTCGTAATATCATGATGATAAAATTCAAAATGCTCTAGTTTGAACAAATGCTCGATGTTTTTGAGATCTCCTGTGATTAGATTATCCATTCCAATTACATGATACCCTTCTTTGATAAAACGGTCACATAAATGAGATCCTAAAAATCCTGCCGCTCCAGTAATGAGTATTCTTTTCATAGTTTATATACTACTTTTTTTGCTCGAAATTTTTGTAGTAGAGGCAAATATAGTAAAATATTTTACCTTTTAATTTTCTCCATTAATGATTAATAAAGAAACCTATATTTTTGAATAAACAAAAGAATCATTTCATAAACTTTATCCTATTTTTGCAACATTAAAAATCTGTTAATTTGAAAGTTGTCCATATAATCGAAGCTTTAGGAGGGGGCGTTTATACTTATTTTAAAGATTTGTCTGATTATTTTGGAGAAGATCAAATAAGAAAAGACATTTCCACAACCATTATTTATAGCGGAATCCGCAAAGAAATTAATCCTGAAAAAATCGGGTCCGAATTCTCAAAAGGAGTATCACTGATACGAATTGATATGATCCGGGAAATATCCCTTATTCAAGATTTCAAAGCGGTTCTTATGTTAAGAAAAGAACTTAAAAGACTAAACCCAGATATTATTCATCTTCATTCTTCGAAGGCTGGCGTTTTAGGCAGAATTGCTTGTTTTTTATTATTTGAAAGAAAAAAAATATTCTATACCCCACATGGATATTCATTTCTGAGAACAGATATTTCTTCTTTATCCAAAAGGCTTTTTTATGGTATTGAAAAAAAATTTCCAAAACTGTTTGGCAGCGTAACCATTGCCTGCGGAGATACTGAATATGAAATAGCAAAAAAAATAGGAAAATCGCATTTAATTCGAAACGGCATCAATATTGAAGAAATTCAGCAACATCAATTATTTCATCAAAATGCAAAACTGACAATTGGTATTGTTGGACGTGTCACGTTTCAAAAAAACCCGAATTTATTTAATCAAATTGCATTACGTTTTCCAAATTTTAATTTTGTCTGGATTGGTGATGGAGAATTAAATTCTTTACTGACTGCTCCAAATATTCGAATAAAAGGATGGTCTTTGAACAGAAATGAAGTATTAAAAGAACTCAATGCTATTGATATTTATATTCAAACTTCTGTTTGGGAAGGTCTGCCAATTGCAGTTTTAGAGGCAATGGCCTTGAAAAAACCAGTTTTAGCAACCAATATAATCGGCAATAAAGATATTGTTGTTCCTAATGAAACTGGTTTTCTTTTTGACAGCATTGAAGAACTTGATGGCTATTTTGAACTATTAAAAGAGGAGAAAATCCGAATTGAATTTGGTAATAACGCCTTAAAAAGATGCTATGATTTATTTGACAAAAACAAAAATTTTAAAGCACTGTCAACTCTTTATCAGCAATCTTTTTTTGCATCCAATAACTTGCGAAAATAGACATCCACAATCCACTGAAGGCAATGCCGTCAAAACGCAGCAAAAAATCATCGGTAAGATTGGAAGTAAAAAAAAGAAAAAAGAAAGAAAACACAATTGCGTTTTTTAAATCAATTCCTAAATAGCCAATAGTGCCAATATAAAGCAAAACTACAATTGGTCCTAATATTCCAAATTTCAGTAAATAATCCAGAAATTGATTGTGAGTAGGAAATTCATATTTGGCCAAAAATTGCTGATTCGTTTGTTTAAAATACTTTACTAATTCTGGCTTTCCGTCTGAAGCGCCAACACCAAAAGGAAGGTGCTGTAAAGACAATTCCCAAGCCGATTTCCATATAGAAACGCGTGTTACCAAAGAATTAAATACTTTGGCTTCGGGATTTTCAATTTCATCAAGTTTGCCAACTTTATCCATATAAGCAAAGGTAACCGTAGAATATTTTTCTTTCATATAAGGGTTCTTTTGAACAAAAAAGAAAAGCACTGTTCCTAATACAACAATCAAAACAGTCAAAAATCCTATTACTTTTTTATAGCTATACTTTCGAAATACTTCTGCGAAAAAAACCAACACAAAACCAATTAATCCATTAAACAATGCCATTCTTGTATTTACAAAAAGAACAAAGAAAAAAGATAACACAAAAACAAGACAATTAATCCATCTGAATATCTTTTGACCGCTTCCTCTAAATGCTTCAAAAACAAAATAAAGACTGCAGATCGAAACAAAAGCCAAATGCATATTCAATGCCGGTGCATGAATTCCAATACTATTAGAAAATGTATAACCCATTTCCCATAAATCGATTCCACTGAGATATTTATTCATTAATTCCGGATAATAAACAACAAATCTAACAAAGAAAAAAAGTAAGATAATCGTTGTCGTTATACTATAAAACCGAAGAATTTTAAAAAAACTGATTCTCTGATAATTTCCTAAAATAAATAAAGAGAAAACAAGGAGAGAGCTGTATTTTTCTAATGATTTTATTCCTTTCGAAAAATAATCATTATTCCAAAACATTACAATTTCTATTAGCAAAGGAGAGGTAATAAGTGCTATTAAAATTAGAGATTGCTTGGTATAATTCAGCTTTTTTATAAAAACCAAATTAACGACTGCAAACAGTATAATCAACAGCGTGCAGGGTTTTCTAAAAATCATGGCAATGGCCAATACAGCTAAAAAACCATTGAATATTTTATTGAAGTTTTTTTCTGAAATGGTCATAGTATAATGCATAATAGATTAGTGGGAAAACACCTATTTTATGTCGAACGGCCGACCCTAAATCTGGCTCAAAAACACCTTGAACAATGAAAAAAGCAAACAAAATAAGTAAAGCCCAAAGTTCATTTTTATGTTCCGTTCTTGATTTAATACATCTTGAAAATCGTACCAGAAGAATGTAAAACAAAAAAAGCTGCCAGATTACGAAAACTAAAATCTGAGGAGATAAAATATGCTTGAGTCCGTTGACTGGTACATTTACAGAGAAAAAACCATAAAATATACCTATAGTTTCGCCATACCAAGTGTCTGGTTTTATTGGTGGCATAATCATTGAATTAGCATCAGCAGACCCTATCCTTCCAATATTTACCACTTCTCTGCTCACTTGCGAAAAATATTGCCCTTCGACAATTCCATAAATTAATGATAAAAATATGGCTGTCAATAATCCATAAAAAATAGCCGCAAAAGTCTTATCCTTAAAATTGATTAAAATTGCTCCATACATTCCTACCGCAATAATTGGAATCAAAAAAAAGTAAGGTCTGTAAAAAATCCCAAAAACAGCTAATAAAAAAAATGTAGCAAAAAGAACTTTCCGAAAAGAATTCTTTCCCTTTAGAAATAAGAAAACAATTAGAGAAATAAATAAATAGGTAATAAACTCTTTGGAAGGCATCGACATAAAAATAGCTGTCATAAACATCCCCAAATAAACAATCCCATTTTTAATGTTCAATTTCTCGAAGTTGTTCGGAATTCCTATTTTATGCAGCACAAACATTAGAATTGGAAACTGAATCAATCCAATTATTGGGTAAGGCAAATACCGTAAACCTGTTATTTTGTAAAATAAAATAGTAAGCGGGTAACTTCCAATAAAACCAATTTCGTTGCCTTTGTCTAAAGCAATAATCGTAGCATCATAAAAAAACTTTTTCGGTAAAATATAAAATGAAAAAACCGCAACAAATAAATTGACTGCCGCAAGAAGTAAAAATGCAAATGAGCTTCTTTTAATTAGGGTTTTCATACTTGTCTATAATTCTGCTTAATGCAAAAAAACGGTTACTTTATCTTTTCGATAAATAATAATTGCCGAAACAAAGTTCCAGAAAAAAGAACTCAAAACAAATGCAATAGCCGCTCCTGTCATTCCATAAATTGGAGTTAAAAAACGGTTCAAAACAAAATTAATAATCACCGCAGTAATTAAAACAATCTGAAATATATGTGATCTTCCTGTCATGTTTAGATAAACTGGAGCCGTTCCAAATGCAGAACAAATTCCCTGACCGATAATCAAAATCAAAAAAGCTTCTTTGGCTGCTATATACTGAGTTCCAAAAAATGACAAAATATGTTCTGAAAAAATACACATCAACACTATTACAGGGAATGTTATTCCAAAGATTAATCGAACGCTGTTCCTAACCGCTTTGTTTAGTTCTGTCATTTTTTGATTCGCAAAAAATGCTGCAATTTTTGCAGACACCGTAATGTTTATCGTTAAAACTATTACCGAAACAATTGTCATTAATTTAACTCCTATAGAATAAAAAGCAACCGTTTCAGTATTTCGATATTTTTTCAAAAACATAATATCAAAACACATTAATAAAAATATTGCCATACCGCTGATCGCAATTGGATATGATTTTAAAAATACTTCTTGATAAGAAATGTTTTCTGCTGTTAAAATTTTGGCTGCATTCCTAAAATAATAGCAAATCAAAACGGTACTTATTAATGACAGCATAACAAACCCAACCAAAAAAACATCAACCAAATAACTTTCTTCATGCCAATAAAACAAGACTATTGCACCAATAATTAACGGAATATATTTGATAACATTCCGAAACAATTCGGCTACATATAATTTATCTAACGCTCTAAAAACTTCTGTGTTTAAAATTGATATTCCATAGAAAAATACGGTTGTTGCAGCTTTTAAAAATATCGAATAAACTTCCTGATCAGAAAAGTAATTGTTTATTGTTTTTTCATTAATCAAAAAGACACTTATTAATGCGATCAAAGAAGTTACGAACAGCATCCAAACCATTTTGATGTAAATGTTTTTTAATTGGTCAAGAGCATTCTGACCTGATAATCTCCCTTTAAAATATAAAATAGACTGATCAAAACCCAAAAGACAAATACTGCTGTCTGCCAATAGAAAAGAACGAGCAAAATCATACTGTCCAACAATTTTTGGCGAATACGTCTTGGTCAGAAATATTGTGAAACCAAATAATAGTATCACACCAAAAATCCTCAGAATTAAAGTGATTAAACTTTGCTGAACAAAGGAATTTTTGTTGATTTCCATCAGTCGATCCTGAATTTTTTTTAACATATTTGATTCGCTCTACCCATAATATATTCCAACTTTTTACAATGAACTTCTTCTTTACTGCAGATTTGTTTTCGCTTTCAAAGATTGTTTTTTATAAAAAGAATTGAAAAAACTAAAGAAAACAAAAAGGCCTATAAAAAGTAATGGCAAAATAAAGATCAATTTTCTTTTTATCGTTTTATGATCTTTTAGGTTTAAAACAATCCCTTTTTCTTTAATTATCTTATCGGTATTATATTGCTCTATTTTTAAAGTCCCTATTTGAGCTGACAAGGAATCTTTGGTTTTAATAATACCGTCTAAATTTAAATTCTCGTTATAATAAATGAGTTTTTCATTGTTTGCGTGATTACCATAAGGTCCCGAAAACTGGTTTAAAATCCCGTCAATTTGAACAATAGTAGCTTCCTTTCTTTTTATTTTGTCTTGAAGATTTTGTAAATTAATTTTTTTATAAGTCTCAAAATAAGCACTTGTATTTAAATATTTCAAAAGAGGTTCAATGCAATTTTGGACAGAAACAACGGCAGCCGTATTTATAATAATAGTATGAAGTGCATAATTTTTACTCGTCGTTGTTTCCTTAACAATGGATTTTATGTCTCCATTTTGTGCCATTAATTCTAATAAGTCTAAATTTTTGCCATCCTTATTCATCAAATTATAAACATCTACAATAGGCTCAATAGCAATCGATACTATCCCCGACGGATTTTGAATTCCAATAGATTTTAAAAACAAGGTGTCTTTCAAAGCAATTTTATCCTCCAAAAAATTAATTTTAGAATATAAATAATCCGTCGATTTAAAATTTGGTCCTACAATTATTTTTTGTTCAAAACGAGGATATGCTTTTTCCAAAAAATAACCAACTCCAGCTCCAACAACGACTAATGCAACCACAACAATTACATTTTTTACTAAAAAACGAATTCCTTTAAACAACAAAGTATTAATCCATTCGAAGAAATCCCCAATTTTACTAAAAACCGTTAGTAAATCAATTTCTGGATTCTCAGAATTATTTCCTTTTGCTACACTCATGCTGTATTTTTATTTTATATTGAAAATCTGTTCTAATATTTTAATTGTTATCAAATAAGTAGGTTTTACGCCAGTTGTACCAAGTCCGCCAGAAGCCAAAGTGCTTCCCGTTTCCAATGGATTGTCCGAAGCATAATACGCATATCTGACTTTGATATCGTGTGGCACACTTTTTCTGATTTTAGATGCCGCCTGAATGGCTTTTTGATAATAAGATCCTTCCATTTCAAGTCCAATAACTCCCCAAGTCGATTCATGAAAAAACTTTAATAAATCTTTATTTTGCAATGATGTTCCAAGAACGGTAACCATTGGTCCTGCATAAATTGCGATATCATTGCCTTCAAACATTTCGGGAGTCAATTCATTTTCGAAGAAATAATTATCTGCAGTTCCTTCGTTGATATGTGCATTCGGAATCATGATGTCTCCTTTTCCTCCTTCCAGGATTCCAGCTTTACCCATAATAGAAACCGATTCTACTCGAAGCAGCGTTTCTTTTTTATAAGGTCTTAACAGCTCATCAATTGTTTCATAGGCTTGCTCTCCAAAAGCATAGTCCATAACAATAATCACTGGTTTTTTTTCTGCCAAATTTGCCTTTGGAAAAGCTGTTTTTGACCAATCTATTTTGGCCGTATCAAAAATTTGAACGTCTATATTAGTTCCAGAAGTATCGGGTAAAGTAATCATCCCTTGTTTCAATGCCAGTGATTCCACCTGGCTACGAACTTCATTTGCCCCTGACTTGCTCAATTCTTCATAAATAAAGAAATCGGATTTGTCTTTGAATTTTGATTTTAAAAGCGGTGTGGCAAAAATAGAATTCATCACCGAGTGCATATTGGCACTGATGACATGAATTGGCCTGTCCAAAAGTTGATTATCTTTTAAGACTTCCTTGATATTGTTTGCCCAAATTTCGCCGTGAATGTGGTGTCCCAAACGCTCTCTCAAAACAGGGCTGAAAGTAATTGTTCTTTTTTGATTATCAGCAACTTCTTCAATCGCCAATTTTCCCAGCCAATAAATCACGTGCAAAAAACGATCCGGCGCTATATCAGTTCCAAAATCATCATAAATATTCAAAACTTCCTCGAATGTTCTTCCTAGAATGTTGGCGGCATGAGAAATCGCTTTTTCTTTTTCTACCAAAGTCAGTTTTTTGGTTTGAGAAACCGCTATTTCCAGCTTAATCCAATCACGGGAAACCTCCCCGATTTCATCCTGTAAAACTCTATTTTTGATTTTATGGGATTCAATAAATATGAATGTTAAATGCGTCAAAATATCGTAAATATCTGAGCGTCCTCGTGTGATCTCTACATTCATTTGCTCCTCATCTATGCGGTAACAGTTGCGGCGCCTTTTGGGCGGAACTATCGCTTGAAAATGTGATTTTGAATAGCCTTCATCCGATGTCAAATTAATAAAACGACACTCCTCAATTCCTATCGGAAGTCGTTCAATTACATATAAAAGACCGTTTAGTTCTACTTTTTCTTCACCAATATTTCCGTAAATTTCGGGTCTTAATGCCAATAAAGCTTCTCTTAAAGTGTCTCCCGAAACGCCCATCGGTTTGTAAAATCCTCTATTAAAAAGATGGCGCATCGTAATGTACATTTTTTCAATTGCCGCCGATGATTCATGCGCTCTGGATCTGGATATATTTTTTGTGTCTTTCATTTTCTATTCATTTTTAACCTCTCGAGAGCTGCGGGAGTAATTAACATATTAACCTTAAAGTTTTACACTTTGTTTTGGTTAAGCTCATTTGATGTTCTTATTTCTTGTATCCATAAATTGTCCTAGAGCCTTAATCGGTCAGGAACTTTGGAACAGACTGTTTTCTGCTAAACGAAGATAGGAAAATAAAAGATAATTCGGTAAAAGTCCTATTTCTTGAACCTTTTCTTAATGGTAGTTTATTTTTGCAATGTTTGTTTAATTATCTCTTCTGTTTCAGTGTCAAAAATTATTATTCCTTCATGCGTGGCATCAAGTTGTCCTGCTAAATGTCCTTGCTTTGACCAAACCGCACTTTGACCAACACTTTCAAAGTTGTCGCAATAACCTACACAATTAGACATTAAAACGGGCTTTGCAAATTTCTTTGCAATTGATGGATAATGCATTATCGCCTTGTCAATGCCATTTTGTGATTTTGCAACACTTGCCAAATAAATTTCTGCACCAAGTTTGCTTGCATGCTCTGAATGTTCCATTAGCATACTTTCATAGCAAATCGCTGGTGCGATATTTTTATTGCCAACTGTCAAGATAATCTGCTTTTCGCCATTAATAAAATATGGAAATTCGTCAGAGTGTAATTGTTGCTTCGAATAGGTTTGTCTTGCACTATCAGGTTGAAAAATAATCATGCTGATTTGTATTCCTGAATTTGTCTTTGTGGGCACACCTACTCCAATAGTAATTTTATTCGTGTCGCTAATTTTTTGAAAATCGTCAAATCTTGGATCGTCTTGAGTTGTTGCTAAATCCTTTGAAAGTTCAGGCTCATAACCAGTAATAGAAAGTTCAGGAAAAAAGATTGTGTCTGCCTTGTATGAAATAGCGAGTTGAATTAATTTTTTATGTGTATCAATATTCGCAAAAATATTTCCTTTAACCGGTCTTGTCTGTGCTACAGAAATTTTCATTGCCCCGTCATTTTAAATTGCAACTAACTACGAATTTTATTTTTGGATTAAACCCGACGCGATACTTCTGTCATTAGAAAGTCTCGGAATTTTATTCTGTCCGCCCAATTTTCCTATGGATTTCATATAATCCTGAAAACCATTTTTGGAAACTTTGGTCACGACTAATTTTTTCAATACATGACCCACAATCAAATCATCGTAGTAAATGTTTTGTTTTCGCATCGCGTTGTCAAGCGCTTCCGCAAAAGTGTTGCTGTCCTCTGGCTCGTTTTCAAATTCAATAAACCATTCGTGATATGGCAGGCCTTCGGTAGGCGTGATTTGTGGCGCAACGGTAAATTCATTGACGCTTACATTTGTTCCCTCCATAGCTTCCTTCAAAGCGTGTTCAACTTCTTTCCCAATGACATGCTCTCCGAAAGCCGAAATATAATGCTTGATTCGACCCGAAACAATAACACGATACGGCTTTAAAGATGTAAACTGAACAGTATCGCCGATGTTATAACCCCAAAGTCCGGCATTGGTCGAAATGATCAAAACATAATTTACACCCAACTCCACTTCTCCTATAGTATATCGTCTTGGGTTTTCGCTAAAAAAGTCTTCGCTTTTTATAAATTCATAAAAAATACCTGAATTCAACAACAGTAGCATTCCTTTTTCTTTTTGTGAATCTTGATACGCAAAAAAACCTTCGGATGCTGGAAACAATTCGATGCTATCTACTTTTCGGCCAATAAGATTTTCAAATTTAGCCCTGTAAGGCTCATAATTGACACCTCCATAAATAAACAAATTGAAGTTTTTGAAAATCTCTCCAACAGGCTTTCCCGCTCTTTGCTGTAGTTTTTCAAAATACATCTGTACCCACGATGGAATTCCCGAAATCACTGTCATATCTTCGTTTATCGTCTCATCGACAACAGCGTTTACTTTGGTTTCCCAATCTTCTATACAATTGGTTTCCCAAGAAGGCAAACGGTTTTTTTGCAGGTATTTTGGAACAAAATGCGCTACAATTCCAGACAAACGCCCCAATTTTATTCCATATTTTTCTTCAAGAATAGGACTCCCTTGCAGGAAAATCATTTTTCCGTTTACAAAACTGGCATTTTGGGTTTCATGTATGTAAAGCAAAATCGCATTTCGGGCCGCTTCGATATGATACGGCATTGATTCTTTAGTCAAAGGAATATATTTAGCTCCCGAAGTTGTCCCCGAAGTCTTGGCAAAATACAATGGTTTTCCTTTCCAAAGTATATTTTCTTCTCCTTTTACGACTCTATCTACATATGATTTTAAACCTTCGTAATCCCGAATAGGAACTTGTTTTGAAAAATCTTCATAAGTCTTTATTTGATCGAAATAATGATCCTTTCCAAATTGCGTTTCCTTTGCAGCTTGAATTAAATCTAAGAATACCTTATTTTGGGTTTCAATTGGAGCAGTAACCCAAGCTTGTGTTTTTTTATATATTCTTTGTGCAAATATTTTTGCTGCAAGCGATTTTAATGACATTCTTTTTGGACTTTATTTAAAATTGTATGTTGTTTATATCCTGATCTATTCGGATAAAAATTTGTTTATTTGATTTTCTTTTTGGAGCTTGTTTTTTGAGATTTTGAATCCAGTTTTTCTTCCTCATTTACTCTTTTTCTCAATTCAATTTCGTTTTCCGAAGGAGATAAATCTACTGGTTCCTTTGCTTCATCAGTGGTTGAAAGTATGGAATCTTTACTGAATTTGGCATACTCTAATTCACCATTCAGCACTTTTTGAATTGATTTGATATAGATTTCATTTTTCTTTAGCGCTTTCGAAAGGGAATCAGATTTTAATGCTAAAACTGTAGCATTTTTTTTTAGTTCCGAAGAGGAATAGCCTGGGATAAGTTCTCGTAATGGAGTAAAAGCAATCAATATTGTTGTAGCCGAAATCAAAAAAATGGCTCCTAATGTAAGCGTAACGAAAACACTCATTATGTTCAATTTAAAAGAAAAAATTTCTTCAAAAGTATTTTCGTTCAAAATTATTAATCTGTTTTTGATTAATAATCTGTCCCAAAACTTTTTCCTTTTTAATCGATTTTTAGGCATGATGTGTATTTAAGTCACAAATATAATAATTAAAAGTGTTGTCAACACTAGCCTATTATAAGTAGTTATATTACAAACTCTATAATTTTATAAAATATTTAACGCTATCTCAAACAAAAAACAGTTTAAAATCAATGCTCATAAATTTATTCTATATACCTTTGTCCATTATATAATTACAAATTTGCTACGGCGTTAAATATTGAATCATGGGAAGATTTGGACTTACAGAAATCCTTGTTATATTGGCAGTTGTTTTATTACTTTTTGGAGGTAAAAAAATTCCAGAATTAATGAAAGGATTGGGAAGCGGTATTAAAGAATTTAAAAACGCAGCCAAAGACGATCAGCCTGCTGACAAAAAAGAAGAAACTAAAGAATAGATTTTTAGAAATTCTTTCTAATATAAAAATTCCAAATTCCGATATTATATATATGGAGTTTGGAATTTTTTATTTTAAAAAAGGTCTTTTTACATCTGTATTCAATTGCAATTGTAAATAATAGCAAAATGGCACTATCTTCACTTTTAGCCCTGATCGAAGCGATATCATTTGCTTTTTTTCTTTAAAAAAGCAAATATTTAGCGAAGAGCAGGACTCATGTAACCAAATATTCCCGATGTTACTGCTTCTAAAAATAATGTAGGTTGCATTTTAAAAGCAGAAAAGACCTTTTTTGGGCAAACAAAATTAACTAATTTTTATATTTTACACCCATGTCTTCGATTGAGAAATGATCGGTTAACAGATGCAATAAATGATCTCTTAACTCAATATACTCAGGGGTTTTTACGATTTCAATCTTATTTCTTGGTCTTGGTAAATTTACCGTAACAATTTCGCGGATTGTAGATGCTGGGCCGTTGTGTAAAACCACGATTCGGTCTGACAAGAACAGCGCTTCTTCGATATCATGCGTAATCATTATAATCGTTTTTTCTCTATTGTCCAGATTCCACAGTTTTAAAACTTCGAGCTGCATGGTTCCTTTTGTTAAAGCGTCTAACGCTCCAAAAGGTTCATCCAGCAATAAAACACCTGGATTGATGGCAAAAGCTCTCGCAATGGCCACTCTTTGTTTCATCCCGCCCGAAAGCTGTCCCGGAAGTTTATCTTTGTGTTGAAACAAATTCACCATTTTGAGGTTTTTAATCACGATTTCGTGTTTCTCAGCTTTTGAACAATTCATAACTGAATCGACTGCTTGGAAAATATTGTTTTCCACCGTTAGCCAAGGCAATAACGAATAATTTTGAAAAACGATTCCACGATCTGGTCCTGGTCCTTTGATGTTTTTATTGTCTAATACTACCGATCCGCCTGTTGGGATTAGCATTCCTCCTATCGCATTCATAATAGTTGATTTTCCGCAACCTGAATGTCCAATGATTGATATGATTTCTCCTTTTTTGATAGAAAGATTAATGTCTTTTACTGCAATATATTTTCCTTTTGGAGTTGGAAAAGAGATTTCCAAATCTTTTATTTCTAAATAGCTCATAACGTTTGTTTGTTTTTAAAGTTACTAAGATGCTGAGATACTAAGTTTCTAAGTTTTTTTTTAAGATTTTGAATAGTTAAGACTACTTTTAAAATCTTAGTAACTCAGAATCTTAGAGTCTTAGGATCTCTTATAAATAAGATACTTTGTTTTCAATCATTGTAAAAAATCCGTCAAAAATAATTCCCACAAATCCGATGATGATAATCGCCGAAATCACTTTTTCCAAGCTTAATGCATTCCAGCTGTCCCATACAAAAAATCCAATTCCTGCACCACCTGATAGCATTTCGCCGGCAACGATAACCAACCAGGCAACGCTGATACTCAATCGTAATCCTGTAATAATATGTGGCAACGTGTATGGAAAAACAACTTTGGTTAAATATCTCCATTTTGAAAATCCAAAAGCCTTGGCTACATTTTTATGATCTTGCGGAATTGTACTCACTCCAAAAGAAGTGTTGATCAATGTAGACCACAAAGAAGTAATGAATACAATGAATATGGTTGCTAATCCAGTATCTTTAAAAACAACCAAACCAATAGGAAACCAAGCCAAAGGCGAAACCGGCTTTAAAAACTGTACGATTGGATAAAATATTTTTTTGAAAAAAGAATTCGCTCCAATCAAGATTCCAAACGGAATTGCAAATAAAGAACCCAAACTAAATCCTAATAAAACGGTTTTTATTGAAACAAATAATTGAAGACCGATTCCTTTATCGTTAGGCCCATAATCATAAAACGGATCGCTCAACATTTCATATAATACGGTCAAAGTTGCCGTTGGTCCTGGAAGTGCATCCTTAGTATAAAAACTTAATACACTCCAAAATCCGCAAAAAATAGCCAGTCCAATACACGCAAATCCAATTGATTTTGCTTTTTCCAGAATATAACGTGACGCTTTTTTAAGGCTTTTTTTCTTAATTACTTTACCAAAAGTATTAAGAAGAGAATAGCTTCCTGCTACCTGATCTTGTTCGATTGTTGCTGTAGTTGAATTTGACATGATAATAGATTTTATTTTTAATATTTGTGTTTATAGTGGGTGTTTACTACCTCTACTATTGGTTCAAAGCACCAATAGTATTGGTGTTTACTACATATACTATTGGTTCAAACTACTAATAGTATTAGTGTTTACTACATATGCTATTGGTTCAAAGTACTAATAGTATTGGTGTTTACTACATATGCTATTGGTTCAAACTACTAATAGTATTAGTGTTTACTACATATATTATTGGTTCAAAGTACCAATAGTATTAGTGTTTACTACTGCTTATTAATGGATTTAAATCCGATGCTTCCTCAGGATTGATCAAGAAGCCATAGTCCTCTAAATAGCCCCACCAAACATTTTAATGTTGTTTTTTAGTTGCTGAGAATCTAAATTGCTAAGATTTAATAAACAATTTAAAAGAAGTCATAACACTTTTAAAAAAGACTTAGAATCTTTGCAACTTAGTTTCTTAGTAACTCCTTTTTATCTTTTCACCACTTTTAAATAAGCAGATGGATTTGCAGGATTGAAAACTGTTTTGTCCATCGTGAGCGAGAACGGTTTCATATCATCTGTAGGGATTTTTACTTTCATACTTGTGGCCACTTCTTCATATAAATCTTGAAGAATCAATTTATCGGCAATTGCTTTATAATTAGGCTCTTCTTTCAAATATCCAAATCGTACAAACTGTGCCATAGCCCAGATAGCATATGATTTTCGTGGGTAGTTTACCGTTCCTCCTTTGTAGAATAACATATAATCTTTGTCATAAACTTCAGTTCCTTGGTTGCAACCTAAATTATAATCGCCCATTAGTCTTGCTTCGATAACATCGGCAGGAGCATTTACATAAGGAGCTTTCCCGATAATTGCTGCTGCTTTTTTACGGTTTGCAGGATTATCCAGCCAGATACAAGCTTCCAGAATCGCTTTCATTACTTTCTTTAAATCTTCGCGGCGTGTTTCACTGAACTCTTTGTTGACAACCAATGCTTTTTCTGGGTGATCTTTCCAAATATCCTGAGAAGCAATTTGAGTAAAACCAATTCCTTGTTTTACGGCAACACCGCCCCAAGGCTCACCTACGCAGTATCCGTCCATGTTACCTACTTTCATGTTGGCAACCATTTGCGGAGGCGGAATCGTAATAATTTTTACCGCTTTTTGATTTAGACCTGCTAATGACATCCAGTTTCTCAACCATAAATCATGTGTTCCTCCAGGGAAAGTCATTGCAAAAGTCACTTCTTTTTCGGCTTTCAGTTTGGCGGCCACAACCGGAGTTACTTTGTTCATTTGCTTGAATCCCACTTTTCCACAAAAATCATTTGATAAAGTAATTGCTTGTCCGTTAACGTTAAGCATCATGGCGATTTTCATTTCAGAACCTGCTTTTCCGCCTACTCCTGTGTACACTGAAAAAGGCATCGTGTAAAGGCAATGCGCTCCGTCCAATTCGCCTGTTAAAATTTTATCGCGAACATTTGCCCAAGAAGTTTCTTTGGTTACGATAACCTCAACTCCGTATTTTTTGAATAAACCCAGTTCTTTGGCCATTACGATTGGCGAACAGTCGGTCAAGGGAATGAAACCTAATTTGATTGGATCATTTGCAACTGGTGGATTTGTTTTGAAAGAAGAAAACAAAATCACGCACATTAGCAACATCAATGGGGCAAAAAGAGTTCTTATATGTTTTTTAGTCTGTATCATTTTTTTATTTTTTAAAGATTCGCATCAATTATTTTTTGTTCAAAAAGTTTGGCTTAATATTTACCATTACATACGCCCATTGTGGAGAAAGATTCGCATTAGCAACATTTTTAACTTGTGTCGATGCTAAAGAATTGGTTGCTTTCATAAATGAATAACCCGCTTCTATGTTTATCATTTTTGTCATGTTATATGACATTTTCAAATCTAGCTCTGTTCCTAAATAACTGGTTTGCTTTCCTCCTGCTCCGTTAGATAAAGAGTTAGCCGATTCAAATCCGTGCAAATCAGCAAAAAGAGTTAAGTTGTCTTTCAAGTTGTATTTGGCTTTCAAAAAGTAGTTTAGCAAACCTTGTGCGCCAAATCCGCTTGAGGCGTAGAAGTAATCCATAGTTCCCCAAAATTTGTGAGGCGTTCCATATAATGGATCAAATTGATTGTTGTCAGAAGTCGCTGTAACTGCTTTTGTACCGTCGTTTCCAGATAAATAATCAACTCCAGGACCTACAAATAATTTTCTTCCTACTTGCAAAGTCGATGTAATCGAAGCCAAATTACTGCTCAAACTGCGGCCGTTTTTGTCATGACCAAATTGGTGGTACACGCTTCCTTCAAATTTCAATTTTCGAGTTGCATTCACATTATAGTAGAAACCGGTAGTGTTACGAGTCCAAATTCCTTGCTCATTCACTTTGGTCGTCACTGCTGGAGTTCCTGCGGTCACGTTAGTATATTTATTGAAATTATCGCTCAAGAACAAAAAGGAAATGTCTCCAAAGAAAAATTTCTTAGCCAAATACACATATTCCAATGATTTATAATTAGTCCCCAAACCGTTGGTTCCTGCGGTATAACCAGAAGTTGCAGCTGGTACTCCATTATAAATTGTTCCAGCCAATAATTCTTTATTTTGATTAAATGCAGCTCCGAAATCGGCTGTCCATCCTTTGTTAAAGTATTTCAAAACAATCGCATCATGGTAACGGGCTTGTTGTAACCAATCCAGTCCTCCTATTACCTTTTGGTCATCATACGAAATCTCCTGACGTCCTATTTTTAAAGATAAATTTTGAATACTGCTTATGGTGTCATTCAACATAATTTCACCCCAAGCTTCGTGCAATTGTATTCCATTATTCTCCGCTGTAGTTGTTCTGTTAATAGTTGAAGCATCTTGTCCCCAAACACGAACATCCTGAATGGCTACAAAAAATTTGAATCTATATCCTGTAAACCCAACATTCAATCTTGTTCTTTGTGAAGTAAAAATAGCTGTCTCGGCATCTTTTGCTTGTAAAGTGCTGTAACCGTCTCTAAATTCTGTTCTTGGTCTAAATTGTCCTGTTGCTGTTAACTGTGCGTTGGCAGCATTATGACCAAACAAGGTTATTGCCAGTCCTAATAAAATAGATTTTGAATTTTTTCTCTCTTTTAATGTTTGTATTATAGTTGTAATCTTTTGCATGATAATTAGGTTTCGATTAGTATGAAGCAAATATACATACGTATTTATACTTACGTATTTGCTTTTTACAGTTCAAAACCTCTTTTTTATACGATAAAATTTATTCAGATAACAACTTATTTACTGCGATAACGCAAATAATTATTGTAAATCACTGTAATTATTGGCATTAACAAACACTTAGTTTTTATATAAAAGACATACTTAGTTTAGCGCTAAAAATTATTTTTCTTCAAATTCTCCTAAATGGACATTTATTTCCACAAAAAAAGCCCAAAAAGGGCTTAATAAATTCTATTAAATATAAAACTACTTATACATACTTATGTTCCATAATTTCAGATTGCATTTTATTGATTTGCTGCAATCCTATTTTCTTTCCAACTGTTTTAATTAATGTTTCTCTCTTCAAGCTCGAAATCACTCGGGTTACCTGCTCTTCAGTTGTACCAGCAAAATCTGCGATTTCTTTACGAGACAAATCAAGATTAATCAAATCATTCGTCTGGCCAAATTTTCTGTGTATATATAATAAGGTATCGATCACGCGCTCCCTCACATTCATGTGAGCAATTTTCCGAATGTTGTTCTCGCTTTTGTTTAATTCCTCGGCATAAAAAAGCATCATATCATAAGTGAATTCGGGAACATTTTTTAGAATGTCCATCATCACTTCGTTGTTAAAATTGCACAAAACCGTATCCTCCAGCGCATAAGCCCCTATCAAATACCGGTTGCTCGTCCCAAAACCCCTGAAACCAACCGTATCTCCATTCGTCGTAAACCGAACAATCTGTTCCCTGCCGTTGATTCCCGTTTTTACAGTCTTCACCTTTCCTTTTTGCACAAAATAAAGCCCCTGAATGGGCGCGCCCTCTATAATGAACTGCTGTGTCTTCTTGCAGGTAAAACTGTGTTTCTTCTCTATATAACTTTGCATGTTGGGCAAATGAATATGCTTTTTTATAAAACAATTTTCATTACTACAACTGTTGCAAATGGCTTGATTCTCTTTCATCTGTAGCTAATTATTGTTTGTGTTTTTAAGTTATGAAGACATCCAAAACCAATCCTTTCATTCATCATTTACTTCGTCAGTTCGCTAAAACCATTGTGGGCGTGACCCCATTGAGCAAATGGGCTTACTTATAGTACCGCTTATACAGCCCCTTTACTCAACGTGGTCGGGCTATCCAGGCTACTTTGGTAGCTAGTTTCTATCCCTCACGCGAGCGATGAACGAGACATTTAGTTCAATGAATAAATCTTGGCTAAATGACAAAATCAGTAAAAATTATACTGTAACTATCTTTATTTTAAGTAAATATATAAGTTTTCTGCAATAATTAATAGTTTACAGTTTTCGTAAAGCGACCAAAACCATTCAAAAAAAGTATCTTTTTTTGCGTATTTTATATAAATAAACAAAAAAAACAGCACCATCGATTGTTTCACCTACTTAGAAACTCTCTTTTTTAGATATTCGCAATTCTTTACAAATAAGTAAAAATACGTAGTTTTTTATGATTTGTAGTTTTTTACTTAATACTAGCTGGTGTTTTTACCTTAAATAAGGTTTTCTTAATAAAGTCACATAATTTAGAAGCTCCAATTTTCTTAAATAATTCCCGTCATTGAAACAGCTTTTTTAACACATAAGTTTTTTCTTGTTTCGGTTGTTTATAAAGTTTTTGCTTACTACATTCGTTACAAAAAAATTAACCTAAAAAACTATTATGAAAAAAAATTTATTGCCATTAATTGCCTTAATTTCATTCACGTTTGCTAACGCACAATCTAGAGAAAAAGGAACTATTGAAATTACCCCAAAAATTGGATATTCTAACTTTAGCGAAAACAATGAAGGGGATAATACTGACGCAAATGCTGGAGTAGAATTTGGCGCAACAGCTGATTACTATTTTAATAGCAGGTGGAGCTTACGTTCTGGATTAGTTTTTGACAAAATGGGGGGTGAATATGAATATGGAGGTAACTGGGAAGATAAATTAAACTATTTGAGTATTCCATTAAATGCTAACTGGCACTTTGGGAGCACTCGAAAATGGAATTTAAATTTTGGAATAAGTCCTTCTTTTTTACTAAATGCTGAAGTAAGTGATCCTTCAGGAAATACCACAAAAATCACTAACAATGATATAAAATCTTTTCAATTAGGATTCACTTTTGGAATAGGGTATAAAATAGAAGTTACTGAGAAATTTGGTATTTTACTAGATTGTCAAAATTTTTCTGGTTTAACCAATATTAATAACGCTTCTAGTAATGATATCAAAAATTCGGGAGGCAGCTTTAATATAGGTGGAGTTATTCAGCTTTAAAAAGAAATATGGAAACGGGATTCAAATTAGTGAATCCCGTTTTTTTTATGTTTAAATCACCATCGTCAATTGAATACGTTTCCTATCCTCATCAACTTCCACAACTTTTACGGTAACGTACTGATGTAATTTAACCACCTCATTCACATCGCTCACAAAACCGGCTTTGAGTTGGGAAATATGAACCAATCCACTTTCTTTCACCCCAATATCAACAAAACAGCCAAAATTGGTAATGTTATTCACAATTCCAGGAAGAATCATACCGGTTCTAACATCTTTTATCGATTTCACATTCGGATCAAATTCAAAAACCGTTGCAGCTTTTCTAGGATCTAATCCTGGTTTTTCCAACTCTTTAATAATATCTTTCAAAGTCAAAACTCCGATATCAGGCGTAATGTAATTTTCTGGTTTTATTAAAGCTGTTTTTTCTTTATTAGCAATCAAATCATTTACGGTTATTTTCAAATCTTTGGCCATCTTTTCAACAATAGCATACGCTTCGGGATGTACCGCCGAATTATCCAAAGGATTCTTCGCATTCGAAATTCGGATAAAAGCAACTCCTTGTTGGTAGGCTTTGTCTCCCAAACGAGGAACTTTTTTGAGCTGTTTTCGATCGGTAAAAGGCCCATTTTCGGAACGATATGCTACAATGTTTTCAGCCAGCTTCTCTCCTATTCCACTCACATAACTCAACAAATGCTTGCTCGCCGTGTTGATGTTTATTCCCACTGAGTTCACGCAACGAATTACCGTATTATCCAGTTCTTCCTTTAGTTTGTTTTGATCTACATCGTGTTGGTATTGCCCCACTCCAATCGCTTTTGGATCGATTTTTACCAATTCGGCCAACGGATCTGAAAGTCTTCTTCCAATTGAAACCGAACCACGAACCGTAACATCATAATTAGGAAATTCCTCTCTCGCTATCTTCGAAGCCGAATACACCGAAGCTCCTGCTTCCGAAACAATGAAAACCTGTAACGGTTTATCAAAAGCAATTTTCTTAATGAAGAATTCAGTTTCTCTCGAAGCCGTTCCGTTTCCTATTGATATTGCGTCTATTTGATAGGCGTTGACCATCGAGCGGATTTTTTTTATGGCCATTGCCTCCTCCTTTTGCGGAGCATGCGGATAAATGGTTTCGTTATACAACAAATCTCCTTTCTCGTCCAAACAAACCACTTTACAACCCGAACGAAATCCTGGATCAATCGCCAAAATTCGTTTTTCTCCCAAAGGCGGCGCCAGCAATAATTGCCCAAGATTATTCGCAAATACCTGAATCGAATTGGAATCAGCCTTTGCCTTAGCTTCCTGCAATGCTTCGTTTGAAATTGCCGGATTCAACAAACGTTTATAACTGTCCTCAATCGCTAATTGAATATGTGGCGTCGTACTGTTATCTCCTTTTATAATTAATTCGTCAATAATGTCATAGGCGTCGTCGAGCTCTACATCGACTTTGAACTTGATGAAGCCTTCATTTTCGGCTCGCATTATAGCCAGCAAACGATGCGATGGCGCTTTTGTCAATGGTTCTGCCCATTCAAAATACTGATTGAATTTCTGCGCGCCTTCCTCTTCTTTTTTGGATTTTACAACCTTTGTAGTAATCGTTGCTTTTCTTTCGAATAATCTCCTCAATTGCTTACGAACATAGATGTTTTCGTTAATCCATTCTGCAATAATGTCTCTTGCTCCTTGCAAAGCAGCTTCTTCATTAATCACATTATCATTCAAATATTGAGTCGCCAGGAAATCAACATCATCCTTGCTTTGCGACATAATAATCTTGGCCAAAGGTTCCAATCCGTTCTCTCTTGCGACATCGGCTTTGGTTCTTTTTTTCTTTTTATACGGCAGATAAAAATCTTCCAATTCCTGTAAATCAAAACTTTGCTGTATTTTTTTCTCCAATTCCGGCGTCAACGCATTTTGTTCCTGAATGGATTTTAAAATAGTTTCCTTTCGCTTTACAATGACTTCATATTCTTTTTGATATTTGGCAATATTCTCAATATAAACTTCATCTAGATTTCCCGTTTTGTCTTTTCGGTAACGCGAAATAAACGGAATCGTACAGTCTTCCTGTAATAATTGAACCGTATTTTGAATATTAATTGTTGCGGTAGCAACGTATTTTGAAATGAATTGTAGGTTGGTCATTTTTTATGCTGTAATTTTATATTCTGTAAAAATAGAAAAAGGAATGTATTTCTATTCGTTTAATTTGTTTTTTGCTGGCGGTAAAAAATTCTCTCCGGTCACAACGCTTTTTCCTGTTTTGTCTTCCAGAGCAATACGAGCATTTTTGGCAATCGCTCCGCCTTTTTTACTTGCTTTGGCATTTTCTATAAGTCCTTTGGCTTGGTCGCTTTCGGCAATTTGTCTGGTGGAAAGTTCTGCCAGTGCAGTAAAAATCAATTCTGCCTCACTCATGTGATCTCTTAGATTTTGGGTTTCCAGACCCTTAACCTCTTTGTGCTTTTTTACCGATAATCCAGTCCATTCTTGATGAATTATGTTCGTTAATAAGGCAAACTCATCTTGTTTCTCAACACCGCTTTCTTTCCAATAATCGGTCAATTTATTGCGTGTTTCCTGCCCTGTCATTCGTTGCTGAATCCATTTTTCGCTTCTTCCTAATTTTTGCCAATTTTCACGAGCACGATCTAAACTTTGAGCGGGATCTGCCAATTCCTGCATACGTTCGTAACCCACTTTCGCCAACCATTGTTTAAACGGTTCTGCTTTGGGAGAGGGAATGGATTGGATTAATCTTAAAAGTTGTTCGGTATCAGCCACATCTGTAGCTCTTTGTTTCCCATCTGTAGCTTCCATTTTCAACTGTCCGATTTTATCGGACACTTCACTTCCCTCTTTTAAAAGTTTAGCTTTTAAATCTCCCCAATATTTTCTCGGCCTATCCGTTCCTGTCAAAATTTCAATTACATCAATAACTGAAAAATACCAAATTTCCTTTTCGGCATCGTAATGACTGCGCACTTTTTTCTCTTCAAATAATTTAATTGGGCTCATAAGTGATACATTTTTTAGGCTTAAAATAAGATTCTAAATATAAGAAAAACAACAAACTTCTGCTATCTTTGGACTCTATTTTTATCAAAATGACACTATTTATATATTTCTTTTTTCTTGTTAATTTTATTGCATTTGTTACGATTGGTTACGACAAACAACTGGCTATTAAAAACAAAAATAGAATTTCCGAAAAAACTCTTTTAACTTGGGTCGCCATCGGTGGAACGATTGGATCATCGCTTGCGATGGCAATTTTTAGGCACAAAACGGCTAAAACAAGTTATTTGCTAAAATTTTTCGGAATCATTTCTCTTCAGTTTTTAATTATTATCTCCTTGTTTTATTTTGATTTAATATCATTTTAAAACAAAAAAAGCCCAGTTTTAACTGAGCTTAAACTAAATATTTGGTACGAAGCACCGTAATTTTTTTTATTGACAAGCGATTTTATTCACTCTGGTTTGGTGTCTTCCTCCTTCAAATTCAGTTTCTAAAAAAGTTTCAACAATTTCAATAGCTTGTTGAATAGACGTATATCTCGCTGGAATACTAACAATATTAGCATCATTATGCAAACGGGTTAAATAAGCAATTTCTTTAGTCCAACACAAACCAGCGCGAACTCCAGCATGTTTATTAACAGTCATTGCAATTCCGTTGCCGCTTCCGCAAATTACAATACCAAAATCAGCTTTTCCTTCCTCAACATCTGTAGCTACGGGATGTCCAAAATCTGGATAATCTACAGAAGCTTCTGAGTCTGTTCCATAATTTGCAACTTCATGTCCTTTTGATTCTAAATAGTGAACAATTGCTTTTTTATAATCTGGTCCTGCGTGGTCATTACCTATAGAAATTTTCATTTTTTTTGTATTAGTTTTTAAACAGCAAATTTAACCAAAGTATTTTAGATAGCATACAAAAAATACTTTTCGCTTTATATTACTATTAGATTAAGAAGTAAAAGTAAAAACTAATTTTAGAATTATATATAAGTCCCTGATAATAAGAAAATTTAGAGGTTATTAACATATAAGGATATTTGTAACAAGTTGCAGATCAGTAAAGAGAATGTAATTAAAATGTTAATATTTTGCATTGTTAATACCAAAACCTAACTACTTGATATTCAGTTAACCTTACGTTAACAAAAAATGTTTATAACTTTGGATAGAATATTAGAAGTTTTTTGAGTTTGTAAACAAAAAATAAGTAATCCAAAACTGATATTTAAAAACCAAATAAAGTTTGATGAATTTTTAGAAAAGTTATCAATACTTAAATTAGCTTTTTTAACAAAATTTTCAAAAGCACTTATTTACAATTTATATAAATTTTGAATTGTTAACAGTTGTTAACTAATCTAAAAAAAGACTTATAAATTAAGTATTTAAGTATTAATTTAGATGTTAATAACTCAATATAAAAACCTAAAACTTCATTACAATACAATTTTTTAGAAATTTATAGCAACTATTAACACCCTATAATAACCATAAATAATTAATTTAAATTTAAATTTTCTTTTTGTTGTATTTAATATATGTTGACAACTTTCAAATTTTAAAACAAAAAAAAGTAATTAGTAATTAGCCACTAGGCAATAGTTTTTATATATGAAGCGTAATTAATTTTTTACTAAAAAAGAAAACTATTCACTTTTGGCTAATGCCTAATATATTTAAACGATTGAAAGTTTGGAATTCAATTTGTCTAGTATTTCTTGAACTTGTTCAAAATCGTTTGGATGTACTTTTAGTTGGATGCCACCGTAGGCAAAGCTTGCCAATGGATCGATGGAAACAATGTGTTCGTTTTCGAAAAAATAATGAATTCCTTCCTGATCCAAAATATGTCTAAGTACCACAATTTCATGCGGATAATTAAAAATAGCAATTGTTTTAAAGCCTTTCATTTTGAATTTTTATATAAATGTAGTAAAGTTATTATTAGTTTAAAACTATAGTATAACAAGGAATAGTGAATACAATTTTGTAATTTTATACTTTTAAGAAAAGATACATGAGTAAAAGATTAAGAAAGCCGATAAAGAAAGAGAAAGATTTCTCAGATAAAATTATAAAAATATTATCGCAAAGTGCTAATAAAGCATTTAATTATAAGCAAATAGGAGCTAAATTAGAATTAGACGACACCCAAAGTCGCAATCAAATCATAAAAGATTTAAAAATTTTAGCCGCTTCAAAGAAAATTATAGAATCCGAACCTGGTAAATATTTAATAAAAGCCGAGAGTAAAGAGTATTACGAAGGAAAAATTGATATGACAGGTCGAAAAACCGCTTATTTCATTTGCCCTGAATTTGAAGAAGACGTTTTTATTCCATCCAATAATTTGAATCACGCTCTAGATAAAGATACCGTAAAAGTGTACGTTTATAATAAAAGAAGCGGACGTAGAGCTGAAGGTGAAGTAATTGAAGTAATCGAAAGGTACAAAACAGATTTCGTTGGTGTGATTGATATTCAAAAGAATTTCTCTTTTGTATCGACAGCCAATCCAAAAATGTACACGGATATTTTTATTCCAAAAGATAAAATAGGGGAGGCCGAGCAAGGAGATGTTGTTTTGGTTCATATCGAAGATTGGCCTGCAAGAGCTGATAGTCCTTTTGGAAAAGTAATAAAAGTTCTTGGAAAACCTGGAGAACACGATACCGAAATTCATGCAATTCTTGCAGAATATGGCTTGCCTGCTGAGTTTCCTATTGAAGTGGAAACCTTTGCCCAAAAAATTGATACTTCGATTGAAGCTAGTGAAATAGCCAAACGTCGTGATATGCGGGACACGCTGACTTTTACAATTGACCCAAAAGATGCTAAGGATTTTGATGATGCATTGTCTTTCAAACAATTAGAAAATGGAAATTACGAAATTGGTATTCACATTGCCGATGTTTCTTATTATTTGGAAGAAGGAACTATCCTGGATGATGAAGCTTTTCAAAGAGCTACATCCGTTTATTTAGTAGATAGGGTAGTACCAATGTTGCCGGAAGTACTTTCTAATTTTGCCTGTTCATTGCGTCCTCAAGAAGAAAAATATACGTTCTCGGCTATTTTTGAAATTACCGAAAAATGCCAAGTGGTGAATCAATGGTTTGGTAGAACAGTAATCTTCTCTGACCAGCGTTTTGCTTACGAAGAAGCACAATACATCATAGAGACGAAAGACAATACCATTCCTGCCGAAACTTCTATAATTGGAAGTTCCTATGTTGTTTCTGATGAAATCGTTTCTGCTACGCTAAAAATGGATCAGTTGGCAAAAATATTTAGAAGAAACAGAATGAATGAAGGAGCTATTTCTTTTGATAAAGTAGAAGTAAAATTCAATTTGGATGCAGAAGGAGAACCAGAAGGCGTTTACTTTAAAGTTTCAAAAGATGCGAATCATCTTATTGAAGAATTCATGCTTTTGGCTAATAGAAAAGTAGCAGAATACATTGGAAAACAAAAGAAAACGTTTATCTATAGAATTCACGATGAACCAAATGAAGATAAATTAATAGCGATGCAAAACGTTATTGCTAAGTTTGGTTATAAAATTGATTTTAGAAACAAAGGAGATATTTCGAAATCATTGAATGCTTTGATGGAAGAAGTAAATGGTAAAAAAGAGCAGAATTTAATTGATACTCTTGCTATTCGTTCCATGAGTAAAGCCAAATATTCGACAGATAACATTGGACATTACGGATTAGCATTTGATTATTATTCACACTTTACATCGCCTATCCGTCGTTATCCAGATGTTATGGTGCATCGTTTATTGCAGTTTTATTTGGATGGAGGAAAATCAGTTGATGAAGAATTATATGAAACTAAATGTCTGCATTCCTCAACAATGGAAGGTTTAGCTACTAATGCCGAAAGAGATTCTATCAAATACATGCAGGTTAAATACATGCAAAATCATCAAGATCAAGAATTCTTAGGTGTTATTTCAGGAGTAACAGAATGGGGAATTTATGTTGAAATCATTGAAAATAAATGCGAAGGTATGGTGAGAACCCGCGATATAAAAGAGGATTATTATACTTTTGACGAAAAACAATATGCTTTGGTAGGTGCCAATTCCAATAGATTGTTACAATTGGGAGATGAGATTTGCGTTAAAGTTAAAAACGCCGATTTAGTCAAAAAACAATTAGATTTTAATTTTATAAAAAGGAATGAGTAATTTTTTAAAGTTACTGAGTTTTTAAGCTACTAAGTTGCTAAGATTTAAAGAGTATTTTAATTTAAAATTTTAGCAACTTAGACACTCAGCATCTTAGAATCTGTATTAACAATTAATTTTAGAAAATATGAAAAAGATTATTTTAATAAGTTTTGTATTTATATCACAATTTACTTTTAGTCAAACCACTATAGAACTTAAGGATTTTGACGATGTAAAAGTATTTGATAAATTGAGTGTTACTTTAGTTGCTTCTACCGAAAATAAAGCAGTTATTACTGGGACAAGCCAAAGTAAAGTAGAAATTGTTAATAAAAATGGACTTTTAAAAATAAGAATGCCATTGACTAAATTAATGTCTGGTGATGAAGCAAAAGTCACATTATATTTCAAAAAAATTCAGAGTATTGATGCTAATGAAGGGAGTAAAGTAGATTGTGCCGATATTTTCAAACAAACTACTTTTAATCTATCAACACAAGAAGGAGCTAAGATTACAGTTGTATTAGATGTCGAAAAAGCATCAATTAAAGCGTATTCTGGAGGAATTATTAAAATTACAGGTAAAATGCTGTCACACAATCGATTTTAATTAATTCTGGGGGTATTTTGGAAGCAGGTGATTTAGAAACTTCTCAAACTACAGTAAGCTTATCAGCTGGAGGAAGCGCAGATGTAAGAGCTAGTTCTCTTGTAGATGCAAAAATAAAAGCTGGCGGCACAATTTTTATTTATGGCAAGCCAAAAGAAATAAGACAAGAAACTTTTATGGGAGGGACTATTGTCGAGAAATAGTAAATTTGTAAACAATTTTTAAAGTCATTTTTTAATGATAAACGATATTTTGACAGGTATTCCTTGGGGAGTATTATTAAGTTTTATGATTGGTCCTGTTTTTTTTATTTTACTTGAAACAAGTATTATTAAAGGATTTAGAGCTGCACTTGTTTTTGATTTAGGAGTAGTTTTAGGTGATGTTTTTTTTATAACTATTGCTTATTTAGGAAGTTATAGACTTATTCAAAGTCTTAATGATAATTCTTCTTTATTTATTTTTGGAGGTTTTATCATGATGGCTTATGGTTTTATTTCTTTCTTAGGAACTAAAAAAGAAAAGAGAGTAAATACCAAAACTATTGACAATGAGATTATAAAAAAGAATTATCTAGGTCTATTTTTCAAAGGTTTTTTCTTGAATATTATTAATATTGGAGTTCTTGGTTTTTGGCTGGCTGTAATTATTTCAGTAGGACCAAAATTAGAAATGGAAACTTCAAGAGTGCTTACATTTTTTATCTCTGTTATTATTACGTATTTAGGAATTGATTGCATCAAAATAGCATTGGCTAAGCAACTGAAACATAAAATGACACCAACTAATATTTATAAAATTAAAAGAGGGATTAGCGTTGTTTTAATGATTTTTGGTTTTGCATTAATTTTTCAAGGCTGGTTTCCAGAAGAAAAACAAATGGTAAAGAATGCTTTTGAGAAAATTGATAAGTAGATTTTAAAAGAAATATATGAAAGAGACTGTAATTAGTCTCTTTTTTTTGTGGTAATGATTACTATTTTAGTGAGATTGCTTCGTTCCTCGCAAAGACATAACACACGTCTTTGCGAGGAACGAAGCAATCTCACTTTCTAATTTTTTCTAAAAATTAAACATAAAAAAAACCTCTAAATTGCTTTAGAGGTTTTAGAGGCATCGTCCGGATTCGAACCGGAGTAGGAGCTTTTGCAGAGCCCAGCCTAGCCGCTCGGCCACGACGCCATTCTTGAACGGATGGCAAAAGTAACTCAAATTTTTAAATTTTTAAAGTTTAAAGTTAACTTTTTTCCTTTTTTATGTCAATTGCTACAAATTAAAATAACGTTCTTCTTCCATTTCTATGGTAACAGCTTCAACATCACCGCCAATAGGAGGATTTAATTTTGAAACACCAACTTTAATTTTTGTAATCATTTCTATTTCTTTTAATGCTCTATCAATAATTCTCTTGGTTACATGTTCCAATAAATTAGATCTGATAGCCATTTCTTCTTCAACAATCTTGTTCAAATGCACGTAATCTACAGTATCTATTAAATTATCAGAGGCAGCAGAATGTTTTAAATTGGCTTTAATTTCTAAATCAACACTATAATCTGAACCTATTTTTCCTTCTTCTATTAAACATCCATGGTATGAAAAAGTGCGGATGTTTTTTAATTTTATTTTTCCCATTTTTTAATTTTTTTCAGTAAAATGAAGTATTTTTTCTGTTGATAAGTGTAAAATAATTGATGCAAATGTATTAAAAATTGACTACTGTTTTTTCTATAAAGTCTATATTGTTATTGGCTGTTATCTATAATCAATTATTTATCTTTGCTAAAATTTTTAAAAATGGCATCAGAAGAGAAATCACTTCATTTTATTGAACAAATTATAGAAGACAGTTTAGCAAATGGTTTTCCACAAGATAAATTACGCTTTCGTTTCCCACCAGAACCTAATGGATATTTACACATTGGTCATGCTAAATCAATATGTTTAAATTTTGGTTTAGGTTTAAAGTATAATGCACCAGTAAACTTACGTTTTGATGATACTAATCCAGCCAAAGAAGAGCAGGAATATGTTGATGCTATCAAAGAAGATCTTAAATGGTTAGGTTTCAATTGGTCTGAAGAATTATATTCTTCTGATTATTTTCAGCAATTATACGATTGGGCAGTTGCTATGATTAAAAAAGGCAAAGCTTATGTTGACAGCCAATCATCTGAAGATATGGCAATTCAAAAAGGAACGCCAACTCAACCAGGAGTTGATGGACCCTATAGAAACCGTTCTATCGAAGAAAATTTAGCTCTTTTTGAAGGTATGAAAAACGGTGATTTTCCAGAAGGAAGTCATGTTTTGAGAGCCAAAATTGATATGGCTTCGACAAATATGCTGATGCGTGATCCATTGATGTACAGAATATTACACCGTCATCATCATCGAACTGGAAATGATTGGAATATCTATCCAATGTATGATTATGCACATGGTGAAAGTGATTATATGGAGCAGATTTCACATTCAATTTGTACTTTAGAATTCGTGATGCACCGTGAATTATACGATTGGTTTTTGGATCAAATCTATGATGAAAATCAAGTGCGTCCACATCAATACGAGTTTGCCCGTTTGAATTTGAATTATACCGTTATGAGTAAGCGTAAGCTCTTGCAATTGGTACAAGAAAATATTGTAAATGGTTGGGATGATCCTAGAATGCCTACTATTTCTGGTCTAAGAAGACGTGGTTACACAGCTGCTGCTATCCGTAAATTTTGTGATGTAATTGGTGTTGCCAAACGTGAAAATATTATTGATGTATCTCTTTTAGATTTCTGTTTACGTGAAGATTTAAACAAGACTGCTCCAAGAGTTATGGCTGTGTTAGATCCTGTAAAAGTGGTAATTACTAATTATCCTGTACGAGGAGAGGAGTGGTTAGATGCTGAAAATAACCAAGAAGATGAGTCTGCTGGTTTTAGAAAAGTGCCTTTTTCTCGTGAATTATATATAGAAAGAGATGACTTCCTTGAAGTGGCTCCAGCTAAATTTTTCCGTTTGAGTATTGGTAATGAAGTACGTCTTAAAAATGGATATATTATCAAAGGAGAGAGTGTTACTAAAGATGAAAACGGTGTAATAACTGAAATCCAAGTTACTTATGATACTGATTCTTTAAGTGGAAGTGGTACAGAAGCTAGTAAAAGAAAAGTAGCTGGAACATTGCATTGGGTTTCTATTTCGGATGCAGTTGAAGCTGAAGTTCGTTTGTATGATCGTTTGTTTATTGATGAAGCTCCAGACAGTTATAAAGAGAAAAGTTTCTTAGAATTTATGAATGCTGCTTCTTTACAAATTGTAAAAGGTTTCGTAGAACCAAGTTTAACTGAAGCTAAAATAGGAGATCATTTTCAATTTCAACGTTTGGGTTATTTTGTTGTTGATAAAGATGCAACTACTTCAAAATTAGTATTTAATAAGACAGTTGGTCTTAAAGATGCTTGGGAAGAAAAAGGAAAAAAAGAAGAGAATAGCATTAATAATTCTTTAAAAGATATTAATAAATATTTCAAAGTTGCTACAAGAGAGGAACGTATTGCTATTAGAAAAGCAATAGGGGAGACTTTGGCAGGAATTTCTAATTATAGCTTATTGCAAAATTCTTTTAGAAAGAATATTAACAACAATAAAAGTTCGTTGCTCTTTGCTAATTTGATTTTGAAATATGCTACTTTAAAATCTTCTGATTTTGATAAAGAAGATTTAATAAAATTATATTTGATGTCACTTCGAAGTGAATCTACTTTTGTTCGTTCCAGAGCAATTTTAAATTTAAGCAATTTAGATTATGACTTGGATTTTATAAATTCCTTTAAAGAAGAAGTTTTGAAACTAAAAGCAAATCCTTCCAAAAGTACAACGGAACGTGAAACTGAATTTATTGAAAATTTTCTATCAAAATAATTTTATAAATTTTATCTATCAAAAGCGCTTTTTATAAAGCGCTTTTTTATTATATATATTACTGATTAATATTTTAATTTTAATAAATTAAATTTATTAAAAATGACTTTCATATATTGATTTTAAGACGTTTTTTAATTTTGTTTATATCAATTTACGTTTTTTAATTTTTCATTTATTACAGGCTTTTATTTTCTTTTTTCGCTTAAAAATGAAATTTCCTCTTTTTATCCTCTTTTTTAAAATACTTAAAACTATTGAATTTATAATTATAATAAAATATTTTTATTATTTGTTTTATCTATTTTAAAATAATTTTTAATTGATATTTTTGATTAAATATCACCTTCATATATTTGTTTTAATGTAACTTTTTTTAGTTTTTATATCTATACCTCATTTATCTTTTTTGATTGAAATACAGGCTTTATTTTAGTTTTTTTGATGCTAATTAGTAGTTTAACGGCTTGTTAACACATGTTTGTTGATAAAGTCGTAAATTTATTAAATAGTAACTTTTAAATTTTAATGAAATGTCAAATAATACTGGAAATACAATAATTGCTATTTTAGTTGGTGCAACTATAGGCGCAGGGCTTGGAATTTTATTTGCCCCAGATAAAGGTTCTAAAACTAGAGAAAAAATCAAAGATGGTTTTGATGATGTAAAAAACAATCTTAATGGTAAATTACATGAAGTTACAGAAAAGCTTAGAGGTAATGGAATTTTGAATAAAGAGGATATAGATCGTAATTATGATGACATTGTAACTAGCCTAAGTGAAAAGACTGAAGATGTTGTTTCTTACTTAGAAAACAAATTAGCAGAACTTAAAGAAAAAAACGCTAAATTTCAGTCATAAAATCTAGACTATGGCATTTGATAAGATAAAAGAAAGTTCTGAAGATATTCAGAATCAAGCTCAAGCTTATTTTGAAAAATCAATTTCTTATTATAAATTATGGGGATTCAAAGTAGCAATGAAATCAACAACAATGATTTTAAAATTTGCTTTGATTTTATTGTGCTTTAGTATGGTTTTATTGTTTGGGTCAGTTGCTGCAGCTTTATCTATTGGTAATTATTTTGATAGTTATGCCATAGGTTTTTTATCCGTTGCCGGTATGTATTTAATTGTTACTTTGCTTTTATTTTTAATTAAAGACAAAGTAGTAGAAGGCCCAATTTTAAAGAAATTCTCAGAAATCTTTTTTAATGATTAATTATGGAAAACAAAAAGTATTCTTCTTATGCCGCTATTGACCGTGATTTAGAAATCTTGAAATTAGAAAAACAGATTAGTTATCAAAAATTAGTTTTAAGCATTCAACAAACTAGAGATTCAATTACGCCTGAAAACATTATTACAGGTTTTTTAGCTCCTTATAAAGAAGCAATTCCAAATCCTTTTAGGTCTATACTGCAAACAATAGTTCCTTATCTTATAAGTTATTTTTTAAATAGAAAAAAGTTTTTTTAATTTTTAAGCATAAAAAAAGCTCCTTGTTTAGAGGAGCTTTTTCATTTTTTATAATGTTGCAATTGTTTTCTGTAGTCTTGAAATCGTTTCTTGTTTTCCTATGACTTCCACAATATCAAATAGGTGAGGGCCTTTGAGCGCTCCAACTAAACTCAATCGAAAAGGCTGCATTACTTTACCCATTCCAATTTCATTTTTGGTCAACCAATCTTTTACGATGGTTTCAATATTCAAAGAAGTAAAATCACTTATTTCTTCAAGTACCGATATTAATTCCTGTATCAAGGCTGGCGTTTCAGCTTTCCAATTTTTAGTTGCTTTTTCATCAAATGTTGTTGGAGCTATAAAAAAGAAATCACTCATTTCCCAAAAATCTGAAACAAAGTCAGCTCTGTCTTTGATTAATGAAACAATTTTTGTCATTTCAGCTAATGAGAAATATCTGTTCAGATGTTTTAATTCAATGATCTTGGTGAATTCTTCTGCTAAAACTGCATCATCTGTTTTCATTAAATACTGATGATTAAACCATTTGTTTTTCTCAGGATCAAACTTAGCTCCCGATTTATGAACTCTGTTTAAATCAAATTTTTCAACTAATTCTTCTAAAGAAAATAATTCTTGTTCAGTTCCATCATTCCAACCTAATAATGCCAAGAAGTTAACGACAGTCTCAGGGAAAAAACCTTTTTCTCTGTAACCAGATGAAATACCTTCTTCAGTTTTCCACTCTAATGGAAATACTGGGAATCCCATTTTATCACCATCTCTTTTGGATAATTTACCATTTCCAATTGGTTTTAAAATCAATGGTAAATGAGCAAATTCTGGTGCATCCCAACCAAAAGCGCGGTACAACATTACGTGTAACGGCATGGATGGCAGCCATTCTTCACCACGAATAACGTGTGAGGTTTCCATTAAATGATCATCAACAATATTTGCTAAATGATACGTTGGCATCCCGTCACCTTTAAATAATACTTTATCATCCAAAAGACTAGTTTCAAATTTTACTTCTCCACGAATGATGTCCTGCAAATGCAAAGTTTCATTAACCGGAGTTTTAAAACGGATTACATAATCTTCTTTATTGGCAATTCTTTTAGCAGTTTCTTCTTTAGAAATTACTAATGAAGTATCTAATTTTTCACGATTGTGATGATTGTAGATGAATGTTTTTCCTTCTGCTTCGTGTTGTTTTCTATGAGCGTCCAAAGCTTCTGCAGTATCAAAAGCATAATATGCATTTCCTGATTCTATTAATTGATCAGCATATTGTTTGTACAAATGTTTTCTTTCGCTTTGTCTGTATGGTCCAAATTTTTCGTTTTTACCAACAGTTTCTTCTGGTGCAATTCCTAACCATTCTAAGGCTTCCAATATATATTCCTCTGCGCCTGGAACAAATCTATTTTGGTCGGTATCTTCTATTCGTAAATAAAAAGTTCCTCCATTTTTTTTAGCAAACAAATAATTAAATAAAGCGGTACGTACTCCGCCAATATGTAAAGGTCCTGTTGGACTTGGTGCAAAACGCACGCGAACTGGTTTAGACATTATTGTAAATTTTTTGCAAATATACAATTTCAAATTGTCGTTTTGGTAACTGTAATTTGTGTTTCTTCAACACTTTAATATTATGTTTTATTTACCTTTTCGTAAGCATTAAAATTATTACTTTTATTGGTTATAATATTAACACAGTAATTTTGGAAAAGTCAAATTCGATACATCAAAAATTAGAAGCTTTTATAAAGAAGTATTACACAAATGAATTGATACGTGGCAGTATATTTTTTATTGGCCTTGGATTAATTTATTTCTTTTTTACGCTCTTTATTGAGTATTTCCTTTGGTTGAAACCTCAAGGGAGAACGTTTTTATTTTGGTTTTTTATCACTGTAGAAGCCTTCTTGTTACTTCGTTTTATACTATTTCCAATTTTTAAAATATTGAAATTTCAAAAGGGAATTGATTACACGCAGGCTTCTGTTATTATTGGAAGCCATTTTTCGGAAGTAAATGATACATTGACTAATTATTTACAGCTTTCAACATCTAATGCAACTGTTTATAATTCTGAATTATTACTAGCTTCTATCGAACAGAAAGCAAATTCTTTGAGTCCAATTCCTTTTGGAAAAGCAATAGATTTTAGTTCCAATAAAAAATATTTGCCTTTGGCTATTTTGCCAATTCTTTTTCTTGTGTTTTTCTTTTTATCTGGAAACAGCAGTATCATTTCACAAAGTTTGAATAGGGTAGTGCATTTTAATTCAAGTTTTGCGCCACCAGCTCCATTTAAATTTTTGATTTTAAATAAAAACTTAACTACAGAACAAGGCAAAGATTTCTCCTTACATGTGAAAGTGGAAGGAAAAGTTATTCCTGAAAATGTTATGATTTTTATTGGTAACGAAAGTTACTTTTTAGAATCTATTAAAGCTGATGAGTTTCAGTTTAAAATTGCCAAACCTCTTACTAACATTGATTTTCATCTTGAAGCAAACTCGGTAGTTTCATCAGATTATGAATTGAAAGTAATAGCTGTTCCTACTATTTCAAATTTTGAAATGAAGTTTGTATATCCTGCATATTTGAATTTAAAAAGCACTATTGTTAAGGGAACTGGTAACGGTATCATACCTGAAGGAACTCAAGTTACTTGGGTAATGAATACTAATGCGACCCAAAATGTGGTTTGGAAAAATGATTCTCAGGTTCTTCCGTTCTCTAAGACTGAAAATGCATTTAATTTGACTAAAAATATTGCTCAAAATACAGAATATCAAATAATTACATCAAATAATAATGTAAAAAACTTCGAAAAACTGAATTATCAGCTAAATGTTGTTAAGGATCAGTTTCCAACAATCAATATTGCTAAAGCACCTGATAGTTTAAGTGTTGAAAGCTCTTATTTTGTTGGTCAAATGGCTGATGATTATGGGTTGTCCAGATTGCAGATTGTTTACTATGAATCAGGAAAACCTCTTAATGCTAAGCGTGGAACTATTGCAGTTAAGCATGATGTTTTTGACCAAATTGTTTTCAACTTTCCAAGTAATCTAGATGTTCAAAAGGGAGTTAATTATGATTTCTATTTTGAGGTTTTTGATAATGATGCTATTCATCATTTTAAAAGTACTCGTTCTACTGTTTTTTCTAACCGAATTTTGTCTGATGAAGAAAAGCAAAACAATACTCTTCAAGAGCAAAATAATGCTATAAGCAGTTTGCAAAAATCGTTATTAAAACAAGATAAACAGTTTTCTGAAATTGAAAAACTGCAGCAAACTAATAAAGAAAAGAATACTTTGGATTTTAAAGATCGTCAAAAAATTAATGATTTCATCAAACAGCAACAACAGCAAAATGATTTGATGAAGGAGTTTGCTAATAAGATGAAAAACAATTTGGATAAATCTGACCCTAAACAGAAAGATGAAAATAAAGAATTATTGCAAAAAAGATTAGAGAATACCGATAAGGAATTAGATAAAAATAAAAAGCTTTTAGACGAACTGAATGAATTAAATAATAAAATTAAGGATGAAGATTTTGTTCAGAAACTAGAAAAATTTAAGGAAAACAGCAAAAGTCAAAATAAGAATTTGGCACAATTAGTCGAGTTGACTAAGCGTTATTATGTAGAGAAAAAGGCTGAACAGTTAGCTGATAAACTTGATAAACTATCTCAAAAAGAAGACAAACTAGCAGAGAATGAAAAAGAAAATTCAGCTCAAGAACAAAAAAAACTAACTGATGAGTTTGAAAAAATGCAGGAAGAATTGAAGCAGTTGGATAAAGATAACGAAGATCTAAAATCTCCAATGGATATTCCTTCTGACTTAAACAAAGAAGAAAGTATCAAGGAAGATCTTAAAAAAGCTTCTTCCGATTTACAAAATAATAATAAATCAAAAGCTAAACCCAATCAAAAAAGTGCTTCGAAAAAGATGAAAGAAATGTCCAAAGCGATGGAGAAAGCGATGGAAGAATCTAGCAAAGATCAGATAGAAGAAGATGTTAAGATGTTACGCCAGATACTAGACAATCTTTTAGCATATTCTTTTTCACAGGAAGATGTGATGAATCAATTCAAGGCAACAAGGTTGGGTTCGCCATCTTTCAGCAAGTACATCAGGAATCAACAGAACTTGAAAACACAATTCAAACATATTGATGACAGCCTGTTTGCTATGTCTTTGCGCCAGCCTAAAATTGCTGAATCTGTTACAAAAGAGGTTGCGAATGTTCAGTACAATATTGATAAATCGCTTGAAAGTTTAACCGATTCTCAATTGCAAAGAGGCTTATCGCAACAGCAATATGCTATTTCTTCTGCTAATAAGTTAGCTGATTTATTAAGCGATTCTTTAAATAGTATGCAAATGCAGATGTCTGGAAGTAGTGGAGGAAAACCAAAACCAGGACAAGGTTCAAGTATGCAATTACCAGACATTATTAAAAAGCAAGGAGAGTTAAGTGAAAAAATGAAACAAGGAATGAAGCCGGGAGATAAGGCAGGTGATGGAAGTAAACCCGGAGATTCTAAAAACAAAGGTTCTCAATCTGGAAAAGGAGAAGGACAAAACGGCGACTCTGATGGAGATGGAGAAGGTGATGCAAAAGCCACCATGGATATTTACAAAGAACAAAAACAATTACGCGAAGCGTTGCAAGAGGAGTTGAATAAAAAAGGTTTAGGTAACAGTGGACAAAATGCTTTAGAGCAGATGAAACAATTAGAAAAGCAATTATTAAACAAAGGTTTTAATAACGAAACTTTACAAAGAACCAATAATATTAAACAAGAACTTTTAAAATTAGACACAGCTATTCGTCTTCAAGGAGAAGATCCTAAACGTCAATCTGAAACTAATACAAAAAGTTTTACTAATCAAGCAAGCCCTTTACCAAAGGCGCTTTCAGATTATTTAAACAGCATCGAAATATTAAACAGACAATCGTTACCTTTGCGCTCGAATTTTAATCAAAAAGTTCAAGTATATTTTAATAACAAATGATCAATTTTAATTACGAATCCGAATTTACACTAGAGAACGAAGAAGCGATTGCTACTTGGTTAAGCGCAGTTATAGTTTCGGAAAACAAATCAGAAGGAGAAATTAATTACATCTTTTGTGATGATGAATACCTTCACAAGATTAATTTAGAGTACCTTAATCACGACACGCTTACTGATATTATCAGTTTTGATTACACTATGGGTAATGAGATAAGCGGAGATATTTTTGTCTCTATCGAAAGAGTTTTAGACAATGCAAAAGACTACAAGACTCTTTTTGAAGACGAATTGAAACGAGTATTGGTTCACGGAGTTTTACACTACTGTGGATACAAAGACAAATCTGATGATGACGAGACTTTAATGAGAAGCAAAGAAGATGAAAAAGTAGCTATGTTTCACGTGGAACAGTAGCTATAAATCTATCAAAATTATATAAAAAAAAATATATGTTTCACGTGGAACAGTTAATTTTTAAGATTATTTTTATTTAAATAGTTTGTGTTTCACGTGGAACATGTTCTAAAATATTTAAATTGTTTAGATTGTTTAGATTGTTTAGATTGTTTAGATTGTTTAGATTGTTTAGATTGTTTAGATTGTTTAGATTGTTTAGATTGTTTCACGTGGAACGATTTTTTTGAGATTTCATAATTCCTTTTTAAAAGGATTAATTTATAAGAAAATGTTTTTAGAAGAGTATGATGTAATTGTAGTTGGCGCTGGTCACGCTGGTTCTGAAGCCGCGGCAGCGACCGCAAATTTAGGATCCAAAACTTTGCTGGTAACAATGAGTTTGCAAAACATTGCGCAAATGTCTTGTAATCCTGCGATGGGAGGAATTGCAAAAGGACAAATTGTTCGTGAGATTGATGCGCTTGGAGGTTACTCAGGAATTGTTTCGGACAGAACGGCAATTCAATTCAAGATGCTGAATAAATCAAAAGGTCCAGCAATGTGGTCTCCGAGAGTTCAGAGTGACCGTATGCGTTTTGCCGAAGAATGGAGAATGATGCTGGAAGGAACTCCAAATCTTGATTTTTATCAAGAGATGGTAAAAGGATTGATTATTGAAAACGGAAAAATAAAAGGAATCAAAACTTCGTTGGGAGTGGAGATTCGTTCCAAATCTGTGGTTTTGACAAATGGTACTTTTCTGAATGGTTTGATTCATATAGGAGAAAAACAATTTGGAGGTGGTCGTGCCGGAGAAAGTGCAGCGTATGGAATTACCGAAGATTTAATTAAAGCAGGTTTTGAAGCTGGAAGAATGAAAACCGGAACTCCTCCAAGAGTGGATGGACGTTCTTTGGATTATTCTAAAATGAATGAGGAAAAAGGGGATGCAAAACCGGATAAGTTTTCGTATTCTGATTTGACGAAACCTTTGTCTGTTCAAAAATCATGTCACATGACCTACACCTCGAATGAGGTGCATAATATTTTGAGAGAAGGATTTGATCGTTCTCCAATGTTTAACGGAAGAATAAAAAGTATTGGCCCGAGATATTGCCCTTCTATCGAAGATAAGATAAATCGTTTTGCAGATAAAGAGCGTCACCAATTGTTTGTTGAACCCGAAGGGTGGAATACATGTGAGGTTTATGTAAATGGTTTTTCTACTTCTTTACCAGAGGATATTCAATTTAAAGCATTGCGTACTGTTGTAGGTTTTGAGAAGGTGAAATTCTTTCGTCCTGGTTATGCAATAGAATATGATTATTTTCCGCCAACACAATTAAAGCATACGTTGGAAACTAAGTTGGTTGAAGGATTATATTTTGCTGGACAAATTAATGGAACGACAGGTTATGAAGAAGCTGCGTCTCAAGGTTTGATGGCTGGAATTAATGCGCATTTAAAAGTGCACGAACAAGCTCCATTGATTTTGAAACGAGATGAAGCATATATTGGAGTTTTGATTGATGATTTAATTACGAAAGGAACTGAAGAGCCTTATCGTATGTTTACGTCACGTGCAGAGTATAGAACTTTGTTGCGTCAGGATAATGCCGATTTTAGATTAACTCCATTATCGTATGAAATTGGTTTGGCTTCCGAAGCGCGTTTACGTCGTATGGAGCACAAACTGAATGAATCTGAAAAAATGGTTGCTTTCTTCAAAGAGACGAGTGTTTCTGTTGCTGAGACAAATCCTATTTTGGAAGCAAAGGAAACGGCGCTGATTTCTCAAGGGGATAAAATGTTTAAAATATTTTCCAGACCACAAATCGATTTGGAAGACATTATGAAATTTGAGAAGGTTAAGGAGTATGTTGCTGAAAATAATTTGGATCAGGAAATTTTAGAGCAAGCAGAAATTCAGGTAAAATATTCTGGATATATCGAAAAGGAAAGAAATAACGCAGATAAGCTTACTCGCTTGGAAGACGTAAAAATACCAGAAAATTTCGATTATAATAAAATTAAATCAATGTCGATAGAGGCAAAACAAAAACTGAGTAAGATTCGTCCTGTGACAATTTCTCAGGCTTCTAGAATTAGCGGAGTTTCACCAAGTGATGTTTCCGTGCTTTTGATTTATATGGGAAGGTAGGGATTTTAGATTTTTGATTGAAGATTATTGATTTTTTGATTTTTTGATTTTTTGTTGATGTAAATTTAATCTACATAAAGTTTTACTTTAAGTTATTTTTAGTCCAGATAAAATTGAAATGAAAGGAAATTATTTTTTTTTAAAACTTTTGAGTTTAAAGCTTTGGTTTTTTATTTAGATCCTGGTACAAAAAATTTCAATTTTTTTTTAGTTCACTCGTTTGGCTGAATACTGAATACTGAAATCTGAGTACTTTTAAATGTTCCACGTGAAACTACGGCTGTATTGCCTATATTTGTTGAGCTAATCGATTTTAATGCTTTTAAAAAATGAAAATCATCCAAACAAAAGTTTTGACCTTGGAACAAAAAATAAGGTTATTTGAACTTTGGAATTTAGAATATCCTGAGAGAATTGGTTATAATGAATTATCCGAATTTCAAGATTATTTAGATCAATTTTCGAATGTGAAATATTATTTGCTTGTAGATGGTTTAAAACAATTGCAGGGTTGGGCTTTTACTTTTATGCGAGAAGAAGAAGATTGGTTCGGAATTATAATTGATTCCAAAATGCAGGGAAAAAGATTTGGAACAATTTTGCTCGATGAGTTAAAAAAGAATAACGCAGTTTTGAATGGATGGGTTATCGATAATCAAAATGATATAAAACGAAATAAGGAATCCTATTTGTCTCCGTTGGGTTTTTACTCCAAGAGCGGGTTTGTTGTAAATAAAAACATTCGTTTGGAAAACGATAAAATTTCCGCAGTAAAAATAAGATGGGAGCCAACATAGCATACTAATGTATTTCTGGCCCTATAGAATTGAAAAGAATTTCTTTTTCAGCTTTTGAGACAAGAGCTGAAATTATTTATTTAAAAACACAAATGGACATTACAAACAAAAAACATTTTCTTACTGTACAAGATCACTCCGTTTCTCAAGAAACTTTTGACCTCTATTTGGATGAATCACTGGATATGTTGGTCACACATCCGCAACCGAGTTTAGACGTTTTAGGTAAATATTACGAAAGCGCCGATTACATTTCACATACCGATTCGAAAAGATCATTATTTGAAAAGGCTTATCATTTCGTGAAAAATATTGCACTAAAAAACAAACTGAATTTAATTAATTCTTATCAGCCTTCAAAAGGGTTGATTTTGGATATTGGAGCAGGAACTGGAGAATTTTTAGCGGTAGCTCAAAAAGACGGTTGGAATACGATAGGAGTAGAGCCTAGCGATAAAGCAAAAGGAATAGCCAAAAGCAAAGGAGTTTCTTTTGTAGAAAACACATCTGAATTAGAAAGTAATTCTTGTGATATTATTTCGATGTGGCACGTTTTGGAACATGTACCTAATTTAGACGAACAAATCAAAGAGTTAAAAAGATTATTGAAACCTAATGGTACTTTGATTGTGGCCGTTCCTAATTTCAAATCTTTCGATGCAAAACATTATGGAAACTTTTGGGCTGCTTATGATGTGCCAATTCATTTTTGGCATTTCTCTAAAAAGGCTATCGAATTGCTTTTCGCCAAAGAAAACATGAATCTGCAAAAGGTTTTGCCTATGAAATTTGACTCTTTCTATGTGAGTTTACTATCTGAGAAATATAAAAATGGGAAAATGAATTATATCAAAGCGTTTCTTATTGGACTGCAATCTAACTGGAAAGCGAAAAAGAATACAGAATACTCTTCGCATATTTATATCATTAGAAACAACTAATGCTAGCTTAAGAGAATTTTTTAGAACCAACAACAATAGTTAAAGGTTATGGAAAATATAGTTTTTAATAGTTAAATTTGATAGTATTTATTTTTAGCATTTTTGAAACTTTTTATCAATACTATCTATTTTTTTATATTTTTGTCAACCATACATAAAAAACTTGAAATACACCAAAATGAAGAAAGTATTATTATTTATCGCAATTTCAATATCACTTGTTTCTTGTGATAAAAAAGCTCCTGAAGCGAAAGAATTTAAAACGGCTTATGTGGATACCGCTGAGTTGATGAAAGAATATACAGAGACTAAAGATTTAGAAGCAAAATACAAAGGGCAAGCTGCCGAAAAAGGAAGACAATTAGAAGCTGAAATTGCCAGATTCAAACAAGAAGCGGCTAGTTTCCAACAAAATGCACAAGCAAACGGTCAAGAATGGGCTCAAAAAAAGGGTTCAGAATTACAACGCAGAGAACAGCAATTAGCTCAAGCACAACAAGGTTTGCAAATGCAATTGCAACAAGAGAGCGGAAAAGAAATGGATTCTCTTGTAAAAGGAGTTAAAAAATTCATCAAAGATTACGGAAAAGAAAAAGGATATGATTATATCTACGGTACTGGTGATGCTGCTTCTGTTTTGTATGCTAAAGATTCTTATGACATTACAAAAGAGATTACAAAATTATTGAACGATAAATATAAATCGGCTCCAAAAGCTGAGGAAAAAAAATAATTTTTAGTTAAAATACATTCTTAAAACCTTCATCTTGAATTAGACTGAAGGTTTTTTTATTCGTTTAAATTTACGCCAAATGCAATCAATTTCTGAAACTGCAGCTTATGCTCTCCGTTTTATCAATCAAACCCAGCAGTCAGTTTTTCTAACAGGGAAAGCGGGAACAGGTAAAACCACGCTTTTAAAAGAAATTATTGCTACAACACACAAGAATACAGTGGTTGTGGCACCAACTGGAATTGCGGCCTTGAATGCTGGCGGTGTAACTATACATTCAATGTTTCAGTTGCCTTTTGGCGGTTTTATTCCTGACAATTCTGCTCCACAGTTTTCGGATACCACGAAGTTTGAAACTAAGGCCACATTGCGCAGGCATTTTAAAATGAGCGGGCAAAAACGAGCGGTTATTCAAAACATGGAATTGCTTATCATTGATGAAGTCAGTATGTTGCGTGCCGATTTACTGGATGCAATGGATTTCATGATGCAGACGGTTCGAAAAAAATCCACGCCCTTCGGTGGTGTTCAAGTATTGTTTATAGGAGATTTATTACAGTTGCCTCCCATTATCCGAGACGAAGAATGGCGTACGCTTCGAACGTATTACAAAGGAAAATTCTTTTTTCATGCTCATGTAATGCAGCTGTATCCGCCATTATACATTGAATTGTCTAAAATTTACCGACAAACAGATGATCGTTTCATCTCGGTTTTGAATAATCTCCGCAACAATGACATTACGCCCGCTGATATCCAGATGCTGAACGAATTTGTAAAGCCTAATTTTGATTTGAAGGCAAACAAAGGATTTATTACCCTGACAACACACAATGCCAAAGCCGATGTAATTAACGCACAGTCGCTTGAAGATTTAGAAGGGAAGCAAACGACTTTTATGCCCGTTATCACAGGCGATTTCCCGGATAAAATATATCCGATAGATTCTAATCTGCAGTTGAAGGTGGGAGCACAAGTCATGTTTGTAAAAAACGATTTGTCGCAGGAGAAAAATTATTTCAACGGAAAAATGGGAATAGTAAAATCCATGACTTCCAAAGAAATTTGGGTTCACTTTCCAGATGAAAACAAAACTATCGAAGTTGATAAATACGAATGGCAAAACATTCGCTATACTGTAAATGAGCTAACTAAGGAAATAGAGGAGGAGGTTCTCGGGACTTTCGTGCATTATCCCATCAAATTAGCTTGGGCCATTACAGTTCACAAAAGCCAAGGATTAACTTTTGATAAAGCGGCACTTGACGTATCGCAAGTTTTCTTGCCCGGACAAGCATATGTTGCATTGTCGCGTTTGCGTTCCTTAAATGGGCTTATTTTGCTTTCTCCGTTGCGAATGAATGGTATTTCAAACGATCAGGATGTGATGGATTATGCCGAGAATAAAGCTTCAGAAGAAGCGTTGGCCAATGCCTTGAAACGCGAAACCAAAAATTTTATTCTTAACTATTTGAAAAACAGCTTCGATTGGAATGTATTGGCGCAAGAATGGCGCAATCACCAGTTCAGCTATAACGAAGATGCCGAAAATTCGGTAAAATCCAAACATGCCGCTTGGGCCAAAAACCAAGCTGGAGTAATTTGGCAATTGCTCGATCCTTCTTCCAAGTTTTTGATGCAATTGGATAAATTGTTCCACAGTGAACAGCTGGAATTTAATCATATTTCCGATCGAATCAACGCGGCTTTCAATTATTTCATGGAGCCAATGGATCAGTTGGTGTATGAAATCCTGTGGAAAATCGAAGAAGTAAAACGACTCAAAAAAGCCAAAGCCTTTTATGATGAATTAGTTATTCTTGACGATTTACAAACCAAAGCCGTCCTACAGCTGATGAAAGCCAAGCTAATGGTCGCTACCTTGGTGAACGGCGAAGCCATTTCGAAGGAAAAACTAACCTCGCCCGAAATCAAGCAATATAAAATCATCAAGCTAGAGCGCGTATTTGAAGATTTTAAGAAAGCCAACATCACGCTGATTGAGGACGAAAAAGATGCCGAACGCTACGCACCAAAGAAAACCGGCATTAAGGAAACTAAAAAAACAACAGTGCAACTAACCTACGAGCTATGGTTAGAAAAGAAGACCATTCCCGAAATTGCTCTCATTCGCAAGTACAATCAGGAAACAATTTTGTCGCATCTCACCAAGTTGATTCAGTCCAAAACCATTACCATTCACGAAGTGCTTCCTGAGGACAAATTAGCGTCACTTACTGAGGCCTTTGAGGGTTACAAGGAAGAATCGGTTTCTCCGTTAAAAGAAAAACATGGAGATAAATTTAGCTGGGAAGAACTCAGGATGTTTAAGGCGAGTTTGAATTAAAATAAAAATCTCAGGATTAGTATCTAATAAATCTTTGAATATTAGTTTTAAATATTCAAATTTACCTCAGTACTATAACTTCTGTTTGTTTACAATATCCCATTTATGGGATATTGTAAACAGCTGGATATAAGACTACTTTTACTAAAAATTAAAGATAAAATTAACAATCTATTGTTGTGTAGTTTATTTAGAAAAATAAAGCTATGGCAAATGAAAAGGATTTGTTTTTATCGCAGGATAAACTAAAGAAACACAAATAATAATCCTAAAAGGAGTAGACAAAACTTAAATTATAGAAATCATAAAAAAAACAGCAAGCATTTTATTTATCATTTGCTTTGTTAATGCGTAACTGGACTAGAACAAATCTGAAAAAGAGGATTTAGAAAAATTACATTCTATATAATTTATACAAAAAAAATTTCCGATTCAACTATTCTGTAAAATTCACCAATTATAATTCTATTAATCAATCTGATACTATTGTTAATCCTAGTAAATTTTGAGTTTTAAGGAATGAAGCTGAATTATTTTATTACCCTGGTAAATCAAAAAATCAATCTATCTTTACAAGATTCAGAACTTTTTACAATACTAATGATGATAAAGACTCATTTTTCCAATTCCAATTTGGCTATCGTTTTTCTATAGGAGCCGGTAATGTGAAATCAAAAATAAATTAAAACTCAAACATTATGAAAAGAATATCTCAAAAAATCATCCCTTTAATTGTAATATTAGTTTTAATATCTTTAACTGAAAGTTGTACTACAGGTTGGGTTAAAAAAGATAAAAAAACGAATACTGGAATTTATGTTTGGGATGACGGTACTTATTATCAAGGAGGATATATAAATAAAATTAAAAGTGGAAAAGGAACATTGGTTTATGGTTTTAATAGATATAAAAAAGGAGCATATACTTATTATTCTGACAATCCACCAGGATTTATTAATTGTTCATTAACAGGTGAGTATGAAAATAACTCTTTAAAAAACGATAGTCATTTAATATTCAATTGCGGAAAAACTAATGACGGTAAAAGTGATTCTTTTACCTATGAAGGTAATTATGCCAATGGTGGCTTTGAAGGTAAAGGTATTGTTCGTTTTAACGATGGACGTGTACTTGAAGGTAATTTTAGTAATGAAAAAACACTTTATTCTTGGACATATTGTTGTGTATATTATAATCAAAAGGCAGTATGGCAAAACAGTAATTTATTAGGAAGTAAAATATCTGGATTTTGTAAGATGACTTGGCCAAATGGTTCTGTTTTTGAGGGAAATATTTATGATTATTACCTTTTTGACAGAGGTAATGTATATTCATATTCCACATTCAAGCCTTCACTATTTCGTGGAGTGGGAGTTTTGAAAGTTCCAGGGTCTAAATTATATAAGGGATTAGTAGGTGAAAGTTTTGATAGAAGAACAGTCAGTCCTATAAAGGAGGAAGTATTATTAACTTATATTAAAAATTTAAAAAGTTTTACCTTTGATATTCAAAATGCTCGTAATAAATCAGATGGGTTCGAATCAAAAGCTGAAAATGAAGGCATACTAGCCCAAAAAGAAGCGAGTGATTGGTTAAAAAATGAAATGGCAAATCTGCCAAATAAATTGAACACTCAACTAGCAGAATCTGATGCTGGTTCTCGTGGAACAACTATTGCTGCTGAAAAAGAAGAAACAAGAAAACTAGCTGAATTTAATAAGATTATTGCTCAAAATTCAAATATTAATTCTTCATCGAGCAAATCTTCATCTGTAAATAGTTCAAATAAAAAATCGAGTTCTAGCAGTAATTCAAGTTTAATACTTACAACACAACAAAAAACGAACAACACTCCTGAAATTTCAGATGAAGCACGGGCTGAAGAATATTTCCATGATTTAAATATAAATAATTATGAGCATAATTTAATTGGAGGTTTATCATATAAAGAAGAGGTAATGGGCAATTTTATAATCTCTACGAGTGATAAAGGAAGTATGGAATATTTTGGTTATGATGAGAATAAAATACGAACAAAAATGTCTGAATTTAAAGGAGAAGTATTGAAATATTATAGCAAATCAACCGTATATTTTGATAGTTGTGAATGCGAACAATTGACAAAAGCAAGATTCACATCTGGGAAAATCAATAAAAATTTTAAATGTACTATGAAATACACAGTTGTTTCAAAAAGACCTGTTGTGAGAGGTAATAACAACACAAGGTCAAAATAAGTTATTAATTTAAAGGGAGTTTTCGCGTTACTACCTGAGTTTATTATTAAGACGTTGTTTGGTTGAAATCGAAATTAAAAGTGATACAGAGAATTAAAAACATTTTTCTTTGAGTTTAAACCCATCCCTCACGAATTACTTTTCCAATAAGTTCAGCGGTAGTGGAGGTGTTGGTTTTTTTGAGTAAATTTTTTCTATAGGTTTCGATGGTGTTTAAAGATAAAGATAACTCACAAGCAATTTGTTTACTTACTTTTCCGGTAATCAGTAAATTAATAATTTGTTTTTCTCGTTTGGAAAAAAAAGAGTTTACGAGATACTTCTGTTCCACATCAATGTTTATATACGACGGCTCTCCATCCATTCCTATTATAGATAATAAAGGATTACCGCTTTCTTTAAGGTTAGATATGTCGGTATGAACACAAAGTGATTTTGAAAGATTGCCTTCATGATCGTGTTCAATACAAATAACTTGTTGCAGGATACGCATATATTCCCCATTATTTTTCTTAATGCGATAGTCATACCTAAATTTGTATTTTTTTAATTTTTCGACAGGTAAATTTTTAACAAACAAGCAGGTTGAATGTTCAAAATTTATAAAACAAGGCAAATCTTCGGGGTGAATTTTGCTTTAAAGCACATCAATAGTGAGGTCTTTTGGTTTTATGCCTAAAACGGTCTCTGTGTGCTCACTCACATAATCAAATTGACCCGTTGTAAGATCTAGTATGATATAATAAAAATCACCTATTTGAAAAATATTTAGTAGTTTTTTATAAATTTCTAAATCAAATTGTAATTTTTCTTTTGGCTTATTCTCCGTTGTAAGTGTTTTCCAAATGTTTTGGACTTCGACGGTGTTTTTTGGTTTATACATTTTAAGAAGTTAAGTGAATCAGGTTTAAATTTAAAAAACATGTTTCAACATAAACCTTTGAAAAATACTGTTTTTAAATGAAAAAACAATTCGGTTTAGAACAGGTCCTTAATTTATAATGACTCAATGAATAACTTAGGCTTTAGAATTATCTTTTTTTTTGAATTTTCGGCTTGGGCAAAAGTGTTGTAACTTTTGTAAAGGACAGAAAATAATCCGCGTTTGTTTTGTAATTCCTCATACCGTTTATAAAATTTTGGAAATTGTTTTATTCAATTCTTCAGATTCCTAACGAATCCTAATGCTGAATCTGGGGTTAAAACAATCATTTTTTCGCCATGATTTCAGGAGAATGCATTACAACAACAAAAGAGGCTGAATCAACATTCAGCCTCTTTTGTCGTTTATTTTATTTAAAACTAATGTAGGATTTAGAATTTAATAAGATGCTTTTATTTGTGAACGATATGTTTCCTTTTGAAAAAATGTGAAGAGATAAACACGATCATGTTTAAAATAATTATTAACGATATAATTGTATTGAAGTTTAGGGCTTTTTCAAGACTGTCTGTAATTTTGCTAATTGTCATCAGTATAAATGTAGAGACGCTTATATATGCGTAGATTAGATATGCACATTCTTTGCTGGTAATTTGATTGGTTTTCATGTTTAGTTTTTTTTGGTTTTAATTTCAATAACAACTGCTGCTTTATATTATATTTCTGATAATAAGATGTATACAAATATATATTAAGGTTATTTTCGTTAAAAATAAATCTGATATACAACACGATAATCCGATTAAAGACTAAAAGTTATTGTATTATGGCAAATGAATTTTCTGTCAAAAACAGAACGCAAAAGGATTGGTAAAATTTGTATCCAAGCTTAAGAAATAGATGCCGTGGTTTTTAAATCATATTTATTCAATCCATTTATGTCTAAAGGATTTAAATAATGTGTTTGGTTTTGAAGAAGAATTCAGATGACAGATTTGTAATGTTGTATATGGGATTAATGTTTACTATTTGTTTTTTATTCTTATCTTTACGACTGATTAGTCAGTTAAATAAATTATGAATAAAGATCAAATAATTATTGCAACAGCGCTTAGGCTGTTTGTAGAAAATGGATTTCACGGAACAGCAACCAGCAAAATCGCCCAAGAATCGGGGGTGGCAAACGGAACGCTGTTTAATTATTTTGCAACCAAAGAGATACTCACTGTTAGTATTTACAACAGTATTGTCAAAAAAATGGAAGATTTTATTATTGAAAGCATAGAGTCGAATTCGGTTTCCAAAGAGTCTTTCCGTTCATTGTTCATGTCTTCTCTGAAATGGAATCTTGAGAACACAAATGAATTTCAGTATATACAGCAATTTAATAATTCACCTTATTCAAAATCTGCGATAACAAGAGTTTTGAGTAAAGATGAACATCCTCTTTATGTTTTAATTCAAAACGGAATTGATCTAGTGCTTTTAAAACCTATGAAAGTTGCTTTTATATTTTCGCTTTTTACAGCTCAAATAAATGGTTTGTATTATTACCTTATTTCTGACAATATCTCTAAAGACGAATTGGATGAACTTACCGAAGAAACTTTTGAATTACTTTGGAAAATGATTGAAGATTAAATAGATAATTACTTGACTGATTAATCAGTTTTTGTTTGTTTTTTTGATGATGACAAAAAAATTATGTTAACTATGAGCCCCGATTGAAGTAAGTATCCTTTTTTAAAAGCTTTTAAGTCTTTTAGAGTTTTGAACTCTGGTAGGGTTGCGTTTAAAAATGACACTGCGGAAAGCGGGACAATATTTATAAAAAAGCCAAATGTTTCTCAAAGGCTAATATTTTTGTCTCCTTCTTAAAAAGGGGGTTTTATTCGTTTTAAAAGAGGTTTATTGCAGAAACGCTTTCTTGTATCTTTTTAGGGAAATATCGAAGTAAAAAGGCTTTAAAAGGCTTTATTTTATAATTAAGAGTAATCGGAATTACTCCTAAAACAAAAATCACGAATAAAACCGCTTTGGATTCGGTCTTATTCGTGATTCAGTATTTAAAAAAAAGATTTCTACAAAGATTGGATCAAAATCCAAGCTTCAGGATTGTCTGATTGGATGATTTCATTTTTCTCTTTTTCTGCTTCCGCAAAAGTAGTATAGCTACCATATAATACAGGATAAAGCCCATTTTTGTTTACGCCCAATACTCTTGCGTCATACCCTTTGGCGATTAATTGATTGTATCTTTTTTGAGCATTTGCTTCACTTCTAAAAGCTCCTGCCATAATGTGATACGGTAATTTTAGCGCTTCCTTCTTGTCAGATTTCAAAGAAAGAGTGACAGCAGGTATTGGAGTTTGTATGAAAAAAGTGGCTTCTTGTATTTTGGTTTGCACCTTTTTTTGAACAGCTGTTTCTACCAAAAGAGTTTCAGATGCAATTTGATTTTGATACAATGGATATCCGATAGATCCTGCAACAGCAAGCCCGATTACGAATACTGCCGCATATTTCAGGTAAGGATTATTTTTTCTAGTTTCTGTTTCTGGAATAAAATTGAAAATAGGTTTTTCTTCTTCGATTACCGTTATCGTTTTTTGAATTTGAGCTACAACTTCTGGTTTTGGAAGTTCCACTTCTCTTTTTACTGCTGGTGAAACAAAAGTTGTCAATCCAAAAGATTTTGCGTTGAAATTGGTTTGCTCGTTTGGCGTAAAAAGAATATTGTTTTCGGTATTCAAACTAAGAACACCAATGTTTTTTATCGAATATGTACGGTTTTCCTGCAATGCTTTTTTCCAATTCAAAACTTCGTATTCTATAGCGCTTACGGCATAATCATAAGAGGTTTTTTCGGCTTGAGCAATATGATTTGCCAATAATCCATCATTGTTTTTTATATGCGGATTAAAGGAAATCGTCTTTTTTGGAGGGAAAAAAGAATGCGAGCTTTCAATTAATTGAGCCGATTGGATTTCGGCCAAGAAAGCTCCAAAACCAGGAAGCGTTACACATTGGTAACGGTATAAAAGTTGCGCGATGTAAAGTTCTATTTTCATGTTAACAAAGTTATGCAACGTGAATAGTTATCAAAATTTTATTCACAATTTTTATTAACAATTTGCATGTGGTACATTATCAGTAGATTACCATTTTGTTTTTTGTCGAATTCTTATTTTATAAATCTTTTTTTGCTTCATTTTTTTATAAAAAAATAGTTTTTTGGGTTTGATAATAGTTTCGGTTTTAAATATTTATCGTATAATTGTAAGATATGTCAGAAGAAAATATATTTTATTTATTGGCTTTGCTTCGAGTGGAAGGAGTGGGGGATATTATGGCCAAAAAACTGCTTGCCCATTTTGGAACTGCCGAAAATGTTTTGAATGCCAAATCCACGCAGATTGCCTCCATTGATGGAGTTGGGTCTGTTTTGCTCAAAAAAATTAAGGATAAAACTATTTTCGAAAAAGCAAAACAAGAACTGGATTTTATTCATAAGAATGAGATTGTGGTGTTGGGTTTTCAGGACGGCAACTACCCTGATCGTTTGAAACATTGTATTGATGGACCAGTTTTATTATTTTCATCAGGGAATATCGACTTGAAAAACCGCAAAATCATCAGCATTGTCGGCACGCGCCAAATTACTTCGTATGGTACAGAATTCTGCAGAAAATTAATTGAAGATTTAGCGCCTTTGAATCCCATAATCGTGAGCGGTTTTGCCTACGGAGTTGACATCGTGGCGCATCAACTGGCAATGGAGCATGATTTGCAGACAATTGGCGTTGTTGCGCATGGCCTGAACCAAATTTACCCCAAACCGCATAAAAAATATGTTGCCAAAATGGAGCAGAACGGAGGTTTTATGACCGAATTCTGGAGTACTTCCAATCCAGACAAAGAGAATTTTGTTCGAAGAAACCGTATTGTTGCAGGAATGTCCGAAGCTACAATCGTCATCGAATCTGCCGATAGAGGCGGTTCGCTCATCACCGCCAATATGGCCAATGATTACAACAGAGATGTTTTTGCAGTTCCAGGGCGCATTACCGATAAATACAGCCAAGGCTGTAATAATTTGATTAAAACCCAAAAGGCTAATCTGCTCACCAGTGCAGCCGATTTAGTTTACATCCTAAATTGGGATATTGAAAAAGAATCCAAGCCTATCCAGAAACAATTGTTTGTAACACTCGATGACGATGAACAAAAAGTGTATGATTACCTCCTGAAAATTGGAAAAGAGCAGATGGACATCATCGCTCTGCATTGTGATTTTCCTATTTATCGAATCTCGGGATTACTGCTCAATATGGAATTAAAGGGCGTGATACGACCTTTGCCAGGGAAAATGTTTGAGGCGATTTGATTTTAGATTGGAGATTAATGATTTTAGATTTCAGAAATTTGGAATCTATAATAATTGATTGTAATTCGTTATTATCATTATAGCCCACGGTTTCAACCGTGGGCAATGTTATATCTTATTTTATCCCAAGATTCCCATCAAAAGTATTGAAATCGTCTCTCCTTTTGGGCTTAACAATCAATAAATGATATAGTTGACCGCATATCGATTTTAATTCGGTTAAGTTGGAGTTGTCAATTGCTTTTTCTCCTAACTGGATTAATTTGTTGTGTTTGGATTTGTCCTTGAATGCACTGGGGTCTTCAAATCGCAAATAATAAAAATAATCAATGTAGCTTTCGTCTTGGTTGTTGTAGATGTTATCCAGCAGACTTTCGAGTTCTTTGTTCTTTTTGCGGATTAAATATTTATTGTTTGATTGAAGAACTTCCTTCTCATTTCTTATAATTTTTTCATATTCTTCTTTTTGGCGAGGGCTTGCTTTTTCGAGATAAAATGTAAGACTGTCCTTGATGTTATTATATTCTTCCAACTCCGCTAATACGTGTTTGTGTCGAATAATATCATCAAATTCCTGAATATAGATTTTTTTAAGCTCATCGATTTGATATTTCTTATCGGTGATGGCATCATTTTTATTCTCTAATGCTTCGTTATAAAGAACGCTTAGAGATTCTTGCGATCTTTTTAATTTAGCTAAATATTCATAATTCTCATTTGGTTCTTCACTCCTGATTTCTTCTAAAACAGTGTCTAAAGCATTTTTTATTTCCAATGATAATTTTTCGATGGAAATCTTTCTTTGATGCGGATTAAAGACTTCGTTTATTTCCAAATCCAAGGCACTGATATAAACATCAATGCTCAAATCGCGAGATTCCGAAACCTTAAAATTAAGCTCAATATCCATCCCTTTCAATAAATCCTGCTCAAAATTAGTACCGCATATTTCAATATAACCAATCGACAGATTACTGCCCACCATGCTTCCCGCATTGCCTTCAACTACGTTTATGATTAATTTTTGATCAGAGTTTTTTAATATGTTTTTGGAACAGGTTTTGTAAATTGTTTTCTTTAAAGGCAGAATATCATTTTTCTTAAAGATAATTTCCATGTGGCTTTTACCCGAAGCTTCATCTAGTTCGAGGCAAATGTCGTTTGGAATTGGCTGGCCCAAAATGCTGTATAAACCATTTGTAATTTGAATATTAGCATTGCTAAACACTTGTTTTTGCTGATGATCGTATAAAAATAACGTAAATTGATTGGTTGCTTTTTCCAACAAAGGAACAAACTCGGCTATTTTTTTATTTGCTTTCAGGAGACCCGTGTCAAAACCGCCATCGGCTCTGGTAATTCTATAATAACCATTAAATGATTCTTCCAAAAGAACCACAATCAGCTCTTCCGCATCTTTAGAATGAGGTTCGTAGATTGTTTCAACCTGAATGTTATTTTGTTCAACTTTAGGTTCATTTAGAATTTCTTCCTCAATTAATTCCGAAGGTTTTGAACCCGCATAATACGCTGCGCCGATCACTACTGCAGTTGTTGGATCCAAACTTGTTTCTACATGAATCTGCGTTCTTTCCTGCAATTGTTGGCGTATGTACGGAATGTAAGTTGTACCGCCGACAAGTATAATGCGCTCGATATCCGAAAAACTCAAGAAGTTGTCTTTAATCAACTTTTCGACTAAATGGAACGATTCTTCAAATTTGGATTGGATGATTGTTTCAAATTCTTTGCGGCTGATGTCAAGGTCCAACGAGATGGAAAGCTCATCGAAATCAATCTCAATGTTTGAGGTTTCTTTTATCGAAAGTTCTTTTTTGGCTTCTTCTGCTTTGTACAAAAGTTCAAAAAACAGCTTGTTATATACCGCGTTTTCTTTAGAAATCAGTTTCGACCAAAGATTTTTTTCTTGGGTTTCTTTTTCTATTTTGGGACATATTATTTTCTCAACAAACAAAGTGTCGAGATCGACTCCGCCCAGGAAATTGTTGCCTTTATGGTCAAATACCTTGAGGTCGCGCTCATTGATGTTTATTAATGCAATGTCAAAAGTTCCTCCTCCAAAATCATATACCAGCCATTTTTTGTCGCCAGTAACTTCAATATTCAATGAGTTTGAATAAGCCAAACAAGCGGCGATAGGTTCCTGAAGCAAAACAATTTCCTCAAAACCCGCTTGATAGCCCGCTTTTTTGGTAGCATTTGACTGAATTGTATCAAATGAAGCCGGAATCGTAATTACTGCCGATTTCAAGCTTTCGCCTTGAGCGAAATTAATCAGCTCGTTCAAAACCATTGATGAAAGTTCAATCGGACTGCAGTTTTTATCCAAATCTTTGATGAAATAAACTTCATCCGATCCCATTTTTCGTTTAAAAGACGAGAATACATTTTCGGCGTTTGTTGCGCTGTGTTCTCTTGCTTTTTCGCCTATTTGGATGCGTCCTTTTCGGAATGAAACTACAGAGGGAATGGTGTCTTTGAACCCAACAGGATTTTTGTAAATGCTGATTTTTCCGTTTTCATATTTTGCAATCCCCGAATTCGTTGTGCCTAAATCAATTCCGATATTTATATTCTTCATAAAATGGTATTATTATTCTACTATAACTACTGCTTTTTGAACCAGTTGAAAGATGTCGTTTTCTGATTTATAAATTGTGGGTCTAATGACTTTGGTTATTTTTTTTGAATTTGAATTAAGAATATTTGCGTCAATGGAACTATCTCTTTCGTCGTAATTTGTCCCCAAAGGATTTACTATTTTATATCCTTTTTCTTCTAATTCGTGATAAATTCTTTTTAGATTGCGCTCAAAACCATCGATGTTTTGTTCTAACGCTTTTTTTTCAATTTCGAACAGTTGGTTGATTATTACATTCATTTTTAAAATCGATTTTTATGAATGAGCAATTTACAATTTATTCTGTAGGTTGTTATTTGCCAAGATAATTTTTTATTAATTCATTAAATGTTTTTATAAAATCATGAATATCATTCAATTATTTAATTTATTAGACTTAGAAAGGAATCAGATTTTGCAATTTGGTTCCGAAGATTATATTAGAATTGAGAAAAAAATTAATCTCGAAAAGAAAATAAACCCTGAAATAGATTCTAATTCAGGTGAAAATTTAATTCTTGTGCTCAAAGAATACAAAGAAGAGTTTTTGTTTTTAATTTCAAATCGTGTTTTATTTAATTTTGTTACCCATAATAATTTCTCTAAAAATCATTTTTCAAATTACAGCCACACTGTTTCCGAGGAAAAAATTAAACACTTTATTGCTGTTTTTTTAGCCGATGATCTGATTTCTTTTTTTAGTTTAAAATTGACAAAAAACACCTATTCCTGTTTCGAAGAACTTGATTATCTTTTAGATTTAAAAAGGTATTTACCAGAAGAGACTATCTATAAAATGACTTCATTGGTTTTTTCTAAATTGGATTTTGCTGTTTCTCAATTGTCTTTTTCAAACTCAAAGGACTTTTCGAATATCGCTTATATTCGATACAGAACCTTTTATGATTTGTTGTCCCATTTTAGAAGGGTTGAAACAGACCAAAAAATCAGTAGTTTATTGTCATTTGTCATTGAATTTTATCAAAAGAAAAGAAATGAAGAATTTTTCACCTCCGTTATACAATCTATGGCATTCTATACTGCTTTTGATGAAAATATAAATGAAACTCTTGTCAAGAACAGGGAAATTGTGTCTGTGTTTAAAGAAGATGCTGGAAATCCTAAAACGCGTCCACTTGCAAGCATATTAATTGGTTTGATTTGCGCGATTATTCCTTTTTTGGTGACCAAATGTTCCTGAACTAATTTTTGTTTAATCTTTTGCAAAAGAGTTAAAAAGATTATGTTTGTGTTTTAAAATTATCCCTAAGCATGAATATAATAGAATTATTTGAAGAATTAAAAATAGAAAAAGGCAATATTCTATTATTTTCCCCCGAAGATATTATTCGAATAGAGAAACAAATTAATGTTGAAAAAAGAATAAATCCGGATATTGATGTTAATGTTGCCAATAATTTGGTTTTGATCTTAAAAGAATATCGCCAAGAGCTTTATTTTGTAGTTTCAAATCGAATTTTGTACAATCTCTTCTCGAAAAAAAATTATTCCAGGCATAATTTTCCTTCCCCTCAAAGAGAATATACTGCAGAAAACATTCAGGCTTTCATTAATAAGTTTCTTAATGATGATTTAGTGTTGTTTTTTGATCAAAATCTATCTCAGAATAAATTCGATGCTATTAGTGATCTTTTTGATTTTAAAGATTGTTTTCCAGAAGACGCTCTTTTTCAATTGAATAAAAAATTGAACGGGAAAATAGATTTTATTTTGATAAATCTAAGTCAAAATAACCATTCGAGTAAATCGGCCATTTTGTATGTTCAGTATCGAAATTTTTATGTTTTATTGTCTTATTTCAGTTCTATAGAAATGGATGAAAAAATTAGAAGCCTTGTAAACATTGTGTCAAATCGCTATAATGCTAATAAATTATCAGATTTTTTTATGACGTGCATATCTGCAATGGCGGGTTATGTTGCTTATGATCCAGACTTGACCGATGTTTTAGTCAGAAATAGAGAAGCTGTTTTTGCCAATTCCACTGATCGCGAATCATCAAGTTCATCGGGTTGGTCGGCTAGAACCATCTTTTTTATAGTCATTGCCGTTATTAAAGTGGTGGTTCTTTTCTCTAAATGTTCTAGGTATTGATTTTTAGATATATAACTAATAATAAAATTAAAAAAAGGCTAATTTGAATATTCAAATTAGCCTTTTTCATGTAATTAGGATTGTAGAATTTAAACTCTATTATGTATATTGAACGTTAGCAGGAGTTGGGTCGTTTTCTTTAATTCTGTTTTTGCATATTTTTTCAATTTCCAAAACATCAGTAACTCCCGAAATATAGAGAACATCGGGAACGTATTTATCAGATTTGTTTTTTTGGCTAACCATTTTCCCAGTTCTCAGTTCCATTGAAATGTCTTCCTTTTTACTGTTTATTTCCATATTTCCCGAAAATTGTTCCCAGTCATAAGTGGTAATTGTTCCTTTGAGATAGTGAATTAGTCTGTTTTGTGTGCCTACAAAATACCCGCCTTTTTGAAATAAGGAGTAAAATCCTCCACACAAAATGGCAATCCCTACTACTACAAAAAGACCAATAATTAAAGACGGAACAAGCATTGGTTCAAAATTATCCCAGCTGGCAGTAGTCGGTTCATCATTTACTTTAAAATGAACTTCTTCCCCTTTAAAAAGAGGTCCCAAAAATGCAACTACAAAAATACTGATAAAGGCAGACCATATAATTCCGAAACCAATAGTTCCCAAGGATTTATTTAAAGGTTGTTTTCGTTTGGCTAGGATGGAAAAATCAATTTTTTCTGTTCCAATAACCGATTTTAAATCTGTTGGTAGTGATTGAATAGTGTTCAATTGTCAAATTAGTTTTTTGGTTAATATTTAGGGTAAAGGGCAAAGTTCAAATATATCAAAAAGAGTGTAGATATCCGATTTTGGTTACTAAATTTAAAAGCAATTGAACAATCTGGCCATGAAATTTATTTTTAATACCCTCATTTTTATTAAAGAATGAGTGTTTTTTTATGATTATAATTAAACCTTTTTCATAAATATCGGTCATACTAAAACGATTTCGAATTCATTTAAACACTTTTTTACTATGCATCAAAATGTGCTTTGGTCACTTCGTTTGGGTTTCACTAATAAAGAAGCGTCAAAAATTACTCAAAAAGGGTTGGCTTCTTTTCTTGAAAACTCATTTATGGCTCCGGTTGATTACTCTCTTCCTTCTTTTTTAGAAAACAGTCCAAAAACAAGAGCAGAATTGCAGCAGCAGCGTGAATTATATAAAAACGCTACAAGAGAACAAAAGCAGGAAAACCAGAAAAAAGAGCGACAGACTTTTGAAGAGATGAAAATCTGGTGGATTGATAAAATGGCCACATCTGAATTTCCGCTTCGAGAAAAAATGACTTGTTTTTGGCACAATCATTACGTTGCTACATTCTCAAAAGTAAAAGTGAATTATTGGCTTTATCAGCACAATCAAATTTTAAGAAAAAATGCTTTTGGAAATTTCAAAACCCTGACCAAAGAGATTGTTCAAAGCAATGCGATGGTGCGTTATCTTGATAATACAGACAACCGAAAAGAGAAACTCAACGAAAATTTAAGTCGGGAATTACTCGAACTTTTTACGCTTGGCATCGGGAATTACTCGGAGCAAGATATAAAAAATGGAGCCAAAGGTCTCGCCGGACTTGGTCTTGGAGAAGAAATTGCCGTTTACAGATCAAAATTTGAAGACAATGAAAGTTTCATGTATTTGGGAAAAAAAGGCAATTTCAAAATAGATGAAATGATTGATATTATTTTCGAACAGCCAAATATTCCTTATTTGGTTACACGAAAAATATTAAAATGGTTCATTTACGATAATCCAAAGGAAGAATTAGTTCGTTATTATGGGGATTATTTGAAGAAAAAGAATTTTGAGATCAAACCTTTATTGACCAAAATATTTATGGATGAGTTTGCCAAAAAGAATGCCGGTTCTAAAATTAAAAGCCCTTTAGAGTATATTCTGCAATTGACGAACGAACTGAATATTGAAAACCCTAATGAAAGATTAATTACTAAATTTCTAAAAGATCAAGGAATGGATTTGTTCAACCAACCCAATGTAAAAGGGTGGGACGGTGGCAATGCTTGGCTTACTTCGCAGGTTTTTTTACAACGAAATAATGTAGCAGATTTACTTTGTAACGGTAAAAATTTAACTCGGGGCAACAAACAAAATGTTGAAAATTCGATGATGGCGCAAAAACCAAATCGGCAGTTTGCGGTGAGGCTGGATTGGGACAAAGAAGGAAACAACAAGGAAATCATTGCCGAGCTCCAAAATCGGTTGTTGTTTAAAACCGATGCATCAAATCAGCAGGATTTTGAACAGCTATTAAAATACGATTTTGACAGCAAAACCGAAGGTTCAGAAAATGCTGTATTGCGATTATTCAATTTTATGGTAAAAACTCCTGAATTTCAATTAATATAAATGAGTCATAAAGACCAAAGTCGTAAAGTCGAAAGAAAAGTGACTTTAGACTTTATGACATTTGACTTTAAGACTTACTCATCATGGACAGAAGAAAATTTTTAGCGCTTACAGGAACATTTACGGGAGGTTCACTTCTATTGCCTGATTTTTTATATTCTTTTGGCTCACAGACTAATTTGGTTTTGGGCGAGCAATGTGTGGTTTTTGTTCAATTAAACGGAGGAAATGATGGACTAAACACTTTTATCCCGTTTGAAGATGCGCTTTATTATGATTCGCGTCCAACAATCTCCATCTCAAAAACCGAAGTTTTAAATGCTGCAAAAGGAATGGCGTTTCATCCCGCTTTGAAAGGATTTGCCAGTATGCAGCAAAGTGGTGATTTATCGGTTATCCAAAATGTGGGTTATCCAAATCCAGTGCGTTCTCATTTTCGAAGCCAGGAAATTTGGCAGACAGCACCAACACATCAGGAATATCTTAATGATGGCTGGCTGGGGCGTTATCTGGATCTGCAATGCAAGGAACACCAGCCAACTGCCGGAATAAACATTGATAACATTGATAATTTGGCATTGAAAGGTGATGAACCGAATTCCATTACCGTAAAAGATCCTGATAGATTTAAGACTAAAAACAAGCAAGAAAACGAAGGGCAGTTATCAGGTAATCCGCAATTGGATTTTGTTCGAAAAGTAGCAAATTCTGTAGTTGAAGGTTCGGATGATATTCAGAAAGCTTTGGCAAAATCAACCACATCGGATGTTATTTATCCAAAAACCGGCCTGGCTAAAAACCTGGAATGGATTTCGAAACTGATAAAAGGAAACCTGAATTCTAAGGTGTATTATACTTCGCTTGGCGGTTTTGACACTCATGACAATCAGCTTTCTATTCACAAAAATAGATTGACTGAATTAAACGATGCGGTTTATAGTTTTTATGATGATTTAAAAAAATCGCAGCAATTACAGAATGTAACCATAGTCGTTTTCTCCGAATTTGGCCGTCGCGTAAAAGACAATGGGCGAGGGACAGATCACGGGACAGCCGCTCCAATGTTTGTTATTGGCGGCAATAATCGAGGAAAAATCATTGGAAATAATCCAAATCTAGCCAATTTGGACAATGGCGATTTAAAACATGACATTGATTTTAGAAGTGTGTATGCGTCAATTTTGAAAAACAAATTGAATTTTGATTTCACGAAAATTGGAATACAAAATAAAGCATTGGAAGGTTTGTTTTAAAAGTGTTTTTAAAAAAATAACCAAGCTTATTGTTTCTGTTTTATGGGAATCCAAATTTCTTCTTCCGATGCTGGATCGTTGTTTTTGTATTTGTCACCCAGAATTTCAAAATGAGGCCTGTTGTCCAAATCGTAATCCGAATTAGGTATCCATTCCCCATAGATATAACGGAAAATGGAATCATCGGTATTTAAGCCTTTATAATCAAAAATTGCATAAAGTCCTCCTGCCAAAGTAAATGTTTCCATTTCGGATGGTACATTATCAAAGTCTGAAACTTCAACGGCTGCCCATTTTTCAAATTCATTTGATGGACTAAAATTTAAAAAATGTGTCGGCTTATAAATCGTCATCGAAATTAAATCATTGGATAGCTTGTCGTTTATTTCTTTTCTTATGGGCATAAAACTCCTCCAAAGTTCACTGACTTTGTAGTTTGCAAAACTCATTGTAAGCCGTTTTCCGATTAATTTTTTTTTGTTTAATGTTTCTATTCTTGGTGTCATTTTTTTTAAATTCTTTGATTAATTATCGACTATTGTCATCCTGATTTGGGCGTATTTTTTCGGCTAGCTTTTTTGGAGCCACCTCACAATAAGCTGTGGTCAATGCAATCATTAAGAGGAAGAGTAAAATGTATTTACTTAGAAAAGGTAAGAGTTCCGATATTCTTTCCGTTGTCATTGAAAGCTGATTACTATGGTTTTACAAAATAAAAATTCATAAAGTTTTGATTTATTTTTTGCAAATAATTTAATAAATTTGCTTTAGGAAAAACAACTAGGTCTTGCGAAGGGGAAGAGATTATTTTCTCTTTCCTTTCAAAAGAA
>CAUPKA010000018.1:0-90126 GCA_963511725.1 uncultured Flavobacterium sp.
CTGCAATCTGCAATCTGCAATCTGCAATCTGCAATCTGCAATCTGCAATCTGCAATCTGCAATCTGCAATCTGCAATCTGCAATCTGCAATCTGCAATCTGCAATCTGCAATCTGCAATCTGCAATCTGCAATCTGAATACTAGAACTGCTCTCTTCCAGCAAAATGAAAAGCTCCTTCGATAGCAGCATTTTCGTCGCTATCAGAACCGTGAACTGCATTTTCTCCGATAGAAGTTGCGTATGCTTTACGGATAGTTCCTTCAGCAGCATCGGCTGGGTTTGTAGCACCGATTAAAGTTCTGAAATCTTCAACAGCATTGTCTTTTTCTAAAATTGCAGCAACAATTGGACCGCGAGACATGAATTCTACTAATTCTCCGTAGAAAGGTCTTGCTGCGTGAACAGCATAGAATGCTTGAGCATCTGCAACTGTTAATTGAGTTAATTTCAAAGAAACGATTTTGAAACCACCGTTTGTAATCATTGCCAATATATTTCCGATGTGTCCGTTTTGAACTGCATCTGGCTTAATCATTGTAAAAGTTCTATTAGTTGCCATTTTTCCTGTGTTTTAAAATTTTGTGCAAAAATATACTTTTTTTATCGAATGGTTTTAGCAAATTGTCAATTTAATGGTATAAATGGGGGATTACTTTGAATTTTGTGTTTTTAAACCTTGAAATACATTTTCTTTTTATAAAAATATGCCAAAAGTATAGACCACATACCTGCATAAAGCATCGCAAATACTAATGAAGCTGTCATCGGATTATTGAAAAAAGGCTGTACTCCAAAAGCATACAAATAAGCCCAAAGATTAATCTGTTCGGTTGGGATTTTTGGATTTGGTAAAGAGATCATTACCATGGCTTGCGGAATAATTTGAGAAAGAAAGAAAACAATCATCGGGTTTACTCCCCAAATCAGGAATAATTTGGTTCCCTTTTTATAGTCGGCAATATCAATTAAGTAGTATAAAATAGCCAAGGTAACTGTAGCAAGTCCAGCCGTGTATAAAACGTATGAACTTGTCCAAAGTGCTTTGTTTATTGGAAAAACGACATTCCAAATTTGTCCTAAGCCAATTAAAATTACTCCTATAAGAAATGTTTTTTTTGCTTTTTCGGTTTTTAATAAGGTACTGTTGAGTAATTGTCCAATCAATAAACCTATAATTCCGGTTGCAATGGCGGGAATTGTGCTTAGGATTCCTTCGGGATCCCAAGTTTTTGTAGATTCCCACAGGTGTCCTTTTAGTGAGGTATTATCCACCCAAGCGGCTAGATTTGTTCCTTTTTCAAGGTTTGTGATTTCGAATCCTGGAGCTGGAATTAGCGTCATGATTGCCCAATAGCTTAATAATAAGCCAGCCACTACTAATAACTGAGTTCGCTGAGTTGTTTTTAGATACAAAAGTGAAGCAATGAAATAGACAATTCCGATACGCTGTAAAACACCAGGCAGGCGTACCGATTGATAGGCTTCAATACCGCTATATGCCAGAACCATATAAATAATAAAAATAGAAACAGCTAAATAAGTTTTTAATTTAGCATCGAAATTCCCCATTAGAGCATAACCAACTAAGGCAGTAATTAGTAAACGCCCTAGAATTAAAGGAATTCCTTCTAATCCAAAGAGTTGTATTTTTTCAAAAAAGTTAAAAAATATTCCTAAGCATATCATACGTAATGAGCGAGTGAATATTTTATTAAATGTGGTACTATCATAGGTTTTGGTGGGCATTGCAAAAGAAATAGCAACTCCCATGATGAAAATAAAGAACGGAAAAACCAAATCAGTTAGAGTACAGCCGTGCCATTCGGCATGTTGTAATGGGGAGTAAATTGCAGACCAACTGCCGGGATTGTTGACAATGGTCATTAATAAAATTGTCAATCCTCTAAATACATCAAGCGAAATAAGACGGTCTTTGGTCATTGTTTTTCTTTGAATAGTTACTAAGTTACTGAGTTTTTTAAAAGGTTTGTTTTTGAATAGTTACTTAAATATTAGGTGCTTAGAATCTTAGCAACTCAGAAACTTAAAAAACAACTATATTAAAATTGTGTTCCAATGGTTTGAGCTGTTTCATTATTTCTGGAATCAAATGCTCTCCATTTTCCAGATAAAATTCGGAAAAATTAGATTGACGTTCTTGTAAACTCTGATTAGGGAATAATTCGTTTTGCAAGTCAATAATTCGTTGCAGTTCATCGTGGAATTTTCTTTTTTGGGCAATAAGTAATCTTTTTTCGAGAGTTTTCAATCCTTTAGTTTGTTTTACTTCTTGTGCTTTTACAGCACCTAAGAAGGATTTGTCGGTATGGTTGGCTAATTCTAAAAGGTTTTCAAATTGTTTTTGTAATGCTTCTTTTTGCGGTGTAAAATCAATTGGGAAATCCGATAATTTTTGAGTAATTCGATTTACTAAAGTGGCTTGTTTGGAAAATAAATCAGACCAGGGAAGATTTAATTTATCCGCTTTTTTGCTTTGTTTTTCAGTTGCCAAAAGCACTGAGTTTCTTAACAACAGGATTGGAAAAGTCACTTTAGCGGAAGCAAAAAAAGATTTCAGTTCCAGCCAATAAGCAATTTCTCCGCCTCCGCCAATGTAGCATAAATTGGGTAAAATAACTTCTTGGTACAAAGGACGCATGATGACATTTGGACTAAATTTTTCGGGATTGCTTTCCAGTAATGACAGAATTTCAGATTCTGTGAATTCTATTTTGGTGTGGTTGACCTTGTAAATTCCGTTTTCTAAAATAATTCGTTCGCGTAGATTATTTTCGATATAGAATAAATTAATCTCGCGCGGATTTACCTGAACGAAATAGTCTTTCATTTTTTCGATAGTTTCAGTTACCGCTTTGAAAGATGTCTGCTGAAGCAATTCGTCTTTTACGTACGGAATAAAACTGCGTTTCAAATCCGGATCATCGGCATCCAAAATAACTAAACCTAATGTTCCAAAAAGTTCGTTAGCTAAATATCTAGTGGCATCGGCTAAGTTGTCATGCTTGATGTAGGAATCTTCAAAAAGTTTTTTGATGGTGTTTGCATTGGTACTGGAACCAATTTCAAGTGCATATATTTCGAGGAATTCGGCTAAACCTTCGGTGGATAATCTTCCTACAGGACCAGTACTTTCTCTATTCCAGTGAAATTTTTTTCCTTTGAAACTAAAATAATTAATTTCTTCAAAATCATGATCTTCGGTGGCCATCCAGTAAATGGGAACAAAATTATAGTTTGGATATTTCGCTTTTAATTCGGTTGTCAAATTAATAGTAGAAATGATTTTGTACAAAAAATACAAAGGACCGCTAAATAAATTGAGCTGATGTCCAGTTGTAACTGTAAATGTATTTTCGTCTGCTAGAAGTTCGATATTTTGTCTGCTTAAATCCGAAACTTGAATTGAAGCATATTGTTCTTTTAAAACTGAAACTAAAGAAGTACGGTTTTTAGTATTGAAATTTTGTTGTTTTTCAATGATTTGTTTTTCAAAGTTTTGAAGAGAAGGGAAACGATTGTATAAGGAGTTTAATTCGTTTTTTTGATTTAGATAATCCTTCATCAACGGAGAGAAATATCCAGAATTTTGATAGCTGATACAGTCGGTTGGCATATAATTTTATTTTATTGCTAAAATAACAAAAATATTGCAAGGGATTGTTAAAAAAAAGGTTGCCTTTTGAGGGGCAACCTTTCTTACTAAAACAAAAAATAATTATGTATTTCAAAAATTATTTTTCAATAATTGTGCTTACTATATAATTTTTAATTATTGAATACACAAAACTATTAATTAAGAGAATAAGTTGTCATTCTGAAATTACTTGCTGCACTTGTAAAAGTGTAAATTGTGTTAGGGGCATTGTAAGTAAAGTTCTCTTTTTTGAAATATAAACCTTTGGAATTCGTTAGCTGATCATCTAAGTCTTTTAGAAAAGCAACATTTGCTGCTGATTGTGTCCATCCAGTGTTTGTCAAGATTATAGTTTTATTAACTGCATCTTCTTTTGTAGTAACAAGATGTGATATAGCTGCTTTTCCGCCATTAAACTGATATTGTATATAAGTTCCATTAACGGCATTGTTAAAATATATTTGTACTCTAGCAATTGATTGACTAGCAGGTAAAGTAGCGTTAACTTTTTTTACAAGGCCATTAAATAAAAGGGAATTTGTTGGAGCAGTAGTCAAGTTTGGAGCTATGTATCCGTAAATCAATTGTGGTTTGCCTACTAATAATTTTTTATAATCATCAGTTAACACAGGAGGTGTGGTAGAATACTTGATAGTTGCACTTACACCGTTTGTACCCGTTGCAGTAAAACTCCCATCAAGATCATTATAGACAAAAATGGATAATTTTTGATCTCCAACTTCTACTGCAGGACTAACCACAATACCTGTTGGCGAATAACCAATTCCCATATTGTAACTTACAGAGTAGCCAGCTTCTAATGAATTTGCCTCAGCAAAACGAGTAATTTCTGAAAAAGTAAAGTCAAATTTGTGTATTGTTTTACCGTCATTAGTTTCAAGTGATCTGAAAATAGGTCGGGTAGGAGCTCCAATGACATTATCAATCATGTCTATATTTTTATGCAAGTCTGTCCAATCTTGAGCTGTTGCTTTTACAAAGCGCAATTCTCCATTGATTCCAGTTGTTTCATTGACTCTATTGGTTTTAAAAACGATTTCTCCATTCTCTTGACCATAATATAAAAACTGAAAATCGCCGAGATATCCTTTACTTTCTAGTGCATCAATAGGATAATTATCTGATTCAGATAAGATATGAATTCTGTTTTTGGTAGTAAATACCAAACTTACCGTACTTCCTAGTTGAATATCATATTCACTTTTATAAACAGCAGTATCGTCATCAAAATCAGAAGCCATTTCGAGAGTTCCATCTTTTGCAAATTTGATTAAATGAGTGTAGCCTCCTAAAACGGTATTGTCTGTAAAATAAACTACTTTCCAGCCATTTGCTGAAGAAAGTAACACGTCATTTAACTCTGCCTTTCTCGCATTTAAACGTTCGGTTGGTGTTTGATCAAATTTTTGCTCAGCGTCTGTATTAGTACAAGCGGCCATCAGTAGGGCTATAAAACCTACAATTAAATATTTATATATATTTTGTGCTTTCATAATTATTGGTGTTTAATTAATTTATAACAGCATTCGTATTTTTCTCGGCTTCATCGCGTAAAGCATAAAAATCCATATCGAAAGCATCTTTAAAATATTTTACAACTAACGCTTCTTTTGCTTTTAGTGCAGCAAGTGCAGTGGCGCTTTTAATTCCTTTCAAAAAAGCGGCATACTCCGCTTTTGAGTTGATTAATATAATAGCTGCTGTTTCGGCAAAATCTTCATTAATATTAGATCTCGCATAACTAGTAATAAAACCTATTTCATTGGAGATAGGAATGGTATAATTGTACCAATCGGCAGTATATCCAACTGGAGTAATTGCGGCCCAAGCTTTTTCATCAAAAGGTTTATTCTGATTTAAAATATGAATATACTCGTGTTGAATGGTGTGTATAAACTCTTTTATATTTGCTCGATTTGTTTTGTCGATATAATCAGTTTCAAAAAGTGTTACCCGTTGTCCTCCTTCGGCTAATCCTAAGGTTCTAGTACCTACACTATTTAAATTAACTCCTCCTATCAAAACAATTTCTCGAGGAGCAATTTTTTTTACAAAATCTACTCCTCCGATTGTTTTATAGCTGTCAAGCCATATTTTTTGAACTATCTCAAGTGCTGGCTGGACGCTGCTTACTAATGGGGGAAACAAATAGCGGCTATTATCTACCGTATTTTGATTCCACTTATATTGGACATTTATATTGTAAGGAGTTAAATAATTGATGCCTATCCAATTATCCAGCGCAGTTTTTACTGGCTGATTAAAATCAAGCTGGCTTTCGCCTACTTGATCATCATTCGAACAAGAGGCAAGAGCTGCCAATGTCAAAAACAAAACTGCTATTTTATTATATTTTACTATTTTCATGATATTTTGCTTTTAAAAATTATCTAGGATTTAATTCGACACCATTACTTGTTGCATGAAGCGGTATTTGTAAGGCTCTGCGATTATCATCTTTGACTAAAATATTGGTTGGTTTGTTCTCGATTTCGTGATTAACAACAATATTAAAACGTTTTACATCGAACCATCTCATGCCTTCGTGAATAAAATCTCTGCGTCTTGCTTCGGCAATTGCTTTTATATAAGATGTTTGTACTGGAGTCATAGTATAAAATGGAGTGTACTCATCAGCAATTACAGGATATTTAGCAACAATTAAAGCTTGGGTAAGTTTGTCTGTTGCGGCGTAGGATGTTGTTCTAGTTGATAAAAAGTACTCTAATTCATCATTTGCCAAACTGATTTGTCCAGCCATAACATGAGCTTCTATACGATTTAAGAAAAACTCATCATTGCTTAATAAAACTTCAGCAACGTAAGGTTCTCCAATACCAGCGGTTACATTGGTATATTTAAAATACTCATAGAATTTTGGAAGAAATACGGTAATACTACTGTTGGAGGAATAAAAGCTATACAGCCAAGTTTTTCCGAAAGGACTAGCGCTAGACCCGAAAATTTCTGGATATCTAGCACCCGAAAGATAAAATCTGCTTTGAGAAGCTGATCTTCTAACAATAGAATTTGCTGATACTATTAATAAATTAGTTTGAGCATCACTTTTGGCATAACTTACACGTTGATCGTTAGCGCTTAATAATTTATAAGAAGCAAAATCTCTTAGTTTTCCAATTGGTTTAGAGCCTAAGTCATTTGATAATGCTATTACTCTATTCCAATCTCCTTTTACCAAATAAAATCGGCTCGCAAATGCTTTAGCAGCTTCTTTATTAAAATGGAATTTTGGTTCTTTATAGTTATTAGTAATGTAAGGTAACCCTGCTTCAATATCTTTTTGAATAAAGTCAAAAACTTCTTGAACTGTGTTTCGTTTGTATTGAGGTGCTAGCTCGGTTTCAGATTTTGTAACATAGGGAATACCTATAGTTGTGCTTGCAGTAGCGGGGTTGTACCGTTGTGACCAAAAAGAGACTAACATAAAATGAGCATAGGCTCTAGCTAATAATGCTTCTCCTTTTTGAGGATTTAGACTGCTTGGATTTCCTAATTCATCAATTGCCTGTAGTGCTGTGTTTGCATGAGCAATCGCTTTATAGCAAGCGTCCCAATAATAAGCTTGAGTATCTATATCATTAGTTTCTGTTTGAATTTCCCAATTGTAGTTTTGCTCATTTTTTTGTAATGTCTCTGGCATACCGCTGTCAAACACGTTATCAGACATTGTTTCGGCAATATCAAAATAGCTCATTTGAGGATAAGCATTGACCAAAACTTCAGAAATTTTAGCGGGAGTATTTATTTCGGTTCTATTATCGGGCTTCTCAGAAAGAAAATCATCACAACTGCTAACACCTGCAAGCATTAGAAGTAATAGTGTTATTTTTAAGTTTTTCATAAATTTATAATATTAAAATGAAAGGTTTATGGCAAAAGTATATTGAGTGGTAACTGGCATGGCAACACCTCCAGTATTACGAAATTCAGGATCTTGGCCATTTAATTTTTTATCAGAATAAAGCAGCCAAGGATTAACAGAAGAGCCTCTTAAAGTAAAGGTGCTAAGTCCTAATTTTTTCTTCAAATCTTTTGGAAATTCCCAACTCAATGAGATGTTTTTTAATCTTACAAAATCACCATCTGCAATTCTAGCATCTGAATAGTTATAAGTATTGTAAGCTTTTGCCAGTGTTCTTGATCCTCCGTAATTCGAATTCAGTCGTTTGTCTGCTATAACAGGAACGTTTGTATAATTTTCATCACCAGGGTTAATCCAACGGTTCGTAAATTCTTTAGTAAACACTGTTAAATCATCATAAGTACTGTCATAAACAGGATTTAGACGTACTTTGTTTCCTCCGGATCCCACGAAAAAAACATATAATGACCAATCTTTGTAGGTAAATGTATTTGCTAAACCAATAGATTTATTTGGTTCAATAGAGCCTTCGTATTTTAAATATTTAGTAACATCTTGATTATCTTGAAAATCAGCTCCTGTTATATTATCCTTTTCTTTTTCAGCCATAATAAAAGTTGGTAAACCTTGATTATTTAGACCTGTAAATTGGTACGAGTAAATTGAATTCCTTGGGTGTCCAACTGTATTGCCTCCATTGCCATCGATTAAATCGAAAGTAGTAGGCTTGTTTTCTAATTTTGTAATCTCTTGATTATAAATTGAAAAGTTTAATGTTGTTGACCATTTAAAATCTTTAGTATCAATATTTCTTGTAGTAAAACCAACTTCAATACCTTTGGTTTCCATATTTGCATTATTACCTTGTTTTATTCTTTGTCCTCCAATTCCAGAGGTAATAACATAATCCACTAAATCAAATGCTTTTCGGCTGTAAACATCTGTTGTAAATTGTATTCTGTTATGAAACATTGCTAAATCAACACCTATATTAGTCTCAAATTGTTTCTCCCAAGTCAATGCTCCATTTTGTAATTCATCAATTTGGATTCCTGATTCTCTATCAGCAATATTAAAACGATCAGTAATATAACTTTTGTAAATTGCCAATGAGTTTGTTGCAGGCCCGGCTGTTGCAGTCAGTCCATAAGAACCTCTTAAGCTTAAATTGTTTACAGATTCAATATTCTTCATGAAATTTTCTTCAGAAAGATTCCATTTTCCACTAAAAGTATAAGTAGGCAACCATCTCGATGAACCACTATTTCCCTGTCTGTTTGATCCATCATAGCGGCCTGTTAAAGAAGCAGTATAGCGGCGATTATAAGTGTATCCAACTTTACCAAAGAAACCGACAGTTCTTTCTTTTTCTTCATTAAATCCATAATAAGAATCTCCTCCGTTAATTACTTTTTCGATAATTCTTGGGTCAGTAAAAGCGGTAAGACCACGGTCATATTGAAGTCCAGCTGCTGTAAAATTATCACTGCTTCTATCTACAACACGCATTTCAGTCCCGAAGAAACCATCTAATTCATGTTTATCTTTGAAAATATCTCTGTAGCTAATACTATTTCTAAGATTATAAGAAGTCATATCATTTGTGAATTTTCTCAAGAAACCGCCATTTGGTAAAACCGAAACCTTAGGAGCAGTTAAGTCATTTGGATTTTGATATAAAAAGATATTATCATCCCTAACCAATGTGTTTACACCGTCTTCACCATCAGGAGTTCCTGCCTTGTAAGCGCCTACAACATTTGAATTTTCTAATATTTTGTGTTCACGGCTTGTATTTGCGTAACGGCCGGATCCTGTTAGATTGTATGTTAAATGTTTGTTGATTTTATAATCTAAATCCATTTGAAAGCGAATGTCTTTCACTTCGATTTCCATAAAATTGTTTTTCAATTCATTTAGGATATTCATCGAAGCCCAATTGTTTCGATAGTATTCTAAATTGCCATTCTCATCATAAGGTCTTAAAGTTCTGCTGGTATTTAAAACATAATTAAAAGGATTGATATCAAAATCTCTGGTAACTTTCCCAAAAACTTCATCTTTTTCACTTTCGTAACTACCTGGAGCTTTTTGATTACGAACAGAAGCTAATGTAGAAAGTGTTATGTTTAATTTATCATTTACATAAAAAGTTCCTTTTATGTTTGATGATAATTGGTTTACTTGATCAGCAATAGTCCATCCCGGATCGTTGTAATAGCCTAATGAAGCATAAAAGGTGTTGTTTTTGCCTCCTCCAGCAAAACTTAAAGAGTGATTTTGTGTAATTGATGGTCTAAAGAGTACATTGAACCAATCGGTGTTGGCTAATTCATATTTTTTTAGGAAATTATTACGGCTTACAGGGTCATTATTTATTAAATAACCGCCAGTTTCTGGGACGTACGTATTGATGGCTCTTCCTAAAATATTATATGCGCCTCCATATCTTCCATTTACTGTTGATGGTAAATCCAAATATCCTTTAGCTTCCATTTCTTTAAAAATGCTCATCGACTCTTGAGAATTTAAAATATCATATTGACCATAATTTGGTACAGTTCTAAGAGATTGCTCTAGGGAGTATGTTATTTTTAAAGGTGAATCTCTTCGGCCTTGTTTGGTAGTAACAACCACCACACCGTTTAGAGATCTTGAACCATAAATAGAAGTTGCCGATGCATCTTTTAGAATTTCAATACTTTGAACGTCGTTTGCGTTTAAACCCGCAATTGATGAACTTAATAAAGTTTCTGAGTTTCCTGAGGCTAGATCAGCAAATGAAAGATTGACAATATCTTCTTGTACAACTCCATCAATAACCCATAGCGGTTTTGTGTCTCCGAAAATTGATGAAGATCCACGTACCGTAATTTTTGGCGCAGTACCAAAAGTACCGGTAATGTTTTGAACTGTTACCCCGGCTGCTTTACCTTCAATCATTCGGCTAACATCAACCACACCATCTACTTTTAGTTCTTTATCAGTAATTTTGCTGACAGCTCCTGTAAAAGTTCTCTTTGAGGTTTTTTCATATCCAGTAGTAATGATAACTTCGTTAAGATTTAGTCCTAATTGAGATAAAGTTACAGTCATAAAATCAGTAGTAGCATCAACTTCTTTCGTTTTCATACCAATATAGCTAATTACTATTTTGGTGCTTCCAGAGGGTACTTCTATAGAGAAAGCTCCATCAAAATCGGTTAGCGCTGAAACTTTTGTGCCTTTTACCAATACTGATGCTCCTGGCAGAGGATTTCCGCTATTGTCGACTACTTTACCTTTAACAATAATAGACGCCGTTAAATTAAAATTTAATGATTCTAAAAGGTTAAAATTTGTAGATTCTTTGGCAGCTGTTTTTTGTAAAACAATCTGATTGCTAACTTCTGCATAGTCAATATTCAAAGGTTTTAAAATTTCATTTAAAACACTTGAAAGTATTTCGTCAGTTGCAGTAATAGTTACTTTTTGATTGATTTGCGTTATTCTTGAATTGTATGAAAATTTTACATTAGCCGACTTTTCAAGTTTAGATAATGCATCGGATAAATTCAAGTTGGTAATTGAAATAGTGACTTTTGTATCTAGTTTTTTCTGTCCTTTGACGCTGTTGGCCATTAAAACAGTCGAAAATACAAAAGCCAGTACTATCTGAAAGAGCGTTATTTTCATGATTCGATAGAGTAATCGTTGTTTGACAACAGGTTTTTTCATAATTTTGGTTTTGTTTTGATTAATACTTTTTAAACGGGTGTTTTGAAAAACTTACCAAAATGCTTTTTACAGAAAGCTTTTTGATATTAATTTTGCGTCGAATGTGTTACAGCATATTCGGCGCTTTTTTTGTTACGAGTACATTTTTTACATAGGCTTGGTTTTTAATTGCATCCTTGGGATGTTATGATAATCTGGTTTCCGTTCATTTCATAACTAGTATTATTCCCAATGCTTTTACATATAATTTTTAATTTTTCGGGTAAAGGCTGATCGATTAATGAAGTAGTTAAATGACAATTTTTTAATTTTTCTTTTGGAAAATCAATCTCTACTTCGTAGGCTTGCTCGATGGTTTTAAAAATATGGCTAACAGGCGTGTCAGTAAAATCGAAACTTAATTGTTCTATGGTTTTTGCAGTTTGTTTCAGAACAATATCTTTGGTGATGTCTGTTATTTTATTAAATTTTGCAGTTTCCCTTACAAAGCGTACCGCTTCATTGGGTAATAAAACAACTTCTTCAGAAGAAGTTTTTGCTGCCTGATTGTTAGAGTGAACTTTTACTTTTCCAGTGCGGACTATTACTTCTACATTAGGCTGGTTTTCAAAAGCACAAATTCTAAAACTCGTTCCTACAACTTTGGTCACAATTTCGTTGGCGAAAACAAAAAATGGTTTTCTTTTGTTTTTACTTATTTCAAAAAAAGCTTCACCTGACAAATACACTTTACGTTCATTTCCAATAAAAATTTTAGGATAGCTCAGTTTACTTTTTGGTTGTAACAAAACAGAACTTCCATCGGATAAAGTTATAATTTGAGGGTTTTTGGAGTTGTTTGTTTGTTCAACTAATCCTTCATTGTTTTCTATAAGAAGTTCTTGGTAAACACGATTGTTATTAGTTAATTCAAAATAGTTGCCATATCCCCAAGAAAAAGCTAGCCCTATTACCAAAACAGCTGCTGCGGATCTAAACCAATTATTATTCCAAATTTTAGATTTTGGATTTTGGACACTTTTAAGATTAGCTTCTTTAAGTGCGATTTTTTTCCAAGTATTTTCTAATGCCGATTCCACTGTCGCCGTTAACATTTGTGTTTTTTCAACTTTGGTAGCAAGAACCCATAAACGAGCTTCTTCTACTAATTTTGCTCTTTCAGGATTTTCGAGTGTCCAATTCTCCCACTTAGAAGCATTTTTATTTTGCAGAATCCATTGGCGAAAGGAATCATCACCTAAAAAGTCTTCTATCTGTATATATTTATTTCGCTTTTGCATCTTTATAATAAGGGTTACAAAAACAATAAGGACACTTCTTTTATTATATACTCACCTAATTGTGATTTTTTTTAAAATAAATTAAATGAATATTTTTCAACCTAAATATATGATGAAGATAATATCAAAATTATTGAAATATTCTCTTTCCAATCTTTGCGCAAGTTCTGTATTCCTCTAAATAAAATGTTGCTTGCAGACTGGTAATTGACTGCCATTATTTCGGAAATTTGATCTACCGTTAATTGTTGGTGATAGCGCAAATACAAAGCCTCTTTTTGTCTGGATGGCAAGTTGTTAATTAGCATATTGAGCTGTAATACTTTTTCGGCTGTAATTTCATCATCAATTAATTGCTGTTCAATGGAGAAATCAAATAGGAATTCAGTAGTTTCTATATTACTTTCTTTTTTAAAAAAGGGATCGCGTTGGTACAATCGGGCAATTCTTTTACGAACACTCGATAATAAATAGGCTTTTATAATAACGTTATCGGAAAGGGATTCTCTATATACCCAAATATCTGTAAAAACATCCTGAACGCAATCTTGTACCCTGTCGTTATAGGAACACAAAGAATTGCCATAACGTACTAAATCAGAATAATATTTTTCAAAAAGTATTGAAAAAGCTTTTTCATCGCCAGCTTTCAAATTATTCCACAGTGTGAAATCATCTAAAGTATAAGTATGGTTAAATTGTAGTTTCAAAATTAATTTGAGGTTAGTTAAATATTAATACAACGTTAATTTTTCTGTAATTTTACGTTTTTTTTAACAAAACACCAAGTTTTTGTTTTTTTAAAGGGTCGATTTGTTTATTTGATAAAATGAAGCTCTATTTTTTCTTATTGTATAAATAAAAAAGGTTTAAAATATTAAAAACAAATATTTGCCACATTCAAAAATAAGATTCATTTTTACATCCAATTTTCTTAAAAAAACTATATCAAAACTCCATGAAACAGGATCAAAATAAAAAGAACTCTTTAAAGCACGTTCTTTTTGGAAGCCTAATTGGCACCACAATCGAATTTTTTGACTTTTATATTTATGCAAATGCTGCCGTTTTGGTATTTCCACAGTTGTTTTTTCCAAGTTCAGACACTACAATGGCAACATTACAATCGTTGGCTACTTTTTCGATAGCCTTTATATCTCGTCCATTGGGTTCTGCTTTTTTTGGACATTATGGGGACAAAATTGGACGTAAATTTACTTTAGTAGCCGCTCTTTTAACTATGGGAATTTCGACAGTGACTATTGGTTTTCTGCCAAGTTATGCCAGTATTGGCGTAGTTGCTCCTTTGTTATTGATGCTGTGCCGATTTGGGCAAGGAGTAGGGTTGGGAGGCGAATGGGGAGGAGCTGTTTTATTAGCTATAGAAAATGCACCGCCCAACAAACGCGCTTGGTATGGAATGTTTCCGCAATTAGGCGCGCCAATTGGTTTGCTGCTTTCGGGAGGGACTTTCTTGTTATTAACCGATTCTATGAGCAGTCAGGATTTTATGGATTATGGCTGGAGAATCCCTTTTATTGCCAGTTCGCTTTTGGTTGTAGTCGGTTTTTATATTAGAACCAAAATTACCGAAACTCCTTCTTTCGAAAACTCAAAAAAGAAGCACGAAGAAGTGAAAGTTCCATTCTTTACGCTGATTAAATCCTATAAAAATCAATTGATTTTTGGGACATTAGCATCTGTTACCACTTTTTTGGTGTTTTATTTAATGACAGTATTTACATTGAGTTGGGCTACTTCAGATTTGGGTTACGAGAAAAGAGATTTCTTATTGATTCAGTTGTTTTCGGTATTGTTTTTTGCTTTGTTTATTCCAATTTCCGCTGTAGTTGCGGATAAAATTGGGCGACGCAAAATGCTGATTATTGCCACGACAGCCATTGCAATTTTTGGTTTTTTCTTTTCACATTTTTTGAATTCTGGTAGTACAGTAATGGTAACTTTCTTTTTGTGTACAGGAATGGCCTTGATGGGATTTACTTATGGACCTTTGGGAACTTTTTTATCCGAATTATTTCCTACCGCTGTTCGTTATTCAGGAGCTTCATTAACCTTTAATATGGCTGGAATTCTTGGCGCTGCTTTTGCGCCTATGATTGCCATTTGGCTGGCATCAACTTATAGTTTGACCTATGTTGGTTTCTATCTGACTTTAGCGGCTTGCATTTCGTTATTTTCGTTATTAGCGATCAGTAAAAAGGAGCATAAATTTTAAATTAGACAATAATTCAGTTTATAAAAGAGTTGAAAAATCATTTTTTCGACTCTTTTTTTGTTTATAGATTAGCATTTTACTTTCAAATATATTTGGGCGTTTGAAAAAGTATTTAGATATTTGTCTAAATGTATAAATACTTTAAATTATGAACCACATATTTAAAGCATTAAATGATGCCACGCGAAGAGAGATATTGGAGCTTTTAAAAACCAAAAGCCTGTCTGCCGGAGAAATCGCCGATCAGTTCAATATGTCGAAGCCGAGTATTTCACATCATTTGGATATTTTGAAACGCGCCGATTTGATTACTGCCGAAAAATCAGGTCAATTTATTTTTTATTCCATCAATACAACCATAATGGAAGATGTGCTGCAATGGATTTTAACTTTTAAAAAATAAAACAATGAATTCAACTTTTAAAAAAGAACTTCCCATCATCGGAATTGTGTTAATGCCCTTTATTTATTTAGCTTTTATTTGGAAAACATTGCCGGGAAAAGTCCCAACTCACTGGAATTACAAAGGCGAGGTAGATCATTGGGGCGATAAATTTTCTTTGATCGGATTAGTGTTTATGATGCCCGTTTTAATATATGTTTTACTGCTTGTCATTCCAAAAATAGACCCCAAAAAAAGGATAGCATTAATGGGAGGAAAGTATTACCAATTGAAGTTTTTTCTAGTGTTATGTATGTCTCTGATGGCTTTGTATATCATTTTTATCACGAAGAATCAATCTTTTTCAGGTCCAAATTTGAGTTATATCTTAATTGGAGTTTTATTTATGGTTCTTGGGAATTATTTTAAGGTGATTCAGCCCAATTATTTTATAGGGATACGCACTCCTTGGACTTTAGAAAATAATGAAGTTTGGAAACTTACCCACATTTTTGCAGGTAAACTTTGGGTAATTGGAGGATTGCTAATCGTTTTGGGAGGATTGATTTTTGAAAATGATTCGTTCACTATTGTTTTTATTTCCCTTGTTGTTGTTTTGGCAATAGTTCCAATGGTTTATTCGTATGTTAAGTTTAAAGAAATAGAAAAAAAAGGGTAAAAGCTTAATGTCAATTTTTAATCAAATAAAATGAAGAAAACAGTATTTTTTTTAGTTGCAGTTTTAATGGCTTTTAGTATTTCCGGACAAGAAATTACAGGACAATGGAATGGCGTTTTAAAAGTTCCCGGCGCACAATTAAGAGTTGTGTTTAATATCAGTAAAACCGAAAATGGCTTTAGTTCTACTATGGACAGTCCCGATCAAGGAGCCAAAGGAATTCCAGTTACGTCAACTAGTTTTGAAAATTCTGTTTTGAAGTTTGCCATTCCAAGCGCTACAATTGCTTATGAAGGGACATTAAAGGATAACATAATTGTGGGCAGTTTTTCGCAAGGAGGTCAATCTTTTCCAATGAATTTATCTAGAGAAAAAATAGAAAAAGAAGCTGTAAAAAGGCCTCAAGAGCCTTTAAAACCTTATTTGTATTATACTGAAGAAGTTACTTTCGAAAATAAAACGGATAAAAATGTTTTAGCAGGAACTTTAAGCTTACCTAGTAAGGAAGGCAAATTTCCGGTTGTAATTTTGATTACGGGAAGTGGCCCAGAGAACCGAGACGAAGAACTATTTGGCCATAAACCTTTCCTAGTTTTAGCCGATTATTTGACTAAAAAAGGGATTGCGGTTTTAAGATTTGATGATCGCGGTGTAGCAAAATCCACAGGCGATTTTAAAACAGCAACCACAATAGATTTTGCTCGCGACGTTCAAGCCGGAGTCGATTATTTGAAAACCAGAAAAGAAATAGATAAGAATAAAATTGGATTAATCGGACACAGCGAAGGCGGTGTAATTGCACCCGTTGTTGCAGGGAATTCCAAAGATGTAGATTTTATAGTATTATTGGCAGGAACAGGAATTCGCGGAGATAAATTAATGCTCCTGCAAAAAGAAAAAATTGAGCGACAAATGGGTGTTTCTGAAGATGAAATTCAAAAAGGACAAGGGATTTTCAAGGGTGCTTATGATATTATTTTAGCTTCATCCGCGAATGATGATAATCTAAAGACTAAAATCAATAATTATTTTAAATTACAGTTTGAGGATAAAATGAATGAGCAACAAGTAAGTGGATTAACTTTACAGATTACAAGCTCTTGGATGGATTATTTTCTAAAATTTGATCCTGCATCTGCTTTAGAAAAAGTAAAATGCCCAGTTTTGGCAATAAATGGCGATAAAGATTTACAAGTTCCAGCTGACGTAAATTTGGATGCAATTAAAAAAGCATTAGCAAAAGGAGGAAATAATAAAGTAACAGCCAAAGTATTGCCCAATTTGAATCATTTGTTTCAAGAATGTAAAACAGGCTTGCCAGATGAATATGCAACTATTGAGCAAACATTCTCTCCAATTGCATTAGAAGAAATCTCCAAATGGATTTTGGTTCAAGTCAAATAGAGGAATTTATATTTTACACAAAAAGCCCATCATTGGGCTTTTTTTTATGCAATGTTTTATCGCTTCAAGCTAAAATGACTTTTAAATTCGGCTCCATTTAAGCGGACAACTGTAAACCAATAATCGCTTGAAGGCAAGTTATATCCATTAAAAGTACCATCCCAAACTTGATTTATGTTTAATGCCTTAATCAGTTTACCATAGCGGTCAAATATTCTAATTCCGGAATTTGGTGCTAAATAAATAAAATCAATTGTCCAAGTATCATTATATCCATCATTATTTGGCGTGAAGAATTTAGGAAAAGGAAGTTCATCTATAAAATTAATGCAATCACCAGTTGTTGCCGTAAGTATTTCAATAATAATAGGTATTCTGTCACTTTCACAATTGTTTGCAGTTTGCGAAGCATAATAAGTTACTCCGTCTTTAAGCAGAGCCGATTCTGGCAAATTTACTGTTGATGAAATATTCTCAAACCATTTTATATTTTGTCCCATAATATCAATGTCGCTGATTTTTGCATTTTTTTGAATGCAGAATTTCTGTTGAGAATCAGCAATTGGGCTTTGGATGTCCTGAACTTTTACAGAGACAGCATATCTTTCGCTTTCGCAATTGTTAAGTGTTTGCGTAGCATAATAAATGTCACTTTGCAAGAGAGTCGTTTCCGGAATAATATTTCCATCTATTGCCGAATTGTACCATTTCAGACTGGTTCCGGTAATATTGAGATTTGCTATAGTTGCGTTTTCATCGATGCAGAATTGTTGGTTGTTGCTTCCCGTTGGTAAAGTCGTAACATTAATTTGGATTAAAACGGCTGTTCTGGCACTTTCGCATCCTACAGTTTGTGTGGCGTAATAGATTTTATTGTTTTCTAATAAAGTTGTGTTTGACAAACTAGTAGCCGAAGAATTAGTGTCGTACCATTTTATATTTTGCCCCGATATTTGAATATTGTTCAACGTTGTATTTCCGCTTTTGCAAAAAGCTTGATTGCCATTTGCCGTTGGAGCATTTGGTGTATTTACAATAGAAACGGTAATTCCAAATCTAGGACTTTCACAATTATTGATGGTTTGCGAAGCATAATAAGTTTTGCCATTTTGCAAATTAGTTGTTTCTGTTAATAAAGAGCCATTGTTTGTAGCATCATACCATTTTATTGAACTTCCTGTAACTAGGATGTTTGCAATTGTTGGGTTTTGTGCTGTACAAAAAGTCTGGTTTGTATTTCCCGTTGGTGCAAATGTATTTTGAATGTTAATTGTTACCGGAATTCTTTCACTTTCGCATCCGTTTATGGTTTGCGAAGCGTAATAGGCTTTCCCATCTTGAAGTAAAGTGGTGTTTGGTAGAAGGTTTCCTGCAGTTAATGAATCATACCATTTTATATTTTGTCCCGTGATACTAATTGAATTTAAAGTAGCATTTTGTTGAATGCAGAAAGTTTGCGGAGTTGTCACAGTTGGTTTTTGAGTAAAATTTGTAAAAGGAATTAGGATAACTGTGGTCGCATTTGAAACACAACCATTATTATTTTTCACCTTAATAAAATAGGTTTTGGGATCAAGGTTTGATTGCGTTGCATTTGTTGACCAACTAACACCGTTATCAAAACTATATTCTGATGCACTGTCTGTTATTGTAATAGTTCCTTTAAGATTATTACAATCGGGCTGAATAGTTGTGAATTTAGGATTGTTAGGATAATCTGTTGGTGCATTAATGTTTGTAAGTACTGGAGCAGATTCGCAACCACTATTGTTTTTAACACGAACCGGATAGGTTCCTGCTACTAAATTACCAGAATTTGGATTGGTTGAATAATTTGCACCATTATCAAAACTATATTGATAAGCCGTACTGGTAATTAAAATTGAGCCAAACGGATTACTGCAGGTAATAGGATGCGTAACACTTAACGTTGGAGCTGAAGGAGCATCTGGAGGCGTATTGATGGTTGCTTTATAACCAACAGAGGCGCATCCATTGGTATATTTTATTCTAATTAAATAATTTCCGGGTGATAAGCTGGCAGTATTGCTACTATTCCAAGTAGTACCATCATCAAAACTATATTGATTCGCAACAGTTGAAACCATAATGCTGCCCTTTGCTGAATTACAACCTATTGGGTCTGTGACTACAACTTGTGGAACTTCAGGAATTGTAGGCGCAGCATCTATAGTGACTGGGGTATTTAGAGAAATACAACCTGAATTATTTTTAATCATTAAATTATAGGTTCCTGGCGATAAATTAGATTTTGTATTAGATGTTCCAAATGTAATTCCGTTATCAAAACTGTAAAAATCGGCTACGGTATCAATAGAAACTGATCCTGTAAAATTGGTGCAATTTGGCTGAATTACTGTATAGGTAGGAGCTGGAAGTGGTGATACTGGCGAAATAGTGACTGAAGCTGCATCCGAAACACAACCCGTTGCATTTTTAATTTTTATGAAATAAATTCCTGGGGAAAGATCTGTTTTTGTATTAGAAAAAACGTAGGTTAATCCATTGTCATAACTATAAGTTGCAGCATTTGTAGTAATTGTTATAGAACCTTTTGAAGAGCTGCAGTTGGGTTGGGTTGTTGTAAAAGCTGGAGCCGCAATTGTACTGCCAGAACTCAAATTGACAACAGTTGTTAATGATTCGCAGCTGTAGGAATTTGTTTTGATTTTAATAATATAGGTGCCAGCTCCTACATTTATTTTTGTTGGGCTTGTTGTCCAGCTGTTTCCATCATTGAAACTATAACTTATGGCAGGTGTTGTTATGGTGATACTACCATCAGTGGCTCCGCAAGAAGAAGGTTGAACTATTTGTACAGCCGGTGCTGCAGGAATTGAAGGAGGTGTATTAATATAAGAATAACTGCTGTATGAGGTACAACCCAAAGTGTTTTTTATTAGTACATTATAAGAGCCACCAGCTAAATTTTTCTTTATAGGATTTGTTGTCCAGATTGTTCCTCCATCAAAACTATATTGATCTGCGGTAGAATTTATTATTATAGTTCCTGTAGGAGTACCACAAGTGGGTTGTATGGTGGTTATATTTGGTGAGGGTAAGTAATATTTGTTTATATAGAAAGATTGTGAATTTGATTTACAACCCGTTGCATTTTTAATGAGGACTGTATAATATGTAGATGTAGGATTTAGTAAAATGGGATTAGTAGTCCAAGTGGTGCCTCCATCAAAACTATAGCTGTCAGCAGGAGTAGTGACGGTGATGCTTCCTCCATTTCCACAACTGGGTTGTACCACTTTTACATTTGGATTGGGAAGATAATAAGGATTGATGTATATCGATAAACTATTAGATTTACAGCCAGCTGCATTTTTTATCATAATGTTATAATAGCCAGAAGTAAGTCCGGAAAGAACTGGGTTTGTAGTCCAAGTATAGCCATTATCAAAGCTATAATAAGTTGCTACTGTCGCAATAGTAATGCTTCCATTGACACCACAACTTGGCTGAATTATTGTAAAATCTGGATTTGGTAAATAATATTGTTGTAGGGTAGCGTATGCACCATAAGAATTAGATGTGCACCCTGCAGTGTTTTTTACCATTAAATAATAAGAGCCTGGATTAAGATTAGTAAATACCGAATTGGCACTCCAAGTTTTGCCTCCATCTATACTGTATTGTGCTTCTGTTGAAGTAAAGGTTATGCTTCCTCCGTTTCCACAAGTGGGCTGTGTTGTTTTAAAAGTTGGAACAGGGAGATAAAAAGTTTGAAGATTTACCGAGTTATAGTTAGAAATACAACCTTGGTTATTTTTGATTTTTGGGTAATAATATCCCAGTGAAAGATTCGAAAAAACTGGATTTGTTCCCCAATTAGCCCCGTCTATGCTATAAAAATCAGCAGTAGTATTGATTTTAATACTGCCTTTTGTTTCGCAAGTTGGTTGAGTTATGGTAACATTGGGCTGTGCCAAATTCGAGTTATCCATATAAATGGAAATGTTATTGGAAGTACAATTCGCTTTTTTTATCATTAAATAATAAGATCCGTGGCTTAAATTATTAAAGACATTATTTGTACTCCAGGTTGAACCATAATCTATACTATAATAATCTGCAATGGTGTTGAATGTAATATTGCCAATATTTCCACAGCTTGGATTGGTAACGGTATAATCTGGATCAGGAAGTTTTGGGTTGTTAATAGAAACACTTATATAGTTAGAAATACATCCTAAATTGTTTTTTATTACAATGTTATAATATCCATAAGAATTAAGATTTGATAAGGAAGAAGAAGTTCCCCAAGTATAGCCTCCATCAAAACTATAAAAATCGGCAATTGTATTTATTGTAATACTACCCGAGGTTGTACAAGTGGGCTGAACAACAGTATAAGTAGGTGGATCTATATTTGGATTGTTTAAATATGCATAACTTGCATAAGAGGTACAGCCAATACTATTTTTTATAATTATTTGATAATTACCGGGAGGTAATGATTTAGAATTAAGAGTTGTCCAAGTTGCACCATTATCAAAGCTGTAAAAATCAGATAATGAGTTGACAGTGATTTTTCCGTTTACACCACAAGTTGGCTGTTCAACGCTAATAACTGGTGAATTCAAATAAGGCTGATATAAAGAAACATAAGAAGTAGAGCTGATACATCCCGCACTGTTTTTTACCTTTATTTGATAGTTTCCAAAAGGTAGAAGTTTAACGTTATTACTAGTCCAAGTTAATCCATTATCAAAACTATAGGAATCTGCAACTGTAGTAATCGTAATACTTCCATCTTTTCCGCAAACAGGTTGCTCAGTTGTATATTCAGGATAGGAATATTGAAAATCATTTAAATAAACATAAGTATAATTGGAAGTGCAACCTATAGCATTTTTAATCCCTAAAGAATAGCTTCCTGAACTTAAATTGCTCATTTTATTGCTTGTAACCCATGTGCTTCCTCCATCAAAAGTGTAAAAAACCGAAAGAGTATTGATGGTAATACTTCCTTTTGCAGTACAAGCAGGCTGTGTTATTGTATAAGTTGGAATTTCCAGCGTATTACTACTAAGGAGTACATTGTTGGCTGATGAAATACAGCCTTGTAAATCTTTGGTACGAATTTTATAATTTCCTGGCAAAAGATTGGTGGCAACAGAATTATTTACCCAAGTTGCTCCATCATCAAAACTATAGTATGTAGCTGGAGTTGTAATGGTGATGCTGCCAGTATCTCCGCAAAATAAAGGATTTGTATAATTGTAATTTGGATACAAAGTAGAAGCAGCTGTAATAGTTACACTTTCAGAATAGGAAGTACATCCATTTATTGTCTTTATTTTTACTAAGTAGGTTCCGGGATACAAATTGCTCTTTGTGTTGTTTGTGCTCCAATTTGCTCCATCGTCAAAACTATATTGTGATGCCACTGAAGTTACTTTTATTGTTCCTGTGGTGGCAAAACAAGAGGGTTGTGTAACCTGTAAGACAGGAGATACAGCAGTTTGACTCGGTTCGATTGTAACACGCGCATCACTACTACATCCAAAAGAATCAGTAACAGTGACAGAATAATCTCCTAATGATGTTACCGTAATACTTTGCGAGGTTTCTCCTGTACTCCATAGATACGAAGATCCTGAAGAAGCGGTCAATAAAGTGCTTCCTGAGCAAACATTTAAAATACCTGAAATATTTGCCGTGGGATTTCTTACCTCTAAACCGGCAGAAATTATTTTGTAGCAAGTGGCATCCTTGCTCACTCTTACATAAATAGAAGTACTTGAACTTGGATAACTTGTAAAATTGGCGATGGTATTCAAGTTGGTCTCTGCCTCGTTGTAATTTTTGAAATAACTAAAATTTAAACCCGTAGTAGAAGGTACCACTGCAGCATTTAATTTAGATAAATCAAAATTTTCATTTCCGTCATGATTTGCATCACATTGAGATATTTTTGCAGTCGTTACATTAATGTTACAACTTGAAGTACAATTCAAAAAAGAAATATCCCATCCAGAATTTGCGTCAGGATCTACGGCAGAATTAAATGTAGTTCCTGTACAAGAAGTTCCAGAAATATCATAATCTACTTGTACGCCTACATTGTAATTTGCACTGGTACTATTTGGGAAATCAGCGGCATTCAGTGTGAAACAAAACTTTTTATTTGTTGTGTCTAAGCTTGAGGTAGTTGATGTACTATAAACAGAAACGTTATTGCTGTTGTAAACATTTAAAGTAATTTTTTTTACGGATGCAGAAATTCCTCCAGAATTTGGAATAGTATAAGTACCACATACTGAAACTGGTAAACTAGGACAAACTTTATTCAAAGGATCAAGTTCTACAGAACCTTGGAGATTCTCTGTAGAATGCAATAAGCAAATATCATCAACATACATATACCCAAAATGGCCACCCAATCCACATCTTGAAGCCATAAATTCAACGGTAAATTCTTCATTATTTGGGATTGATGAAATGTCCAAATATCCAGATTGCCAATTGGTTGTATATAAGGTAACATAAGAAGAAGTTTGACTCGGAACTTTAGAGAAAATGCAGTTTTTTTCATCTCCTACCAAACAAAATTCATTTACAACTACTTTATTTTTATCTAAAATCCTGGCTTTAACAAATGCCTGATTGTCGGTATGACTGTTGTCGTATACGCTTTGTAATACTGCTTTGTAGTTGAATTTTAGATAATTTTCATTATTTGTTTTAAACCTTTTGCCTTGAACAATAGAACCATAAGTAGATGAGTTTTCATGATTAATTTTAATCGCATATTGATCAAATGCCTTAATATCTCCTATATAGGGATCAAATAAATTTGCAGAAACCCCCGTTGCCATAATATTCATATTATTAGGGTTATAGCGATTAATGTAGGAATCGGCGGTATTGGTAATCGAACGGCATTGCGTTGGACCAGGAGGATCACCTATTGTGTAAAGAAAATTCTTAAGATAACTACTTCCGTTTATATTTTCATATTGCTCAAAACCTCCATTAGTACACATTTCTACTGCTTGAAGCAGCGCTTGTGCTCTTGAAGTTGAATTTCCCTTTTTCGGGTTCCCATTTACTGTTTTCAAATTCAAGATTTCGGCTTTCTTTTTTTCTTCCCGAATCTTCAAAAATTGTTTCTGCTGTTCCAAATTTTGAATTAAATGACCATTTTTATCTTCTAATAAAAATTTGGTTGCTGTGGAGTCTTGATTTGTTTTTTGAGAAAAAACTAAAATGCTTAGATGTAATAAAACAAAAAGAAGTAAAATTCGCTTCATAAAAAAAAATTAGTGACACGCAAATGTAATTAAATATCCACAAAAAAATCTAAATTATCAGCTTTTATAAGGTAATTAATAGCCAAAATCTTTTCCTGAAAAATCTCTTAATATCCCGTATTTTTGCGAAAAAAAATATTTCTCTTGAAACCAAAACTTTTTCTCATCACGCCCCCGTTTACCCAACTGAATACTCCGTATCCGGCGACCGCTTATATCAAAGGGTTTCTGAATACTAAAAATATAGAATCGGTTCAGGCAGATTTAGGAATTGAAGTGATTTTGAAATTGTTTTCGAAAGAAGGGCTTAAGAATTTATTTCAATCTAACAACCAACAGCCAACAAGTGACAACTGCAAACGAATTCTAGCTTTACAAGACGAATACATCAGAACAATCGATTCGGTTATTGCGTTTTTGCAGGGTAAGAATCCAACCTTGGCGCTACAAATTTGTCAGGAAGATTTCTTGCCCGAAGCTTCAAGATTTGCACAATTGGAAGAACTTGATTGGGCTTTTGGAACGATGGGAACCCAGGACAAAGCCAAACATTTGGCAACTTTGTATCTTGAGGATATTTCCGATTTTATAGTAGAATGTGTTGATGAAAACTTTGGGTTCAGCCGTTATGCGGAAAGACTGGGGCGCAGTGCAAATTCTTTTGACCAATTGTACGAAGCTTTGCAACAAGAACCCACTTATATTGATAAAATTCTACTTTCGATTTTAAAAGAAAGAATCGAAATGGTTCATCCCACTTTATTCTTGATTTCAGTTCCTTTTCCAGGGAATTTATATTCGGCTTTTCGATCCGCACAATGGGTAAAAAAACATTATCCAAATATCAAGATTTCGATGGGTGGCGGTTTCCCAAATACCGAATTGCGTTCACTTTCGGATGCCCGGGTTTTTGAGTTTTTCGATTATATTACTTTGGATGATGGTGAAACGCCAATAGAAGAATTAATTGCTAATATTGAGAATCCAAATCACAACTCATATAAACGAACATTCCTGTTGGAAGAGGAAAAAGTAGTTTACATAAATAATTCCACTCAACACGATTACAAACAATCCCAAGTAGGAACACCCGATTATTCGGATTTGCTTTTGGATAAATACATTTCGGTTATCGAAATCGTGAATCCGATGCACCGATTATGGAGCGACGGGCGCTGGAATAAACTCACTATGGCGCACGGCTGTTACTGGGGAAAATGCACGTTTTGCGATATTTCTCTAGATTATATAAAGGTTTACGAACCCGTTGCTGCGAGTTTATTGTGCGACCGAATGGAAGAAATGATTGCCCAAACAGGAGAAAACGGTTTCCATTATGTAGATGAAGCGGCGCCACCGGCATTGATGCGCGCTTTGGCACTCGAAATCCTTCGTCGAAAACTGGCAGTTACCTGGTGGACGAACATTCGATTCGAAAAAAGCTTTACCCAAGATTTATGTCTGTTGTTAAAAGCTTCGGGTTGTATTGCCGTTTCGGGAGGATTAGAAGTGGCTTCGGACAGATTGTTGAAACTAATTGACAAAGGCGTAACGGTGGAGCAAGTGGCAAAAGTTACCCGCAATTTTACCGAAGCAGGAATTATGGTACACGCGTATTTGATGTACGGTTACCCAACGCAAACGGTTCAGGAAACGGTGGACAGCCTCGAAATGGTGCGTCAATTGTTTGAAGCTGGCGTGTTGCAATCGGGATTTTGGCATCAGTTTGCGATGACAGCACACAGTCCGGTGGGAATGTTTCCGGAGCAATTTGGAGCAGTAAAAGAAACGGAAGCCATTGGGACTTTTGCCAATAATGATATTAATTTTGTCGATTCAACAGGAATCGATCACGATAAGTTTAGTTTCGGACTCAAGAAATCGCTGTTCAATTTTATGCACGGAATCTGTTTTGATTACGAATTGCAGGAGTGGTTTGATTTCAAAATTCCGAAAACGAAAATAAGTCCTGATTTTATTTTTGATGCCTTACAGGAAGAAACCAATTTTAATATAAAACCTACTGCTAAAATCGTTTGGCTGGGAGGAAAACCATCAATTGAAACATTTACCAAATCCAAAAAAGGAAATTCTTGGGAAATGATGACTCTGACTTTTCACGACAAAAAAGAAAGCTTCACAATTCAGACCAATAAAACAGAAGGAGAATGGTTAAATGAAATGCTTCAAAAACTATCGGTTTCGAATAGTAAAACCTATTCATTTCAGGAAGTAAAAACTGATTTTGAAACCCAACTGGAAGATTTCGAACTATTTTGGTACTCCAAACCAGTAAATACTTTGAGAGAATTCGGACTATTAGTTTTGTGATTTTTCTTAATTCGATATTGATTTTTTTTAGGAGTAACAACATTTATACATTTACTGAAGTATATCTTCGTTTAAATCTGTGATTCGAAAACGTTGTAGATATTCAAAAGCAATTATAAAAAAAATAATTTTATGTTGTTGGTTGTCAGAGTATTGTAATATTATACATCTGTCTAATTGAAAAAAATGCATTTAAGCTATAAAAATATCCATTAAACGAGTTTAATTTTTATTTCGTTATTAAGTCGTTCTATTTGCGCATTGAAATTCATTTGTTTTTTTATTAATAAATGAGCTATATGCCTATAGATTAGAATTGTACCGATAATAAAATTAGTCATTTAATGTCCCCAAATTTCATTTCTGTTTTTATTGCTTTTTTTGGTTTCCTTAATTTATCTACTGCTCAATCTTCAGTAGCTCACGAAGTAGGCGGTTTTTTTGGTTCTACTGTTATGAAATCTGATTATGGCCAAAGAAATGATGATTCCTCTACTTATCGAAATTCGGGCTTCGGAATTGGTTTGACACATTACATGAATTTTTCATATAAATCGATGAGTGATGCCTATTTCAACGAACATTTTAAAGTACGCTCCGAATTATCTTTTAGTCAAACCAAATTGAATCATTTTGGCAAATGGATAAATAGTAATAGTATAGGGAAACAGCAACTGAGAGCGATGGAGGGCAAATCATCGATTCTAAATTTAGGTGCGCAGTTAGAATATTTTCCATTGAGTGAAATTCACGAATTTGAATATAATATAGGCGGAATTTCTCCTTATATAAGTTTAGGGGTTCAATACAATTTTTACAGCGCAAAATCTTCCTCAACAATGGGCGAATTGGGGACTTCAAAAACAACCTTTCCAAAATATCTAGTCCCTTCAGATGGACAACCTTATGGTTTTACTACAGAAAATAGCAGTACTTGGTCTATTGTTTCTGGCATAGGAGCCCGCTATAAATTAACCGCTTTATCCGACTTAATGATTGAGTTTCGTCTTCAATATTTTGGCTCTGATTGGGTAGATGGATTAAATCCCAATAAAGAAATTTATACCGAAAACAAATACAATGACTGGCAGGTTTGGATGACTTTTGGTTATATATTTTACCTAGACTAACTGATTATTGTTGTCAACCCGCTTTAGATGTCTTATTTTTTATAAGGAATCTAAGTCCTTATTATGTGTATTTTAAATATTTTGTCTTGATTTTTATTTTTTTTAACGAAAACGTTTTCTTTTACTATTTTTACTACTCTAAAAAAGAGTAAAGAATGAGTTCAAATTACAAAGTAACTGTAAATGATAGTTTCCATTTTGATTTTGAAAAGGAAAGTATTTTTCAACTGGATGCTGTGCCAACGGAAGTGAACGCGTTTCATGTACTGCATCAAACTAAACCTTATAAAGCTGAAATCATCGCTTCGGATTTCAATCACAAAAGCTATACGGTTAAGGTAAATAATACCAATTATACTGTCGTAATTTCAAATCCTTTGGATATTTTAATTAAGGAAATGGGATTCGAAGTGGGCTTAACCAAGCAGGTAAACGCAATCAAAGCGCCTATGCCGGGATTGATTTTGGAAATTAGTGTCGTTGTTGGACAAACCGTGAAAGAGAATGATAATTTAATCATTTTGGGAGCAATGAAAATGGAGAATAGTTTTCTGTCGCCTCGCGATGGTGTGATTAAATCCATTTCGGTGAGTACGGGAGATGCCGTGGATAAAGGACAGTTGTTAATTGAGTTTGAATAGAGAAACAAGAAACAAGAAGAAAGAAACAAGTAAGATGTTAGAGGTGTTTTTATCTTGGTTCTTGCAACGAAGCGATCTTTCTTCTTTTATCTATTAAAATATGAAAAAAATATTAGTTGCCAATAGAGGGGAAATTGCCATTAGGGTGATGAAAACCGCACAAAAAATGGGCATTAAAACCGTGGCGGTATATTCTACTGTCGATAGAAATGCACCGCACGTAAAATTTGCTGATGAAGCCGTTTGGATTGGAGAATCTCCATCAAACCAATCGTATTTGTTAGGAAGCAAAATTATTGAAGTTGCGAAAGCGTTAAACGTAGATGCAATTCATCCGGGATATGGTTTCCTGAGTGAAAATGCCGATTTTGCTTTGGAATGCGAAAAAAACAATATCATTTTTATAGGTCCAAAATCGCATGCCATTAAAATTATGGGAAGTAAACTGGCAGCCAAAGATGCTGTTAAAGCATACAATATTCCGATGGTTCCCGGTATTGACGAAGCGATTACCGATATCGAAAAAGCAAAGCAAGCTGCGACAACAATTGGATTTCCTATCTTGATTAAAGCTTCGGCTGGAGGTGGTGGAAAAGGAATGCGTGTGGTGGAAAGCGAGACTGATTTTGAATCCCAAATGAATCGCGCTATAAGCGAAGCCGTAGCTGCGTTTGGCGATGGTTCGGTTTTTATCGAAAAATATGTGGCTTCTCCGCGACATATCGAAATTCAGGTGATGGCCGACGGTCATGGGAATGTTTTGTATTTGTTCGAAAGAGAATGCAGTATTCAACGTCGTCATCAAAAAGTGGTTGAAGAAGCTCCTTCGGCTGTTTTAACTCCGGAATTAAGGAAGAAAATGGGTGAAGCAGCAGTTTTGGTGGCAAAATCTTGTGATTATCTTGGAGCAGGAACTGTCGAGTTTTTATTGGACGAAAACAATAATTTCTACTTCCTTGAAATGAATACCCGTTTGCAGGTAGAACATCCGGTTACGGAATTGATTACCGGCATTGATTTGGTTGAACTGCAAATCAGAGTGGCAAGGGGAGAAGCATTGGCAATCCAACAGGAAGATTTGAAAATAAAAGGACATGCTTTGGAATTGCGTGTCTATGCCGAAGATCCTCTGAATGATTTCTTGCCGAGTGTAGGATATTTGGATGTGTATCAATTGCCTGTTGGCGAAGGGATTCGGGTAGATAATGGATTTGAGCAAGGTATGGATATTCCGATTTATTACGACCCGATGTTGGCCAAATTAATTACTTACGGACAAACGCGTGAAGAAGCAATCCAATTGATGATAAAAGCGATTGAAGATTATCTGGTGGAAGGCGTTCAGACAACTTTGCCTTTCGGGAAATTTGTTTTTGAGCATGAAGCGTTTCGTTCGGGGAAATTCGACACGCATTTTGTAAAGCAATATTACAATGCCGATGCATTGAAAAACCAAATGGCTCAAGAAGCTGAGATTGCTGCTTTGGTGGCATTGAAACAGTATTTTGAAGATCAAAAAATCGTACGGTTGCCGAATTGAAAAATTAATTTGAACCATTAAGAAATTAAGGTTCATTAAGAAAAAGTAATACTTAATTTTCTTAATCTCTTAATGGTTTAAAATTAAATTGGCTTTAGCCAAAAAAGGAAAGAATTACTAAAAACTCAGCAGTTAAAAATTCTATGCAAGACAAGATAAAAACACTAAACGATAAAATTGCCGAAGCTCATTTGGGTGGAGGAATAAAACGCATTGCAAAACAGCATTCGAACAAAAAACTGACGGCAAGAGAACGCATCGATTATTTGATGGATGAAGGTTCTTTTGAGGAAATCGGTATGCTGGTGACTCACCGAACCACCGATTTTGGGATGGAAAATGAGATGTATTACGGTGATGGAGTCATCACAGGATATGGGACAATTAACGGGAGATTGGTTTATATTTTTGCACAGGATTTTACAGTTTTTGGAGGCTCGTTATCCGAAACGCATGCCGAGAAAATCTGTAAAATCATGGATATGGCCGTCAAAATGGGTGCGCCCATGATTGGGCTGAACGATTCTGGAGGTGCACGTATTCAGGAAGGCGTTCGTTCGTTGGGCGGTTATGCCGATATTTTCTTTAGAAACGTACAAGCGAGTGGTGTGATTCCTCAAATTTCTGCAATTATGGGACCTTGCGCCGGTGGAGCTGTTTATTCTCCTGCTATGACCGATTTTACGATGATGGTCGAAGACACCAGTTATATGTTTGTTACTGGCCCGAATGTGGTGAAAACCGTAACCAACGAATCCGTTACTTCGGAGGAATTGGGAGGGGCGAGTACGCATTCTACCAAGTCGGGTGTGGCACACTGCACATCGGCGAATGATGTGGTTTGTTTAGAAGATTTGAAAATATTGTTGAGTTATTTGCCTCAAAACAACAAAGAAAGGACACGCAATTTACCATATGAACTTAAGGATGAAATACGCGAGCAATTAGCCGATATTATTCCGGATAATCCGAATAAGCCTTATGACATGCACAGTGTGATTGGAGGGATTATAGATGAAGATTCGTTTTTTGAAATTCATAAAAATTATGCTGAAAACATCCTTGTAGGTTTTGCCCGACTCGGAGGCCGAAGCATAGGAATTGTTGCCAACCAACCAATGTTTTTGGCGGGTTGTTTGGATGTAAACAGTTCGAAAAAAGCGGCGCGTTTTACTCGTTTTTGTGATGCATTCAATATTCCGCTATTGGTATTGGTGGATGTACCGGGCTTTTTGCCGGGAACTGATCAGGAATGGAACGGAATTATTGTTCACGGGGCAAAATTGCTTTACGCTTTAAGTGAAGCTACGGTGCCAAGAGTTACTGTAATCACACGTAAAGCTTACGGTGGTGCTTATGATGTAATGAATTCCAAACATATTGGTGCCGACATGAATTTTGCCTGGCCTACTGCCGAAATTGCCGTAATGGGAGCCAAAGGGGCATCAGAAATTATCTTCAAAAAAGAAATCCACGATGCCGAAGACCACGAAGCTAAACTCTTGGAAAAAGAAGCTGAATATGCTGAGTTGTTTGCGAATCCTTACACCTCAGCCCAACGTGGTTTTGTAGATGAGGTAATCTTACCGCAAGATACAAGACGCAAACTGATAAAAGCGTTTAGTATGTTAGAGAATAAAGTAAGCGTAACACCAAATAGAAAACACGGGAATATTCCTTTGTAGATTTTATTATATGAAATGGAAAACCACCTGATGAAGGTGGTTTTTTGGTTTAGAAAAGTAGTAGATTAGTTCTAGAAATGTTTTTAGATCTTTTTTTTCTAACTAATTTAAAAAAGAATTCCTAATATCTTTAAATTCTTCAAAGTCTGCTTTTAAATCAATAATTGTAGGATCATTGTGGATTTCTTCGGGATTACTATGTCCTTTAATAAAACCACAACATCTTTCGAAAATTTCATTAATCTTGTCTTTATGTAAGTTTAATTTATCGCCATTAATTTTTACAAATTGTGTTAATGCGACATTTTTTTGATATCGTTTAATTGTACCTTGAAATATTTCTTGTTCAACAAATAATTCAATAGCTGAACGTAGATATCCGTAGCAATCTTCTGCTACTTCTAATTCAGGTCTCTCTTTAGTTGGTAAATTCAACAATTTGTTTATTTCTTTAATATATTTTGGTGCACTATTTAATTCTTCATCAATTTCATTAATAAATCCCGTTTCTAAATATTCATTCTTGGTATTATAAAATTTATATGAATAAGTTTTAAAACTTGATTGTTTGCTTAAATATAAAAAACTATTGAAAAGTAATACGCTATGGGTAAATACTACAACTTGTCTTTCATTTGATAATTTGATTAGCCTTCTTGCAACATCGTCAATAATATTATGGTCTAAACTATTTACTGGGTCGTCAAAAATTACTGGGGCTTTGATGTTGTCTAATTGTAACTCTGTAAGAAATTCTGCCAATGCTATTGCTTTTTGCTCTCCTTCACTCAATATGTCTGTTAGTGAATAAGAATTTATTTTATGAGAAATTTTTGAATTTCCTTTATTCGTTCCAAAACTTAAATCAACAGGAATATGCCCTTTTTTGAAGGCTTTTAATTCGTCTTTAAATAGATTATTAAAATTTAGTTGAACAAGTTCTGTTCTTGCTTCTGTGGTTTTTCTGCTGATTGAATTAGTACTAAAACAATTACTATTAGAATTTAAAGTTGAAACTATTTTATGATTTGTAATTGCAGTTTTTATTTCAACAGTTTTTGTAGAAAGTAATTTTCTATCTTTTAGTTCATTAATTTTGTTTTTCAGTTCGATTTCTTTAGCTGAGAGGTTAATTAGAATATCCTTTTTTAAATCTAATATTTTATTTATCTCAATTTTTTTATCTTCAAAAAAAATAGAATACTTTGTATAATCAAAATTGAATATAGAACCAATAATAATTTTATCAGAGACAAAAGATTTTTTTAGGGCTTCTAAATTCTTATTATATTCAGTTATTTCTATTGGTTGAATAGATTTCGTTTCTGCATCTACGCCAAAAGTAGGTTGATGAATAATATGATTTGTTTCAATTTCTAAAATTTGATTTATTAAGCTAGTTTTTTGTTGCTTTAAACTTGATAAATCGTCTTGAGTTTTGTCGTTTAAAAGATTGCGATAACTTAATAATAGCTCTTTAGCTGAAGTTTCAAGTGGTTGTAAACAATAAATACAATTATCTTTATCATTTGGATAATCTAATTCATCAATAATCTTTATATATTCTTCGGCGGATTTAATAAATAAATGAAATTGTTCTGTTTCATAAAATTTAATTCCATTTGTCTCAGCAATTTCCTTGATACCTTTTTGAGTTCTGCTTTCTAATTCTAGAATTTCTTTGTTATATTTAATTAATAAATCCCAACTTGTTGAATTAAAAATTGTTTGGGCTATTTTGATTTTACTAGAAATTGTTGATAATTCAATTATTGACGAATTATAGTTTTTGATTTCCGTTTCAAGAAGAGTCTTATTTAAATTAGATAATTCATTTTCTTTATCCTTCAATTCTTGTTCTTGTATATTTGAAAATATGGAAAGTTCAATTAATTTTTGTTCAGTAGATGAATTTGAAAGTTTAGAAATAAAAACTTGTTGTATTGTTCCATTATTTAATGTGTTTGCCCAAGGTAATGAAATAGGATATGAAGCAATTTTTTTAATCAATAATTCCTCTAGTTTATTGAGTTCAGAGGTAATTAAATTAAAAAGGTGAAAGCCAATAGGAGTAACGATTAATTGTCTGTCAGAAAGAGATATTTGAACGCAATTATTGTTAAAAACAGAAATGTTTTCCAATTCTGAATTTTTATTTTTACCATCCCAATTAAAAGTTTGGGGGACACTATTTGATTTAAATTTTATTGTTGCCGATTGTGGCAGAGTTTTTTCAAAAATATCAGAAAGTATATTGTTATTGTTGTCGTAACTAAATCCAAGGGTTTTTAATATTCTTCCATAACCAGTTTTTCCAGTACCATTTTCTCCAAAAATAACTGTCAAATTTTCACTGAAATTTATAGTTTGATTTTTCGCAAGTCTATTAACTCCTGATATGTCTGATAAAGTTTCTAATTCTATTCTTTTATTCGAAGGAATATAGGATGGCTTTGAAGTTGTCAATGCTGGCAATCCGGAATGAAGTTTAATAGACTGTAAAAAATAATTAAAAACGATTTGTCTGTCAGCGGATATTAAATCATTTTCAGTTCCAACAATTTTACTTATTAGTAGTTTGCTCCATTCTCCATTACTTTCTGCCCATTCCCAAAGGAAGTCAACTATTCCTTTTTTATTTGTCGTTGTTGAAGCCATAATTAAGAGTGGGTTTTAGGTTAAAATTTAAATATTTTTTCTTGAGTAATTATTTTAGATTCAAATATGTAAGTTCATGTAAAAATAACGAAAACAACCCTCACTTAAGATTTATCTTATCAACAAGTTTTGTTATTAAACAAATTACACGCACTTTTTTGATTATTCCTTACGGTTTTCCGTAAAAGAGTTTTTTTATCAGTTTTACAGTAAAAACCACCCGATTTATCAATTTTACCGTAGCGATTATTTGTTTTTCCACAAAAAGTATTCAAAATAATTGTTTTTCCAAAGGAATAACTGTTTTTCCGTAAAATGCTTCCAATAATTGTTGTTTTGAAAAAAGGAAATGCTTCTTTTACTATAGCCCACGGTTTCAACCGTGGGTAACGTATTGATGTACATTTTTTTTAAACTCTCGATAAATTATATTGTCTCCAACGGTTGAAACCGTTGGCTATAGTTTTGACGAAAATGGACTGTCTTAATTCTTCTTTTTTAGCTTCACTCAGCTTTAAACCGAAACCCAATACCATGTAAATTCTCAATGGCAATTCCTTTTTCGTTTGCCAAAATTTTGCGCAGGCGGGAAATAAAAACATCAAGACTGCGTCCCATAAAATAATCATCGTTACCCCAAAGAGAGGTTAGGATTTGCTCTCGTTTTAAAACCACATTTTTATTATCGAGGAATAATTTCAAGAGATCAGCTTCGCGCTGGGTGAGGGTTATCTTTTCGGTTTCATTAAAAAGAATAAAATTTTTGGTATCAAATTGGTATTTCCCAATTTCATAAATTGATTTGTCAACAGCATTATTCTTACGGGAACGTCTCAAAAATATTTCAATTTTAAGGAGTAATTCTTCAATGCTAAAAGGCTTTATGAGATAATCATCGGCTCCCAATCTAAGGCCTTTAATTCGGTCTTCCTTTAAGGTTTTGGCCGACAGGAAAATAATAGGAACATCGGTATCCAGTTTCCTGATTTCGGTTGCCAATTCGAATCCATCCATTTTTGGCATCATTATATCCAATATGCAAATATCAAAAGCTCCTTTTTTGAAAGCTTCAAAACCAGATTTTCCATCTTCACAATGCATCACTTCGTAGTGGTTTTGTTCCAAATTATCTTTGGTCAGGAATGCCAGAGTTGCATCGTCTTCGGTATATAATATTCGAACTAGATTCATTATTTTTGAGGAATTAATAGTGAAAAGGTACAGCCTTTTTTCAGATTGCATTTTACCGAAATTTTCCAGTGGTGTAAGTCACATACTTTTTTTGAATAGTATAAGCCTAATCCAAAACCAGTGACTTCATTGCTTTTTTGACTTGGGATTCTGAAGAATTTGTCAAATACAAAGGGAATATTTTTAGAGGAAATGCCAATTCCGTTATCGATAAAATTGAATTGCAAATACTTTCCGGCTTTTGCAATAGCGATATTAATTTCGGGTTTGTTTTCGCAATATTTTATCGCATTATCGAGCAGGTTGTAAATCAAATTGGCGAAATGAAATTCATCTGCTTCAATGGTTACGGATGCTAAATGGGTTTGAATTTCTATTTGAGTTTCGGGATGTTTCAGCTTAATGTTCTCAATTACAGATTCCAGAACTGGTAAAACATCCAATGGTTTTTTATTTAAAACTAAAGGAGCATTATCGGACTTTGCAACGCTAAGGATTTTCTCGATATGCTGGTTCAGTTTGTTGCTTTGATCAATAATAATATGAGTGTATTTTTCCAGTTTTTCATCTTGCCAAATTGGATTTTGCCTGATGAGATAATTGGAAGCAATTAGTATGGAGGACAAAGGCGTTTTGAATTCGTGCGTCATATTATTGATGAAATCACGCTGCAGATCGGAGTATTTCTTTTGCTGCAAAAGCGTAAAAATAGAATACACATAGACTAGTAAAATAACAATTAACGCAATCGAAAGCACAAACCAAAAGCGTAAGGAGCTAAACAAATAACTCGTTTCATTAGGAAATCGAATGGCAAAATAATAGACTAAATTTTTATGTTTAGGGAAATGTACAGAATGTTTGGTCTGTTTCTTTTCGGATAGTGAGATGTAGTTGCCATAGACCATTTCGTCGCTTTGACAATTGTATATGGCATATTCAAAATCAGTAGTGATATTCATTTTCTTAAACTCTGATATGAGGTAAAATTCTAAAATTTCGGGTTCAAAATCGTTATCGATATTGACAATATAATAATCATTCGAAATTTTGCTCACAGGGTTTTTACCAGGAAGTTCCTGGTTGGTTCCTTGGTATAATTTTTTGGCAACTCTTAGTAAGGAGACGTGTGCTTTTTGACTGAATTTTTTCTCTTCAATAGTAAAGGCTTCTTTGGTCCAAAACAATTGCGCCGCTAGGATTCCTATAATTGCAATTAATCCAATTAATATGCTGCTATTGAGTTTGGTTAGTTTCATTGTGTAATATTAATCAAAATATAGACGTCTTTTTTGCATTAACAAGTCGTTAACAAACATTGGATACCGCTTAACAAGGGTGTCTGTTTTTCTAATCTATTTTTGGATTATTCAAAACAGTAACCAATTAAACACAATAAATATGAAAATGATTAAAATTTCAATGTTGGCATTAACTCTAGGATTAATGTCATTTTCGGCCATAGTTCCTATGAAAACATTAGTTTCAAAAGTTGGCGTTGCAGCTTCATCAATTGCATGGAAAAGTGAAACTATTGATGTGGGAATAATTCCTCAAAACACGCCAAAACCAATTGTCTTCGAATTTAAAAATACAGGAAAAACGGCTGTTATAATTACAAATGTTCAAGGTTCTTGCGGATGTACGGCAACAGATTATACCAAAACGCCAATTGCTCCAGGGAAATCAGGTACGGTTACCGCTACTTATAATGCTGTTAATGCAGGCATATTTAGCAAAACAGTATCGGTAACAACTAATGCTGAAACTACTCCCAAAACTTTGACGATTAAAGGAACTGTTGTTACAGTATCAACTAGCGTGAAAAGCTAACTTTAAAATCACTAAAGTATATGAGACCACCTGATGAGGGTGGTTTTTTTGTATACAAATAAGCCACTTGAATATTTTTGATTATAATTTGAAAAAATAGTATCTGTTATTAAACTGCAATCCATCTATATTTGTTGCCTATACCACTATAAAAGTCCTAAAAGATTATGAATTACAAAAAAAAATGCCTTTTATTTCTGTTGATTGCCATTTCGTGTGTTTCGGTTGCTCAAAAAAAGGCTGAAACCAAGTCATTTTTTGAATATAACGGAAGAGTTGAAAAAATCCAGGATAATAAAGTGATACTCATTGGACCTGCATCTTCTGTATCGTTTGATTTTAGCGGAGATTCGTGCTCTATTTCCCTGCAAAGTGTTGAAAATCATCAAAATTATGTTTCCCTAGAACTTGACGGAAACTATATTGGCAGAGTTCGAATAGAAAAAGGAGAAGCACAATCATTTCCGATTGCTGTCTCCAAAGATAAAAAAACACATCATCTTTCCATTTACAAAGCGACCGAAGCGACAAATGATGGTGTTTTATTTGTAGGAACAACTGCGAAGCTAATAGAAAGTGCTGCATCCAAAAAGAAGAAAAAAATTGAACTTATAGGTGATTCTATAACTTGTGGTTTTGGAAACGACGCTTCAATAATTCCTTGTGGAAGCGGAGACTGGTATGATCAGCACAATGCGTATTGGGCTTATGGCCCGGTACTTTCTAGAGCATTGAATATTGATTTTGTACTGAGTTCCGTTTCGGGTTACGGGATGTACCGCAACTGGAATGATGAGCATCTCGACGAACCTATTATTCCAGATGTTTACGAAAATTTATACCTTAACAGAGACCGTTCAAAGCCCTATGATTTTGTTTTTCAGCCTGATTTGGTTAGTATTTGTTTGGGAACCAATGACCTTTCGGATGGTGATGGCAAAAAAGCGAGATTGCCTTTTAATGAGGAAAAATATGTTTCCAATTATATTGATTTTATCAAAACGGTTTACAAACACGCACCTAACACCAGAATTGTTTTATTGAACAGTCCGATGGTTTCGGGAGAGCGAAATGTAACTTTGGTAATATGCTTGAAAAAAGTGATTCAGGCTTTTGAAAATGATAAAACACACAAACCAATTGCGCTGTTTGAATTCCATCCTATGTCTCCAAAAGGCTGTGGTTATCATCCCGATATCACTGATGATAAAGTAATGGCAGATCAGTTAATTCCTTATTTTAAAAAACTGCTCAATGAGAAATAATATCATTGCCTTTGTTCTTTTCCTGATATTTTCAAATACCGTTTCCGCAAATGTTACGCTTCCGAATATTTTTTCGGACAATATGGTTTTGCAGCGCAATAGCGAAGTTACTATTTGGGGATTTGCGAATCCGCAGGAAGAAGTGGTGATTACGCCAAGCTGGAATAATCAGGAGTATAAAGTAAAAGCCAGCAATCAGGCGAAATGGGAACTGAGTATTCCAACTCCAAAAGAAGGAGGGCCTTATACCATTTCCATAAAAGGTTACAATGAAATTGTTCTAAAAAACATTCTGATTGGAGAAGTTTGGATTTGTTCTGGACAATCGAATATGGAAATGAACCCCAGTTGGGGAATTGAGAATGGGGACGAAGCTGTGAAAAATGCCACAAACCCTAATATCCGATTTTTTTTAGTGCCAAAATTGACGGCTACGACTCCGCAAAATAATATATCAGGAACTTGGACAAATTGTACGCCTGAGACCATGAAATATTTTAGTGCAGTGGGTTATTTTTTTGGAAAGCGTCTGCAGGAAGAATTGAAAAATGTACCCATTGGGTTGATTTCCTCCAATTGGGGAGGAACGCCAGCAGAGATTTGGATGCCAGAGGAAGTAATTCAAAATGATGCAGTTTTATTGGAAGCAGCTAAAACACGTAAAGAAGAAAGCTATGGTCCGAATCAGCCGGCGCGTGCTTTTAACGCAATGATTTATCCTTTGATAAAATTTAAAATCGCCGGAGCATTGTGGTATCAAGGAGAAAGCAATGTAGGATCGACAGTTTATGACAAAACGCTTTCGGCTTTGATTACTTCTTGGAGGAAATTATGGAAGTATGATTTTCCGTTTTATTATGTACAGATTGCTCCTTATAAATATGGAGAAGATCATTTGGGAGGTTCTATAATCCGAGATGCGCAGCGCAAAGTATTGCAGGAAGTTCCGAATACAGGAATGGTTGTGACTAGTGATATTTCGCCTATAGATGACATCCATCCAAAGGATAAAAAATCGGTGGGAATTCGTTTGGCAAATTTGGCTTTGGCCAATACATATAAAACGAATACAGCAATAGTAAACGGACCGCTTTATAAAGGAATTGCAATCGAAAAGAATAAAATAATAGTCACTTTTGATTATGCAGACGGTTTATTTTTTAAAGATGAAAAAGCCGATTTATTTGAAATTTCCGGTGCGGATAATAAGTTTTATAAAGCGGTTGCCACGATAAAAAACAATATAATAGTGTTGAAATCGGATAAGGTTAAAGCTCCAGTAAAAGTTCGTTATGCATGGAAAAATACGGATCAGTCGACACTTTTTAATAAGGCTAATTTGCCTGCTTCGTCTTTTATAACAGAATAACTTGGCTTATTTTAGAATAAAAGACCTATTTGTTTTAGTTTTTGCTTCATCTGTTTCATTAAAAAAATAATTAGAAACGTAAATTGCTTTCTGTTTTAATGCTGGTTGTTTTGCTTCGCTTTTAATTTGGCAAGAATATAAAATGATCTTCAAATCCGTAAAGTTGCGTGGTCACACCCAAATAATTAGGATAAAACAGTTGGTTTTAAAAAAAATATGATGTCGCGAAAAATAAATCCTTAACTCTTAAAATGAAAAAAATAATTACTACAGGGATTTTTACCCTGATTACAATTGGAACTATGAATGCACAAAAATTATCTCATTTAGATAAAACAAAGCCTATTGAAGAACGAGTTGATTTGTTGATGAAGCAAATGACATTGGAAGAGAAAGTGGGACAAATGAACCAATACAATGGATTTTGGGAAGTGACTGGACCAGCACCAAAAGGAGGTACTGCCGAGTTGAAATATGAGCATTTGCGCAAGGGATTAGTTGGTTCTATGCTAACGGTTCGTGGCGTGAAAAATGTACGAGCTGTACAGAAAATCGCAGTTGAGGAAACTCGATTGGGGATTCCGCTGATTATTGGGTTTGATGTGATTCATGGCTATAAAACATTGAGTCCTATTCCGCTGGCAGAATCGGCAAGCTGGGATTTGGAAGCGATTAAAAAATCGGCAGCTATTGCGGCTGATGAAGCTTCGGCATCTGGAATTAACTGGACTTTTGGACCAAATGTAGATGTAGCCAATGATGCTCGTTGGGGGCGCGTGATGGAAGGTGCAGGAGAGGATCCTTATTTAGGAAGTAAAATTGCGACTGCAAGAGTTAAGGGTTTTCAGGGGGAAACCATCGCAGATTTGGCAAAAGTAAACACGATTGCTGCCTGCGCGAAACACTTTGCGGCTTATGGTTATGTTGAGGCTGGATTAGAGTATAATATTGTAGACATCAGTAATTCTAAATTGTATAACTCGGTTTTACCACCGTTTAAAGCGACTGTTGATGCAGGCGTTCGTACGTTTATGAATTCCTTTAATACCTTGAATGGCGTTCCAGCTACTGGAAATGTGTTTCTGCAAAGAGATATTCTGAAAGGAAAATGGAAGTTTGATGGTTTTGTAATTTCGGATTATGCTTCGATTCGCGAGATGATTGCACATGGTTATGCCAAAGATGAGGAAGATGCTGCTTTGAAAGGGGTAGTTGCAGGGTCGGATATGGATATGGAATCGTATTTGTATGTAGCGAAACTGGTTGGTTTGGTTAAGGAAGGAAAAGTTAAAGAAGCTTTGGTGGATGATGCTGTCCGCAGAATTTTGCGTGTAAAATTTGAATTAGGATTATTTGATGATCCGTATAGATATTGTGACGAAAAACGTGAAAAAGAAGTTATAGGAAGCAAAGCCAATAATGATGGCGTTTTGGACATGGCTAAGAAGTCTATAGTATTGCTAAAGAATGATAAAAATTTATTGCCTCTAAAGAAATCAGGTCAAAAAATAGCTTTGATTGGTGCTTTGGCGAATGATAAAACCAGTCCGTTGGGAAGCTGGAGAATAGCATCAGATGATAATACGGCAGTTTCGGTTTTGGAAGGGATGCAGCAATATAAAGACAATAAGCTGACTTTTGAAAAAGGCGGTGAATTGACGGTTGGAAAAATTTCGTTTTTAGATGAGGTTGTTTTCAATACTACTGACAGAAGCGGTTTTGAAGCGGCTAAAAAGGCAGCTAAAGAAGCTGATGTTGTTGTAATGGTTCTAGGAGAACACGGTTTCCAGAGCGGAGAAGGACGCAGCAGAACGGATCTGAATTTGCCGGGTGTACAGCAGGAATTGTTAGAAGAAGTTTATAAAGTGAATCCAAATATTGTTTTGGTTTTAAATAATGGCCGTCCGTTGAGTATTCCATGGGCAGCAGAACATGTTCCTGCCATTGTTGAAGCTTGGCATTTAGGAACTCAAACTGGAAATGCGGTGGCACAGGTTTTATATGGTGATTATAATCCAAGCGGTAAACTGCCAATGTCTTTCCCAAGAAATGTAGGACAGGTTCCAATTTACTACAATAAATACAGCACGGGAAGACCAACAAATACTGATAAAAATGTATTTTGGTCGCACTATACAGATGTTGAGAAAACGCCTCAATTTTCATTTGGTTTTGGTTTGAGTTATACAACATTCGATTATAAAAATCTGAAGCTAAATAAAACTGCTTTCGCAAAAGGAGAGCCTGTACAAGTGACTGTTGAAGTGACCAACTCCGGAAATTATGATGGAAAAGAAGTTGTACAATTGTATATTCATGATGATTATGCTAGTATTATTCGCCCTGTAAAAGAGTTAAAAGGTTTTGAATTAGTCAATTTGAAAAAAGGTGAAACCAAAACGGTATCCTTTACCTTAACAGATAAAGAACTTGGTTTTTATGACAATGATGGAAATTATTTAGTAGAACCGGGAACTTTTAAAATTATGGTTGGAGGAAGTTCTGACAAAGGGTTGGAAAGCGGTTTTGAATTGAAATAGATTTCGTCTAGCCTGAAAATATTTTCACGCAGATTTGGCAGATTAAGATGAACTGCTGAATCTGCGTGATTTTTTTGTATTTTTAAGTTTTAAAACCTTCAACCATTAAATCAAAATAATGAAATATAACAGATGTGGAAAAAGCGGGTTGCTATTGCCTGAGATCTCTCTAGGATTGTGGCATAACTTCGGTTCAGTGGATAATTTTGAAAATGCTGAGAGTATTGCTAAAGAAGCTTTTGATAAAGGAATCACTCATTTTGATTTAGCTAATAATTATGGACCAGTTCCAGGTTCTGCCGAAGAGAATTTTGGTAAAATATTGTGGCATAATTTTCAAGGAAATCTGCGCGATGAAATTATAATTTCGACCAAAGCGGGTTACACTATGTGGGATGGGCCTTATGGAGATTGGGGTTCACGAAAATATTTATTGTCGAGTTTAGACCAGAGTTTAAAGCGTATGAATATTGATTATGTTGATATTTTTTATTCGCATCGTCCTGATCCCGAAACGCCAATTGAAGAGACCATGATGGCTCTTGATCATGCTGTGAGAAGCGGAAAAGCATTGTACGTTGGAATCAGCAATTATTCTGCGGAGCAAACCAGAGTAGCTGTTGATGTATTGAAACAACTGGGAACACCTTGCTTGATTCACCAGGCTAAATATTCGATGTTGGTACGTTGGGTTGAAGATGGCCTGCTCGATGTTTTAGAAGAAAAAGGGATAGGCTGTATTGCTTTTTCGCCTTTGGCACAAGGACTTTTAACCGATAAATATTTAAACGGAATTCCTGAAAATTCCAGAGCGCATAATCCAAACGGACATTTAAGAGAAGATGAGGTTACGCAGGAACGTATCCAGAAATTAATTCAATTAAACGAAATTGCTAAAAACCGAAACCAATCTTTGGCACAAATGGCTCTGGCTTGGTTGCAAAAAGACAAAAGAATTACCTCGGTTTTGATAGGGGCGAGTTCGGTTAAGCAATTGAATAATAATATTGACTGCCTGCAAAATTTGGATTTTTCTGCGGATGAAATAAATGTTATAGAATCGATTCTGAAATAATTTTATAAATTTCTTCATGTTTGATTATTTTAAAAAAAAATTCCCGATAGAAGGCGATAAATGGGAGAGTTATATCAACTGTTTTAATAAACTTGAAGTTCCTGCTAAAACAGTTCTTTTAAATGAAGGACAAATTTCTGAGCGAATTTTTATTATTGAAAAAGGCTGTATTCGCTGCTGGTTCAATAAAGATGGAAAAGATTTAACCTTGCAATTCTTTTTAGAAGGAGGAATGGTCGCTTCTATTGAAAGTTTTAGAAAAAAAATTCCAAGTCCCGTTACAATCGAAACCATTGAATCAAGTGTTTTATGGTACGCAGATAAAAAAGATATGGATCGTATTTTGAATGATTTACTCGAGATTTCAGAATTAAGAGAAAAATTTATAGACATTATCTTTGAACGTACTTTCGATTATATGAAACACTTTGTTTCTTTTATTAAAGATTCGCCAGAACAACGTTATCGAAACATTTTAAAAGAAAGTCCGCAGATTATTAAACGTATCCCACAGCATTACATTGCTTCTTATTTGGGAATAACTTCAGTCCATTTAAGTCGGATAAAAAATAAGTTGCTTAAATAAAGCGATTCTGAATTTGATAACAAATGTTATCGTCCAGCCATTTACTGCGAACTAATTTTGCTTCATAAAATTTTAACAATATGAAAGCAGCAGTAATTTATAAAAAAGGAGAATTGCCACAATACACTAATTTTCCAGATCCAATTGTTAATAATGAAAATCATGTTTTAATTTCGGTTAAAGCATCGGCAGTTAAAAATTTAGACAAAAACATCGCGAGCGGAAAACATTATTCAGCAGATGATAAAGCAACTGCAAAAGTTGTAGGTGGAGATGGAGTAGGTTTACTCGAAGATGGAACCAGAGTTTATGCATTAGGTGTAAGCGGAATGATTGCCGAAAAAGCAATTATCGATAAAAACAAAATGGTAAAAGTTCCAGAAGGTCTTGATGATTGTTCTGCATCAGCATTGCCAAATGCAGTTGCGGGTTCTGCAATGGCGTTGCGTTTTAGAGCAGATATTCAAAAAGGCGAAACTGTTTTAATAAACGGAGCAACAGGAGTTACAGGGAAAATGGCTATTCAGCTTGCTAAGCATTATGGAGCAAAAAGAATAATTGTTACTGGTAGAAATGAAGAAACTTTAAAGTCTTTGTTAGAACTTGGAGCAGATGAATATGTTATTCTTACACAACCTGATGAGGGTTTTATAGCTCAAATTAGACAGATTTATGCTAATACACCAATTGACATTATAATCGATTATTTGTGGGGACATTCAGCTGAATTGATTCTAGAATCATTAAAGGGAGAAGGTTCATTTACACATAAAACACGATTTGTTTCTGTTGGTTCTTTGGCAGGAGACACGATTCAGTTATCAGCAGAAATTTTGAGAAGTGTCGATCTTCAATTATCAGGTTCAGGTTTAGGAAGCTGGACAAAAGAAGAAATGATAAAATTAGTAAAGGAGATTTTGCCTGAAATGTTTGAGTTGGCAGTCAATAAAAAGCTAGTTATTGAAACGGTTTCGATTGCTATAAAAGATATTGAGAAAGCTTGGGATACAAATATACCTGACGGGAAAAGATTAGTTATTACAATCTAAAAGAGGTTGTGAAATTATTGAATAAATAAAAAGCCGTTTCATAATGAAAACGGCTTTTATATTTAATTTTTGGTATGAATAACAGCAGCTAATCCACCACCACTTGCCAATTGGTATTTTAGTTTAGTAGTAGAATCTACGGCTATAATTTCCCTCTTGTAATCTACCGCCGCTTTATCAGCGTTTAATCCATCAGAGAAAATTTCGGCTTCATATTTTTTGCCTTTTTCAAGGAATGAAAAATCAATAGTAGTTTCTCTGGAATCCCAATTGGTAATGGCTCCCAAATACCATGAAGCACCTTTTTTTCGAGCTATAGTTACAAATTTCCCGACTTCTCCTTCTAAAGCCACAGTTTCATCAAAAGTTGTTGGTGTTTTTGCAATAAAGTCAGTACTTTCCTGTTCTTTCATATAAGCCGTAGGACTATCAGCCATCATTTGTAAAGGCGCTTCAAAAATGGTGTATAATGCTAGTTGATGGCATCTTGTTCCCTGACTTACTGGATTAGAATGGCTTGGTTTGAATTCGCTTTTGGTTGCATTTCGCATCGCGCCTGGCGTATAATCCATCGGGCCTGCCATCATTCTGATAAATGGAATAGTACAATCGTAAGTTGGAACATCATCATTTGGCGTCCATTTATTGTTTTCCAAACCTTTTACGCCTTCAAAATTCAGAATATTAGGGAAAGTACGCTGAATTCCTGTTGGTTTATACATTCCGTGAAAATCCAAAAGCAATTTATTATCGGCCGCTTTTTGCGCAATATCATAAACAGAATTGACCATTTTTGCATCGTCACGATCCAGAAAATCAACTTTAAATCCTTTGATTCCCAAGTTGGCATAATTCTTTAGAATTCCATCTGTGTTTTTGGTCAAAGCCATCCAGGAGCTCCACAAAATAATCCCTACATTTCGTTCTTTTCCGTAAGCGATTAAAGCTTCCAAATCGACATTTGGGTTGTGTTTCATAATGTCATCTTCAAGACTCCAGCCTTCGTCTAGAACCACATATTCCACATTATTTTTGGATGCAAAATCAATGTAGTATTTATAGGTTTGGGTATTTATTCCAGCTTTAAAATCGATATTATAAATGTTCCAGTCGTTCCACCAGTCCCAGGCAACTTTTCCGGGTTTAATCCAACTGATATCTTTGATTTTTGTTGGCTCTGATAATTTCTGAACCATATCATTATTGGCTAAGTCTTTGTCATTTTCAGAAATAACAATAATTCTCCAGGGGAAATTTCTTGTTCCTTTTGTTTGAACCAAATAATCGGCTCTTTCGGTAATCAGTCGGTTGATATTATTGAATCCGCCATTTTTTTCCTGTAAAGGATATTTGGAAAAACGACCTTCAAAACCAGATTTTGATTCGTTATTCGTTACAAACAATCCCGGATAATCCTCCAGGTTGGCTTCAAGAAAAACAGCTTTTTTATGATTTTTATAATCAAGTAGAAATGGTAAAAATGCCAAAGTATCTTTGGCAAATTCGCTGATTTTTTTGTTTTCATAATGCGCCTCAAAAGAAGAAATATAAGGATCTTTTGGATTTCTTAAATCACGAACATAAGGCATCAGCGTATTGTAATCCTGATCGAAATTCAAAACAACTTCTTCAGATTTTACAGTAATATCTTTTTTCTTTTTAGTAATAAAACGGTATGCAATTCCATCATCAAAAGCTCGATATTCGATGCTGAAATCATTTTTAAAATTTAAAGTCAGCTGATTGTAATTGTTTTTAACCGATTTCTTTTTGTAAAGATGAGATTCAAATGAAGTGTCAACTGTTTCTTTTTTAGAATTTAAAACAACTGCATTTTTCCCTAAAATTTCATTTTCACCTATACTCAATGACATTGCAGATGGTGTTAAAACAACATCTTTTTCATGCGAAACAGCCCAAGTTATTTTGTCATTGACAGCAATTGTAACTTGAATTTTTCCGTTTGGAGAATTCACAGTAAAGTCTTGTTTTTTCTGTGCAAAAGAAAGATTTAGAAAAAGGAAAGCAAAAATAAAAAAGGATGCTTGTTTCATTAATTTTTGAATTTAGAATTGTATTTCTTAACGATTTCCAAAGTCGTTTTATCCGTAGAAAATACCGAATTTAAACCCTGTGGTTCCTGTGGTGGGTCAGTAGTTAAAGGGTCGCCTGGATTCCATTTTCCATCTGCAGTAACTGCTTTCCCTTCACCGCCAAATCCCCAAAAATTGGCTGCCTGCAATACACCTTTATTGGCAACACTTTGCGCAACCCGATTAAAAATATAATTATAAAAAACATCTCTGTTTGCAACAGATGTACCGTTTATTAAACTTTCATTTTCTCTCGGCAAGCCAAATTCTTCAATAATAATTGGTCTTTTCAAATTCTGAGCCACTTTTATATGCTTATCGATATAAATACCTGCATTCTCTAGAGTTGTAGGCAATGTTTTTTCGGCATTATCGGCTTTAAACCAATTCCAGTTTTTTGGCCAAATATGCATCGTCAAGTAATCAATATTAGGATTTAAATGTGTTCTTTCAAAAATTCCAATGTCATCATTCGAACTATTTAGTCCTTCAGAACCGGTAGAAATCAAATGATTTTTATCTAAACTGTCAATTAAATTCACAATATTATTTAGCCAGGCTGTAAATTTTGCTTCATTTTCTACAGTAAAAAGTCTTGGTTCATTTCCAACCTGCCAAGCCATTATCGTGTTGTCTTCTGTGTATTTCTTTTTAGAATAAGAGTTTGTTCTGCCAATAATAAACTTCACATGATTATTCAAAGCTTCCATACAAGGTTCACAGCTATGAAATTGCTCAGTATATGACATGAATTGAGGCCAGGTATTTGGTGCGATTGCCGGAATAGGAATTGGCCCTTTGCCATTCCATTCCAAATATTGCGACATTCCGCCTGACCATTCCCAGTTGTTCGTCAAATACAAAACTGCGTACATTTTGCGTTTGTTCATTTCATTAATCAGGAAATCCAGACCATCAAGTAAATCTTCATCATATTTTCCCTGCTCATATTGTAGCGCCGGACGAACTGTAAAATCATATTTTCCGCCATCAGCACCAACGAGGATACGTAAGTTGTCGATACCGTTTTTTTTCATTAAATCAAGTTCGCGAAGTAATCTTTTACGATCTCCAATTTTTTTTGAAGCCAGCAAACTTCCATACCAATAATTTGTTCCAATGTATGAATATGGCTTATCACCTTTATAAAATTGCGTTCCTTTTACGGTAATTTTTGGATGCTGTTGTTGTGCCTGGCTATTTAAATTCGCTAAGCAAAAGACAAACACAATTAATTTTGAAATAGAATTTTTCATAGTTTTATAAATTGATAATTTATTTTTTTTCAATAACAACAAAAACAGAAGAACGAGCTGGCAGTGTTATATTTGTCCCTTTTGTCGTTTCTGCTGAAAATGGTTTTAAAGAGGCGTAATTAGTTGGTCCTCCTGCTGCTAAACTTGGGGAGGTTCCGTTTATAATTACTTTTCTTGAAAATTCACCATTATCGGTATCGCCAACTAAAGTGTACCAAAACATTCTTTTTCCGGTAAGGAAATTATTAAGTTTTACTTTTATGCTAATTGCAGTTGTTGCTTTATTTACAAAGGCCAGACCTACTTTTCCATCAGAAAATGAGGAGGCATACACTTCGTAATTTCCGTTAGCATCTTTATTGGCTTCGATCAAACGGTCTCCCATATATTTTTGAAAATAATACATATGATAGAATGCCGGTCGAGGTGTGCCTTTAGGAATGTTTGGTTCATCTCCGTTGCTAAATGTTCCGTGATCATCTCCGTTTGACCATGCATTTGCTAAATCCCAACGTGCTGCAAGACCAATTTTGTTTTTTAAAACTTCTCCCAAAATCAAAACTGCGTGCATTCCGTTTATATGCGAAACTTGCTGTTTGCTTCCAGTCGAGAAAATATTCCATTCATCTAATGCAAAAGGTTTGATTTCATTGCTTGTTGCAGTTAATTCACTTTTGCAAAAAGTCATCATTTCTGCAGTTACTTTTTTAGGGGTTTCTAAAATTTCTGCTGCAGGTGCATTGGTATTATAGTTGGTGTAATAATTATGAATCACATAATAATCGGCACTACCATTGATGTTGCTAAGCAATTTATTGTTCCATGTTTTATAACAATCAGGTACATAGCTGGCAGGAGTATTTTCGACCATAATAGATCCAATTTTAATGTTTGTGTTTCCAACCGCAGCTGCAGCTGCACGCATGGCGGCTGCTATTATTTTAAAATGTTCGGCATATAATTTTCCGTTTAAAAGTTCTGGCTGACCATCTTTATTGTTTACAGTATTGATTCTGTAACTTGCTTCCCAATCCGCATAAACTTCATTTCCAATTTCCCAATATTGAGTTCTTCCATTATCATAAGTTACCCAGTCTGCAGCTAGTTTTGCAGCATCTGCAACAGGATTTGCACCAGTTCCATATCTGGCATAACCATAATTTACAGTAATAATTCCTTTACTGTTGGTCGATTGCAAAAGCTGATAATAATTATCTAATGAAATCGTCCAGTCACCATCATTTTTACCAAACCAAAAGCCGGATTCTACTTCAGTACCATCGGCTTTTATTAATTTTGAAGGAGCTGTTGAAGGAGCATTTAGCGCATTCCAAAAATAAACATCGCTAATACTTCCTCCTGGAAATCTGATGATATTTGGTTTCAGATTCGTTATGTCATTTACCAGAGTTGTATTGGTAATCATTTTTCCGGACCATAAATTGGCATTGTTTCCGTAAATGGAGCTGGGGATTTTAGTAATTACATTGGCATAATCAATAGTAACAGTAGAAGTTGTTGCTTCAGGAACTGCTGCAATAGTATAATTGGTTGGAGATGTTAAGCTTTTAGATGTCCAATTATCCAGAAAAAAACCAATTGTATTTGATACTGAAGGATCCGTTTGTGGTTTTATTACAGGATCTTCTGGTGTTGGTGTTGGGTCAGGAGAATTGTCATCTTGTTTGGAGCAAGATGAAAGGAATAACAATCCAATCAGAATTGTCAGGATATAAATTTTTTTCATAATGATGTTTTGATTTAGAATTACTATTTAAAATCAACCGAAAGCGCATCCGCATAAAGCACTCCCGATGCAAATCCTAATGCCAGCATAATTCTGTATTTTTTTGTTCCTGCAGGAAGCGCAAAAGTTTTTGTGTAATACGTCCAATCGGTGGTTGCGGTTATAAAAGCAATGTTTTGTTCACCTGTTTTCTGATCGCCAGTTCCTGTAAATTCTACACTGTATAATCCGTTATTCCATGGATCTTTACCTTGTTTAATAGTATCCGATTTTAGCCAGCCCGAAAGCGTTATGGTCGTTGCATTTTCTGGAACATCGGCTATTTGGTCAATTCCTGTCCAATCCAATGTGGCTGAATTTAGTACAAGCGATGCTTTACCTTCTTTGAATACGGTGGTAGAAACTGTTGCGTTTCCACGCCAAGAATCTATTCCGTTTTCAAAACCAGTGTTTGCTAATTCTTTAGCTTTTACTTCTAAAACTACAGCAGTTTTAGCATTTTCTTCTGCTTGAATTTTGTCCATCTGCTCTTGCGTAAAGGGAACAGCTTTTAGATCATCAAAAAATATGGTTCCGTTGGTTTGTCCTAAAGCCAGCATAACTCTAAGCTTTGAGGCACCTGCGGGAACAGCAACTACTTTTTTGTAAAAAGACCATGGAGTTGTTCCTAATACCGAGGCTATGCTTTCGTTTTTAATCTCTTTTTCTGCTGAATTCAAAAAAGCAATATCAAATTTTCCAGTATTCCAGTCATTTTTACCTTTTTCGATACCTTCAGTTTTTACCCATCCACTCAATTCAACAGCTGCCGTATTTTTAGGAAAAGATATAATTTGATCCACCGCTTTCCATTCAGCTCCCACAAATTGATTAATGGTACAGCTGTTTTTACCTGATTTTTTATCATAAGGTGAAATAGTTGCGTTTTCTTCGCCTTTCCAATTTAATAATTCAGTTTCAAAACTAGCATTTTTAATAAGATTGGTTTGTGCATTATTTGTTACAGTAATAAAAAAAAGACCCAATACAAGCAATGCTTTCATAATAATTAAATTTAGAGGTTACTTTAAATTAAAAAAGGGAGGTTTGGCAAGCTTTTAGATTCGGTGAATTAACTCAATACAAGCTCTGCCGTTGTGATAGGGACATTTCCAGAAACCGGCTTTGTCTTTTTTCATAGTTGAATAATCGCTAAAAACACCCCAAAACCATTCTCCATTTTCTTTGTCAATAATGTGTTTTTGTGTGAAATCCCAGTTTTTGAAAATTATATCCAAATATTCTTGTTTGCCGGTAAGCTGCCAAGCCGTAAAATAGCCTATCATTAATTCGGCTTGAGGCCACCAATGTTTTTCGGCCATTAATTCATTAGTTTCCGGATCGTATTCATACCATAATCCGCCATCTTTATCTATTCCTTCTTTGGTTGCTTCTGCAATTTGAATGGCATGCTTTTTATAGCTGGCAATTAGTTTTTCGTCTTCTACAATTTCTGCACATTGCAATAAAAGCCAAGCTGCTTCAATGTCATGACCATAAGAGATTACGTCTTTCTTTTCTATCCAATTTTCATCAAAAAAGAGTCTTAAATGTCCTGTTTCGGTATTGATGAAGTATTTTTCGATAGTTTCTAATAATTCGATAATGACTTTTCGTAATGATTCGTCTTTCCAGACGGTGTATAAATTTGCATATCCTTCAACAATATGCAAATGAGTATTCATCGTTTTCTTTTCGTTGGCGTCCTTTTCGCTTAGGCGTAAATCATCTATAGGTTGCCAATCGCGGGTAAATGCTTCTAAGTAACCGCCTTTTTCGGAATCGTAGCTGTGTTTTTGAATTCTGTTGTATAAAGAAATAGCAAGATGTAATGATTTTTTATCTTTTGTAACCGAATAATATTCGCTCAAGCCATAAATGACAAATCCTAAAGCATAAATTTGATTTTTGGTGTCTTTTGGAGTTCCATCATAATTGACGCTCCAAAAGATACCGCCAAATTCAGTGTCATAAAAATGTTCTGAAATGTATTCAAAAGCACGTTTTGCCGTGTTTAAGTGTTCTTTATTTTTGGAAATCTTATAAGCTGCAGAAAAGGTCCATAACAGTCTCGCATTAAGTACAGACCCTTTTTCAGCTTCATTATTTGTGTTGTTATTATAATCTATTTGTCCAACAAAGCCCCCGTTTTTTTTGTCCACAGTATTTTTCATCCAATAGGAAAGAATACTTTGGAGTTCAAGTTTTAGTTCTGTTTTTAGATTTTTTAAATTAGAATTCACAATTATGAAATTTCTTTGTTTCTATTTACCTGTTTGATGATATTATTTACGGAACCTGCAGATGTTAAGGTGTCTTCGGGAGTATTGATAACATAATCGACTAATTTTTCTACTGAAGAAACTGCCACGTGCATTCTAGTGTCCGAAGAAGCATAATAAATGAAAACAGTACCATCTTTATCTTCAATCCATCCATTAGAAAATAAAACATTAGATACATCTCCAACTCTTTCGATACCTTCTGGCCCCATAAAATGGCCGGCAGGAGCATGAATAACTTTTGCAATATCATTTAAATCAGTCATGAACATGTATAATGTATAACGCAAACCTGCTGCTGTGTTACGTACGCCGTGAGCCAAATGCAACCATCCTTTTTTAGTTTTTATAGGTGCTGGTCCAAGACCATTTTTTAGTTCATATATTGTGTGGTATTGTTTTCCGTATATGATTTTTTCTTCTTTTACGATTGGATTTGTCATGTCTTCAACATAGCCAAGTCCAATTCCGCCACCGTTTCCTACATCAATAAATCCATCTTGAGGGCGGGTGTATAAAGCATATTTTCCATCAACAAATTCAGGGTGCAATACCACATTGCGCTGTTGCCCGGTATTTGAAACTAAATCTGGTAATCTTTCCCAGTTGATTAAATCTTTGGTACGAACAATTCCTGCATTTGCAATGGCAGTACTAGTATCACCTTTTGGTGCAGAAGGATCTTTTCTTTCGGTACAGAAAATACCATAAATCCATCCGTCTTCATGGTTTATTAAACGCATGTCATATACATTGGTATCTGGCTCTTCAGTTTGAGGAATAACGCAAGGTTTATCCCAAAACTTGAAATTATCTACTCCATTAGGGCTTTCGGCAATGGCAAAGAAGGATTTTCTATCCGCTCCTTCAACACGAGCTACTAGAACGTAACTATCATTCCATTTCATGGCTCCAGCATTGAATGCTGCGTTTATTTGAATTCTTTCCAAAAATAATGGATTTGTATTCGGATTAAAATCAAATCTCCATTCCAGCGGTGCGTGTGCAGCTGTTAAAACGGGATTTTTATAACGAGTATATATGCCATTTCCAACGCTGTCCTGAGGTTCGTTTTTTGTTTGTATTAGCGTATTAAACTGTTTCTCAAGTTCAATTTTTATTTGTTTTGAATCTGCTTTTATTGCTGTTGTACTCATAATTGAATGTTCTAAATCGTATATTATTTATTGATATTTCGTTTGTCATTAAGATCGTCCTCAATGGCTTGTAGTTTTTCTTCCGATAGAGGATAGAAAACTATAAAAAGTACTGAGATTGCAGCTGCAATTGCAGGAAGAATACTCAGCATTAATTGTATTCCAGTTTGTGCGGTTACTGTTTGTGCTACATTGGCTTGGAATCCATAATATCCCAATAGCCATCCTGTTGCAGCACCGCCAATTGTCCATCCAAATTTTTGTGACATGGAAGAAGCTGAGAATATAAGTCCCGTTGCTCTTCTTCCTTGTTTCCATTCGGAGTAATCGGCACTATCAGCATACATAGACCAGATTAATGGGAATATACAGCCTGCACAAATACTGATTAGTACTTGGAAAACCATGATTAGTATAACATCTTCTTTTCCTAAATAGTAGAAAATGACACTCAGAATTGCGGCAAGAGCCATAGCCCCAAAGAAGGTTTTCTTTTTTCCGATTTTATTTGCAATAGGAGTGGCGGCAATAACACCAATGATATTTGCAGCTTGTCCTAATACTAAATAAAGTGTGGTTGGGGTCATTGCAAAATTTTCTCCCAAAATATTGAAACTGTAGCTTATAGTACTGCTTACATAGTATTTAAAATAATAAACAGCAGCTCCGTCACGTATCGAATTGAATATTAGAGCTCCGATTCCAGCACCCAGCAAAATCCACCAAGGTCTGTTTTTAAGAAGATCATTCAAATCTTCTTTTAAATTAGGTTTTTCATCGTTTATAGGCTGAACTCTTTCTTTGGTAAGAAAAAAGCATGCCCAAAAGAAAACGGTAGTGATCATTCCAAAAACAACAATGGTATATAACCAGCCTGTTTTTGAACTTAAACTTCCGCCAAAATGATTCACCAAAGGCTCAATTAGCCATAAAGCCAATAAACTTCCGCCAAAAGCAAAAACCATACGGTATGACGAAAGTGTTGTACGCTCTTTGCGATCACCTGACATTACACCTAATAGAGAAGCATATGGCACATTAATAATAGAATAAATCATCATCATTAATGAGTAAGTAATATAGGCGTAAATTATTTTCCCTTTTTCGTCAAAATCAGGAGTGTAAAAAGTCAAGACTCCAATTATTGCAAATGGAATGGCAGTCCACAATAAATAGGGTCTGAATTTTCCCCAACGGCTTTTCGTTCTGTCTGCAATAATTCCTACCAAAGGGTCAAAGCAGGAATCCCAAATGCGAGTAATTAAAAACATAGTTCCAACGACAGCTGGTGCTATTCCAAAGACATCTGTATAAAAAAACATTAGATACATGCTGAAAATTTTCCAGAACATTGAGGACGCAGCGTCTCCTAATCCGTAACCAATTTTTTCTTTTAATTTAATTTTTTCTTCCATTTTATCGGGGTTGTTGTCTTTGGGTTATTTTTTATATAAGTTTATTTTGGCAGCATCTTTTTCAAAAAGAATATTGTCTAGATTATAGAAATTTACAAAATCTTTTTCGCTGACTTGTCCTTTGAAAGGGGCATAATAATGCATTTTTTTCTCATTTTCCTGCCAGCCGTGATTTCTCCAAACAAGCACATAGGATATTTTATACGATTCCATTGCCTTCATCAAAGTGTCTGTCCACCATTTGTCATATGGAATAGCTTCGTAACCTGTTTCTGCAAAAGCTATAATTTTGTTTTGCTCTTTGGCAATTTTGTCGATTATTCCAAATTGTTTTTGGCAGTTTTCTACAAAAGAATTGTCTTTTTGAGGATCATTGTAAATGTATTTGTCAAAACTTAAAACATCAGCATATTTAGGTCCTGGGTAGTATTCTAGAAAATCTTCTTTGGAAGTAAAATCGGCAGTATTGTAAACATAAATCAAATTATGAATTCCTTTCTTTTGAAAATAATCGACAGTAAAAATCCAAAGCTTTTTAAACTCTTCGGGGCTTCCGTTGTTTTTGCACCACCAAAACCAAGTTCCAGTGAGTTCATGATATGGACGGTATAAAAGCGGAATTAAATTCCCTTTATCATCTTTTAAAGTAAGTATGTATTTTACGGCTTCATTCAGCCATGCTTTGTATTTTTCATGACTTACGCCTCCGGGTAAGGCCGAAGCCAATGATTTTGGTGTTGTGTCCCAGGCGTTTCCACCTGTTAAAGGATTGTTCGTATGCCAGCTAATGGTAATAACACCTCCTCTTTTGTGTCCGTCAATGATATACTGCCTCATTTTATCAAAAGGAATGCCGTCTATATTTTTGTTCGATTTGTTTTCAAGCCCTCCTAAATCCCAACCATAAACGGCAGGATAATCTCCAACGACGTCTTTTACATCACTTCGTCCTTCTTCATATTTCCAGTTTACGCCATATGCCAAATCATCTTGATGACCAAAAAGGATTCCTTTATTGGCTGTTTTGTATAAGTTTTGGTATAATAGAATGGTGTTTTTTGTTGCTTTCTTATCAGATAATGATAATTTAGTATCATTGTTCTGTGCATGTGATGAGTAAAATATACTGAATGTGAATAAAAAAGACAGTATGCAGTTCGTTTTTGTCATAATTTATAGTAAAAGGTTTTTGGATTGATTTTATGAAAGTTCAATCCGTATGAATTAAGTGTCAATGGTTTTGATTTTAAAAGCTGTGATTTTATATTTATATTAATTTTTTGATAAAATGTTAAAAAAAACATGATTTTAAAATGATTTATATTTTTTGTAGGTATTTTTGCATTCAAATACATAAAAACATTTTTCAAAGATAAAGTAATAACATCTTTTGAATTAATATTATTTTATCAATTTTATATCTTATTATTGCAAATAAAAAACAAATTATGAGCAATTTTAAAAGTTTTCATAGAGAAATAGTTCCGCTTGCTGCTCAAGATAGCTTTTTGGTTTTTGATAGAGTTAAAGATGAATTTGATTATCCTGTGCATTATCATCCCGAATTTGAGATCAATTTTATATTGAACGGAAAAGGCGTGAAGCGTATTGTAGGTGATAATATTGAGGAGATTGATGATGTAGAGCTAGTGTTGGTAGGGCCTAATTTGTATCATGGCTGGGAACAGCACAAATGTAAAAATAAAGATATTCACGAAATAACAATTCAATTTCATAATGATCTTTTTCATGATTTTTTATTGTCAAGGCGGATTATGACTCCTATAAAGGAAATGTTTAATAGGTCTGTGCATGGTATTTTATTTTCAAATCAGGTGGCAGAATTGCTTACTCCAAGGTTAATAAAGATATCTAAACTGGATGGAATGGATTATTTCCTTGAAATCATATCTATACTCTATGATCTTGCAAACTCGCGAAACCAAAGGCTTTTGTCTACGTTTACGGTTGAAAACGATACTTTTGAGGAGTATGATAAAATGAAATTAATCTATGATTACATTCAAAAGAATTTTGCTGAGAAATTATCATTAGAAGAGGTTGCGGGTGTGGCTAGCATGACTACCATTTCTTTTAACAGATTTATAAAAAAGCGAACAGGAAAGACATTTGTTAATTATATTAATGACATCCGAATTGGGTATGCGGCTAGGTGGCTGGTAGAGAAAGACCTTAGTATATCTGAGGTTGCGTTCAAATCTGGGTTTAATAATATTGCAAATTTTAATAGAAGTTTTAAAGCGTTTAAAAAATGCACTCCAAGTCAATATCGTGATGATTTTTCGGGATTAAAACGAATTTTGTAACAAGCTTATGGTTTTCTGTTGGAAAAGCGCTTTGACGTATTGTTTTAAAGCGCTTTTTATTTTTAATAATTATTTATATCACTTATATTTTAAGGTTTAAATAATAATTGCATAAAAAAATACTGTCTAATTTTTATTATGTGTAATTTTATTTTTCATTTTGAAAATATATTATCATTAAATGATATAATAATATTAATTTGATGTTAACTACTGTTATAAATTTGTTAATTATAAATCAAATTTATTAATACCAAAGATAATTGCCGAATAACCCTTGTAGGGAATTATCGAACTTAACTAACAAATTTTTATTATGAAAAAACTATTGTCTAATTTATTTCACTGGAGTGCCAATCACAGGGTGGTTCCGTTGATTTTATTTGTATTACTGACCAGTAATGCTATTATTGCTCAGGTTAAAGTAACCGGGGTAGTTACAGATTCTAAAGGACTTTCAATTCCAGGAGCAAACATTTCTGTGGTTGGAACACAAAAAGCGGTTAGCACTGACTTTGATGGTGGATATAGCGTCGATGTTCCTGCTAATTCTTCAATTACGGTTTCGTTCATTGGCTATGTTACTCAAACTGTAAATGTTAAAAATGGTGGAAAAGTAAATGTAGTCTTGAGATTAAGTGCTGAAGATCTTAGGGAAGTTCTTGTGAATGTAGGATACCGAAGTGTTAAGAAAAAAGATTTAACTGGAGCCATTTCTACAGTTAGTTCTAAGGATATTGCAGATTCTCCACAAGTATCTGTAGATCAGTTGTTGCAAGGACGTGCTGCAGGTGTGTCGGTAACAAATAACTCTGGTCAACCTGGAGGTAATGTATCGGTTAAAATACGTGGTACAACTTCTATTTCGGGAACTAATGAGCCATTGTATATTGTAGATGGTATTCCAATTTCTGGAGATGCTGCTAATACTGCTACTGGAGGTAATATTGTAAGTGGTTATTTGGGAGCAAATACAGGAAACGTAGCTACGAGTCCTATTGCATTTTTAAATCCTAATGATATCGAATCAATGGATATTTTAAAAGATGCTTCTGCAACTGCTATTTATGGATCTAGAGCGTCGAATGGAGTTGTGATTATTACTACAAAAAGAGGTAAAAAAGGTACGGGTAAAATCACTTATGACTCCTATTTCTCTGTTCAAAATGTAACTAGTTTGTTAGAGACTATGACTTTAAGTCAGTATGCTACACAGCAAAATGCTTTGGCAACTGTTTATGGTGTAGCTCCAAGAGATGAGTTTGCAGTTCCGTCTATTTTAGGTAAAGGAACCAATTGGCAAGATGAGATTTATAAAACTGCAGTAATGAGTAATCATCAGATTTCATTTTCTGGTGCAAAAGAAGGTACTAGTTATTATATTTCTGGAGGTTATGTAGATCAAGAAGGTATTGTTGTTGGTTCAGGTTTTAAAAGATATAATTTTAAAACAAACGTGGATACCAAAGTAAAAGATTGGTTGTCTGTTGGTGTCTCCATTGGAACAGGTATAACAAATGAGGATATTACAATTAATGGCGCAAGTAACGGTATTATTAGTACTTCTATTTTGTCTACACCGGATGTTGCAGTAAGAGATGCTAACGGAGATTATGCTGGTCCGCCAGAAGATGGGTCATTAGGGGTGTGGATTAATCCATATGCTGCGGCCTTGATGAATACTAATAAGTTGATTAAAAAGAATTTCTTAGGAAACTTTTATGCTAATTTTAAAATAGCAAAAGGATTTGAATATAGATTTGATTTGGGTGGATCTACAAATATTGATAATTTTGAAGGTTTTCAGCCTACTTATAGATGGGGTGGTGCGGTTAAAGAAACGAATCAGCTGGTAAAGAGAGCTAACAATTGGTATGGTATTAATGTTAAAAATGTTTTAACCTATAAGCTTGATAAAGGAGAGCATCATTTTAATTTCTTAGTAGGTCAGGAGGCTAATGATAGTCATTGGTTTGGGAATTCACAATCTGTTTCGGGCTTGGTAAGTAATGATGTTCATTCTGTTAGTTTGGGAGATCCTGATACTGTTACTGCATCAGAATATAGAGGAAGTTCTGCTTTGGCCTCTTACTTTGGGTCATTCAATTATGACTATAACAATAGATATGGTTTACAGGCTACAATGAGAGCAGATGGAAGTTCTAATTTTGGTCCTGGTGAAAAATGGGGGTACTTTCCTTCTGTTTCAGGTTACTGGAAACTTTCAAACGAAAGTTTTATGGAAGGAACTAAAGAATATATTGATAATATCAAATTCAGAGGAGGTTATGGAGAAACTGGTAACCAAAATATTGGAGGTGGAGGTTATATGAGTACTGTTCGCGCCATAAAATCTGCAATGGGTAATTTCTTTACTGTTAATAATATTGCAAATCCTGATTTAACTTGGGAATCTTCTGAACAAACAAACTTAGGTTTGGATTTCACGCTTTTTAAATCAAAACTTCAAGCTACATTTGATGTATACAGAAAGCAGTCAGAAGGATTTTTATTCGTCTTGCCATTGCCTTATTATGTTACTGGTACTGATAATTATCAAGGTGGTTTAGGAGCACCAAATGTAAATTTAGGAAGCCTAAGAAATGAAGGTTTTGAGATGTCTTTAGATTACAATAATAAGTTTGGAAAGGATTTTACTTGGACTTCAAAAGTGATTTTTTCAACCAACAAAAACAAATTGTTAAGCTTACAGGATAATTTTGATTTGACAAAAGATGTATTGCTTAATGATTATACTACTAAAGCGGTAACCAAAACAGTAGTTGGCCAGCCAGTTGGTCAATTCTACGGATATGAAGCAGTTGGCATTATCAGAACCAATGAGCAATTAGCAAATGCACCTATTCCTTTTACAGGGAATAAAGCTGTCAAAAGTCAATTGGGAGACGTTGAGTATGTAGATCAAAATAAAGACGGTTTGATTGATGACAAAGATTTGACCTTTATTGGAAATCCACAACCGAAATTTACTTATGGTTTCAATAATACTTTTAAATACAAAAATGTTGATTTAGGTATATTTTTACAAGGATCTTATGGCAATAAAGTAATGAACTTAACTAGACGAGCTGGTACTAAAAACCAACGTTTGTATGAAAATCAATTGGCTGAAGCTGTAGATTTTTGGACACCAGAAAATGTTGATGCAAAATATCCAAGACCAGATGGAGCAGATGGACATCCAAACATAGCAATCTCTGACCGTTATGTAGAAGATGGATCGTACTTAAGAATTCAACAAGTGACTTTAGGTTATAATTTACCTTCGGATGTTATTTCAAAAGCAGGTATGAGTAAATTAAGATTTTATTTAGGTGTTCAAAATCTTCACACATTTACAAAATATACAGGTTATGACCCAGAGGTAGGATCATACAATCAAGATGCTCTATTATCAGGAATTGATTCAGGCCGTTATCCTACCAACCGTAGTTTTACTTTTGGATTGAACTTAGAATTTTAATTACTACTCTTATGAAAAAATATATCAATATAAAAAACTTAGTTATATTCTTAACACTAGGTTTGGCAACTACTTCTTGCAGCGAAGATTTTTTAGATCGCCCATCTGAAGACAGTTACAGCAGTTCTGAGTTTTATAATACTGACGAACAAGTAAAAAGAACTACTTATGGTATGTATGGCGCAATGTGGGCTCCATATTTTACCAAAAACTTTTACGCATTGTCTGAATTGTCTTCAGGGAATTGTTTAGCTTATGCAGATGGACCAGAGTTGATTCAGTTTAAATTAACTTCTGACAGCCCAATTTTGTTAGATCCTTGGAGAGCTTGTTTTGCAATTGTAGCACAATCAAACAATTTAATTAATAATATTGAAAAAGATGCTACCCAAGATGTAAGCCGTGAAGTAATTAAAAATACTGTTGCAGAGGCACACTTTTTTAGAGCAATAGCTTACTTTTATTTAGTTCGTTTGTATGGACCGGTGCCTATTATCGAAGACAATTTTGCTTTGGCAAAAGACCCGATAGTAAATACAAATAGAATAGAAGATGTTTATACGTTTATTGAAAACGATTTAAAATATGCTGCAGCAAATCTTAAATCAAAAGTTAGATCAAGAACTGCTGGTGGTGACAACATTTTTATAACTCAAGGTGCTGCCGAAGCATTTTTAGCCAAAGTGTATTTGTATGGGAAAAAATACGCTGATTCTAAGTTAATGGCCGAAAAAGTTATTAATTCAGGGGAGTTTGGTTTGTTGCCAAATTTTGCAGATTTATTTTTGACAAGTAAAAATAATAACCATGAGTCTATTTATTCTTGGCAATGGTCTGGCGCTATAAATAATTATGGAGGAGGTAATTTTTCTAATATTCAATATGGTTTGGATATTTTGAATGATAATGCTTCTTACGGAGCTACTTATGTGCCGACTAATGATGTTCAAGATGCTTTTGAAATTGGAGATTTAAGAAGAAAAGAGTCTTTTATGATTTACGGTGATTCTTACCCAAATCTAAAAGCTGATGGGGCAGTAGGTTTTGTAATGGATAAAACTAAATACCCTGATGTTTTAGGGAATACAGGTGCTGCTGTTAAGAAATACGTAGTAGGACAAGCTACTAGCGAAACAGGACCAGCCGATGATTGGGGAGGAATGAACAATACGAATTATATTATGCGCTATGCTGATCTTTTGTTAATTCATGCTGAGGCAACTATGGCAGGAGCGGCTGAGACTACTAATCCTGCTGCAAAAGATTCTTATAATAAAGTAAGACTTAGAGCTGGTCTTGCGGCTTTAGGTGCTAATGTGCCTTTAACAAAAGCGGCTTTATTCCAAGAGCGTAGAGTTGAGTTTGCTTTTGAAGGAGAATTTTGGTTCGATTTAGGAAGATTGCCACGCCAAGAAGCAATCGCTATAATCTCTAAACAAGATAGAGGTTTTGATTCTCAAGGAGAGATGCATTATACACCAACGGCAACTGATTTTACTTATCCAAAACCAGATATCGAAGTTAGAAAAAATCCAAAATTGAAAGAGGCTCCAGTTCCTTACAATTTTAACTAATTTTTTAAAAGCAAATTAATATGAAAAATATAAAAAATAAAATAGTTTTGAAGTTGTGCTTTCTAGCTTCAATTTCAATTTTGCTTCTTTCTTCTTGCTCAGATGATTCTGGGAGTAGTAGTAGTGGTAGCGGAAAAATAGAAGTAACAGGAATCAGCAAATCAGTAGTTGACGATCCATTAGTGGAGGGTGATAGACAAGTTGATGTTCCCACAGAGATTATTAACGCAGGAAATTATTATATCATCAGAGGATCTGGTTTTGCATCATTAAAATCGATTTCGTTTAATGGTTTGGAGTCTCCTTTCAACCCAACAATGGTTACCGATAATGTTATTGTTGTGTTAGTGAATCAAAAAACGCCATATTATAATGAAATGGACGAAATGAAAATAGTGACCAATTTGGGTACTTATAAATATACGGTAGCTGTTAGACCTCCAAATCCTAATATTACAGGATTTCCAATCAATCCTAATCCTGGAGATATAATCACGATTACAGGAGAATATTTTTTACGTCCAGTTGTGAATTTTGGGGATACTGCAGTTCAGCCAATATCATCAACATTAACAGAGATTAAAGTAAAGGTACCTGATAATATTAAGTTTAAGTATTTGTCTGTAACGAATGTTTCTGGAACTACCGTTGCAGGACAGTCTTTAGGTTCTGCTATTTACGATGATGCTTTTACAAATATCTTTGGTTGGGAAGAAAAATGGGATGGTACCAATACTTTTGATTTAGCATATACTAAAGATTTTAGCCAAGGATCTAAATGTATTGAATGGAAAACTGTCGGGGATTGGGATGGTTATGTTATTGCCCTTGCTTCTTGGAATTTTACTGATACAGCAAAATACAAAGCCGTAAGATTTTCGATTAAGGGGAAAAAAGCAGGGAAAGTAAAGTTTTTTGTTAATGGATCTACTGAAACTAATGTTAAGGTAGTTGAATTTAAAACAACATGGACTTACGTTGAAATTCCATTTAGTGATCTTGGAAGCCCAGGAGTATTGAACAAAATTGGATTTCAAGAATTAGGTGGTTTTGGTGGAAACGAGATGTTGCTGGATGATATCGGGTTAGTATTAAAATAATTGTGTAGGATTCAAAAAAATGAATTTCAATCGTTAAGTTGAGTTCATCAATTAGAATCTATATATTAAAAACTAAAAGAGAATTTATGAAAAATATATATAATAAATTAAAACATATTGCTGTATTTGCCTTTTTGGTTGCTACGGTTTCTTCTTGTGATAATGACATTGAAGATATTGGAGGAGCCCAGCAAAATTACAATACAGCATACGGATTGCTTGTAGAAAACAGTAATTTATCTACATTTATCAAAGCAATAAAATTAGCCGGTTTAGAAGCGACACTAAATACCCCTGAAGATTATACGTATTTTGTTCCTAACAATGCTACTTTAGATGCTTATTTGATTGCTAACGGTTATGTAAATGATTTGGGTTATCCCGATATTACTTTGGTTCCTGTGGAATATTTAAAACAACTTGTTTTAAGTCATGTTGTTAAAGGTGTCAAAAAGAGAGTTGGTAAACTTGAAGGCGTCACCGCTGATTACTTGGAAACAGGGGAATATGCCACAATGGCAAATGCCGTAAATTCTGATTTATATTTATTGAGTATCAATGTAACCAAAGGTGTTTTAAAGGTAAACGGATCTGATAAAAATGCACCCGGATTAGATTATTACGGGACAAATGGTTTTGTGAATGTTTTAAGTAATGTAATTGTCTTAACGCCTCCAGCTCCAGTAATTACAAGTCTGTCACAAGTATTAGCTTCTCCTGGAGATGTTATTACAATTAAAGGACAAAATTTTGTAAAAGTTAAGGCTGTTAAGTTTGGAACTACTGCAGCTAAATTTACAGTAGTGTCTAAAACAGAAATAAAAGCAACTGTTCCAGCTGATTTTAATTCTTATGCTCTTATTGTTGTAGAGACTGAGTTCGGTGTATCTGCTCCAAGTGGTATTGGTCTTAAGTATTTGCTGTATGAAGACTCATTGAAAGGATCTGGTTGGGGCTGGGATGCTCAGCCTGAATTTGAAAGTACCGAAAAAGTTAGTAGAGGAATCCATTCAATTAAAAAAGTAGCTGCTCCTTGGAATGGACTTTATATGGGATCTAATATAGTTTTAAATACTGCAGATTATCAATTTGTTAAAATGTCTGTATTCCCTACCGAAAGCACTAAGATTTTTGTTACTTTAAATAATGATAGAAACGACTCTAGTAAAGGTACGACAGTTATTTTGGTACCAGGTCAATGGAATAATATTTCAATACCTATCTCCGATTTACATCCTGAGCTCTTACCTGGAGGAAATTTTGATAATGTGTTTATTCAAGAATTTTCTAATATAACACTTACTCCAGGTAGTATTCTCTATCTAGATGATATTGGATTTTTATAATAGATTTATTTTGAGTTAGTTTAAAATATTCCCTAGTTGAAAAATTAGGGAATATTTTTTTTGCATCAGATTGCAGTTTGGTATAAATTTAAATTCTACAATTTTAAAAGCTACAATTCTCTATTGTGCCTTTTTTTAAGTGGATTTTGAAAAAAAAGTATCATTATATGTGTTTTCGATTAATTATACTTGTAGGTTGAACTGTTGATTAGTTTCTTAAATATTTTAAAATGAAAAATACCAATACAACACCATTTTTATTACTTATATCCTTTTGTTTTTGTCTCTCAGTTTTCTCACAATCGGCTTCAAACAGCAAGAATAGAGAACATATTTCACTAGACAAAGATTGGAAATTTGCTTTTGGTCATCCGTCAGATACCAAGAAAGATTTTAATACAGGAACAGCTTATTTCTCTTATTTGGCGAAAGCAGGCTTTGGTGATGGCGCTGCCAATGCTTCATTTGATGACCGCTCTTGGCGTAAATTGGATCTTCCTCATGATTGGGCGGTAGAACAAGGCTTCAGCAGCGAGGCAAGTTTTAGTCACGGATTCAAAGCCATTGGAAGAAATTTTCCAGATAAAAGCATCGGTTGGTACCGCAAAAAAATAATCATCCCAGAAAGTGATTTAGGAAGACGAATTCATATCGCATTCGATGGTGTTTTCCGTAATTCTATTGTTTGGATAAATGGCCATTATTTAGGAAATCAAGACAGCGGTTATTTGGGTTTTGAATATGATATTACTGATTATATTAATTATGGAGGCGAAAATACAATTGCCGTTCGCGTAGATGCCACCATGGAAGAAGGCTGGTTTTATGAAGGAGCAGGGATTTATCGTCACGTTTGGCTTAATAAAACCAATGAGCTTCATATACCAGATAACGGCACTTTTGTGAAAACAAAAACAAAAGATACTACCAACGAAATTAGCACACTAGTCACACTTACAAACGAAGGTAAAACTCCAAAATCATTCAAAATAAACCAAACCATTTTGGATGCCACCGGGAAAAGTGTTTCCGAAAAAACAATAAATTCCTGCAGTTTAAATCCAAGAGAAACCAAAGACTTTTCGGCAGATTTAACAGTGCCGAATGCAACAGTTTGGTCGCTTGAAAATCCTTATTTGTATAAAATGGTTACTTCGGTTTATGAAGAGGAGAAATTAGTGGATACTTTCCAGACTTCTTTCGGAATTCGAACGATTCGTTTTGATGCTAATGAAGGTTTTTTTCTTAACGGAAAACATGTCAAAATAAAAGGAACAAACAATCATCAGGATCATGCAGGAGTAGGATCGGCCATGCCGGATGCATTGCAGGATTTTAGAATCAAAACATTAAAATCCTTTGGAAGCAATGCCTATCGTTGTTCTCACAACGTTCCAACTCCCGAATTACTTGAAGTTTGCGACCGTTTAGGAATGCTTGTTATTGACGAACATCGCATGATGGGAAGCACGCAAGTACAATTAGACGATGTAAAAAAAATGATTGAGCGAGACAGAAACCATCCTTCAATCATTAGTTGGAGCATCGGAAACGAAGAATGGGGAATTGAAAATGATATTGTTGGCGCAAGAATTGCCAGTTCCATGCAATCGTATGTAAAATCTATAGATGCTTCCAGACCTGCAACTGCCGCTTTTAGCGGTGGGATTGGCAGTAACGGAATCACAACCGTTATGGATGTGTTGGGAATCAATTATATCGTGAATAAAAGTACGGATGAACAGCATAAATTATTCCCAAATCAATCCATTTGGGGAACAGAGGAAGGAAGTACTAATGCCACTCGAGGCGAGTATTATCGCGACAATCAAAAACACATTATGCCGGCTTATGACAAAGCGCCAAGTTCTAGTTTTATTAGCATAGAAAAAGGCTGGAAACATTATAATTCCCGCCCGTATCTGTCAGGAATGTTCATTTGGACAGGATTTGATTATCGCGGCGAGCCAACTCCTTTCGAATATCCTTCCACAGGTTCTTATTTCGGAATGGTAGATCAATGCGGGTTTTATAAAGACACCGCTTGGTACTTAAAAGCGTGGTGGCAAAACGAACCTGTTCTCCATCTTTTGCCTCACTGGAATTGGGCTGGAAAGGAAAATCAAAGCATAGAAGTTTGGGCGTATAGCAATTGTGACGAAGTAGAACTTTTTTTAAACAAGAAAAGTTTAGGCAAAAAAACAATGGAAAAAGACGGGCATCTCGAATGGAATGTCAATTATACTCCAGGAACGCTTGAGGCAATCGGATACAAAAACGGAAAGAAAATTATAACTGATGTCGTGAAAACTACTGGCGCAGCTACCGTTTTAAATTTATCATCCGATAAAAATAATATAGTGGCTGCCAAAAATGATATTGCCATGATTACTGTCAGTGCCAAGGACAAATCAGGACTTTCTGTACCAATTGCTGATAATGAAGTAACCTTTTCAATCACAGGTCCGGGGAAAATTATCGGTGTTGGAAACGGAAATCCAACCTCACTTGAAGCTGATAAATATTTGGAAACCAACACGGTTTTAAATCTTGAAAACCTCAAAGAAAAAATAGTAGCCGATTTCAATGTTTTAGAAGAAACACAGGGAAATTTGGCGACAGAATCCTGGCAAAAAGCCTTTACAGACGACAGAGATACAATTTTTGGCAAAAAAGTAAAAGCAGTCGTTTACAGAGCCGAGTTTGAATTGCCGACGAATTATAACGAAACAGCAATCAGTTTGTTTTACAACAGCCTTGGAAAAAAACAATCCATTTTTATCAACGGAAATAAAATCAGCAATGAGATTCCCGAAAACAAAAAAGGCGACACCTTTGTATTGGACAAAAAAATATTGCATTCAGGCAAAAATACCATTGCAATTATCGCCCAGCCCTTATTGAAAAAATACAAGTGGGATGTGGTAAATCAAAACCCGGGAACAATTCAAATCATCACCAAAGCTGAAAATTACAAGCGAAAATTATTTAACGGCTTAGCTCAGGTTATTATTCAAACTACCAGTGAAGCGGGCGAAATAACATTGACCGCAACCAGCACCGGACTCAAAAAAGCCGAGATAAACATTAATGCAACAAAATAAATAAAATAAATGATTTGGCTTTTGTTTTGAATTGCCTCCAGCTTCAGCTGGAGGAAAAGGAATGAATGTCAAATTGGCTTTAGCCAAAAAGAGTACAATTTTGGCTAAAGCCATTTCATACCATTACAATTTTATTTCTCCAGCTGAAGCTAGAGGCAATTTAATTATTTGACAAACGCCATTATTAAACAAAAAATAAAAATGAAAAAATTAATTCTCTCCTTATTTTTAAGCAGTATTGCATTTCAAGGTTTCTCACAAGGAAATGTTTACAAACAAGGCACTGGAAAATTTGAAGGTCTTGCCATGACACCGCCAATGGGTTGGAATTCTTGGAACACTTTCGAAACCAACATCGATGAAAAACTAGTCAAAGAAACCGCTGATATTATGGTTTCGACCGGAATGGCGGCCGCAGGATATAATTACATTGTACTCGACGATGGCTGGATGACAAAAGAACGTGATGCCAATGGAAATCTAGTTCCAGATCCAATAAAATTCCCAAGCGGAATGAAATCTTTAATCGAATATGTGCATTCCAAAGGACTAAAATTTGGTTTGTACAATTGTGCAGGAACCCACACGTGTGCGGGCTATCCTGGAACGAGAGGATACGAGTATCAAGACGCTCGTTTTTATGCCAATCTAGGAATTGATTTTTTAAAATACGATTGGTGCAATACCGCAGGAATCAATGCTCCCGAAGCTTATGCAACGATGAGCAACGCACTAAAAACAGCAGGAAGACCTATCGTTTTCAGTCTTTGCGAATGGGGTGACACTCAAGTGTGGAATTGGGGAAAACCTATTGGAAATCTTTGGAGAATCTCGGGAGATATTTATCCATGTTTTGATTGTGAGTTTCACCACGAAGAAGGAAATTGGTCGTCATGGGGATTTATGAAAATTGCCGAAATGCGCAAAGACATCCGCAAATTTTCAGGCCCGGACCATTGGAATGATTTTGATATGATGGAAGTAGGCGATGGAATGACCAATACCGAAGATAAAACACATTTTGCCATGTGGTGTATGATGGCTTCTCCATTGATTGCCGGAAATGATTTTAGAAAAATGTCTAAAGAAACATTGGCGATTCTAACCAATAAAGAACTAATTGCCGTGAATCAGGATAAATTAGGAATTCAAGGATTCAAACTTTCTGCCGAAGACGGACTGGAAGTTTGGGTAAAACCTTTATCCGATGGAAATTGGGCAATCACTTTCTTAAACAGAACTGATGCTCCTAAAAAAATCAATTACGATTGGAAAAAGAATTCAATCAAAGATGCTGATTTTGGCTTTGAAGCCGATTTTAATAAAACAATTTTCACAATCAAAGATCTTTGGAAAAACAAAGAAGCGGGAACAACCAAAAAGAATTTCACTGCTGATATTGCTTCCCATGAGGTAATTACACTACGATTGATTCCTTAATTTAAAATTATGTATGTATGTCTTAACAGGTTTTCAAAACCTGTTAGGTATTATTTATTCTCTTTTAAATAAACGAAGTTAAAATATATAGTAAGAAATGAACTTTAAAATCATATCGCTTTTGCTTGTCATGAGCTGTAGCATGGCAAACGCACAATTTGTTACAAAACACGGGCAGCTTAGTGTAAAAGGAACACAGCTTGTTGATGAAAATCAAAAACCAATTGTTTTGAGAGGGGTAAGTCTTGGCTGGCATAGCATCTGGCCAAGATTTTATAATAAAAAAACGGTGGCTTGGTTGAAAAAAGATTTTGATTGTACTATTGTTCGAGCAGCAATGGGTATCGAAATTGGAGCGCATCCTTATATGAAGGAATCAGAGTTTTCTAAAGAAAAAATGGAATCAGTTATTAAAGGAGCGATCAAATCAGATATTTATATAATTATCGATTGGCACAGTCATAATATTAATTTGAAAGAAGCCAAAGAATATTTTGATGAAATCTCAAAGAAATACGGAAAATATCCGAATGTAATTTATGAGGTTTTTAATGAGCCGGATTACGAAACTTGGCCAGAAGTAAAAGCCTATGCCGAAGAAGTAATTAAAGTCATTAGAGCAAATGATCCTGATAATGTTATTTTGGTAGGAAGTCCAAAATGGGATCAGGATGTTAATTTGCCTGCTGCAGATCCTATAAAAGGCTATAATAATTTGATGTACACCATGCATTTTTATGCAGCTACACATGGAAAAGAGTTGCGAGATCGAACAGATGAAGCTATAAAAAGCGGTCTGCCTATATTCGTCTCCGAATCGGCAGGGATGGAAGCTTCTGGTGATGGTCCCATGAACTATGTAGCTTGGCAGGAATATATAGACTGGATCGAGCAAAGAAAATTGAGCTGGATAACTTGGTCAATTTCAGATAAGGATGAAACCTGTTCTATGTTAAAGAAGTCAGCTAGCTCTGAAGGTAATTGGAAGGATGAGGATTTGAAAGAATCTGGAATAAAAACAAGAGAATTGCTAAGAAAATATAATGGCAAGAATTAGCTAAAATTCGCAAAAACCAACTGTCAAAGAGTTGGTTTTTTTGTATTCTAAAAAAAGAATTATATTGCGCTATTATTTTTTTGCTGCAATTGGAAAGTCTTAATAAAATGAACATAATCGTAAATTGGCTGCAAATCAATAGTAGTTATGCGAAATGAAGTTTCATGATTTCAAACAAACAGCATAATTAGCGTCAATTGCATGCGACTCAATAAAAAAACAATATATCTGTATATGAAATTAACATTAAAATTAACGACTTATTTTAAATTGGTATTGTTAATCATTAGTATTTGTTCGCTCTTTATATTGTTGTTTCTTTCCCTTTATTTATATACAGTACAGCAAGAAAATGATGTTTTTAAAGCTAATTCAAACCAGTATAAAACAGAGATAAACCGATTGTTTGATTTTAATTCGAAAACTCAAATAGTTACTATTAATGATCTTACCTATTGGGATGCTTTAGTCAGTTTTACAAAATCTAAAGACACGCTTTGGTTTAAAAGATATATCGCAAATGAATTTCCTACTTATGAGGTAGATTATATTTCGGTTTATGGTTTAGATAAAAAGTTTATTACTAGTGTAGCAAAGCCTTATTTTAAAGCTAAAGATTTTATAACAGTACAGGCTATGAAAAATTTGTATAAAACCAAGTTTTGCAGGTTTTATATGAGAGTCCCTGAGGGGATTGTCGAAGTGCTTGGCGGAACAATTCATGCTTCAAACGATCCTAGAAAAATAAAAACGAAACCAGCAGGATATATGTTCATGGTCCGTTTATTGGATAAGGCTTATCTAAAAAATTTAGAAGATATCTGCAGTTCTAATGTTCGGCTTTTAAATGATGCTGTTATCGATACAATTGGAGATAAAAAAGTAACTTCATTGATAAAGCTTAAAGATCACAATAATCATGTAGTTGGGGAATTATTATTTGAGAGATCTTCTTATCTTAATTTTGAAAGAACCAAAGAGTTATTGCTGATTATTGTTATTGCCACATTGGTTGGACTTATCGCAGCAATTTATTATTCTAGAAAATGGGTTTACAGGCCATTGCGATTGGTAACCAATATCTTAGAGACCGACCGAGAGATTTCAATTAGTTTACTAAAAAGAGAGCCAGGCGAATTTGGCCATATTGGAAACTTATTTGAAGATCATAGAAAGAACCGATTTCAATTGGAAAAATCCAAAGAAAGAGCCGAAGAAAGCGATAAGCTAAAGTCGACTTTCTTGGCAAATTTATCTCATGAAATTAGAACGCCAATGAATGCTATTATTGGGTTTTCGGATTTGCTTTTGAATGAAAGCTTGAGCGAAGACCTAAAAATGAAGTATTTGAAAATTATTAATAGCAGCGGGAAAAGTTTAGTGTCTATTATTGAAGATTTAATTGAAATGTCAAAAATTGATGCCAAATTAATAGTTCCCAATTATAAAGGCCTAGATATTGAAAAATGCGTTAAGGAGTTGTATAATACGCTAAAGGTGACTGTGCCCGAAGATAAAAGCATTGATTTTTATATTAGCGAAAGCACCGATAAATTAGAAAATAATATTTTAACTGATGAAGTAAAGCTGAAGCAAATAATTGTTAATCTGCTTACGAATGCAATAAAATTTACTGATAATGGGCATGTTGCGTTTGGTTATTCAATTGATAAGGAGGAACAGTTATTAGAATTTAGAGTTGAAGATACAGGCATTGGAATCAGTAAGAATGATTTGAAAGTTGTTTTTGACCGCTTTCGAAGAGTCGAAGATGATTATTCAATATCACTTAGTGGTTTAGGATTAGGCTTGTCCATTTCCAAGGCTTATGTAGAAATGCTTGGCGGAGAAATTAATGTTGAGTCGGTTTATGGAGGCGGATCAGTTTTTAAATTTACAATTCCATTAATTTACGAAGAATATATTGTTGAAAATAATGCAATCAATGAAGAATGCTCGAATAAAAACTCAGATTCCAAAACTATTTTAGTGGCCGAGGATGATAATATCAATTTCCTATTATTAAAGACAATATTAGAATTAAAAAAACACACCGTTTTACGGGCAAGGAATGGTCAAGAAGTAGTAGATATCAGTAAATCAAATCCAGCGATAGATTTAATTTTTATGGATATTAAAATGCCAGTTTTAGATGGTTATGAAGCTTTTGAAATAATTAAAAAGGATAATCCAGACCTAATTGTAATTGCTCAAACAGCTCATTCTTCATCTGAAGTGAAAGAAAGAATAATGAAAGCTGGATTTTCGGGCTATATTACAAAACCGTTGGACAAAGAAAAAATCTATGAAATAATTATCAAAGTATTTCAAAACAATTAAGCTTCTTAGGTTTGTTTTCTATGCAAAAAAAAATGAGGACTTTCGATTGAAGTCCTCATTTTTTGATTTTAGAAGGGTTCTTTATTATATGTTGTGATTATTACACAGTAAGATCATAACTGTAAACATAGTCCTCTCTTACAAAACCCATTTTATGATATAATTTTTGAGCAACATTATTACTCTTAGCTGTTCTTAATCGAATGGTATGTGAGCCGATTTCTTTGGCTAACACAACAGTTTCTAGAATTAATTTTTCGCCTATTCCTTTTTTTCGTGCCAAAGGATCTACAAAAAGATCGTTTAGGATTACTATTTTATTGAGTGCCAATGAAGAAAAAGTGACATAGATGAGCGCAAAACCAATAATTTTACCAGAATTTTCGTCATCACAAGCTACAAAAATGGTTGCTTCATTGTTCTCTAATCTTTCCTTTAGAAAGGCATTATGTTTTTCATAATTGGATGGGTTTTTATAAAAAACAACATATTGATCAAATAGATTTGTTAATTGATCCAAGTCTTGAATGTTAGCTTTTCGTGTCATATTGAGTTGGTTATGTTAGTTAGAAAACTAAATATACAAAAATAATAATCATGTATTTTAATATTATTTCATATTTAATTGTTTTTTCGCTATTTTCTTACTCAAACAGCAAAAATTTCACATCATTTAAGGTTAATGTGTATTGTTTCTATTTTGAATTTATGGTGACACTCCCGAAACAGAGAAGTAATTGTAACTATAAAATTGAATTTTAAATTTAGTGGCTACTGTTTCACGAAGTGTAAGTTTTTGATAAGATTATCATACCTTTATTTATTTCGATTTTTTGACACTACTATTTTTTTAACATTATACTATTTTAAAATGATATTCAAATCTATAAATCCATTCACGCAAACTGAAATAGCAGAACATGAAGTCTTGACTAATGCTCAATTGTCTCATAAATTAAAGTTGTCTGAATTGGCATTCAAGTATTGGCACACTACTACTTTTCAGGAAAGGGCCGATAAAATGAAAAATCTGGCTAATATATTCCGGACTAACAAAGAGGAATTGGGGATGCTTATTACGAACGAAATGGGCAAGATTCTATCTGAGGGAATTTCTGAGGTTGAAAAATCAGCTGCAAATTGTGATTTTTATGCTGATAATGCCGAAAAAATGCTCAAAGATGAATATTATGATACTCCTTTCAAAAGCATGTCTGTCTATGATCCTCAAGGAGCGATATTTGCGATTATGCCTTGGAATTATCCTTTTTGGCAAGTGTTGCGTTATGCGGCACCAGTAATCATGGCGGGTAATGTTACTCTTTTAAAACACGCCCCAAATGTTATTGGCTGTGCTAAAGCTATTGAAAATGCTTTTTTAAAAGCAGGTTTTCCAGAAGGTGTTTTTCAACAAGTTACTATAGATATTCCTCAGGTAGAAAGTGTAATTGCTGCTGATATTGTTCATGGAGTTACTTTAACAGGAAGTGAAGCGGCTGGATCTTCGGTGGCTGCGCTGGCAGGAAAGTATATCAAAAAATCAGTGATGGAATTAGGTGGCTCAGATGCTTTTATTGTTTTGGATGATGCTAATTTAGAAAAAGCGGCTACTGTAGCAGCACAATCTAGAATGCTGAATGCAGGTCAGGCCTGTATTTGTGCCAAGCGTTTTATTGTTACGCAAAAAGTAGCCGAGGAGTTTGCTTTTCTTTTTGCTGAAAAAATAAAAAAACTGCATCAAGGAAATCCACTGCAAAGCGGAATCGATATGGGGCCTTTGGCCAGAATTGACTTGGCTGAAAAATTAAGCTATCAATTGGAACATGCTTTGCATCAAGGTGCTCAATTGGTAGTAGGGGGAGAGCGTGATCATTGTAATTTTCAGCCAACGCTGATAGATTTTGTTGATTCTGGTAATATTGCTTTTCAAGAAGAAACCTTTGGACCGCTTGCTGCTCTTATTAGAGCAAAAAATGAGGACGAAGCTATTGCAATTGCCAATAGTCATAAATATGGTTTGGCTTCGGCTATTTGGACTGAGGATAGAGAACGTGCTTATATTTTGGCCAGAAAAATTGAAGCAGGAAATGTTTTTGTGAATTCTTTGGTTCGATCAGATTCTAGGATTCCTTTTGGAGGCACAAAAAAATCAGGTTATGGTCGAGAATTATCTAGTGTAGGCATCAAAGAATTTATGAATATGAAATCGGTTATTATTGAGTGATTGTAAACGTAGATGAGGTTATTTCTTATTGACTGATTTTCTTTTTTATCAGAATCCTTAAACGTATTTAATGACGAGTTTGGTTATTTTTTTAATTCTGTAGATACCCCTATTTTTTTAGGGGTATGTTTTTTATTTTTATTTTTTAAATGAATAAAATGCTATTTTTGGTATTCGTTAAATAAATGATGTGTAGTTTTTATGGGTATTTTTAAAAATATATCATTATTGAATTTTCAAAATAAGAACAAAAAAAACGTAATTTGATCATATTTCTGCAATGATTTTTGGATATTAATAATTCTTTTCAGAAACTTTAAAAAAAATTTTCATGTTAACGAAAAGTTAATAATTTCGCTCTAAAGAAAGAAAAAAATAACCAAAATCTGGCTGAAAAGCCATTGATTAAATTACTAACAAAAACACAAATTAACGATGAAAAAAGTATTAGCGATTTTAGTTTTAGTCTTAACAACGAGTATTTCATTTGCACAAGATGCACCAGCAACTACCCCATTAGAAATAACAGGTTCTGGAGATTTATATTACAAGTATGATTTTGCAAAAGTTCCAAACATCCAAACAAGCTTTGGAACAGATCAGAATTCGGTTTCTTTGGGGATGCTGGATATTGCTTTTAAGAAAACAATAAAAAAAGTGTCTTTTGTTGGTGAAGTGTCTTTTGGACCAAGAGGGCAAAGACAATCAATCCCAAATGAACCAGGTGAAGTATATGATGCTAATGGTGATCCTGTTCCTGGGTTAAGTACTTCTGGTGATTCATTCCACATTCAAAATTTGTATGCGACTTATGCGGTTTCAGACAAATTGAGTTTGACTGCTGGTTATATGGGGACTTTTATTGGTTATGAGGTAATTTCTCCGGTGGGTAATTTTGCCTATTCAACTTCTTATTTGTTTACTAACGGGCCATTCCAAAATGCAGGTTTAAAAGCAAATTATAAAATATCTGAGAAATTTGGGGCAATGTTAGGTTTGTTTAATGATTCTTGGAACTCCTATAAAGCGGATCCCGTAAAAGGATTGAATGCTGTTGGAGGACAATTGTCTTTTGCGACTGATGGAATCAGTGCTTATTTAAACGCAATGGACGGTTCAGTAAGCGGTACTATTGTAGATTTGACTGCTACATTCCAGCTTTCTAAAAAATTTAAATTAGGTTTCAATGCTGCTGATTTTTCAAACGAAGATAAAGTAGGTTATACAGGAGCAGCTTTATATCCATCTTATGCTCTTACTGATGCTTTTGCTCTAGGATTACGTGCTGAATATTTTAAATATAAAGAAGGTTCTGGTGATACTGATGTAACTGCTTTTACTTTATCAGGAAATTATAAAGTAAGCGGATTAACTATTATTCCTGAGTTTAGAATGGATTCAAATTCAGATGAAGTTATGTTTACTGATTCGGATTTAGCTCCTGCTAAATCGGCTTCTCAATTTCTTTTAGCTGTAGTTTACGGATTCTAATAAAGAGAATCTCCTTGGCTTAGATTTTAAAAAGCAATATAAAGATATTTTTTTTTTGGCTGTCAAGATCCTCCGTGGTTTTGGCAGCTTTTTTATTTCAGTAATCTAGAAAATGTAATTAGCTCAATAGATTTAATAAGCAGGTTTGAATGCGGTCTTTATCGGAATCGGTTAGATTAGATCCTGAAGGAAGACTCAGTCCATTTTCAAACAATGTTTCTGCCACTTTTTTTCCGTAAAAAGGATAGTCTTTATACAATGGCTGCAGATGCATGGGTTTCCATAAAGGCCTGCATTCTATATTAGCATCTAATAAAGTCAATCGGATAGTTTCTTTGTCTATTCCGTTTTTAGTTTCAGCAGGATTTACAAGTATGGAAGTTAGCCAATAATTAGAAAAATACTCCGGATTTGCTGTCGTAAAAACGGTGATTCCAGGAATGTTTTCAAAAAGAGATATATAGAAATCATGCATTGCTCTTCGCAAAGTAATATGCTCATCGAGAACTTTCATTTGTCCGCGTCCAATACCTGCACAAATATTGCTCATTTGGTAATTGAAACCTAGTTCACTGTGTTGGTAATGAGGTGCTTCATCTTTGGATTGCGAAGCAAGAAACTGTATTTTTTTCTTTTGTTTATGGTTTGGAGTTACTATAGCTCCTCCTCCAGAGGTAGTTATGATTTTATTTCCATTAAATGAAAAAACGCTGATATCCCCAAAACTCCCGCATTTTTGTCCTTTATAACTGCTTCCTAAGGCTTCGGCGCTGTCTTCAAGAATAGGAATGTTATATTTGTCGGCAACGGCTCTAATCTCGTCTATTTTATAAGGAGTTCCATATAAATGAACCGTGATTATTGCTTTTGGAATTTGACCTTTGTAAATTGTATCCACAATAGCATTTTCTAAAGCTATAGGGCAAAGATTCCATGTTTCTTTTTCACTATCAATAAAAATGGGAGTCGCTCCTTGATATAAAATTGGATTGGCTGATGCTGCGAATGTAAAGGATTGACAAATTACTGTGTCGCCAGATTTTACATCTAAGAGTATTAAACCTAAATGAATAGCAGCAGTTGCCGAACTCAGAGCTGTTACAAAAACACCATTGGAAAGGTATTTTTCTAAATCATGTTCAAATTCTGTTATGTTTGCCCCAAATGGAGCAATCCAATTAGAGTCAAAAGCATCGTGTATATAGCTAAGTTCGGAACCTCCCATGTGTGGAGAGGATAACCATATTTTTGGTTTGATCATTGTTTTAGACTTTAAAATCAGATAATTTAAAAAATGATTTCGGTTGATGCTTGCTCTTACTTAATATTGAATGAGTCATTCGTGTAATTTATTCCCAATTTAAAGAAATGAAATTTTTTAGACTAATAAATATAAACAAAAAAACGCTTTTTGGTTAATCCAAAAAGCGTTTTTTTTTGTGAATTGTATTTCTATTTTTTGTAAACAGAATAGATAGTGCTTATTGTTTTTTCGTCTAAAACATCATTAACTTCAGTTTGGATAAAATGAAGCTTAAAAGCGATAATAGCTGCCGAAAGATTTTTAGTATTATAACCAATCACTTGTAAACCTTGTTCTGCATTGAATTCTGGTGGAGGACAAGGAAGTTCGTCTTCTGGCCAAACGCCAAAACCATTTACAGCCAAAAGTTTCCAAGGGAATAAAGCACTTGGATCTTTCTTTCTTGTAGGGGCAATATCAGCATGTCCAATTATGTTTTGTGCTGGAATATTGTAGTCTTTTTTTAATTTGGTTAAAAGAGCCAGTAAAGTATTGATTTGTAGATCTGAAAAAGGCTCAGTGCCATTATTGTCCAATTCAATTCCAATAGAAGTGGAGTTAATATCAGTGTTTTTACCCCATGATCCATTCCCAGCATGCCAAGCTCTTAAATAATCATTGAGCATGTGAATTACTTTTCCATCTCGCCCGATCACATAGTGTGCGCTTACTTTGGTTTCTTTTAAAGTAAATGTTTTTAAAGTTTGCTGGATAGAATCCTGTGCAGTATGATGAATAATAATAAAGTTAGGCTTTCTTAAATTAAAATTAACGGTACCAACCCATTCAGAGACGATGCCGTTTTGTAAAATCTTAGTCTCAGTTTTAGAAAGCGTGTCTTTATAATTGAGCAATTGATTATTGTATCGATAAGCAACACTGTCAATCACAACAAAAGGTTCGTTTTTTAAAGGTATGGCTTCTTTTGTGGCAATGGTTTGATTTAAGGATTTTATTTGGTCGTCATAAACTTTTTCGCTTGATTTGTGTGGATTTGTGCCACATGAAACGATTAAAAGTACTAGAATGAGATAGTAAATGGTTTTTGTCATGATTTTGGAATATTTTCAAAAGAATTTAATCGTGAGCTTTTAGCGTTTTCGAGATTCCATTTTGCTTTTTCTTTCTTCAATCAGATTTTTGAATTTCTCTTTTTGATCCTTGTTTAAAATCTCTTTTACTTCCATTTCTGTCATTTCGCTTAGAACTTTAAATTCCTCTTTTTTATCATCATCGCTAATTTCTTTTTTCATTAAAATCTCCTCTTTTTTTAGCGATTTGATGTAAATATTTTTCACAACAACCTCCTGAAGCGCATCCAAATTAAGCTCTTTTTTATAATAGGCAACTATTTTTCCAGCAGTTTCCTCTACCGGTACAGGTTTTGGCGCACTTGGCTGACTGGCTTGCATTTGGTTCATTTGGCTGGATCTGCCGTAGCCGTTTCCGCCATAACCATTTCCGCCATAACCATTTCCACCGTATCCGCCGCCGTAACCATTATTGTATTGAGCCGAAATAGTGTTGGCTGATAAAAATAAAAATGTTGCAAACAATACTGTTTTAAATGTCTTCATAAAATACAATCTTGAAAATTTAAAAAATCTAAACTGGTTCTCCGTATAAATCAAATTCTGTTGCTTCAATAATTTTGATCATTGCAAAATCACCTGTTTTTACATAATGTTTTGTAGCGTCAATTAATACTTCATTATCTACATCAGGGCTGTCAAACTCGGTTCTGCCTACAAAATGACCACCTTCTTTTCTGTCAATAATACATCTAAAAGTTTTTCCAACTTTTTCTTGATTCAAATCCCAGGAAATTTGAGATTGCAATTCCATAATTTCGTTAGCACGATCTTGTTTCACATCAGCAGGGACATCATCTTCAAGTAAAAAAGCATGTGTGTTCTCTTCATGCGAATAGGCAAAACAACCCATTCTGTCAAACTTCATTTCTTGAACAAAATCTTTCAAAATATTAAAATCTTCTTGTGTTTCTCCAGGATAACCCACAATCAAAGTAGTTCTAATTGCCATTCCGGGAACGGCAGCTCTAAAGTCTTTTAATAATTGTGTTGTTTTTTCTTGAGTAGTTCCGCGGCGCATTGATTTTAAAACAGAATCCGCAATGTGCTGCAGCGGAATATCAATATAATTACAAATTTTAGGTTCGCGTTTCATGATTTCAAGCACATCCATCGGGAATCCGGTAGGGAAGGCGTAGTGCAGACGAATCCATTCAATTCCTTCTACTTTTACCAAAGCTTCTAATAATTCTCCAAGAGCTCTTTTTTTGTACAAATCAAGACCGTAATAAGTCAAGTCTTGAGCAATCAAAATCAATTCTTTTACACCATCACGAGCTAATCCTTCAGCTTCTTTGACTAGCTTTTCAATAGTTTGCGACACGTTTTTTCCTCTCATTAGCGGAATAGCACAAAAACTGCAGGGTCTATCACAACCTTCCGAAATTTTCAGATAAGCATAATTTTTTGGAGTTGTAGTCAAACGTTCTCCTAGTAATTCATGCTTGTAATCGGCGCCCAAAGCTTTTAGCAAAGCCGGTAATTCTGTAGTTCCAAAATATTGGTCGACATTTGGAATCTCTTTTTCTAAATCCGGTCTGTATCTTTCTGATAAACATCCGGTTACAAAAACTTTGTCTACAAGTCCTTTTTCTTTTTTATCAGCATATTCCAATATCATATTTACCGATTCTGCCTTGGCATTGTCAATAAAACCACAGGTATTTATCACGATAATATTTCCTTCATCTTCGGCTTTGGCTTCATGAGTCACCTCTTTTCCGCTTGCGCGAAGTTGACCCATTAGCACTTCACTATCATATACATTTTTGGAACACCCTAGGGTGATCACATTTATTTTGTTCTTTTTTAAAGACTTCGTTCTCATAATATTATATTCCTGATAATTTAGGAATCTGCAAAATTACAATTTTTTGCTGAAACCCTGCCTGTTTCCTTTTAAAATGGACGTTTTGTTTGTGTAAAAATGATTTGGAGCAACACATTTCGTTTTTTTAAGAGCATTTCTCCCGCTATCCGTTACAATCTCCCGAAGAAAAATCGGGAGGATTTCCACTTCTATCGGGGCTATTTTACAATTTTTAGTTTTTCAGTACAGCTTTCTAAAAGAAAAACCACTTCAAATCAATGAAATGGTTTCTATACAAATAAAGTAAATCTCTTTAAAAACTATAGTTCAAATGCTAAAGTCATAGAAACATTGTTGTTTATGGTGTTTATTTTAGCACTATCTGTAAATCCTTGACTGAAAAAACTTTGTTGTGAATTTCTTTCGGCATAGGTGTAGGCCAAATCTAATTTCCATGTGCCAAAATTATAGCCCAAACCTCCTGAATAACTATTCAAATCTCCAATGGTTCTAGCGTTTTTGTAGGGACTTTGTTCAAAACGATATCCAGCTCTAAGGCTCAATGCTTTAATTTTGTATTCTCCACCAATTCTAAATTCCGAAGCACCAGTTAGCTGGTTGGATATATCACTGTTCACAAACTCATTTCTTGAATCTCTTTCTGTAGAGTATTCAGTATTGCCATAATCTTTGAAGCTGTAATCAAAACTGATTAATCCTTTTGTATTAAAAATATAAGCCAAACTTCCAGTTAATTTGCCAGGAGTTCTTAATTTATAAGTATCATAAATGACAACATCATTTGAGTCAGGGTTTTCAAAAGATATACTAGGATCAGTGTTATTAGTGTAATTGAAAACATGAGAAACCAGATTTTGTCTTACTTCATCTTTAAGAGTATACCAAGTAGGCGATTCGTATGAAAGTCCCAAGCGGACTTCGTTGGTAACTTTAGCAATAGCTCCAAGCTGGAATGAAAATCCTGATCCATAAGTGGCTATCTCATTTTCGAATGAAGTACTTACTAAGTCAACAATATTAGTATTTGTGTTGTCGTTTTCTTCATAAAAAAGAGTGTTTTTTCTGTAATCAGTAAAATGAGAGTTTAAAGTTAATCCTATATAAATTTTGTCTTTGTATGAAGTAGCGGTATTAAAAGACAATTTGCCATTATACCCTGTTGAAATTATGCTGTTTTCTTGATAGTAATTTCCTCCAGCTGGTACATTCGATGTGTAGATGGTGTTGCTGTTGTCATTTTCATCCAAAGGATTGATTAGGTAGCCATAATATCCCAAATAAGCTTGCTGGTCAGCATAATTCAGTTGAAAATAATTGTAATCTGTAATTACTCCTAATGGAATTCCAGGTTGATTTCTACTAGGATTTGCATTGGCATAGCTTAAAAAATAATCACTAATATTATTTGTTGGATTGGTTCCAAAAGAATTGATTTTGTTGTCAAAATTATTTGTGTTTTCGTAATTTATAGAAATGGAGAATTTTTTCCAGTTACTACTTGAATTATTGTTTCTAAAAACAAAAACACCACCTGCTTGATTCATATCAAATGAATTATCGCTCTTGGAAGCATTGGTTTCAAAATAATTAGAATTATTTTTGGTGCTGAAATTACTTAAAGTTGTGCTAATTTGGTTGTTAGAAAAAACAGCAGAACTTGCTGGATTCACATTTATAGCAGATAAATCACCTCCAAGGGCGCCAAAAGCACCTCCCATAGCTCTAAATCGAGCAGTTCCGTTCTGGTTATTTTGTGCATAACGCATAGCGTCATTTATTTCTTGTGAGTGTACTGTAGAGAATGTTAATCCTGCTGCTAAAAATAACAAAAGGTTCTTTTTCATGGGTTGAACTTGAGGTTAGTTAATTTTCTCGATTAGTGTTTTTTTATCTTCTTCCGCCACCTGTTCTTCCTCCACCGTTACCACCGCCAGACGTTCTTCCGCCTCCGCTAGACATATTGCCACCACCACTGCTTCTATAAGAATTATTGCTTGGGGTGTAGCTAGATCTTTGTGAGTTTTGACTTGAACTATTTGTTCTGCTTTGTGTGTAATTGCTATTATTGCTTCTAGATTGAGATTGACTTTGTGTGTAATTTCTAGAAGTAGAATTAGTATAGTTATTTCTGTTTGTAAAAGTTGGAGCCTTTCTGTTTACTATGTCATTAGAGCTATTTCTATTGTAAGTATTATTGTAAATACTGTTTCTGTCGGTAACACTACTTCTATTGTTGTAAGTTCTATTACTGTTATAGGTTCTATTGTTATAGCTTCTATTACTGTTGTAGGCTCTGTTATTGTCGTAAGCGGTAACTCTATTGTTAGTGTAGTTCCCTGCATAAGACGATCCTCTTCGGTTATAATTATAGGAATAAGGAGTAGCATAGCTGTAACCATAACTTGAATATCCGCATCCAGGATAGCCCCAGCCGTACCCAGAGTAACCCCAACTGTAATAAGGGCTCCATCCATAATATGGATAACCATAACCGTAACCATAATATGGGTAGCTCCAGCCATAACCGAAATACCAAGAAGTATCTGGATAAACCGTTACGGTTGTTTCTTGAGGAGAACTGCCCCATGAAGCATATCCTGTAGAGGGTGCTTGTATTGAGTCGTTTTCAGTATTATAGTCACTGCTGTAGCTATTTACATCAGTAAATATTTCGTTAGATGTTCCAGCGGTTTGTAATGAATTGAAATATTGTTTGTATTGGATCGACGAAGCTTGAGTGGCTTCATTATTTTTCACAACAACTTTCTCTCCATTTGTGCTATAAATACCGTCACTATCATAATAGGAGCTGTTTTGATAAGAACCACAAGAGGTTATTATCAAACCTAAAAATACAATTAAGGAATTAAGTGATGCTTTCCGAGTAATTAATGCATTTGTTTTCATTTCGGCAGATTATTTTATTGTTGGACAATACAAAATTAGTTAGTTTTGCGTAATTATTTAGTTAAATTATTAAGAAACAAATATTATGCCAAATTATTCAAAATGAGCAAGAACCTAACAACAAGAGCGGAAGATTATTCAAAATGGTACAATGAGTTGGTTGTTAAGGCCGATTTAGCAGAGAATTCAGGGGTTAGAGGTTGTATGGTAATAAAACCTTATGGGTATGCTATATGGGAAAAAATGCAAGCTGAACTTGATAGAATGTTTAAAGAAACAGGGCATCAAAATGCTTATTTTCCTTTGTTTGTTCCCAAAAGCATGTTTGAGGCGGAAGAGAAAAATGCAGAAGGATTTGCAAAAGAGTGTGCTATAGTTACACATTATAGATTAAAAAATGATCCTGATAAACCAGGTAAATTAATGGTTGATCCAAATGCAAAACTAGAAGAGGAATTAATTGTACGCCCTACAAGTGAAGCTATTATTTGGTCTACTTATAAAGGATGGGTGCAATCGTATAGGGATTTACCTTTATTAATAAACCAATGGGCAAATGTGGTGCGTTGGGAAATGAGAACTCGTTTGTTCTTGAGAACAGCAGAGTTTTTATGGCAAGAAGGACATACGGCACATGCAACTAAAGTTGAGGCAATAGAAGAATCAGAGAAAATGATGAATGTTTACGCTGATTTTGTTCAAAATTTCATGGCTATTCCAGTTATAAAAGGGTTGAAAACAGAAACAGAACGTTTTGCAGGTGCTGATGAAACGTATTGCATCGAAGCCTTGATGCAAGATGGTAAAGCACTGCAGGCAGGAACTTCACACTTTTTAGGACAAAACTTTGCAAAAGCCTTTGATGTGAAGTTTGCTAATGCCGAAGGAAAGCAAGAACACGTTTGGGGAACATCATGGGGAGTTTCAACCCGATTGATGGGAGCATTGGTAATGACTCATTCGGATGATCAAGGATTGGTCTTGCCTCCAAATTTAGCTCCAATACAAGTAGTTATTGTCCCTATATATAAGAGTGATGAACAATTGGATGCCATTTCAAACGAAGTTGATGTTTTGGTGAAAGCGTTTAAAAAATTAAACATATCTGTAAAATTTGATAATAGAACAACTCAGAAGCCAGGATTTAAATTTGCGGAATGGGAATTAAAAGGGGTGCCAGTTCGAATTGCTGTTGGTCCAAAAGATTTAGAAAACGGAACTTTTGAAGTAGCAAGAAGAGATACTTTGACAAAAGAAGTAGTTTCTAAAGACGGAATCACAACTTATATCAGCGATTTATTAGAGCAAATTCAAAAAGATTTATTCGAAAAAGCATTAAATTATAGAAATACCCATATTACCGAAGTAAATAGTTTTGATGAGTTTAAAGCGGTTCTTGACGGCGAAGGAGGCTTTGTTTCAGCACATTGGGACGGTACCGCGGCAACAGAAGAGAAGATAAAAGAATTGACTAAAGCAACCATTAGATGCATTCCTTTGGATAGAGTAGAACAGGCGGGAAGCTGTGTGTTTACTGGTAGTGCTTCAGTTGGAAGGGTGCTTTTTGCGAAGGCATATTAAAAAAAATAAATTTTTTTTGCCTCTACTATTGTACTTCTCAAAAATAGTTGTATTTTTGCATCCGCATTAGAGAAGTATGGCCCGTTCGTCTATCGGTTAGGACGCATGGTTTTCATCCATGTAAGAGCGGTTCGATTCCGCTACGGGCTACAAATTTTCTTTTTGCTGTTAAAGTTATCCTGAACTTAGAGGGAAAATGGCCCGTTCGTCTATCGGTTAGGACGCATGGTTTTCATCCATGTAAGAGCGGTTCGATTCCGCTACGGGCTACAAAATTCGATTTTGATTCGATTAAAAAACTTAGGTGATACTGGTCCGTTCGTCTAGGGGTTAGGACGCCAAGATTTCGTCTTGGTAACAGGGGTTCGATTCCCTTACGGACTACAAAAAAGAAATAGTAAAGATAAAAATATAATAAAATGGCAAATCATAAGTCAGCTCTAAAGAGAATTAGAAGTAACGAAAAGAGAAGAGTATTAAACAGATACCAACATAAAACTACTCGTAATGCTATTAAAGCATTAAGAATTGCAACTGATAAAGCTGATGCTACTTCTAAATTATCAAATGTGATTTCTATGATTGATAAATTAGCTAAGAAAAACATCATCCATGATAACAAAGCTTCAAACTTGAAGTCTAAGTTAACTAAGCATGTTGCTAAATTGTAAGTAATGTAATTTATATAAAAAAAGCTCCTTTTTTAAGGAGCTTTTTTTATGCCTTATTTTTTCTGATTAATAAGGTTGTGTTTTAATCAGTTATAATGATTAGATTCTTGACTCTAAATAATACAGCATTTCTACTGTGATGGGTTTGGATAGGAATTCAATGACATTAGGATATGATTTTGATTTTTTGATGTCTTCGGGGTCTATTGTTGATGTTAAAATGATGACTTTAGTATTGTTTGAAAGGTAATAATTGGAGTTGTTAAACAAATCAAGAAACTCCCAGCCTCCCATTACGGGCATGTTTAGATCTAAAAAGAGCAATTGGGGCTTTGTGTCTTCGCTCTTGATATTGTCGATAAACGTAATTGCTTCTTGGCCATTGTGGGCGTATATTATTTCTTTTGCAAAAGAAGCTTTTTGTACTACTTTTTTAAATAGCATTAATGTAATTGGGTCATCATCGATGCACATAATTAAGTCTAACATTTTAAAAAGATTTAAGCGTTAGTATGAATTCAGTTCCTTTTTCGACTTCACTTTGGATACTTATTGTACCGCCCATGGTTTCTATTTGAGATTTTACTAAGAATAGTCCTAAGCCTTTGCTGTCTGGGTAATCGTGAAATCTTTGATAGAGGCCAAATATTTTGTTTTTGTGTCTTTTTAAGTCTATTCCGATGCCGTTATCTTTGAAATTGATTGAAATTATTTGGTCGGCTTCTGATATGGTGATGTCAATAATTAAATCTCTGTTTTTTGATCTGAATTTAAGAGAATTGGTAAATAAGTTGAGTAGGATACTTTCAAGATAAGCTTTATTGGTGTTTATTTTTGAAACGTTTCCGTAGTTGATGTTTATTTTTGGTTTTGTCGTTTCGGTGTTTAAATTTAGTTGGTTGAGTGTGTTTTTGAAAACATTTTGTATTTGTAATTCTTCATTTTGTATGGGAGGACTGTCCTTTATGGTAATTGCTTTGGCTAAATCATTAACAGTCTCATTTAGTAGATGAGTGGATGTTTTGAATCCATTTATGATTTCTTTTAAATCCTCGTCTTCAATTGAAACATGGTTGATTAAGTTTAATAAGCCTGTTAAGTTTGATAATGGGGCTCTTAAATTGTGAGATGTGATATATGAAAATTGTTTTAAATCCTTATTGTTAAGGGTTAATTCCCTTATGAGTATTTCTTTTTCTTTTTCTAATTTTTTCTCTTCTGTAATGTCTCTTTGTATCGAAATCCAGTGAGATAGATCCTGTTCAAGATTGTAAACAGGAATGAATGAAAGGCTTACCCAGTATTCTGAATGGTCTTTTTTGTAAAGTATAATTTCAAGAAAACATTCTTTTCTGTTTTTTATGGCTTGTGTTAATTTTTCGATTTCATTAGGGTCGGAATTTTTCCCCATGAAAAAATTAGGAGACTTTCCTATGATTTGAGAATGTGCATAGCCTGACATTTTGCTAAATGCAGGATTTGCAAAAACTATTTTGGGAATTTGGTGGTCATCAGAAGTTGCTTGGGTGATAATAATTGAATCGCGAGCTTCGGTAAAGACTGTTTCAAGCAGTTTTAGTCGATTTTCTTCTTCTTTTTGTTTGGTAATATCTTGGATCGCACCAATCATTCGAATGGCTTTTCCGTTTTCGTCTTTTAAAATAAAACCTCTATCCAGTACATATTTGTATTTATTGTCTGCGCATTTAAAACGATATTGATCTTGCCATTTTTCGGTTTTTTGTTCTAAAAAAGAATAGAGTTTAATGGACATTTTTACACTGTCTTCAGGGTGTATATTGTCGAACCACCATTTGGAGATATTACCGACTTGATCTTGGTTGTAGCCGTATATTACTTCGATGCCTTTGTTCCAGGTAAAATTGTCTTCGGGTATTTTCCAGTCCCAAATTGTATCGCTGGTTGCTTTTGCAACGATGTCATATTTTTCGTTAGATTCTTTGAGTTTGTCGTTCGTTTGTTTGAGGTTTTTGTATATTTCTGTATATCTTTTGCTGTTTTTGTATAAAATATATCTAAAGAGAAGACCAGTAGTTATTATGAAAAGTATGTCTTTAATAAAACCAAAAGTATAAGCATTTAAATAGAAAGAATAATGCTTTGCTAATTTATAGCTAATAATAGCAATAAATAGCGCTATGAGTGTATAAGTTAAGGTTGTTTGATTGGCTTTATCTTTCATTAATCAAATATAATTAATTTAATGTTAAAATTTAAAACTTCATTCTAAATAAATTCTGACACTATTTGTTTAGTGTAGTATTAATTGCTTATGTGTTAACAAAATAGCAAACTATTGCATAAAGATTTTTTATATCAAAATAAAGTGTACCTTTGCACCCATTAAAAATCACAGATGGAAGCTATTAGAAACATTGCAATTATTGCCCACGTCGATCACGGTAAAACAACTTTGGTTGATAAAATTATGTATCACTGTCAGTTATTTCGTGACAACGAGAACACAGGTGACTTAATCCTTGATAACAACGACTTAGAGCGTGAAAGAGGTATTACCATTACTTCAAAGAATGTTTCTGTAGTATATAAAGGAACAAAAATCAATATTATCGATACTCCTGGTCACGCCGATTTTGGTGGTGAGGTAGAGCGTGTTTTAAATATGGCTGATGGTGTTTGCCTTTTGGTAGATGCTTTTGAAGGCCCAATGCCACAAACTCGTTTTGTATTGCAAAAAGCTATTGATTTAGGATTAAAACCATGTGTTGTAATCAATAAAGTTGATAAAGAAAACTGTACTCCTGAAGAAGTTCATGAAAAAGTTTTTGATTTAATGTTCGAATTAGGTGCTGAAGAATGGCAGTTGGATTTTCCAACAGTTTATGGTTCTGCTAAAAATAACTGGATGTCTGATCATTGGGAAAACGTAACTGATAATGTTGAAGCATTATTGGATATGGTTATCGAAAATGTACCTGCTCCTAAAGTTTCTGAAGGAACTCCACAAATGTTAATCACTTCTTTAGATTTCTCAGCATTTACAGGTCGTATCGCTATCGGTCGTCTTGAAAGAGGTGTTTTGAATGAAGGTATGCCAATCTCATTAGTAAAAAGAGATGGTACTATATTTAAATCACGTATCAAGGAACTTCATACTTTTGAAGGTCTTGGTCGTAAAAAAGTACAACAAGTAATTGCTGGAGATATTTGTGCTATTATTGGTGTTGAAGGATTTGAAATTGGAGATACTATCGCCGATTTTGAAAACCCTGAAGCTTTAGCAACAATTGATATCGATGAGCCTACTATGAGTATGTTGTTTACAATTAATGACTCTCCTTTCTTTGGGAAAGAGGGTAAATTTGTAACTTCTCGACATATTAGAGATCGTTTGACAAAAGAATTAGAGAAAAACTTAGCAATGAAATTGGGTGAAACTGATTCTGCTGATAAGTTTATGGTTTTTGGCCGTGGTGTACTTCACTTATCTGTTCTTATCGAAACAATGAGAAGAGAAGGTTACGAATTACAAATTGGTCAGCCACAGGTTATCATCAAAGAAATTGATGGTAAAAAATGTGAGCCAATTGAGGAATTAACAATCGATTTACCAGAAACACTTTCGGGAAGAGCGGTTGAGTTCGTTACTATGCGTAAAGGTGAAATGCTGAGTATGGAAACTAAAGGGGAGCGTATGATTGTGAAATTTAATATTCCATCACGTGGAATTATTGGATTGCGTAATCAATTGCTTACTGCTACTGCTGGTGAGGCTATTATGGCACACCGTTTTATAGGATACGAACCTTACAAAGGAGAAATTGCTGGACGTAACAAAGGTTCA
>CAUPKA010000019.1:0-86032 GCA_963511725.1 uncultured Flavobacterium sp.
AAGTTCACTTCGATGGATGAACGTAAAGAGATCTTCTTTACTGGATACAGAACACCTAGAGAGAAGATGTACTCTTTTTTATGAAAGAGCCTGCGTAATTGTAGAAGCTGAATTGGATCGCATTAAAACAGTAAGTAATAATGAACCATAAAAACTAAATGCAATAAAAAGTAAAACAAACTAAAAATTAAATATTATGGAAACAGTTGAAATTAAAAAACAAAGAAGTATGGAGAAATTAACAGCCATGTGTCTTACTACTTTAAAACCAACTAAGGATAAAGACGGAATATATACTGCACAAATTAGAGTGTTCGATTATTTAGAACTCGCCTCAATTATCAAAAATTTGATGAAATTATGTATTGTGGCTCTCGATCATGATGGGGCTAAAGTTCCTAATACAATAGAGAATCGGTCAATTGATGTCGGGCTTATACTGGGAATAGCCCTGCAGTTATTCCCAATCGATGAATTTGAACTGCTAAATGAAATCAGGATATTGTTTCCTGTAGATCATGACCAAATGATAAATGAGAAGACTGAAAATCAGAAAGAAAACTTCAAAGATACTTCTGAAAAATAAAGCTTATAAATTACATTTAGCTCATGCTTTCATGAACATATTATGACCATCAATATCATAAAAAAGCATATTATCTTTGTAAAAGCTGAGAACGAAACCCTTTATCATGAATAAATTTTGCTTATGATATTCAGTTTTTTAGATTCTATCTTTGTAAAACGAACATAACTAAATGTTGCAATTTGTTAGAAAATCAATTTTTAACTTCTGCAAAAAAAGACCTGACTTCGGAAGGTGTTTTCAGCTCCCGGCAGGGCAAGTTGTTTTGAGGCACTAATCGAATTTCGAGTGCCTCAAAACACAACTTGCCGTGTTCTGCTGAACACAAGAACCCGCCTTTTCAGGCGGATTAAAGTTAACAGAGAAAAACAGCTTTAGGCTGTTTTATTTTTCTGCCAGATTTGTAAAGGTCTGTTGATGATAAAATCATTTGAAAATAATCCATTTATAGCGTAAAAAGCTGATTTATAAAAGCATTGCTGTTATATGTAATGCTAAAACTATCGTTAAAAACTAACCACCACGATATTAAGTTCTTTTTATTTCTGGATTATATCAGTTACCAGCGTGCGAAAATACAAGAATAAATGTATAAACGCAGACATGAATGTACGCATGTACGTGAGCATAAAGGGAAATATGTACACAAGAACGCAGGTATGTCGTAACATAGTCAGGAAAACAGTTAGAGGTATATATGCAGGCATACAGGTGCACAACAGAGATATCCAAATGCTTGTTTGTTTATACTTTCAAAAAGATAATATTTAGTAAAAAAGTTTTTCAAAAACTTTATAGGATGTTGTCAAACAATGCCTTTGAATACCACAAGAGGTCAGTGTAACAGTATTTTGCTCCTCTTTTTATTTCTTTATTGGCTAAACTCTAGGAGTCTGTAGTCATTCTTAAAATTATATAAAAGTTTAAAAAATAATAATTGAAAAAACAATTATGGAAAGTTTAGAAACCCTATTTCGGTCTTTTGAAACAGGCATCCGTAGTGCCAAGGCAATCAAGCCTAATGAACACTTGAAACGTCTCGGATTGGATTATTCTGAACTCAGAATAGGTTTTAATTCAGGACAGTTCCACCACCGCAAAGCACAGCAGGTAAAAGACCAGTTAGAAGAACTGGGACTGCTAACCAAGAGTGTTGCGCCTGTGCGGGATGATACCATGACAGCCTATACCGTTTTTGGACGCTACGGGCTTATTTTTCCAATACTGGGTAAAGATAATTCCATTGTCAATTTCTTTGCCCTGCGATTTGATTTGGATTCGCCAAAAGAAGAATACCTCAATGAAGAGGGAATTTATCCCGCCTATCCGCATCCGTTGACTAAACGATTGTACTTGGTTCCGACTTTAATTGACTGCGCCAGTGTTTTGCAAAGCAAGGTGCTGGATCAAAGGGAGGCGATTATAGCATTACACAACGGAGTACTATTGCCACAACATCTGGAAGCCATCAAATCATTATATGAATTAGAAGCAATAATAATCATAAAGCGGTAAGACTATGGAGAAGATTAGATTACAAATGCAGGAGCTCAGACCCGACGTACCTCTGTCAATTGTTGAATTGCCAGAGGGACACAGTTTAAATGACATGTGGGTCAATTATGGAACGGACGGAATACTAAAACTCTTTAAAAACGCAACAACTGAAAAATCAAATGTCACTTTACAAGTACACAATGATTACAAAATCAGTTTTAAAGGAACAACAGGGACATTTTATGTAGTGGGCAATCTGCCGATGGATTTAGGCAATCTTAGGGTGTCTCTTCAAATCGTGGAAACCACTACTCAAAAGAAACATCGCCTGAAAGTGGATTTGTTTGATTTTTCAAACGTTCAGAACCAGTGTACGGAACTCTCCGAGAAACAGGGTTTTGATTATCAGGAACTAGAAGCAGATTTACTACAGCTAACGGACTTATTGGAACAGCATCGGGATTTGCTATTTGAGGCAGAAATAAACCCAGTAACCGATAAGTATTCCGAAAGGGAACTTACGCCACAGGCGCATGAAAAAGCCATTGCATTCCTCTCAAAAGCCCAATTGTTGCAAAACATCAATGCGCTTTTGGAACAAAACGGCATTGTAGGGGAAGAAGAAAACAGATTACTTCTTTTTATACTCGCTTCGAGTTATAAAATGCCATACCTCATGCATGGACTGGTACAGGGGTCAAGCGGAGAAGGAAAAAGCCATTTGATAAACGGGATTGCCCATTGCATGCCACAGGAAGACGTGATGAATATGACCCGCATAACCAGCAAATCATTGTATCATTACAGGGACAAAGAATTGATGAATAAATTGATAGTCATTCAGGATTTTGACGGACTGGACGAAGAAGCGCAGTATGCATTCAGGGAAATGCAGTCCGCTAAATTTCTGACCAGTTCCACCGTGGTCAAAGATATTTTTGGCAACAACCGAGGACGGATGAAACAGGTTCAGGCGCATTTTGCCAGTTTGACCACTACAACCAAAGCGGAAGTGTATTATGACAACATGAGCCGTTCGATAATCTTGGGCGTGGATGAAAGCCAGGCGCAGACCCTGCGGATTATAGAAATTCAGAACAGGAGAATCGCAGGAAAAAGCAACAATGAGAGCGAGGAACAGGCAAAGCAACTGCTTCGAAATGCCATGCGTGTACTGAGATCCTACGAAGTGGTCAATCCCTTTGCCGATAAACTCATGTTGCCGCTTGAAGCCAAAATGCTCAGAAGGCTGAACAGCCAGTTTCAAAACTTTGTGTCGCAGATAACGATTCTGCACCAGTATCAACGAAAAACCGATGCAAAGGACAGGCTTATAGCCACCAAAGACGATGTAAAATATGCGGTGGATATTTTCTTTAGTTCCATCATTATCAAAGTGGATGAACTCGACAAAAGCACAAGGCAGTTTTTTGAAAACCTCAAGGGTTATATAAAAAGCCAAAACGGCGGTACAACCCACCGTTTCACCAGCAGAGAAATTCGCCAAAAACTGAACATCAGTAAAACATCGGCTTTCCGATACCTGCAACTATTGCAGGAACTGGAATACATCCAGTCAGTGGAAGGTTCGGCAAACAGGGGACTGAAATATGTGATTGCGTATTGGGACAATATGGAAAAACTAAAAAACAGGATAAAGCAGGAACTGAACAAACAACTGGAACAGTTTTAAAAAAACAATAAAAACAATAACATAAAAATGGAACGCCACGGAACACCAGCGGAACGCCACAGCCCCAGTAATTATTGGGCATACGATACTGGTGTTCCGCGTTCCACGGAGTGCCCAAGCGAGGACTTTAAAACACCACCATTTAAGAAGACTAAAAACAATGAAAAAGAACATACAAACCCCCGCTTTTGTGCAACTCGCCAACAGTTTTGACCGTTTCATAAAGGTGCGGAACTACAAAACGGGAAAAAGCAAAATGTACCAGAATACACTAACGGAATTTTTGGTGTGGCTGGAAGAGTCAGGAATCAATAAAATCAGGGAGGTGACCTCAAAGGAATCGATAAAGTATTTCGAGTATTTAATTGCAAGACCCAAGCAAAGAGGTGAAGGAACGTTGTCGCAGAAAAGCATCAAATTCCATCTTTTTGTGCAGGGACTCTTTGTGTTGCACCTGATGGAAAACAAGGAAATAGAAAACGGTTATTATATACCAACCTATGGCGGGGGCATTCAAAATGCAAGGAATATCCTGAGCGTGGAAGAAATCAAAATCGTTTATCATCACGCAGAAAACGAACTGGAAAAGGCTTTGCTGTCCGTAGCCTATGGATGCGGACTGAGACGGTCGGAAATCAGTGCATTGGATGTACGGGACGTGCAACTCAATACGGGAATGATTGTAGTGAGAAAAGGAAAGGGAAACAAAAGGCGTGAAGTTCCCATGAGTGATTTAGTTATTGTGTATCTGAAAAAATATGTAAGAGAAGAACGGAGTCAAAAGCTAATTGGCAAAAGCCAATTGGAAGAAGCTTTTTTCATCAACAGCAAAGGCAAACGAAGTACTGGCGAGAACCTGAATGACACCCTGAAAAAGATGATTGAGCAAACCCAAAAATTTGAACTGATTCAAAAGGATATTACACTGCATTGCCTGCGCCACAGCATTGCATACCATTTGGCTGAAAACAATGCAGGAATTGACTTCATACGCAGTTTCCTTGGGCATTCCGATATCAATACAACGTATATCTATGCCATCAAAAACAAGAAACGAAAACCGATAGTAACCTTTTAAGTAATTGGCTTATGACAAAACTAACACTAGAGCAGTTCCTGCACCAAAATTATAGCAAACAGACGGTATCAAGCTATTTATTTGCTATTAACCACTTTTTAAAATCAAATCCCAAAGCCAAGCGATACAAATACGAGAATATTGTCAGGTATATGGATGAAATCAGCCTAAAGCAATCGAATGGTCAGTATAGGGTTGTCATCTTATCAGCAATTAAAAAATACTATGATTATTTGGTAATGGCTGGATACAGAACCGACCATCCATGCAAAAGATTAAACATTAAAATAAAAAGCAATCAGGCGATTCAGGTGCAGGATTTGTTTAACAGTATGGAACTGCAATTGCTAATGGAACGGGAAAACCGTTACAAGCATTTGGATATCAGAAATAACGTTTTATTGTCGCTTTTGATCTATCAGGGACTTGCCAGTGACGAAATTATCAGACTAACGGTGAAGGATATTGATCTGGACGATGGGACTATCCATATAAAAGGCTCTAAGAATCTAAACAAAAGAACTTTGGAACTGGTGTCTAAACAAATGATTTTGTTTTCAAATTATATCAATGAAACCCGAATTGCATTACTGCAAGGTAGTACGGATAAGTTCATTGTAACCAAATTAGGCAAGCCCATTACCGTAGATAGTATCCATGCCATGATTGAGCCTTTAAGGGGATTGTTTCCAGACAGGAAACTCAATCCACAGACTATCCGCATGAGTGTAATCTGTAACTGGCTGAATGAAAAAAAGATTCCTTTGGAACGGGCGCAGGAACTGGCGGGACATAAATGGCCAGGAACTACGGAAAAGTATATTAAAGTAAATACTTTGGAACAGCGAGAGTTGATTAATCGGTATTTTCCAATTTGATAATTCTTATATTTGATTGATCAACCAATATTAAAGAAAATTAAAAAGCATTAAAGAAATATGTCATTACCTATACTATTAGATAAATCAACTTTTCAAGGATTAAATTACGGGAATATTATTGAATTGCATAGGTACTATGATGTAACCATAGCGCCTCTTTTGGTTTGTGAGATTTTAGGTGACTTATCAAAAGAAGAAAAAGAAGGAAGGATTACACCTAAGGATATGGTTATTAATTTGTCTAAAAAAATGTTTCCATATAATGCTTATGTCAACATGAGACATGGAATAGTGATTGAAAAATCACTATTAGGAGAATTTATTGGTGCCGATAACAGACCTTTTTTAATCGCTGATAGATCAATAAGTTCTCAAGGAAAAAATGGACTGAAATTTAAAGAAACAGAAGAGGAAAAATCTGTGAAACGATGGAAGGAGGGCAAATTTGATAGTCTGGATGAAATCATTTCAGATTTATGGAGGAGTGAATCTAAGGATGATAATGTTATAGATGATTTTAAAAAATGTTTTGAACACTTGGCAGATATTAAGCACCTTGGAGATGATAAAGAAAGAAATAAAAAACTTTCAGATGAAGAAAAACTAAAAGCACTGAAAGCACTAAAAGGACGGTTTCTCGAAAGAATGAATGTTGAGCTTGAACCCGAAGAGGCATTATTGAAAATGTTAGAATACTTTAAAATTGATTCTGAAACAACAAAAACAATATTCCATAGATGGAGTAGTAGAACCTTCCCTGATTTAGAAATTTTTGCAGACTATACATTCTATTGCTATTCAATAGTATCAATGTATTATATTGGAATTAATAATAATCTTCTGGGAGACAGAAAAACAAACTTACTGGATTTAGAATATTTGTTTTATGCCCCTTTTGCAAAAGTATTCAGTACAAATGACAAATTTCTTGTGACATTATATAATGTTATTGAACCAAAAGGAGTGACTTTTATATCTCTTCTATCGTTAAAGGAAGATTTAGCAAAATTCCAAAAATTGAATACTCCTGATAATTGGTCAAAATTCCCACCAGATAAAGATACCGAAACCTACAATATCTGGGATAAAACGTTTAATTTAAAATTAACTGAAAGATTAAAACCTACAGAAAGAGATTATGAAAGAGTTAAAAAGGAAATGGACGAGATAATAAAATTAGCTGAATCAGGAGAGTCTGGAATTTTTAATGGTGAACCTGATTTTGTAGTCAAACAAAGCTATTACTCACCAAATGATCCTTGTCCATGTAAAAGCGGTTTGCCTTTAAAAGATTGTTGTTTAAAAAAAATAATTCAATAGCATAAACTAAAAAATTCAATTGTTTTAAAATTAAAAAGCTTGTAAAAATAAGACTTTACAAGCTTTTTTAAGTTCAATAAAAAAACACTGATTTTTTGGTGCTTTTAAAGTGTTTCCATAATTTTAACTTTTACGATTGGGTTTATTTTCCACAGCAACCACATTTTCCAGCATCAGTTGGTCCGAGACTTTTTCGTAAAGATTCATTTAAATTTCCTTTTTGCAGAGTTGAGCCGTTTTGATACTCATTGATAAATTTAATCAAATCTGTCTTTTCGACATCAGATAATTTTGTAAATTCAAATTTGAATTTGTCGGTTTTTGCACTCATTTTTTATAATTGTTTAATTAATATTTACCACAAACTGGACAATTTGTTTTTTCCATAGCATAGGGAATGTTATTACAATTTATGCAAGTTTTACTAAATTCACGTAAAGCCCATCGCATTCCTTTAATTCTTTCTTTGTTGCTTAAATCATGTTTGACATCTTGCTCATTTCGTGATTTGAGTTTTTCATTTAAAATGTTATATCGTATTGTTAATTCATCAACTCCGACTGGCGGGAATTGCCCCAATGTTTTAAAATCTTGTGATAAAAGATTATGATCTCTTGTAGCTTCTAATGAATAAGCAAGTTCATCATCCCATTTAAAAACTAAGGCAAAAGCTGAAAGTAGTAATTGTATAAGTAGTACTGGACCAGCTAAATAAATTGATAAATTCGTAATGTAATCCCCTCCGTAAGTTAATACAAATCCGCCAAACATTAAGGGAACTGCTAAACCAATAAAATTGATAAATCTCAATCTTCGTTCATATCTGTTTACGCGTTCTCCATAAATATAAGATTTACCATAACAATGAAATTTGTTTTCGTGACATTCAATTCTAATATTTTCTATGCGAGTTTCTGCTGTTTCCATAGTTGTAAACTTATTAATAATTATTCTAATAAGTTTACGGAAAACCGTATTAATCAATAAATAATATGAAATTTGCTTTAAATGATAAATTAGTATTTTCTAATTTTAGGAGAATAAGTTTTTTCTATATATCAAGAATAATATTCATTGAAAATTGAAATTTATTATCTTTGTAAATAGTGAGTAAAAATCTATATATAATAGCTGGTTGCAATGGGGCAGGTAAAACAACTGCTTCGTTTACGATATTGCCTGAAATATTGGACTGTAAGGAATTTGTAAATGCTGATGAAATAGCCAAAGGGCTTTCGCCATTTCAGCCAGAAAAAGTGTCTTTTGAAGCTGGTAGAATAATGCTTCACAGAATAAATGAGTTGTTAGCAAATAATGAAGATTTTGCATTTGAAACAACTTTGGCAACCAAAAGTTATAGATCGAAAGTTACTATAGCTCAGGAAAAAGGATATAAAGTTATGCTATTGTTCTTTTGGTTGCAAGATGTTGATCTTGCTATTGAAAGAGTAAAGACCAGAGTTCGGGAGGGCGGACATAATATTGAGACGGATGTTATTAAACGACGGTATAAAAATGGAATTACAAATTTATTTGATATATATTTGCCGATAGTTAATGAGGCATTGATTTTTGATAATACAGCTGTAAAAGCTGAATTAATTGCACAAAAAACATTAGGTAACGATATTGAAATTAAAGATAAAATCAAGTTCGATAAACTCAAAAATAACGAATCATGGGAGAACAAACAACAACAACGACACCAACTCAGAAGAAGATTATAGACGCAATGGATAAAGTTTATGAAAAATTAATTGAGTTTAAAAAGAAAACGAATAGCGATTTAGTTGTCATGCAGGACGGTAAAATCGTAAGAATAAAAGCTACTTCACTATAGATTATTAGTTCATTATATAAACTTAAAGCTCTCAGATATGAGGGCTTTTTTTATTGATGCAAGTAGAAAATTATTAGGAAAACAATTAAAGAAAATCTAATTTCGTATTATAGGAAAATGTTTGAAGGACGTTCTTTATATTGAGATTTTCGCAAGGGGCTGTTTGTTATAAAAAAGGTTTGCAGAACCCTATAAGTATAAGTACAATGGGAAAGAATTGCAGGACGAACTGGGGCTTAACATGTATGACTATGGAGCGAGAAATTACGACCCTGCTATAGGACGTTGGATGAACATTGACCCGAAAGCCGAAACTTCAAGACGTTTTTCTCCTTATACTTATGCTCTTAATAATCCAATCTATTTTATTGACCCAGATGGAATGCAAGCATATCCTCCATCTGAAGAAGAATTAGGAAATATGGGAATCCCTGTTTCTAATATTCAAAATGGTTATAGTTGGACTGATAATGATGGAAGTTGGAAATACAATAGTGAAAATAAAACATGGGAAGGACAAAAAGGTACAGATTTTAATATTCCAGCAGAAACTCAGCATTTAAATGAAGTAGTTATAACAAATAACACTCCAAGTAGCGGAGAATTATTAGCAAATGGAGTTGCTAACACTGCACTAGGTGTTGTCGGAGCTGTTGGAGCTGCTGCTTACATTGGAGCTACTGAAGGAATTGGAGCAGCGTTGGGTGGAGGAGCAGCTTTTACATTATCTATTGGAGAGATTGGGATTGGATTAAGTCAAATTTCTGATTCATTTAGTGAAAAACCAAGTGATATTCTTCACAATTATTCAACTGTACCAGGTTTAATAGCAGCACAAAATGGAAATCAATATGCTCCATTTATTGATGGAGCTGCAGGTTGGGCTTCAGGTAGCTTAAGTGGTGGAAATATTAAAGGTAGTATTGAAGCTGTTGGCGAATTGAAACAGGGAACTAACATTATTTCAAATAGTGCAAGTCTTATTGATACGTCTCTAGATGCCAAAGGTGTTATTGATGGAACAAAATCAGCCGTGGAAACATATCAAAAAAAATAATTAATGATTTATAAATTAAATTTTGGCTCAGTTATAAAAAAGCTATTACTAATTTCATTTTTTTTTAGTATACTCTTTTGTTTAGTTATTAAAAATTTTAACTGGATAATATATTTAATATCATTTTTGATAATAATTTTTATAGAAGTTTTTTTATTTTTTTTTCAAACATTTGTTTTCAAAATTATTATTGAAGAAAGTACTAGTGTTGTTCATTTATATTTTAGAAAATGGATGATAGTGGATTCTTTAGTAATTATTCATTTAAATGATTTGTCTTTTTCATATAAAGATGAAATAGGTGCAAGAGGAATTAAATCAAAAGAATTAAGATTTTATAATGATAAAAAAGAAAAGTTGATAGGCGTAGGAAAAGGGTTCGATGGGTGGGACAAAGCTATCATTCAAGAAATCATAGACCATTTAAGTCGGCTGAATGTTGAAGAAGTTTGTTAGTGCATTTAATATTAAAATATAAAATTGTAAAATTGAATAAAATGAAAAGATATAATATTATAGTTTTTGCTTCTATTTTGGGTTTGTTGTGGACTTCATATTTACTTTATAATAAGGGAGGTGGTTTGTCGAAAAGTGACATTGTTATAATTATTTTAATAATAATTTTTCTTGCTGGCTTGCTAAGATATTTCAAACAACAACAACACAATCAATAGTCCACATGCTTAACTAAATAAAAGCCATTCCATAACGGAGTGGCTTTTTTGGTTTTAAAACGTCAATTATAACCATGTAAAACGTACCAAAAGACTGAATTCCGTACCTATATTAGCCTGTTTCAGCTATAAGAACCAAAAAACAAACGTAATCAAAATTTACGACCCGCCTCCTCCCTGTATCGGCTATTTCAATACTAAATTCCCCTATTTACTTCCTCAAATTACCTCCCCGTGATAGGGCTTGTACACCTATTTCAGCCAACACCATTGATAAGGTTCACGAAAATTGTATTAATTTTTGAAGTTCCATAGACGAGTGTCTCATTTTGGAACACTTATTTTTCCAATTAAAAAAATATTTTTCAAAAAAAAGTGCCATAAAGCTACACTTTTGAAAGTTTGTTAGTATTTATATACAAGATGCTTGACTTACCTCCTTGTATGGAGTTCCTGTATCTACCAATAACGAGATATTAATCAACTAACAAAATGAAATATGAAAATTTAAAGAAATTTATAATAAGCACAAAAGCAAGCAAAAGCACTATCTACAGATTTTACAAAAAGAATGAAGAGCTATGGGGCGAAACCCAATTTAAAAATGGAAAACGATTGTTCCCAGTTGACCATGCCAGATATTTTGATTCCGAAATCATGTTCGATGAGAACAAAATCCTAAGACAGGAAAACCAGTCAATGCGAAATCTTATCGATTGTCTAGCGGATAAGACCAGTTTTCAGCATACATTTTGGGAAATGGAATGGTCATTTTTCTTTACGGTAGCCTACAAACTGGAACGTAATAAGACTAGTTGCTTTAAACAGATGCACGGCATGTATGATTATCTAACTGAAAAATATGGCACATCAACAGGAATCAGACTGTTTTTCACAACAGAATCCTTCACCAATAGAAAAGGTTACCACAATCATTTTGTGATTTACATCGAAGATAAGCGACTTCACGAGCAGGTTGTAACTGATATTCAGGACTACTTCAACTATGACCGAGTTGATGTGAGTAGTTATGACCGATACAAAGCTGGATTGTTCTACATGTCCAAAGAGGGACTAACTGGAGAGGACTGGGATTTCATCAATAATAGCGAGAACACCACAGCTGATGAGAATTAAGCTTAAGCTTTCCCAGCTAAAAAGGATTTTGGTGTCCGAACCGCTAAAATTACCCATCAGTTTTAAAATGGAAGATTTGACCGATACCGAATTTTCAGAGTTTCAAAAATTATTGCAATCCAAAGAACGAGGCTAAGACCTCGTTTTTTTGTGTTCCAAATTCTCCAAAAATCCCGCAAGCCCAGGAAAACCAGGATTTTTCTAGGATAATCCAAATTAGACCTGGACATTTGGCGTGTAATAAATCACAAACGACCGTTTAAGGTTTTAGTCAATCAGTACAATATGAAAAAGTATATCGCCTATTATCGAGTGAGTAGAAAAGAACAAGGTATCTCTGGATTAGGGCTGTCAGCTCAAAAAAGTTCCGTTGAAAAATATGTAGCTGGTCAAGAGGGAATTATTTTGCGCGAATACACTGAGATTGAGACTGGGACAAATAAACGTGAACGTGTAGAAATCCACAAGGCAATCCAACTGGCAAAAAATGAAGGAGCAATCCTCATCATTGCAAAATTAGACCGCTTGGCAAGAAACGTGAGTTTTGTCAGCTCCCTTATGGATGCAGGCATTGAGTTTTTGGCGGTTGACATGCCATCGGCTAATAATTTCACGATTCATATCTTTTCGGCACTGGCGGAGCAGGAAGCCAAGTTTATCAGCTCCAGAACCAAGGTTGCGCTTGCGGAACTTAAGAAAAAAGGGGTAAAATTGGGGAATCCTCAAAATCTAACCAAGGAAGCCAGAGCCAAAGGAGTTGATAAAATCAAGGAAAATGCCATGAACAACGACAGAAATCGTCAGGCTCAGTCAATAATCCTCAATTGCAAAGAGAAAGAAATGAGCTATAGACAAATTGCTGATTATCTTAACCAACTAAATTTCAAGACCAGACATGGGAACAAATTTTATGCCCCTACCGTTCTTCAATTGTACAGCAGGGCAATTATTTGATTATAGCCAAAAAATTATTCGCAAAAATTGAATGCCTTTTTTATTATTTTTTGAGAATTCTTCAAGAAAATAAAAATACATAAGTTAATTAAGTTAGGTAATTAGCAAAACAACATTTGTAGGTTTTTACATATTTTTTAGTTACGTTTTATTGGCCTGCCTTTGTCAAAACAAAACAAAAGAAAAAGATTATTGCAAGAATATTTTCGCCATTCTGACAGCTAAGTGATGGAAAAAGAGCGGGTTGTAAAGCTAAACAACTTACTCAAAAATCAAATTTTTATTTCAGATTACAGATTCGGTGCAATATCCGAGGGTGTCTTCTTGTGCCAAAAAATTACCTGTCAAACCCTTAAAAATTGAAGCTTATGGAAAATTTAGAAACGCTGTTCCAGTCCTTTGAAACTGGCATTAGAAGTGTCAAGGCAACCAAGCCAAAAGAGTATTTAAAAAGCATCGGGCTGGATTATGCTGAGCTAAGAATAGGCTTCAATTCGGGACAATTCCACCATAACAGAGACCATAGTTCAAAGACAGATTCGAGGCTTTGGGAGTGCTTAAAAAGAGCGATGCGAGTGTACGGGAAGAAGACATGACCGCTTATACTGTTTTTGGAAGGTATGGACTGATTTTTTCGCTGGTAAACAAAGAAAATGATATTGTGAACTATTTTGCTTTACGCTTCAAGCTCGACACACCTAAGGAAGAATACCTCAACAGCGAAGGCATTTATCCAGTTTCTCCGAGTTCTTCTTCAAGAAGTAATTGCAATTCAATATAGGACATGATCGTGGTGTTTTTATCTTTAACTTTTTCAGCAATAAAAATCCGGGCTTTCTCTGAAATTGTTATAGTGTTATTTCCTCCACTTTTCACTTCCATAAGACTTGAATATCCCTCTTTCAAATATTGTTGCAACCAACCACGTATTGTTTTCTCGGATCTACCAAGCTTTTTTGAAATGTCACTTTGAAAATGATATTTACCTTCTTTAATATAAAGAAGGGTTTTTATTCGGTCTTTTTTAAGAAGCCATTTGGCTTTGGAATGTTCTCTTTGTAAAAACTCGACGCTCTCTGCTATTTCTAGGTTTATCTTTTTTGGCATAGCCAAATCTATAAATTATCCCAGTAAATTCAAAGATTTAAAGGTATTAATACATCTTATTGACTTTGCAGTGTCTGAGCGATGACGAACGGAAAAACCGAATTTTATTCGGTTTTTCCGCTTTTAGGATTCTACAGTTTTTTCCTTTTTCATTCTTGAACGAATTTGGCAGAGGTTTTTCTTCATGAGGTTCATAATAACTTTATGATGCTTCGATTTGTTATTTTTCAGACCGCGGCACTGTGTTATTTCCATTTTGGAAAGGGAAACTTCTATAGTTTCAACGGGTTTATTGTCAATGCGGGCAGAGAACAGCAGGGAATCTTTCTTTTTAAAATATTCGTTGGTAAAAACGCAGTGTTTTAAACTGTCGCCTTCCTGCATAAATTCAGAAACATTCTCCAATACCGAAATAGTGATTTCTGCCTCTGAAAAACAAAGCCCGAAAAACTGTTTTTTTTCCTCACAATACAAATCCTGCGCCTGCTGCATTTCAGCACGCATTTTTTTAAGGTGTTTTTTTCTCTGCACTTCCTGTTTTCTCTGCACCAATTTATCATGCTCCAGATGTAAATCATTTGGACAGACCAGCAGGGCAGAGGTAATGTCTTTTTTAAACCAGCGCAGCAGCTCTATATAATCCTCCCAAATGCCAAAATCTGAAACGGTGTAGTTGTTTTTAAGACAGATTTTTATCGCCTGCCAGTTACGCCCAACGTGCTGATTGATGGACTGCAGATAATAGCGGAGCCATGAAATCTGAGCCGATTTCAGCAGGGTTTCAGATATGGTGTCTTTCAAAAGTGATGCAAGCAATACCTGAGGTGACAAATCATAAAATGCTCTTTTAAAACCATTTCTTTTTAAAACAGGAAGTATTTTTAGACGCGGATAGACCCTGTAAGGATTGATACGGAATTTAGGAGAATTTTGAAAATCCTTTGGGCGGATTTCAAGGGGCGAATAGTACTGCCACGCATCGTAAGCATGCGAAAAAACATTTGTACTGATTGACATGGTGCGGACTTCACCTTTTTGATTTATCCAATGCTGCATTACTTCTTTATGGTAATACGAGGGCAGGCAGTTTTTCTTCATCTGTTTAGTCGAACAGACAATGCGCACTATCTGAAAATCCGATACGCAGGTTACTGCTGCGCTGTATTCCATTTCCTTGAAATGTACCTGATTGCAGCCATACATTTTAAGTTTCCCTTTGCAGGCAGTGCATTTTGTAAATTTTACGCACTGTTTTTCGGATTCGGGTTTCCAAGCCTGCCCGCAGTCAAGGCAGTGAAATTTTCCTCGTGATACTACGCCCCATTTAAGAAAAATGGTCTGTTCTGCCCACGACTGCATTTCGGGGGTAATGGGTGCAATGCATTCACTTAATGCGGCTATCTGCTTTTCTATGGCTGTATGCGGTTTCATAAGTCAAAGAGTGTTAGGGTAGTTTGTACAGGTTTTGGTTTTTGTATTACCGCAGTTTCGGGACTGCTGATAGGCGGGGCCACTGCAGGAGCAGGAGTGAATAAATCTGCTTCTGCAGACTGATTTACCACTGCTCTGCAATTGACTGCAATAGGTGCCGCAATACTGTCATCATTATAATATTTGACAGCCATGTCAAAAATTTCCTGATTATCAAAGGCGCACAATCCTGTTTTTTTGACCTCGCCAAAAATGTAATTAAAACAGCTGTCGATGTTTTTAGTTTCTTTGGCAAGGTTTTGTGCAAAGGCCGCATCGTTCAGCGTAGCTGCACTCAGGTAATTCTCTATGGCGGTTTTAAAGGCGTCAGATGGTTTCATATTGGATAAGTGTTTGATTAAAAAAAATTATTCAAAAGAGTTTCGGTAAATGTCAAAACAGTACTCCTCAAAGCAGAGCCAGCACATAAAAGTGTAATGTGGACTTTCATAGCGGTTTGAAATTGGTTCCCCAAGGGAATCTTCCAAATCTTTTCTGATATCTTCCAAATCGTCAAGATGCTTGATGTAAAATGCTCTGCAGTCAGAGTGATAGATGAATTCGCCTATCATCCCGCTGATGCAGCCGCCCTGCTGCAAATCCTCTAGGAAAGATTTAAGCTGTTCTTTCTTCGTGCCGTCATAGCCGTCCGTTTCGGCTAAAATTATTCTGTTAAATTCTGAGCTTACTGCGTACTCTGTGTATGCTGATTTTTTAAAGGCTTTCATACTGCTGATTTTTTGGCGTTGATGTTTAAAATTGGCTTATAGGATTTAAAATGGCAGGTCATCGGGGTCTTGCGATGACTTTTGCTGTGTTTTTGGGGAAGCTGTATTTTGTACTGCCTCCGTTTTCTTTGCAAAAACCAAAATCTTAAGACTGTTGACGTGAAAGGTCAGACTGCCTAAAGCCCTGCCGTCAGCGCTATTGTAAACGCTTAGTCCAATACGCCCGAACAATTGGACGAGCGCACCTTTTTTGAGCCATTCTGCAGTTTTTGGAGCAAGCCAATAAGAGCAGTCGACATAGGTCACAATTTCCTTTAGCTGTGCTGCGTTTTTAGGTTTGTAGCTGTCATTGATGGCAATGCTAAAATTGACCACTTGTTTCTCGGCGCTTATTTTAACAAGCGCGGCATCTTTTGTAATTCGTCCAGTGATTTCCATAGGATTTGATTTTAAAGGTTACTGTTTCGCTTATTCTTTATAAATCCGCTTTGCTTCAAAGAATTTTTCAAAAGAAAAAACGGAAAAAAAGAAAGCAAGATGCCAGTGGCGCATCCAGTACAGAGTGCTATAAGTCCCGAAGGGTGGGCAAGAGAAGCGCAGCACATTATGCGCACGGGAGTATTGGGGCGTTACTATCTTAGCTGCCTTTTAGTCCGTTTCGAATGAAAATGATTTTATTTTACTAATTTCGATACTCATTAGTAGATTGTGCAGGGGCTGGGAGGTTTTACAGCAAAAGGATAGCAGAACTATTACAAACAAAAAAATATGAAAGCATTGGTTATTGGAGCCACTGGGGCAACGGGAAAATTTTTGACAGAGGAACTTTTAAAAGACAAGTATTATACCGCAGTAGCCATCTTTGTGCGAAAGCCGACGGGACGGCAGCATCCAAAGCTTACCGAGTATGTGATCGACTTTTCCAATGTGGACTATTACAGGGAAGAGATTAAGGGGGATATCCTTTTCTCCTGTCTTGGAACCACCTTAAAAGCGGCGGGTTCAAAAGAAGAGCAGTGGAAGATCGACTTTGATATTCCAGCAGCATTTGCGGCAATAGCAAAGCAGAACGGTGTGAATTCATTTGTGCTGGTTTCCTCAACGGATGCCAATTCAAAGAGCAGTATTTTCTATTCGAAAATGAAAGGGAAGCTGGAGGAAAAAATTGCCGAACTGAATTTCAGTCAGTATATCATTTTCAAACCAGGGCCATTATTAAGGGAAGGTTCAGACCGAGCAGGAGAAAAGATAATGGTTAAAACTTTACGGCTGCTTAACAGCATAGGCCTCTTAAGAAAGTATAAACCGCTCCCAACGGAGCTTTTGGCTGAAAAATTAGCAAAAGCTCCTAAGATTTTGAAGGATGGGATCACGGTGATAGAACTGGAGAAAATTGCTGCGTTTTAATGGATGATTTTTCAATTGTTATATTTCCCTATTAATTAATCTCCAAGTTATATCATTGCGATTTTGTTTACTTAGGTGGTATTGCAGTGAATCATATCTCGGTGCTGTATCTGCTATTGATTGTGCAGCCTAAGAATCCAATCCTCAGATCACCATCTGAATGAATATTTGCAGTGTGACACCTAGTAGTTAAGCCACGCAGAATTCTTTAGTATGCTTAGCAGTAATTATTGACATTGCTGCAAGCTTTTCTATATCTTATTTTGCTTTGGAGAGGATAACGCAACAGGCCTATTTAGCGCCGAATTGATAATAGACAAAGTAAGGGAATCAGACTGCCCAAAGAAAAAAACGTCCAATACTTCTTTAAATACGGGATTTGTATTTTTAGCTAATGCAAAAAGAGTCATTGAAGAACGCAGTTTAAGTGCATCCAATTCTCCAAAAACTGCCTCTGCTGATTTATGTTTCAAGCGGAGCAGCAGTGCTGTAATTTCTATAAGGTGTCTGCCTAATATGGGATGCCCAAGAAATTCTTCAGCTTCTTTTATATTCTCAATTGCATAATATCTGGCTGTGCCGCTGGAGGCAAGTCCTTTTATCTGGGGAAAGATGAACCACATCCAATGGGTTTCCTTTTTGCCTTTTTCAATTTCAGAAAAAGCGGTGAGATACATTTTATTTTGTGCGTCTAAAAAGCGCATTAAATTAGCAGAGTCAGCCATTTTTGTATTGTTTTAAAAAAAATAAAGGTTTATAAAATTACAAATAGTCAGGGTATTGTTAATGAAATTTCATCAGGAAATCATTCTATGCCTAGGGAGATTAATCTCATGTTCCTGAGGATAAGGAGCGCGATGCGTACTGCTCACATCTTCTCTGATTTGATTTTGTGTTTTGAACTGGTCTTTAGAATCCATATACCGAGGATCAGGGACAAAAGGCATCTTGGCCATTTTGGATATGGTAATTGTGGGGAAATGATAATCCACTTCCACAGTACCCAAAAGCAGGTAACAGCCTCCTCCCAAAAAAGGATACTGAACCAGACTGTCGGGAAAGTGGGCTGTGTCAAAGTAGGACCCCTCATTGTCAATCCATGTTCCAAAATACATAGTTCCTCTCTTGGTAGGCACCTGTTTTCGGGAGATGAGATAGGCAAGCATCCGTACTTGCTTTTTGTGGCAGGAAAGAAGTTCTCTGGCCATAACATCTCCGCGGTTTTTGGTCTGCAAAAGGTCAAAAGGGGTGCAGGAAACGGGAAAACTCAACAGCTCAATTTCGTCAAACGCGTCTTCAAATAACGAACGCTCCAGCGTTGGAAGCTTATACTCCTTAACGGGTTCCTGCAGGAGGAGCAGGTTTCTGTTTTCGGGCTTAAAATTATTTAAGAGCAGACTGGCTATGACCAGCAGCTGATTTTTTGATTTGCCGGTAAAGCGAAAAGCGCCAATAAAAATCAGTATTTTAATTCCTTCAATCCCCATTGGGATGCGGTAGATAAAATCTTCCAGCGACTGAAAATCTTCATTTTTACTGCGGTCTGAAACTATGAAATGTGCCATTTTGGATTCCAGACTCTGCAGGTGCATAAGCCCCAAATAGACATCCACCCCATAGAGAGTGGTTTCGTATTCACTTTTGTTCACGCAGGGATTATGGATGACGGCTCCTGCCATGCGCGCTTCATGCACATAGACTTCGGTTCTGTAAAATCCGCCCTGATTGTTGATGACGGCCACCATAAACTCAATTGGGTAATACACCTTAAGATACAGGCTTTGGTAGCTCTCCACGGCATAGGAAGCGGAATGTGCTTTGCAGAATGAATAACCGGCAAAGGATTCAATCTGACGATAGATTTCTTCGCTAAGGGTTAGGGGATGTCCTTTTTGGGCACAGCAGGCAAAGAAATTGTCCTTTACTTTCTGCAGCGCTTCTTTCGAGCGTCCTTTACCGCTCATGGCACGGCGTAGGATGTCGCCGTCCGTAGCAGGAAGGCCGCCGTAATGAAGGGCAATTTTAATAACATCTTCCTGATACACCATAATGCCGTAGGTATCGCCTAACTGCTCCTGAAAAACAGGATGAAAATACTCGAATTTATCTGGATGGTTATGACGAAAAATATACTCTTTCATCATGCCGGACTGAGCCACACCCGGACGGATAATAGAAGAGGCTGCTACCAGCGTTTTATAATGATCGCATTTCAGACGCCGCAGTAAACCGCGCATAGCCGGGCTTTCAATATAGAAGCATCCAATAGTCCTGCCTTGTGCCAAATACCCATTGGCTGAAGCTTCATCTTTAGAGAGGGAAGCGTCGCGGATATTCACTCGGATTCCCCTGTTTTTCTCTATGAGCTTCACGCTGTCATCAATATGCCCAATGCCGCGCTGACTCAGGATGTCGAACTTTTCGAAGCCGATGTCTTCGGCGATGTGCATGTCAAAAAGGACAATCGGGAATCCCTTAGGAGGCATTTCTAATGGCGTATAATTGGTAATGGGCTCTTCGGAAATTATAATTCCGCAGGAATGCATACTGCGCTGGTTAGGATATTTCTCCAAGAGCATTCCGTATTCCTGAACGAGTTTTACAATGCTGTTTGTCTGGTGTAATTTTATTGGGTTTTTAGCTAGCATATCTAATTCTTCTTTAGGCAGTCCAAAGACCTTGCCCACTTCCCGAAAAATGGAACGATATTTGAATTCCACATTGGTGCCGCAAAAGGCAACATGATCGGCTCCGTAGCGGTTAAAGATGTATTCTAAAATTACATCCCGCTCTTTCCAGCTCCAGTCAATGTCGAAATCGGGAGGGCTCTTGCGGTTCAGATTCAAAAAGCGCTCAAAATACAAATCAAGTTCCAGCGGACAGATATCGGTAATCCCCAAACTGTAGGCAATAATGCTGTTCGCACCGCTCCCGCGGCCGATGTGCATAAACCCGCGGCTATTGCTGTAGCGGATAATGTCCCAAGTGATTAAAAAATAACCGCTGAACTCGAGCTGGTCAATCACTTTAAGTTCTTTTTCCACGCGTGCCTTGGCCAAAGCATTGTTTTTGCCATAGCGCCACAAAAGGCCCTGATGAGCCAGAGTAGTTAATAGGGCAATATCACTTTCCCGATTATTGGTATAGTGCTTTTTATTTCTGGGGGTGTTAAATTCAAATTTAAAATCACATAAATCCATTAGAGTCTGCGTATTGGAAATAATTTCAGGGTACTCCTCATAGGCTGCTAAAAGAGATTCTAAGGACATCATTACTTCAGAAGTCCTGCAGTAATCGGATGAAGTAAGTTTGGACAGTATATTGTTGGTATCTATGGCACGCAGAATCTTATGGAGGTTGAATTCTCTTTTAGTTCTAAAAGTTACGGGCTGGAGAATCACCATTTTCGAAATTTTATTTTTCCATTCCAATAGAAACAGCTTTGGAAGTTCTTCGGGACGAATCCCGATATACTCGTTTTTCCGCAGCGCTGCAGGAGCCTGTTCCAAGGAATACACTATGCACACATCGCTGAATTCCGGGGCAACAATAGGCAATGGTTCTCCGCTGAAATTATGAGCAGTCAAAAAGCGGTTCATCTCGGCAAGCCCACCGGCATTTTTAGCCAGACCGATATACCGCAATTGATGCTGACAGCGAAATTCGATACCGACAATCGGTTTAATATCTACAGCAGCACATCCTTTTATGAAATCATAAATTCCAGTTACGGTATTAATATCGGTAAGCGCCATATTTTTTACTCCGCAGGCGGCGGCCTGTTCGATGAGCTCCTCAAGGGGAATGGTGCCATAGCGCAGGGAATGAAAAGAATGACAGTTAAGGTACATGCTGATGGTTGATTGTTTAATTGTTTAGGTTTTTCGTTTTAAAATTTCATCTTTGGTATTGGGTTTAAAAGAAGCACCGGCACAGCGCATTACCGCATCAAAACCGTAACGGCTTTTCATTTTGTCCATAGCCTGATACAAAGACAGCATTTCTTCTGTATCTTCAAAAAGGTTGATCTGGTACGTACCGCGGACGAGTCCGCTGAAACGTATACCAATCAGCCGCAGCCGCATGCGGCGCTGGTAGAGTTTGTCAAACAGATCAGTAACCGTATTTGTCAGTATATGGTCGGCAGAAGTATACTGCACGCGGCACTGCTTGGTCTCCGTGTCAAAATTGGCATACCGTATTTTAATAACAACCGTTGATGTCAGCCACTGCTCAGACCGCAGCTGAAAAGCCAATTTTTCAACCATGCCCAGCAGTATCCGCTTGAGTTTGGGGATGTCGATTGTATCCTGCGTGAATGTATGTTCTGTTGATATGGACTTTCTTTCGGTATAAGGCTCTACAGGATTGTTGTCTATGCCATTGGCTTTTTTCCATAGTTCAGTGCCGTTTTTCCCTATCATCTGCTGCAGCACTTCAGCGGGCATTTCTGATAGCGTCTGAATGGTGCGGATGCCGATTCTGGAAAGCAGCTGGAACGTTTTGTCGCCAACCATCGGGATTTTTTGAATTGATAATGGATTTAAAAAGGACTGTACTAAATGTTCCGGTATTTCCAGATTCTGTTTTTGCTTTCCTTCGCCGGTTCCGATTTTAGAAACGGTTTTATTAACGGACAGCGCAAAGGTCAGGGGCAGGCCTGTTTCTTTTGTAATCGTTTTTGCGAGCTCGTCAGTCCACTTGTAGCTGCCATAAAATTTATCCATTCCCGTAATATCAAGATAAAATTCATCAATGCTGGCTTTCTCGACTACCGGTGCATTTTCCTGAATGATTTCTGTAATGGTGTGCGACAATTGAGAATACAGTTCCATATCGCCTTTCATCACTTTTGCCTGAGGACAAAGCCTCATTGCCATAGCAATCGGCATAGCCGAACGCACGCCAAATTTCCTTGCTTCATAAGAGCAGGAAGCGACAACGCCTCTTTCACCGCCGCCAATAATCAGCGGTATTCCGTTCAATTCTGAGTTTGTCAGTCTTTCACAGGACACAAAAAAGGTATTCATATCAATATGCACAATTGCCCGTGTCATTTTTCTTTGTTTTTGGAGTGACAAAATTAGTACAGACTGTAACATTTTTTAATATATTTGCTGTTACAAATTGTAACAAAATTGTTATGTCCTTATTTTCAGACAACATCAGAACCCTTCGGGCAAGGCATAAGATATCGCAGGAGAAACTTGCCGAGAGTCTCTGTATTACGAGGGGCAGATATGTGAAGTATGAAGACGGCACATCGGAGGCTCCCTATGATATTTTAAAGAAAATAGCGCATTATTACCATATCAGCATTGATTTATTATTGTCTGTGGATGTGCGTAAAATTGACACCGAAGATCTGCTTAAACTGGAAAACAACCGATTGGTGCTTCCCATTATGGTGGATAGGGAAGGGGGAAATTTTATTGAAGTTGTTACCCAAAAGGTAAAAGCCGGCTATTTAAACGGCTATGCCGATCCCGAATATATTGAAAGACTGCAGCAGATTTCACTTCCTTTTTTAGGAACAGGCAAGCACAGGGGATTTCCTGTTGAAGGAGATTCGATGCCGCCGCATGAAGATGGCTCTATCATCATTGGCCGTTATATCGAAAGTTTAGGCGAGGTTCAGGACGGCAGAACGTATATATTTATCACTAAAAGTGAGGGAATGGTCTACAAGCGCTTGAACAAAAACAAAAAGAACGCGCTTATTCTGGAATCTGATAACCGGCTTTATCCCAGTTACGAAGTCAAAGCTTCTGATGTATTGGAGATTTGGGAATACGAATGCAGTATTGGGCGAAACGACAGGAAGCCCAAAATTTCAGAACCCGTAAGCTTTGAAAAAATGCTGTTGGAATTAAAGCGCGATATTTCAGAAATGAGGGGAAGCCTCAAGATATAAGGATAGTCTATTTATAGGTTTATAAACAATTGGAATAAGGCTTAGTAAAAGTAACAATAACAAAACCAGAGAATTTGTATCTTGTGCCATATCTGTGCCATACACTGGTGCTGATTTGGGCATATTTAAGATTAGACCTATATGGATATTGAAAGAAAAATATAATTTTGAAATACCAACTTTGCCAAGCGGGGACTTTGCCAGCAACCCCTACCAGACAGTAGTATAAAAATCAACACAAAAATGACAGAAAATAAAGGGAAATATAGCAACTTTAAAATAGCTGTCCCAACAGACTACGAAGAAATTTTTTCTCATTTTTATTTCGCCGAAAATACAACCGCTGAAATCATTACCAAAACGCTGCTTCCCTCTTACCAAACTATTTTAATTTTCAATTTTGGGAGTGTAACAATTCTTTATTCAAACCAAAAAACGGAAATAGAAATTGATAAATGTCTTATTTTAGGACCAATAAAGCAGGCTTTTGATTATTCGCTGCCAGCAAAATCAAGGATATTAGTTGCCAATTTTAAAGATGATGCCTTTTATCGTTTCTTTGGTAATGCTTCGGTAGCTGAACATCTGCCCATCAATCCAGACGATTTGTTAGATGAAAATTGTTTTACCGCTTTATGGACAGAACTCAACAAAATAAATGACACCAACTATCAGATAAATTATATTCTTGACTTTTGTAAACCTTACCTTAAACAGAGAAATGAAATTGCTGAAAAACTCACAAACTTTAATGATGAAACATTAAATCCAATTAAATCCATTGCAAGCCAGCAAAACCAAACAGAAAGAAATATCCAGCTTAACCATAAGAAATATTTAGGATATACAGCCAAAGAAATAAACCGCTATCAACGTTTTTTAAAAGCTGTTGAACTTCTACAAAGGATTGCTTCAACTTCCGCTAAAATAGATTGGTTTGAAATCATCAATGAATGTGGCTACTACGACCAAAGCCAGCTCATTCACGATTTTAAAAACTACATCAAAATTAGTCCTACAAGATACCTTAAATTCCAACAGGACATCTGCAATCCAAAAGCTGAATAAGACACATTTCGTTTTCTTGCAATTTTAGCAGACAGTGCTACTCTACATTTGTTCTATCAAATTAAAACAATAGAACAATGAAACATCTAATTATTTATGCTCATCCAAACTCACAGAGTTTGAACAGCCATTTAAAACAAACTCTTTCTGAATATTTATCCAACAGCGGACAAGAAGTAGTTATTAGGGATTTATATGAACTCCATTTCAACCCGGTTCTTTCATTAGAAGACATGCAGGGACAGCGAATGGGAAAAGTTGCAGAAGATGTAAAACAAGAACAAGAATTTATTTCTTGGGCAGACCATATTACCTTTATTTACGCCATTTGGTGGACGGGAATGCCTGCGATTATGAAAGGATTTATTGATCGTGTTTTTAGTTACGGTTTTGCCTATCGTTACGACCAAGGCGTACAAAAAGGATTGCTTACAGGCAAACAAACAACAGTAATCAATACACACGGAAATCGCAAGCCGAATATGAAAACATTGGAATGGACAAGGCACTTTCGCTAACGTCAGACAAAGGTATTTTTACTTATTGCGGTCTTGAAATTAACAAACATTTCTTTTTTGACAAAGCGGACAGACCTGCGCCAGAAAGCATTGAAGATTGGACAAGTCAAATTATATCGACCTATAAACCTATAGCATTATGAAAAAGAAAACATCTAGAAATATACTATTTGGTTTTGTTTCATTCCTTTTTATAATTGCCATAATTATATTTTCACTTGAATATTTCAGTAATTATAAAACATCAAAAACCATTCATCTTGATGCGCCTGTAATCACAAGAAAGAATATTGTAATTAATGCGTCCGTTAAAAATGTTTGGAAAGTTTTCAGCAATGTAAACAATTGGGATACTTGGCAAAAAGAAATTGTAACGCCTAAAATTAATGGTGCGTTTAAATTAGGAACCTCTTTCAACTGGAAAAGCAATGGGTTAACCATTACTTCTACGTTACAAACAGTAGAAATTAACAAAATGGTTGGCTGGTCTGGCCCTGCATTTGGAGCGTTTGCGATACATACTTGGTATTTTACTGAACATAATGGACAAACCACAATAAGTGTAGAAGAAAGTATGGAAGGCTGGCTGGTCTCGCTATTGAAAAGCAACTTTCAATCAAGTCTTGATACATCAATAGAACATTGGCTCAAGGCGCTAAAAACTGAAGCAGAAAAATAATTTATTTTAAAACAATTAAAATCAAAAAATGGAACAGACAACAAAAGCACAATTCGACAAATCGATATACAATCCGATACTTTTCAAAAGCTATAAAGCAGCAAAAAAAATTCTGAAATACAGTTTATATGCTCTTGTATTATATTTTGCCTGCGAAGGATTTATGGAGTGGGAATAAATGTGCAGACTAAAAGGAAAACTGCTAACAACGGCCTAAAGTTATGGGTGCTGAAGCGCAAACTTCAGCTCCCACAATGTCAAGACGACAACCGGAGGTTTTTAGAAAAAAACTTTTTTTTTCTAAAAACCTCAGTTTTGCGACACAGCTATTCAAATCAAGCCTTATGACAGGTTCTTTTTTTCTTTTAAATTGATTAAAATCTGCATAGAATAAAAAAAAATTATTTTTTAATCACTAAATAAGCCAGCGCTGGATCATTCAGCAGTCGTTCCATTTCAGAGTGGATTATGTCCTGTATATCTTGTTTGATCTGCAGGTAATTCCGCTGTACCATTGCATTGTCCAGCTTTCGGATGACGGTAATATCGATATAATTCTCTTCTTCTTTTCTAAGCGCTTCGTAGTCATTGACTATTTCTGAGTGAAATGTTTTTAATTCAATTTTGCAGTTGGGATCATCGGCTACCATGCCTACGAATTCGCCTGAGCTCAACGATGAAATTTTCGAAGGGGGAACGGCAGATTCCAATTGTTTAGAACGGCTGATTGAAGTGTCTCCGCTGTTAATGGAAAGACTTTCCCTGTCCTGCATAATTTTGCCGAACCGTTCTGAAAGCTGCTTGGCAGTATCGCCGGCTACCTGTCCGCTAATGATGTTTCCTGTGATGTTCATAATCACGTCAGCCTGTTCCCGGCCATAGTCTTTTCGAAGCTGGCTAAAGTCCTGAATCCCTAAACAAGTCGCTACTTTGTTGCTGCGCGCAGTAGCTATCAGGCTGTCCATGTTGTTAAGGTAGATAGTCGGAAACTCATCAAATATAAGACTGCTTTTCTGCTTGCCTTTTTGATTGACCTGCTTAACCAGACGATTTACATATAACGATAATACAGCTCCATAAATCTGTATTTTCTGCGGGTTATTGCCCATGCAGACAATCTTTGGTTCCTCTGGATTATTGATATCCAATGTGAAATCATTGCCTGATAAAACATAATACAATTGTGGAGAGGAAAGCCTTGCCATGGCTATTTTGGCTGATGCAATCTGTCCCTCCAATTGCTCCATTACATCGTTGAGATAGGCATTGACAAAAGGGTTGATCAGCACCTCAATTTCTTTTTCAGTTCTAAGTATTGTAAACAAACTATCATAGTCTGCCTGCATCAATTCTATAACATGCGGTAAGGTGCAAAATTCACCATCTTTAAACCGTCTTAGATACCAGATAATAGCCGAGAGAAAGTTAATGGGCGACTCCACAAAGAAATCACCCTGCCTTTTGATCCATTCCCTGTTTAATCCCAACAGAATAGTGCGGGCTGATTCGGATGCATCGGTAATGTCTGTCATGGATAACGGGTCTAAAGGATTGCACCTGTGGCTGCGGGCCAGGTCGTCAAAATTAATTACATAAAATTTGGGAACAATAGGATAGAGGTGCTTGTATTTTAGCCAAGTATTATAAGCAATTTTGGAAAGGTCATCGAACTTAAAATCATAGATGAACATGCTAAAGCCTTTGCGGATATGCTGGGTAATGACGTGCCGTATTACGAAATAAGATTTACCAGAACCAGGAGTTCCCAGAACCATTAATGCCCGAAAAGGATTAATGATGTTAATCCAGCTGTTTCTAACTTTATCCTTCAAATGATACCTTGCCGGCAGGTTAATGGAATATTCGTTTTCAAGAAGTCTTTCTTCCTGCGGAAAAGTTTCATTCTCTTTATTGAAGATGTCTTTGTGATTGAGTCTGTTTTTTATAATTCGGGATAAGAGAGTGCCTCCTGATAAGATCAGCAGATAGCCAACAGCAGTGATAACCATATAGACTATCGTCGCCTGAAGGATTTCAATTTTCAAGTATAATGAAAGATAACTAATAAAATAAATCAACAAGCCAGATAGGATGTAAGCGAAAGCAGTTTTGTGATTTAGTTTTTCATCTTTACGTCCTCTCGAGCCTATGAGCGAAATGATTAAAAATACCAGCGCAAAGAGTTTGGATTTATGAAAATTGCTGAACAATCCAGTATTGCGGATATTGCCTAAAATTGCATCACTGAATCCGCTGACAAGCTGCCAATCACGAAAAGCTTCATAACAGTAATAATAAAAATGAATTCCTAAAATAACGACACTGATAAACCTTGTCATATCAAGTATCTTCCTTAATGCCTGTTCGTTTTCTCCTGTCTGCATGGCCATGGTTTCGTTTTTTTATTGATTATCGGACTGTCCTTTTCTTTTTCTCTTTTTTCTTTTTTTCTTTAATGAGTTGGGAAGATAATTTCCAACATATTCAATCTGAAGCAGATCGTCGATTAATTTTTCGAGTACATTAGTTGATATTGGAATTTCCTGTTTTCTATCCGAAAGTATTTCGAGTGGCTGTGGTATTGCTGTTCCGCAGCGTTCCTGTATGGCTTTGGCCGAATATTCTTTGCCCAAAGCGCTTCCGTTAAAAACGCATTTTGTGGTATGATCCACATAGGTAATACCATATAGGATTCCTTGGTCATTGTTTCTTAAAACGATGTTTATGCCTTGCTTTTCCAATGCTTTTGTAAGATATGCAAGAGTTGTTTTTTTGTTCATTAAAGTGAGGTCGATAAGGTTCTTTATTCGCTTGGCGTGTGTCAGCGATTTGTTTTTGTTTGCCCTAAATTTTGCATACAAAAATTTTAAAGTCGGTTTAAAATAAAAATCACTTGCCTTAATTGGAATGCCGATTGGCTTGCCCTTTTCATCCAGTATTCGATATATCAGTCCGTTTGTTTTAAATATTTTTGAGTCCTCGCTTCCTTTGTCGGCTAAAACATTGTATTGCCTCAATACGGCATTGAGCTCAGGAAGACTGGCATAGGCATAGCTAAAAAGGACTGCTCCCAATACGTTGGAAATTGCCTTTTTGGACTCGGTTTTACCGTACAGAATCCTGCCTGTTGGGATGGCCAAAATTTCATAATTTTTGCTTTTTTGAACTGCCTCAGCCTTAACCAAACCAAATAAATTTTCGATTTCTTTTCTGGCTGTTTCTGATTGGTTTCTTCCGATATTCTGCATATCTATCCGCTTACCATCAGCTTTGACTTTTATAGAAACGATGTGTATATGGGGATGTCCGGCATCATAATGCTGGTAGACCAGGTAGGGCTGTGAGCCAAAGCCTATTTTTGTCATATACATTTTTGCAATTTCCATAAGTTTTTCTGTTGATAATCCAGTTTCTGAGGGATCAAAATTCAGCGAAATATGAACGCTGTTTCGAGTGACATTTTTATTAAGTTCTAATTGTTTCAGAAGAAAATTTAATTTAGAAGCACTGCTCATCTGCTCTAAATCCATTGGGTAATTTCCCTCACCGATGCACAGTGCGTTTCCAAGAGAAGCTTTGTTTTCATTGTAATTAAAAATACTCCTTATTGAATGCCCCGTATTTATGACTGCAACCATTTTTCAGAGAGATTTTGAATGTGTTTTTTAATTAAATCAATAGAATTGAACAGTAATTTTTTTTCCAGTTCGTTAGTGATAATCCAGTGTTTGAATTCCTGAATCTGCGAGAGTGTATGGAGTTTTTTTACCGCTTGGTTAAAGTTGTTTCCAATGGCATTCAGCTCGCATCTTAGCTCTACTAATTCCAGTATTAATTCATCGAGCGACTCATTGCGGTATTTTTTCACAATGGGTTTCTGTAAAAGATTTTTTCTGGCGAAATCGCTTAATTTGGGACAGGTTGATTTCTTAAAACCTTTGTGCAGTATGTCGTATTCCTCAGTTGTCAGCCGCAGATGCAGCCATCTGTTTCTGTTTTTGTTTTGCTCTTCCATCATCTCTCTTTTTCATTTTTAACAAAGTGTTTCCTTTCAGTGCCACTGCCCACGAGTTCCGAGTGAATAGGCAGCAAGATATCGGTTGTGATACAACCGGACATCTTGCCGATTGCAGGAACGTGGCAATCTTTCAGCCATTTTAAACAATAATTGATTTTTAGAGCATCCTAAAAAGAATAATTTTTTATTGCTTCTTCGAATTCTGTTTTAAAAGTCACATCTTAATTTCAAGCAGAACTTGATTTAGCTGTTTTTTAAGTGAATCCTTAAATCAGTATTTTCAAATTCAAATGCTCAAAGAAAGTGCGCGCTGGTTTATTTAATTGGTGATATCCGAAATTTGTATGCAATACCAGCATCAATTAAATAAAAAAGAAGCGCTCTTTCCAAATAATAAACGCTTTCCAAAACAGCAAAGTCCTGACTGTTTCAAGGAAGGTTTTTGCTGTTGTCTGCAGGGAATGGTGATTTTCTCATAAATGAATGTAAAACTGCATTGCACTTTATTAATGCTAAGGTAAGTAAGCGCTGCAGATGTATCCTAACCTGATCAGATTTCACTTAGGATTAGTTCAAAATGGCTTTCTATCTTTGTGTCATATAATGTTAATTTAAAAGTGAAAATTATGATTACAGCAAATGATGTGGCCAAGGTTTTTGATACCGTAATGAGTATCCCTGGGATGAGTGAGACAGTGAAGATCGATTTGAAAATTTCACGAAAAAATGTACTGCTATTAAGTCATGTGATTGAACAGGGACTTTCGTTCCAAAGTGATCCGTCAAGTCTTCTCGGATTTATTTCTCAGGAGGGATTGTCAGAACTCAAAGAAGTTTCGCAAGAGTGCCTTCAAAAGGCTGGGCTTACAGAGTTAAACTTAAAACTTGTGACGCTGAGCGAGGCTTCTAAGAAATAACCTGGATTTAGAAAATGAAAGTGCCGAATACATAAATTTTTTATGTATTCGGCACTTTTCATTTTTATTGGCTGCTGCGTGAAAATAGCCTGCTTTTGCAAACTTTTGGCTCGTTTCTGATATTATTTTCTTCAGTAAACCATTCTACATTTGATTATTAATTTTTGGGGTTCTTCATTTTAGTGCGCAGTTATTATTTTAATATTCAGGATTATGAAAATGCAGCTCAATTTCAAAAGAATTTTTATAGAAGCGGTATGTCTGCTGTATGTTCTGCTATTCGTTTATGCTGGATCCAGCAAAGTATTGGACTTTCAAAATTTTCAGGTTCAGTTAGGACAGTCGCCATTATTAACTGCATTTGCAGGCTGGATTTCAGTGCTGGTTCCCTCCATTGAATTACTGATCTGTATCCTGCTTATGATTCCAAAAAGCCGGCTTGCAGGATTATTTCTGTCTTATGGACTAATGATTTTATTTTCAGCCTATATTTTTATAATCCTTCATTATTCTTCCTTTGTACCCTGTTCCTGCGGAGGGGTTTTGGAAAAGCTGAATTGGAATGAGCACTTACTGTTCAACCTCATTTTTGTTCTCCTGGCAGTTGCCGCCATTTTATTTTATATAACCGATAACCGAATTAAAAATTTTAAAAGAAGAACAATACTGGCTCTCTTTTTCACTATTGCTTTAAGCAGTATTGTTTTAGTAATTGTATTGTTTCAAATCTCTGAAAATATTGTTCATTATCATAACAGGCTCACTAGGCGATTCCCGCATACTCTAATTCATAAAATTGCCAGTCTGGATCTAAAATTGAATTCATTTTATATCGCAGGAGTGGACGATGATGATATTTATCTGGGCAATACCACGACGCCATTACTGATCACGGTGCTTAACGGAAGACTGATTCAGACTGACAAAAAATTTATCCATCTGGATCGTAAAGATTTACCTTTTCAAGGAGTCAAAATCAGTATGCAGCCACCTTATTTTTTTGTCACAGACGGGACGGTTCCCTGTATTTACAGAGGGCTTGTCAAAGATTGGAAAGCCAGATTGATACGTAAGGGAGGTGAATATTTTGGCGCCGCCAAAGCAATGGATTCCACGTCGGTCGCTGCCTGCACTTACAGCTCCATTACAGGCGAAGGTATACTGGGCATTATCCATGTTGGTAAAAATACCAGCACGATATTAAATCCTGCCATTCTGCAAAAGCAGTCTGATGGAGCCTTCGACACTGACGGGCAATTGCATTACAGTGCTGGCTTGCAGAAAATCATATTTCTGTATGCGTACCGCAATGAGTTTACAGTGACAGATCGGAACTTAAAAATTGATTACAGAGGCAATACTATTGACACCATATCGCGTGCCAGATTAAGCATCGTCAGCGTTAAGAGCCATAACCAGCGAAAATTCTCCAAACCACCATTATTTGTCAATAAAAGCAGTGCTGTGTTTAACAATCTGCTGTTTGTAAATTCAGCCATTCCCGGACGATTTGAAGAGGATAACCTTTGGAAATTTGCCAGTATCATTGACGTGTATGACTACAGAAAGAGAAGCTATCTGTACAGCTTCTGCATCTACCATATTGATGGAAAAAAAATGAAAAGCTTTGTAGTGCAGAAGGATAAACTGTATGCCCTTATCGGCGACCATATTGTCTTATATCATCTGGATAAAAAAATTACTACCAGTTATATAAAAACAAATAAAAACAATCTATTGGCCAAGTAGCAGGGGTCAGATCGAAAACCTGTAAAAAAGAGTAGATCAGTAACTTTAATTTTTAGTATTATGAGAACGAATGTAATTAAAATCGTTTTGCCAATGGCAGTGATGGCACTGGGATTGGTTAGTGCCGCAGGCACAAGTTCACTGGATAAAAAATTTGCCCCTAAGATGGGGTACAATAGAATTAACGTTTCGCAAAGCTGTAGTGCTGTTGCTGAATGTGGCAATGCTGGAGGAGATGCCTGTACGGCACCAGATGGCAATGCACTGTTTCAGCAAGGAGCCTGTCTTGTTCCACTGACTAAAAATTACCAATAATTAAAGTCAAGGAACAAAAAAAGGATACCTCCACTTAAAAACTAAGTGGAGGTATTTTTTTTTAAAAATAAAATCAGATAATCTGCATTCAAAAAATAATCAGTCCTAAACCGTTGTTTTTTTATGTAGCGTATGAGTTTTTTTAAAATACCTTGAACCCTATGTGAAATTTCATGCTGTCCAGAGAATCAGCACCGCATCAGTTTATCTGCAGCATCAAATTTCGATATGCTGACATTGCAGTACGAAACAGTTTCAAAAAAAAAACATAAGATACCAGTACATACATCCATTACAGCGGTTATAGATATCCCATGAGGGAGGGTAGATTATTGCTGCAATTTAGCCTATTTCTAATAAAAAAAACAGCAGCTGAGTTCCGACTAGGACTTACTGATATAACTTACCTGTAAAAGACTATTACTCTCTTTTATAAAAAAATAATATATTTGACAGCATATTAAAAAGAAACATAACTTCGCTGATCTCTCCATTATTGGGTGTATATACGCTACTCTGCAGCGCATATGAATGAGTTGCAGCCCAATTACTAAAAAATGAAATCACAAAACAGAAATTTAGTATTTATTCTAATATTTTTTTTGAGTCTTTTAAATTCATATGCTCAAAAAGATATCAACAAATTATTCTTTAATCTTCCATTAGAAGCAAGTAGAGACAGTATTTATTTATCAATCCAAAAGTATGGCTTTATAGAAAAACGTTCAAATAGAACTATATCACAAAATGACAAAATTATTAAAACATTTTACGGTTATTTAGATGTAAAAGCATTAGGAAACACTTCGGCTGACAGTATAAAAATTCAATTATCAACAGGAAGCAGTTTTATAGAAAATGATAAATATTACCAAAATTTACTGATTGTTTGGACCTATCATCATTTTTCAAATGTTAAAAAAGCTAAAGAATTCTATCTAGTTAAAAAAAATGAAATAAAAAAAATAATATCTGAAAAACCATATCATTTCAAGAATTATTTTGAGGATGGTAATATAACGACAGGATATAGTGATAAATTTTATGAAGAGAAAGGCGATAGAGAAGTTTCCATCGAGTTTAAAAGAGAAAAAAAAGAATATATTATTATCTTAGGATATCAAAGAAATGAAGGAGAAAAAAAACTAAGGAATGAATTTATACCGAAGAAAGAATTGATAGTTCGACAAATAGACAGCAAAAAATTATTTCAATCTAATAATGTGGAACAAGTTCCTATTATAAAAAAATGCTCAACTGAAAATGATAAATCAATAGAATGCTTAAAAAGAAATATAGCAGGACACATTTCGAATGATATAGACATGGATGCTTTTGGTTTGACTGCTGGTACGCACCGTGTTTTTTTAAAGTTTGTTATAGATAAAAATGCAGAAATTATTAATATTAAAGTATCCCACAAAAACACCAAACTTTGTGAAGAAATAATGAAAAGCATAAATGAACTAAATATAACAGTACCAGCAATTAATAAAGGAATGAAAGTGGATTTTTTAGTTGATATTCCATTAACCATTACAGTTGAAAACTAACTGGCTGCATAGTACCAGAACATTATGCGGTATTTTGAGGAAGCAAGGAGAATAAAGTTTTGACCGCCAGTGCAGATTTTCGGTAAAAAGTCTGCCAAGTTTCCATAACTCCGTTTCCATTCGGTAGAGAGCAGATCTTAAAGGTAAGAATAATTGAATCTTATAATTGCCGGATACAATTAAACCATCAAAATAAGAAACCCTCTGTAACGCATTTACACAGAGGGGCTTATTTATTAATCTAGCGTACGGATAGTGAGTCTGATTATGTGTAATCTGCGGTAAATAGCCAGCAGTTTATTTCGCATACAATCAAAGCAGCACTCAATTATCACTTTTCATCCAGTCCTGCTTTTTGCCGTTTTTGAGATAGTAGGCAAACCATTGTTCTATACGTTCCGAAAGATCTTTCTGATTTTCTTTCTTTAATAAAAAATGACCCTCTTCGGGATATACCAGCAGGGTGTGGGTTTTGTTAAGACGGCGCAATGCCATATAAAATTCCATACTCTGCAGCGAATGCACAGTGGGATCCTCCTTGCCAGTCCATCCCAGTAAAGGAGTCTTTATAGCTGCGGCCAGTAAAACAGGAGAGTTCTGGAGATAGCTTTGGGGATCTTCATAAAGTGATTTTCCAATCCGGATCTGATCATCTTCAGCACGGAAATATTCCGGCTTTTTAAAACCGCTGTTGATAAAGAGGTAGCTGCTTACCAGATCCGTCCATCCCGAACCCGAAACAGCCGTGGCAAAACGATCCGTCTGGGAGATGATAAGATCTGCCTCATAGCCTCCAAAAGAATGACCTATCAGTCCTATTTTTCCGGGATCTGCCAAACCTTTTGCAATGACGGCATCCACTGCGGCCAGTACACTTTCTGTTGCCGATGCTGCCACCTTCCCCAGTTCATATGCCATGTCAGGCAGCAGGACCAAATAGCCCTGGGCTGTATAATTGGCGATGCTGAATCCTTGTGGCGAATATAAAGTGGGCGCTTCATAGGCGGTAATGTGCTGGCTCTGCCGCTGATAGATATAAACGATCATTGGATAGGCTGCCCCTTCAATATAGCCGGCAGGGTAATATAAAAGCCCCTGCATGTTTTTACCGTTTACCGTATATTGAATAAGTGCAGCATTACCCCGCCAGAATTTTTGCTGCTGCTTATTGGACTGGAAAATTTCTTTCGGTGACTGCCGATACAGCATCAGTTTGGGAGGCATATCGTAATTCTGCTCGACATAGGTATAAACAGCGTCGTCAGCGGCTTTATACAGCTGCTCTATGCTGGTGTTATTCCAGACGATATCCGAGAGGCCGCTTGCAGCATTCCAATGGCAAAACCCGGTCACACCTGAATTTCTATCCTTTATTTCCAATAGCAGTTTATCGGCAGAATCAGGTATTTCCTTATCGGATGTCCCTTTACTGCCATACGGCCCTGATCCTGCATTTTTGATGCGGTAGGTCCTCTTGATTTCCCTGCCGTGTGTTACCCTTTTTTTTACGCTGCCATCCACATTAATCTGCCACAGGTCAAAGGCATCATAAGCAATAATAGATTTGCCGCCTGCGCTCCAGCCCCCAATCCCATAAGGATAAGAATCTTCGGGCATGTCTGAGTCCTCTTTGAAAAAAGAATCCGGCAGCCCCGTAGTGATATTGGTATGGGTATCCTTTTTAATATCATAGATCCATAAGTCCCCGTCTTTGGCGTAACAGAGATGCAGGCCGTCGGGAGACGCGGCAGGAATCATGCGTGAGGAATACTTTTCCAAAATACATTTTCTTTTTCCTGTCTGCAGATCCACTATATAAAGGTCAAAAGGGCCATTGTCTTTGCTCTGAGGCTCATAGGCAGCAGGGTCATATATAAAAGCATGGGCAGAAGCTCCATTTATAAATCCAGCCGGCAGCCTGCTGTCGGTAATCTGCAGTAATGTATTTTCTTCTGGCGACCATACAGCCATTTTATTTTCTTTTGACAAATCCCCCAGATACTTTTTGTAATCAAACAGCAATCGGTCCTGAGCATTCCATATCTCAACTGCTCTTAGGTCAATGGGCCTGTTGATATCCTTGCTTCCCGCAAGCCAGAAAAACACCCTGCGGCCATCATCGGACAGGGTCAGGCGATGGGTCAGTTCATCTGAAATGGTCATACCCGAAGGAAACTCCTGCTGTCTGGCTGGATCCAATTGATGCAGCCTGTCCTGGTCAATCGCATAGCGCAGCAGCAGCGGATGATCAGTAACGGTCTGAACAAAAGCTATCGTATTTTTTTTATAGGAAAAGTTCTGGAACGGAAAAGAGCTATTGCTTACAATTGTTCTTTTGGCAATAGCCTTATCTATTTGTATATAGCCCACAGAATGTTTTTCCGCTGTCCTTGTGCTGTACACGATTACTTTACAATCAGGATCAAAATACCACTGGGTTACATCAGAAATCCGTTCCAGAGTCCTGCTGTTATTGTCCTGAATTTCGAGTGTATAAATACCAGCACCCTGTTTTTTGAGCATCGCTAAATACTTTTGATTTTCTGAGAAAAAAAATTGATAAACTCCTGCAGTTTTAATAAGTGTTCCATAATGCAGATCCTGCTGCACCAAGGTGTCACCAGTTATACAGGCGAACTGATTTTCACCATTAAATATCCCGTCAGATACTTTTGGAAAAGTGTAGGTCATGCCCCCTGTAGTGCTCCGTACAAAAAGAGTGTCCTCTTTAGAATCATACTGCAGGGTGTAGCTTACCCAATTGCCATGGTCTGATATTTTTTTTATGTAAAGCTTGCTCCATAAAGCATAATCTTCCTTGGTCAGCAACCTTTTTTGGCCGTCCTGTCCCCAGGCAGAGGGACAGGTCATTAGCCAGAAAATAATGAAGCAGGCCTTGAAGCAAAAGCGGTTACAGCCTTTTTTAATATCCTGCATTTTGCGGCAGCAGATTAGTGTTAAGCAGTAATTCTGATTCAGGAATCGGAAGCAGGCGGTCGGTTGCACTCCATTGGGGTTTTAGCGGTGATAAAGCCTCATTGAGCTTTCCGGTTCTTTTAAGATCAAAAAAACGATGCCCGAATTCGGTAAAAAATTCAAGGCGACGTTCCTGCATAACAGCCGCAATAATTTCATCCGCTGTTATGGCAGCTGTATTGCCCAGTCCAGCCAGATTTCTGGTTTTATTCAAATCTTCTTTAGCCCCAATAAGATCGCCGGCATGGGCACGCGCTTCTGCCCGGATCAGATACTGCTCCGCTAGCCGGAGTACTACAGAATATTCTGCTGAAATGCCGGTATTGAACTTCTGCCTGTACTTGTAGGGATGATACCATGTGGAGTCGCTATTGGAAACCGCTCTTATCCAATGGCTTTTTCTGTCATCATTGGAGAAGGCATTCATAAGATTTTCAGTAATAGCCACAGATGGCGGCGGACCCAGAGTAAAGATGAATGTCCCGCCTTCGTAGGTATTGGCTCCATCCGTGGCAGGCATCAGCTGCCAGATAGCCGAAAGGCTGTCTTTGCCAAATACATCATCAAGGCCTGCCGGCCACTGGTACAGCTCTGTTTGATTTAAAACAGCCGAGGCTGCATTCGAGGCCTCATTCCATTGCTCCATGTACAGGCATACTCTTGCCAGCATGGCCTGTGCGGTCCATTTGTTGGGACGTACCCGTCCTTCGCCAATATACTGTTCTGGCAGCAGTGCAACTGCCTGCTCTAGGTCTGCCTTAATGCGGTCATACACTTCGGGGACAGCTAAACGCTGCACGCTGGTGTTCTGGCGGTAATCAGTAGTGGTGATATAAGGCACAGCGCCAAAGCAGCCGGCCAGATAGAAATGGAGCAGCGCCCGTACAAAAAGGGCTTCGCCTGTTAACTGCTCCCTGTCTGTAACCGATAAGCCGGCAGATTTGGCAGCACCTTCCGCTACAGCATTGGCAGCATAGATCTGGCTGTAGCTGACAGTCCACATTTTAGTAATTTCGGGGTCAGAGGCCAATAGCGTATTGCTGTAAAAATTAGACGCCGCAGTACCCGAAAGGCCGTAATAATCCAATTCATCGGCATACAGTCCCAGCTGGCAGGAAAGCCCCGGAGAATAGCCTGTCAATAGGCCACGGTCTCTTATTTTTGAATAAATATCCACCATAGCCGCGTTAGCAGTGCCTTTGTCTTCAAAAACATCGGGAGCCGTTAATTGTGACGAAGGCAGTGGCACTTCTGTAAAACTATCGCAGGCTGTTAACAGAGCCGATAGGATGCTCATAAAAAGTATGGAGCGCACCATTAGCTGGACAAGCCTTTTGGCTAAATGGCTATAGCTGATCGAAGAGGTATGTTTTTTTTTCATGATAGGATTCTTTATAATTAAAAAGTAAGCTGTACACCCGTAGTCACTATCCGCAGCGGAGGCAGATACCCTGTGTATTTAAATTCCGGATCCATGCCCTTGTACGGACTTATGGTAAACAGGTTCTGACCCTGCAGGCTCAGCCTGCAGCTGAAATTTTTCGTCCAGCTTTTCGGCAGATCATACGATAGGGCTATGTTCTTCAATCGGATATAGGAGGCATCGCCAATTGCCGCATCACTCTGAGAAAGCTGGGTGCTGGCAGCACGCAGTGCGCCATTTGCGTTACTATAAGCCTGATACGGCCCCGTATCGCCAGGCTGCTGCCAATGTTCCGTTACGCCGGCGGCCTGATTCACCATCGTGCCGGGCATAGAGGTTCTGTAGTTTTCATTATAGTTCGACTGCTTGACAAACTGGAATAGGAAATCCAGCTGCAGACTTCCATAATGGAACTGGTTTTCCAAGCCGCCATAGTATTCCGGGCTCAAATACCGGATTGTTTTTTTATCATCAGCTGCAGAGAGGATTCCATCCCCATTGATATCTTTAAACTGGTACGCCCCAGTAGCAGCATTGAGTCCCGTGTACTGGTAGACCTTGACAATATTAAGGGGCTGTCCAATCACATACTGCTCTTTATAGGTCGAGGTTTCCAGTCCGGGGAAAGACAATAATTTATTTTCCAGATCAGTGAGGTTAAAGCTGGCGGTCCAGCCGAAATTTTCCTGCTTGACAATCACGGCTCTCAGGCTCAATTCCAGCCCGCTGTTTTCTACCTCTGCATCCAGATTCGCCTGCATAGAGCTGAATCCCGTAGTGCCCGGAAGCGGAATGCCTACCAGCTGATTGGACGAGCGGTTAGAGAACCAGCCCGCAGTTGCATATAGGCGGTCATTAAGGAATCCCGTTTCCAGCGCAAACTCCAGCTTTCTGTTGGTTTCCCAGCCAAAATCCGGATTGAATAATCTAGTGGGCTGCATTCCTGCTATACCCTGATACGTAAATCCTGAGCTGCTGTAGGTGTCCAGATACTGATAATCGCCAATCTGGTCATTGCCCGTAGTTCCGTAGCTTGCCCGCAGTTTTCCAAAACTTAAAAAAGGCACATGGGTTTTAATAAACGCTTCTTCACCAAAAAGCCAGGCGGCACCCACAGCACCAAAGCTGGCAAACTGCCTGCCAGGGCCAAAACGGCTCGATCCGTCACGTCTTCCCGTTAAGTTTATCAGGTATTTTCCCTGCCAGTTAAAATTGACCCTTGCAAAAAATGCCTGATATTTATACAGGTTTTTATCACTGCTTTCAATCTGGTACACCGCGGCCGAAGCCGGGTTTTCCATCTGGCTGTTGCTGGCAAAGCCCTGTGATGAGCTTACCAGCTGGCTGCTTTGCTGCTGCTGGAAAGTGCCTCCGGCAAGTGCCTCAATCCTGCTTGTGCCGCAGCTGTAATTCCAGCTCAGCTGCGGCTCAATAATCCACGAATTGCGGGCTATAGAATTGGCATATACATAAGTGCTTTCGCTTCCCATTCCATAGGCTGGATTATAAATGTCCGAGGGCAGCAGGTTCTTCTGTTCTTGTCTCAGATCAGTATAGCCCATGCTGCTTTTGGCAGTAAACCCCAAGCCCAGATCATACGAAAGCAGGGCATTGGTAATAAAATCAGAAGTTTCGCTTTTGATTTTTCCCTCCAGATAAGCGGCTGGATTGTCAAATGTGCCATCTGCCCAGTTAATGTTTCCATCCGCATCATATAATGGCGGGGCATTCGGCGGCAGGGTGATCGCATTGCGGGTAATATCAAGGATTGGCAGACCGCTGGACTGCACTGTATAGCCGGCTGTAAAATTGATCCTGAATTTTTTGTTCTCCGATTCATGGGTAACACTGGCATGTCCATTGGCTCTTGCGTATTCAAAATCTCCGGGAAAAACAGTTGTTTCTTTGTTATAGCTGCCGCTAAGCAGGAATTGCGTCTGTGCCGATCCTCCAGAGACGGACGACTGCAGGTTCGTATAGGCAGCTGTACCGCCCAAAAGCTCTTGCTGCCAGTCGGCATTACGGTTCGGATCCCAGGTGCCGTTTACATCATAGGCATTGCCGGGATAGGAGGTCACGCCGTCGTTGGCAAAGGCTTCCTTCCGCATGGCAAGATACTGCTGGGTATTCATCAAGTCCATAAAGTGGGTAACCTGACCCAAACCGTATTGATAGTTGACCATAAAGGCGGTTTTTCCTTCCTTGCCTTTTTTGGTGGTAATGAGCACTACGCCATTAGCACCGCGGGAGCCATAAATTGCGGTGGCATCAGCATCCTTTAGGACTTCGATACTGGCAATATCTCCTGGATTGATGCTGTTAAGCGGATTGGTTCTGCTGGGCATATTTCCAGAGGTAAAGCTGCTGCCAATATCCTGCGATGAATAGGGAACGCCATCGATAATATACAGCGGATTATTGCCATCCGCCCGCAGGCTGCTGCGTCCTCGGATTTCAACACTGAAACCGCCGCCGGGCATACCCGTATCCTGTGTGATATTGACACCGGCCATGCGCCCCTGCATTGTGGCGAGCACATTAGAGACAGGCTGTTTTTCGATGTCTTTGGACGTAATTTTCGAAATGCTCCCAGTACGTTCGCTGTTCTTTACGGAATAGTAGCCAGCATTGATCTTGACCTCCTGTAGCTGGGTGGAGCTTTCCTGCAGGCTAATGTTAATGGTGCTGCGTCCCTGCACAGGAACCGTTGTGGTTCTGTATCCGATGTATGTAAAAATTAAAATGTCTTCTGCTGCCGCAGAAAGGGAGTAATGACCATTATAATCGGTTAAGCTGGCATTGGATTTCCCTTTTATCGAAATGCTTACACCAGCTAAGGGATTGGTGCCGTCGGTGACAATTCCCTGAATTTGATGCTGTTGAAAGTTGGAGTGAGTTCTCCGTAGTTTATTTTTGGCTTGAACAGGCGAAATATACATCATGCTTCCCATTAAAAACAGGAAACAAAAAGCCTTTCCACCCATTGTAAATGAAAAATTATTCATAATATTGGGTTAGTTAAGTGTAACGTTAGTTTATTTAGCTGCGGTCCTCTATACTAGTTTGGCGACGAGGTAGAGGATCATTTTTTATTATATCGTTTGGTTATATCATTGGCACATTTTTTAAAATATTTATAAAATAGGAAAGCCATCTGCCATTACCTGTTTGCACAAGACGATAGCAGTGTCTTTCCCTACTAATTCAGTAAGAGTATTGCGAGACTGATAAATGAAGTGATGTCGCTAAGAATGAAAGTTGAGTAATACCAAAAGAATAGGCATAAAAAAGGCATGGAACTCAGCTTATCTGCTTCCGAGGTACTGCTAAGAACCTTTTCACGCGAATAAGTGAGCCCACGCCTATAGGGCGTGAGCATTTACACTTAGTCATCTCGCGTGATTAAAAATTAGCAGTTTTCGGAAACGAGACTCCAAGCGAATGCTTCAAATATTTTAATTGAAGAGTCGCAAAATTAATAAAATCCTATTTAAAGTTTCTTTAAATAATTTTTTAATACTTCAAATATATGAAAAAAATCACAAAATTGTCAAATTTGACAATTTTTTTTCTTCTAATTGTTTCAATTTCACTTCATGAAGGAGATTAGGAAAAAATATTTTGTTGCTTTCGGAGAGAATTTACAAAAATTACTCTTAACCTATAACAAAGATGTTATGACTATTGCATCAATAGGCAAAATAGAACCAAAGCAAGTTTATCGTGTCTTAAATGGTGAGCATGGCGCATCGATGGGAACCATTATATCGATTGCAAAAGGGCTTGATATTTCTCCTAAAGAATTATTTGATTTCAATTTTGATTTGGGAAGAGAGTAAGCTAAAACATAAGGAGAATGAAAGATGCATAAGCATCTTTTTTTATACACTAAATTCAAATTTATAGTATTCGATTACAGAATCTCATACTAAAACATGTTGTAAATTTATCCATTTTTATTGAATTTTGAACCTATAAAGTAAACCAAATTTTGATGAAAATGTTATGGAATTACTGGCTTCGCTGTATTTTGGATTAATAGGATTATTTGTTTAGGAAGAGTATTCTAAATGTAGAAAGAATTATTTTAAAAATGATCGTAGAAGGATAGAATTGAAAATGTGAGATCTCTATTTATTATATGCATATAAAATTGTTATCTATCTTTGAGTTAATTAAATCTACCTTTAAAATATCCCACATTAAACCAATTACCATGTCTGGAACTAGTTTTTTGAGTACAGAAAAAGCCTTTCAAAAATAATTCTTATAATAAATACTTTACTTTATGACCCAAAAATACAAATATAAAATTTTAAGAGAAGAAGTTGAGGCAGAAGATTTTTATCAAGACCAGACACATGAAAAAATCAAGTGTTCTCTGATTGAATTAATTAAAAGTGAAGATAATGGAATAACTATAGGTTTATCTGGTCAATGGGGCTCGGGAAAATCTACTATCATAAACCTTCTCAAAAATGACAAGGAAAATATTGACACCTTCTCATTTTTTTATTTTGATGCGTGGGCTCATGAAGGAGATCCTTTAAGAAGGATATTTTTAGAAAGTTTGATTAATAGTTTCAAAAGCGAAAACGATCCATCTATAACTGATCAGCTTGAAGAAATAAGAAAAATTATATCCAGAGAAAAAAAAACCAAAACAATAAAGGTCAAGAGAAGTACGACAACACTTGGTTTGTTACTTACGATTGCAACTTTTATTTTTACAATTGGAGTAGCAGTATTATCATCAATTAATTATGATAATCTAACATTAGAATCAAAATACCCAATTAACTGGGCTTTTTCTACGGGTGCAACTCTAGCAACATTACCTTTCATCATTTTATTTGGTAATTGGATTCAATTATTATGGAAAAAAAAGAAAGTTTCTGATTTAAATAATTGGTCTTTTTTACAAAATAATTCAGATGAAACCATAACTGAAGATGTAATAGGAGAAGATGAGAGAAGCTCAATCGAATTTGAGAAATATTTTAAAGAAATTCTTGAATTATATAATACAAAAAAAGGAAAGAAAATAGTCATTGTTTTAGATAATCTAGATCGGGTTGATGCTGAAGTTTCTTTGAAAATATGGTCTACATTACAAACATTTATTCAGCATAAAAATCCAAATTCAAAAGATTATAAAACATTTAAAAATATTTTTACAATAATTCCCTATGACGAAGAAAGTTTGATGAAAATTTGGAAAAACTACACTGAGAATGAACAAGGAGTTAGCGTTTTTGATAATAAGTTTGCCAGCTCATTTTTTGACAAAAGTTTTCAAGTTAGAATTGATGTTCCTAAACCTATAATATCAAATTGGTTAGACTTCATTGAAAAAATGATTGAAAAATCATTTCCTAGTTGGGATAAAAGTGACAAAGAGGCTATTATAGAAGTAATTGAAAAAACCAGAAAAGATATTTTAGACAGTCCGAATCCAAGAGAAATAAAAACATATTTAAATCAGATAGGATTTCTCAGAAATCTTTATAAAGAAGAAATATCAACTAAAAGTATTGCATTTTATACATACAAAAGATATTTAAAAGGATTTTCAAATGATAAAATAGGAGATTATTTATTGAATAGATTTCAAGTTTCTAAAGAAGAAATAAATCTCATTGATGAAGAAACTATTTTAGAAATTGCATCTATTATTTATGGAGTTGATAAAAATCAGGGAGCACAAATACTTTTGACACCAAAAATTATTGAAGCTTTAAATAAAAATAAACCTGAATTATTAAAAGAATTAATATTGAATTACAGTACAGTATTTTGGTCTATTTTTAAAAACAGGGTTTCTATCACCGATAAACTTAGGGATTATTTAAGGTATAGTTCTCCTATAAATCAATGTTTTGAAAACTACGATAAAGATATTAATAATAATTTTTTACCACTATTAAGTAGATACTTAAACAAAGAAAGGGACTATAATTATTCATTTGATGAAGAATTTGCAAAGGATATAAAAAATGCTTCTGAATTATTTTTTAAATTTTCTAATGGCAGAGAAATTGAACAAACATGGAGTTTTTTTTCAAAAGTTTATGAGTATCAGGAAAATCTCAATCGAGATATAGGGACAATAGATGATGAAAGAAATTTAATTTTCGTAGATACTTTGCATCATATTTTTCATGTAACAAAAATAGATTTCGAAGTTAAGGTATTAAATATAAAATTTGAAAATTGGAGAGAACTAAACAGGCATAATGACTTTTCAAAAATTTCAATGTTTTATTGTCCGTCTCAGAAAAATATCACTGAAACAGTAAATTATATTAATCCAGGATCAAATATTCCTGATATTGTATATTCTCTAGTAAATAATTATATTCAACACAATTCATTAAATCTTGAGCCAATATTATTAAACTTAGAAAATCATTTATCTTGGAATGATGGAACACAAAATGGTACTATTTTTAGTTCAAAATCAATTGAATTATTTGAAAATTTCTTTTATAACTATAAAAATTATGATTACAATATCTTTTTAAAATCTCCACATATATATACAGTCTGTCATTTTACTAAAATGGAAAACGAAAAATTAGTGAATTTAATGTCTACAATTTGTGCAATTCATTTTAAGCAAGGCATTACGGATTTCGAAAATGAAATATCAACAAATAACCAATATTCAAATGCCTTTATTACTCTCATTAAAAATCATTGGTTGACATCAGATCCGGATAATGCACTTTATACATATGAAAAATTTAAAAAATATAATTTATTAAAAAATATATGGGAAATAAGTTCAAATAACGCTTACATTTTATGTTGTGATATTATAGATCTAATGGTTTCAAATAACGACAATGAAGAATTTATTTTGGACAATCCTTTCGATACTTTGATAGAAATTAATAAATTTGAAAAAGAAGGTTTTGATATTTCAAAAGTTGTTCAAAAGTTGTTCGAATATTCCAGATTGGAAGAGGATATTATAGCTACAGAAGATTTAGAATTAATTTCAAACAATTACTTAGTATATGAAATTCTTAATTTAAATACATCAGAAAAAATATTTAAAAAAATCGAAAGCGAATTAATGAAACTCGATACTGAAAATTTAAGAAATTCAATATCTGAAAACGATTATTTATTTGATATCTTATTGATTGTCAAAGAAAAAAAACCGAAATTTTCGTTAGATAATTTAAATGATGTTCTGTATGAATTTGTTTATGGCTCATTTTTAATAAACAATCCTGTTTTTACAATTCAAAAATGGCAAAGCGAAAATTGGTCAAAAATTATAAACCTTTTAGATGAAACTCACTTTGAAAATTTCTGTAAAAGAGTGACTAAGTTGCTAGTAGCAGAAAAAGAAAACTTAAAGATAGACTTTTTTGAATTGAATACAGAATTCATTGACAAGCAATTCCTGGTAGAACTTATAAATAAAGAAAAAGATAGTTTTTCACTTTATATTCAAGAGGCTCTCCAAAGTCCAGCAGAGATTGCTAAGTTGAAATTTATTGAAAAATTAATAGAAATAGAAAACGGGAAGAAATTTAAATTTGCTAAAACCTTTAAGGAACTAATTAAAGAGAATGTTTTAAATCTAAATGAAGAAGGAAATTCAGAGGAATTAAAAAGAGTATCACGAACAATCGCAAAACGATTTTCGATTAATTGATATTTTATTATCTCTTAAATACTTTAAATGAAAATAAAAACGGATGACAAAGAAAGGTGGAGATTTTGAAATACTAGCGCTTGATTTTCTAGAAAAAATATTTACAGAGCTATCATATACTGTTACTCGCAAGAGAATTCAGAATTCAGGTTCCCAAGATGGATTTGATAATCTAATAGAAATTGTAGATAGTAAATACAAAAGTTATAACATATACAGCGAATGTAAAGACTATACTACTGAGCTTAATTATACTGATGCAATGATCAAATTGCCTCAAATACATTCCACGCACAAAAAAGTGGATTTGATGCTCTTCATTTCTCCAAAAAGAAATTTCAGTAATATACATGAAGCAACAAGAAATAAACCTTTTTTAGAAAACTTAACTAACAATGGGCTTAGAGTTGATTTTTTAAGCCCTGAAACTTTTGTTCATGACTATTTTTCTCTTTATCCAGAAATCTATAAAAAAGTATATTCAAATGATGTTCCAATATTATCAGAAGAGGATAGATGTGAAATATTAAATCGTTTTGATAAATTCATTTTTTCTAATCAAAACTTAAACAAAATTGTAATTGATGATTCAGATAAAGAAAAATTCATCAGAAAAATTCAAAATGAAAATTTTCATATAGAAAGGACTATCCGAAACACACAAAATAGAGGATATGTATTTTATAAATCTACTTCAGAAAAGAACATCCTTAATAGCTGTATTAAAGAAGCTAAATCTGGGATTGTTTTACTTGGTAATCCTGGTTATGGAAAATCAAGTGAATTAAAACAATTTGCATTAGATTTATGGGAGTCTAGAAATGAAAATACATTGATTCCGGTTTTTTATGTTCTTAAAAATTTTTCTTCTTCTTCCAATATAACTGACTTTTTACCTGATAACTATAAGTTTATTGAGAACCTGATTGTCATTTTAGATGGGATAGATGAGCTTGAAAATATAATCGACTTTAGTAATAAATTAAGAAACTTCATTTCAGACAATAAAGAATATATTAAAGACTCAAAAATGAAGTTTTTGATAAGCTGTAGGACAAATGTTTACAGGAAATATATCAAAAGTATAAATGATTTTGAGACTTGGTTTTTAGATGAAATTGATATTCCTTCAGCCGTTCAGTTTTTAGATAAAAAGTTTAATGTAGATATACGAGAGCATAAAAGTTTTGATATTTACAAACATCAAGAACTTTTAGAAAATCCATTTTATTTGGAACTAATAGGTAAATACTATAAAACGCACAAAATACTTCTAACTAATAAAGCTAAATTAATTGACGAATATGTCGAATTAAGGTTAAATGAAGATAAAGAGGTAAAATATCAAAACGATATTAATTTTGATACAGATAGAATTATAAGTTATACCCAAAAAATTGCATTTGCATTAGAAGCAATGCAAAAACCAAACTTAAATTCTTCAGAAATTAAACGTGTTATAAAAATAGATGAAAAAGAATTTGCTAAAAACCCTTTTTTAGAAGAAAATTTAGACGGCACTTGGAGCTTTGTACATAAAAACATTCAAGAGTATTTTGTTGCAAAAATGCTTAAAAATCTCACTTTTGAACAGATTATAGAATTTATCAGAATTGATTCTTATACTAATAAAATACATCCAACATGGTATAACGTAATTGCATTTCTATTAAACCTTGATCTGGATAAAAACTTATATGATTCTTTAATCCAATGGTTATTGGATAATGATTTTGAATTATTGTTTAATGCTGACTCAAACAGAGTATCAGACCAGATTAAGAACAGAGTATTGCAAAACTTCTTTACTAAAAAATGTATTGAAGAAACTCTTTGGATTAATGATGCTAGAGAAATAGCTCTTTTTAGTGAGTCTGAATCAAATATTGAATATCTTATTACAAACATCAAAAACATAGATATTCATAGAAGGGCACGAATGTCAGCAATAAAAATACTCTCTTATGTTGAAATCAATGAAAAATATCACTCTGAATTAAAAGAAATTGTACTCGATATAATCAATGAAGACAATTTTGAAGATGAGAACTACTTATATCTGAAACAAGACGCAATTATGCTTATTGGAAGCTTAGGCTTAAATAATGATATAGTATTCTTTGATACAATAATTTCAAATCTTAAAGACAGAGATAATAAAGAAATTATAAGCTCAATTCTTCATTCAGTACCAAGTAAATCTGTAGAAAATAATATATCCTATTTTCTAGAAATATTGGATAAAGCAATAGGAAATAAAAACTGGAAAGTAACTTCAAAATATAATTCAGCTACTTCAACCAAAGAAAGGTTATTTAAGCTTTTTGAAAAGATAAAAAACCCTGAATTATTGATAATTATCTATACTTTTTTAATTGAAAGACACCAGAATAGCCAAATAAGAGAAAATTTAATAAAAGACTTTTTAAAACATCTTGAGTCTGTTTTTAGAGATAGAACTGAATATCACGAAAAGCTAACAAACATAATTTCGGATGCAGTAATCAATAATAAAATTAGATATTACGAAGACGATTTGTTAATAGATTTAGTTAAATCATGTAACATTGGATATCCAGTATTTTTTAAGATATTTTATTCCATCATAGGTAATTCAAGTAATAAACATTTCTTAGCAGATATTGTAAAAGAAGAATATTTCAATGAAATTTTGAATCGATATAATGAAAAAATATTGAATAATGATTTCATCAAAGAATTCAGGAATGTGGTAAGTCATAAAGATGTGCAATTGAGTATAAAATTTGAGACCCTAATAGAAAACAAGACAGACTACCGTTTTCTTGATAAAATAAGCACCATAGATATTGAAAACAATACTCAGTTTTGGAAAACAAAGGATCAGAAAAATTTCGATACGTTATTCAACAATGAAAGTATTGTAGAACAAATTAGTAAAATTTATAGTTTCTTAGGAAGTAATGAACTATCGTATAATGATATAAAAAAATTTCGTCGTAGCTATTATGAAAATTTTGATTTACAGAAAGAAATAACTGAAAATTCAAAACATCTTTTAATTGATATTTTGAGAGAGAGTTATAAAAATGATGAAAAATTAAATATTAAAGACTTGCCTAATGTTATTGTTAATCTAGAAACAGATATTATATATGATATTTTGAATAGTCTTCCTGAGAACGGAAAAAAAAATAATTTGATTGTTTCTCAAGTACAAATCAATTTCATGAAAAATTGGTGTATAAAAAAAACAGACGAAGTAAATTCTAATTATTTAAACCACTTTGAAAATAAAGAGATTTGGAGTGATCACAAATATTACCTATTTGAAAGTGTTTTCAAATTTCAGAAAATTTTCAAATTTGATTTAGATGAAACTCTTTTATTAAACATGCTATGGTTTAATGATATTGAAGATGGAATTAATATTGATTATATGGTTGGTGTTGTTAGCGAAGAAAAGATTAATCAGAGAATTTTAGACAATTTGAAATTGGGTATAACCGATAAAATAAGTTATTGCAATCACATCAAATATTGCATAGAAAACAATATTGATTTTACTCACTTGAATCTTGACTTAAAAGGTAAAATTTATTATTTCTTAAACAGTGATAGTTACCATTATGCTTTGGAATTGTTAAAAAAATACTTTGAAAAGAACAGTTTAATTCTGAATGAATTTCTTAATTATCAAGGAGAAATAAACTATAAGAATCATTTTCTTGATGGGGTAATTTCTATTTTATGGAAAAATGAAAATGAAAATATAATCGAAAGATTTCTTCTTGATAATTATAATACTTTATTAAAGAACAATGTTTACCAAGAAATTGAGATAATAAGAAAACTTATTTCATTGAATAGTGAAGGTATTTTTAATAATTTTTATGAATTATTAAAATTAAGAATCGAAAATTCTGTTAGTGGTGGAATTGAATTTAGGGATAACGAATGGCAAAAATATACAAAAGAAAGTGCCATAGATGCTTTAATAAAAATTGTTGAACTTAATTTATCAACTCCAAATATTGAAAATCTTTTTGATAAGTTTAGCCAGCCAATCAGGATTGCAACAGAAACTATAATAAACATTTGTAAAGCGAACAAAGTTGAAACTTGTAGTGAAGTATTAAATAAACTCGAAAAGATTGATTTCAATAAAATAAAAACAGCTGGAGGTGATTTGTTCTATTATAATAAATTGAGAAATGACATTTTAGAAATTTATTACAATCATAAATCCAAACCTTTCCCATTTACAGATGTTTTAAAAATTTTAGATCAAAACAAATATTTATTTGTAGATTAAATCTAAAATGACAAAGGCTCCACGAAGTGATCAGCTCTTGACTGTCTAAGATATTTATATATCTATCATATACTTTACTTTGAATGCTTTTATAAAGTTACTATGTTTTCTAACTCCAGAAGCAAACATACCACCACATTCATTCAATAAAGTACATTTATTACATTCGTCGAAATAAATATTTTTCCAATCCGAAATAGATTTACGAGAATATTTCCAAAGATTTTCAGGAAGTGTACAAAGTTGGGCGTTATAAATAGAAACATTCATTCCAAAATCAGATAAATAGGTGACGGCTTCAGCTAATTCGTACTGATAGTCAATTGGGTCTATCCAAAGCTTGTCAATGTTGTAAGATGTGTATCCCTCATATTCTAATCCCATAAATGCAATGTGCTCCACAAAAGGCATATTTTTATATATAAATTTTGCTAGCTTGCTCAGCCTAGGTATTGTCAGCTTGTGCAGAACAATTCTAATCTCAATTCTCTGCCCATATTTAGCCAAATTATAAATTCCTTGGATTGTTTGATTAAATGCATCTTTTGCTTGGACAACATAATCGTGAATGTGATATACGTCTGCATATAAAGGAATGGCTAACATCATCCTCTTATTATCAATTTCTCCAACTTTTTTCGCTGCGTTTTCCCATGCAAATGATCTTCCATTTGTTAAACAGTGAAGTTCTGTTTCAGGCAGTTCATCTTTTAATTGCTTTAATAGTTGAATAAATCTATTTCCTAGTAATGTTGGTTCACCGCCAGTTATTCCAATTTCGAAACAGTCTTTTGGAATCAAAGGAATTGCCTGGCTATATTGATTAAAGAAATATTCAGTATCATCTCGATCTTTGGGAGGCTGAGAGCACATAAGACAGTTACTGTTACAACGTTCTGTAAAAAGTAAAAAATTATGGTTAGATTTTTTTCTAAAAACAGTATTTATAATGCCATCAGTGTTCATAATTACGATATCGCCCTCTTCAAGATGATCAAGGTTTTTAATTGAATGGATAATGGGAATTTCCAATGAAGAAATAATTTCACTATTCGATATAATGGCTTTAAACTTATACCAGTTTCTAGTGAAACCATCTTTAGAAATAAAGATTTCATACTCCTGATTTTCGGGTATTCGTGTTACCCTGCCAATTATGGGAGTGCTAACATCGTATGGTTTTCCTTTTGTTTTAAGTATCATCCGGTATGTCCTGTTATCCAACTTCTAAATATTTTTTCATTTGATTTATCCTCCATAAGTTCAAAAAGATATCGAATGATTTCCATGTTTTTTTGGCAAAAAACGTTTGTAGGGCGGTAACCATACATAGTTCCTTGTGTAGCATGGTTAAGTACAGGATCAGCACCACAGTAGGATTGAAAGGCGCATTCTGAACATCCTGCCAAAGACTCGTTTGTCCATGTTTCAGATATTTCCATTGCCTTTTTCCCGTAAAAAATATCATTATAAGAACTCTGGCCAAGCACCCCAAGTTGGAATGTAAAATCATTCATTTCAGCCAGCATTCTTGCCTCATCAGAGGCGTAAATTTTACCATCATAATTAAACACTATGACATTGTTTATCATTCCAGCAGGGGATTGGAGATCTACATATCCTACTGGAAAAGAAGTTAGGATTTTTTTTAAGATAATAGTCGCGTAATCTTCTCTAATGAAGTATCCCTTTTTATTATAATCAAGTATTCTTTCAAATGCTGTTTTGTAAAATTCTAAGAACTTTTCTGTCTGGTATTTATTTTTCTTTTCATTATACGTTGCAAAACCATATGGGCTGATGGGACGAAGAAAAATGTTTCTAAAACCTCTTTGAACATACTCATCAACAATTTCATGAGGATGATCAAGTGATAAATTTGTTGTTGTCAATAAGGCAGAAATATTTTCTTCTCCTAAAGCTTCACGACATTTTTTTAATCCTTCAATAGTTACTTCGTAACTATTGCGTTCTGGACGGTGTCTATTTTGGTTATGGACATAGGATGGTCCATCCAAAGAAGTAGAAATCATTATATTATGCTCTTTAATAAATGGCAACATATCATCTGAAAGCGGTGCCAGATTTGTACATATAACAAACGTAATTTGCTTTTCATATATAAGTGCCGCTTCTTTAGCCTTAATAACCGCATATTTTATATTATTGAAAGCGAGTAATGCTTCTCCACCCTGAAACTCCATAGTTACATGTGGATTTGGAGACTGCATCATAATCTTAATACCTTCATCAATGTTATTGCGTGACATATCAAAGGCTTCTTTATTTTCAGTAACCCTGGAAACTTGACAATAATGACAGGTATGCTCACATCTTAACGAGATAACAAAAATGTGAAGTGCTGTAAAATTATCTAGAAATGATTTTTTAGTTCGATAACGAGCTTCAAGAACATTTAATAAAGGCGGTATGCTTTCTTCAGAAATAAAAAAACTGCTTATCAAATCGAAATAGAGCTCCTGATCGTGAATTTTTGAAATTTTTCTGGTTATTACTTTTTCTGCTGTCCCCAGAGAAACCATTAGAAAATCGCCAACTTCATTGACTAATATCTCCTTTTTTGAATTTATTCTTTGGAATCGAAATGGTAGTAGAAAGTATTCCGATATTTCACTGTTTTCGAAATAAGCAGGATCTTTAAATTTTCTGTTTTTCTTTTCAATAACGGAAATCATATTACTTTCTATCAAAATTTATTTGGATTAAAGCCTACAGGGTCTGATATTTCAGTATCGGGATCATTATCTGTTTGGAAGTGCGCAAAAGCTTTTGCAGTAAGAAGCTCTCTTATGTTTTTGGTTTCTTTTGTTACGATATCTCGTAATTTGAAATCAATTAGATCTTGCTGAATTTTTTTTAATAATGTTTCATTAATATCTTCGCCTGTTTTGTTGCTTATTGAAATTTGATACAATGTATTTTCTTTTTTTATGTTTACATTATAGTCGGCTGCGTACCAATAAAAACATTTGTAAAGTATATCTTCATTATATTGGCCTTCATTTAAAGAAAAATGAAGCTCACGGTTGAATTTTAAAATATTATTCATGATTTGATTTTAATCATCAATAGAGTTTTTTCTCCAACACGTCCGTCAGGTTTAAGTTCATTTGATTTTTGAAACTTCATAACTGCTATTTCTGTTTTTTCTCCAAAATATTCAGAAACAATAATATCGTAACCAAGTTGAAGGAGCAGTCTTTGAAGCTCTTCAACATCACTTCCTTGACAACCTTTGTATAATTCACGATTACCAAGAGCTATTTTTGTTTTTGAAGTATTTTCATAGTTTGATTCATAAATTGTATTCGTATCATAAGATGATCTATTTGACTTCTTTATTGGCACGACAGAAGAAGCTGAAGTAGATGGACTCGTAGAAGTTGTCCTTGTTGATGAAGCACTTGAAGTGGTAGAAGGAGTATACGTCGATGCTGGTGCAGTATAATTTCCAGAGCTGGATCCTGAACTGTAAGATGATGAATAATGTGAAGAGTGAGAACTATGCGAACTATGGCTTCGATGCGAACTATGACTTGAATGGAGTGAAAGCATATGACCATCTTCTGGATTTACTACATTTAATTTTAAAACTAATTGAGGTTTCAATTTCTTAGTCTTTACTGAAAAAGAATGGTTATCATCCACTATATTATTAGAAAATTTAAAATCTTTAGCATTGATGGATTGCATAGATGATAGTGCAGCTACAGCAATAGATAATGATTTGTTCATCAAGTTTTTAAATCCTTTGAAATCGCCCATATTTGTATATTTATTTTAACTGAGATGTTTTTTTGTTTAGATATAAGATCCGCTTTTTGGATAATCTGATCGAAAAGCGTTTTACAATTTTTGAGTCATAAATTTAAATCTATTTATTGACAACTAAATATTGATCAATTTTATAATATTTAATGCTGATTTTTATTAATTAGTTATCTCGTTTTCAATTTATTGTGTCTTAAAGATAAATAGCTAATATAGGACAAATATTTAAGTTACCATAAATTTTTTCTAGTAGTATAATCTTAACACGAGCTCTTCAAGACCACTGACATCAACTATTACACGCTTCAAGAAATGTTTGTTTCAATGCTAGGCTTATACTTCGTTATTTTTATTTTTTGAAAAGTCTTTGAAAACCGAAGATAGGATAAAAATCTTCCGAAGATTTCTTTATGATGTCGTATTTTATTATAGGAGTGAACATTATAAAAAAAAATAACTATGAAAAAGCAGTTGTATAGTAAGTTTAGGATTAAGGATTATATTTGTATAAACTATATTGGGATTTATTTTAATAACCTGTATGGTTATTTTTGTTTGTGACATTACAATTATTGCAGTATTGTAAACAAAAGTCATGGTTTAACTGCAATAATTACAGCATCAGAATAAAACGCAATGGATAAATTAGTCAATGATATAAAAGCTTTAATTGATAATTTCAATGCTGCATTGGAACAGCATCTTCCTGCCTTAGAAAAGGAAGTGAACCAAATCATCAGCGAAAAATGCACCAATAATAATACCATCGAACATTTGCTGGACAGTGTACTGTCATTGACAATGCACGGTGTTGGCGATGCCTTATTCATCAAGTTAGTAGATTATTACAAAACAGTTGATCCCGAAGGAGCGCTTTTTTATTGGAACGAGTATGACAATAATGACTAACACAAAACTAAAATTCAATATAGATGGATCTGTTGGAAAATAGAAATAATTTATTTGTTTCGATCGTAAATATAGTTGTCGAAGCAAGAAAAACGGCATACCGCAGCAACAATAGCATTTTGCTGAAAATGTATTGGGAAATAGGCAAAATAATTATAGAACAGGAACAAGGGGGAAATCTTAAGGCTGCCTATGGAAAAGCAGTTCTTAAAAATCTAAGCAATCAGCTGGGTCAGGAACTAGGCAATGGCTTTGATGAGCGCAACCTGAATAATATGAGAGCTTTTTACAGCGCTTTCCCAATTTGGAACGCACTGCGTACCGAATTGAGCTGGACTCATTACAGAATTATTTCCAGAATAGAGAACCAAGAGCACCGGCTGCAGTACATCACTTACAGCATTGAAAATAACTGGGACACCCGCACTTTGCAGCGTAATGTAAAATCCCAATATTTGGACAGGCTGCTCGAATTGCCAAGAGAGGAAAAAGTCCCTCAACAGTTTATAAAAGACCCTTATATTTTTGACTTTTTAAATTTTCCTTCTGATATAAAGATAACCGAAAATGTTTTGGAAACGGCATTGATAAGCCATGTGCAGCAGTTTTTGATGGAACTGGGCAAAGGCTACGCCTTTGTAGCAAGACAGCAGCATATTGTAACAGATACATCCGATTATTTCATAGATTTGGTTTTTTACAATTATTACCTCAAGTGCTTTGTCTTAATTGATTTAAAAGCTGATAAATTAAGCCATTCAGACATTGGGCAAATAGACATGTATGTCCGCATGTACAACGACCTGAAAAAAAGCCCTGATGACAATCCCACAATAGGAATTGTACTGTGTACTGAGAAGGATGAAACCATAGTGAAATATTCGGTATTGGCCGAAAATGAGCATCTGTTTGCAAGCAAGTACCGTCTTTATCTGCCAAAAGAAGAAGAATTAAAGAGATTAATCGATCAGGACCGTACTAACTTTGAACTAGACCATGACAGCTAGACTGCAAAATAGGATACTGCAGATCTTAGAATTAAAGTGTGTCAGAAATAAAAAATCATAATGGAAAAATACTTACGACAATTAATTTCAATAGAGTTTGATGATAAGAAGGATATCTTTAGCGGGTTTCTTATTGATTGGACTGAAGATTGGATTTTACTGAAAAACAATCCTGTTGATTTTATAATTGATGGCTATACAATATTAAAAAACAAGAATGTAAAGTCAATTATTCAGGATAAGGATCATGAATTCACAGAAAGGGTAATTAAGCTTAAAGGTTTAAAAACAAGTGCGGAGGAAATAGTTCCGCTTAAAGATCTACCTTCAATCATAAATTTCGTGGCAGACAGATATGAGATTTTTCAGATTGCAAAAAAATCAGATAAAGCCGTTTATCTCGGTAAGCTGATAGAACTGAACGACGAAGAGCTGGTAATAGATTTTATGGGAACCGAAGGGGAATTTGATGGCGAGATGAGCTTTAGGCTAAACAAAATAAGAGTCATAGAATTTGATACAGATTATATCAATTCCCTGAAACTTGTTGTCAACGAAAAATAAAAATCCTGGTTTGCTTTTCGATACGGTGTTTAAGATAATTAATTTGTTAAATACTACCAAGGACTATTTTTCTGTCATAAGAATTGAACGAGCAATTTTCTTGTAAACCATGACTTCTGGTGAAGCTATTTTTACTGGTAAATGAATTATTTCGTTAGCAGTTTTGATTTTCTTATCGCGAAGATTTCTTTTAGAATAAAATTGTAATAAATTATTGCGTGGCTCAAATCTAGATGGTTCTATCCCAATATTCATTTTCAATAGCTGTTCGGTTCTTTGATAGTTTTTTTGCTGTAGATACAAATCAGCAAGAGCAATATTAGCTTTTGGAATAGGATCTTTTAAAACTGAGTTTTCCATCATTTCTAAGCCTAATTTTGGATCTCCCTCTTGGTACTTTTCATAACCAACTTTGAACTCAATAAAAGGATCTTGTTGAATAAAAAGCAAATCAGAGTCACTTAATTTATAGTAAATCTTTTGATTTGTTCCTTCTGCAATAGTTTTAAAACTTGATAAGAAAGACGTTTTTTTGTAAAAAACTACTATAGCAGAACAACTTATTCCAATCAAAAACAAAGCAAAGAATTTAATCATATAGCTGTTTCCATTTTTAAATACTGGTTTTGCTGCTTTACCATCAACTGCCAAAATAGCTAAACCAAAAACAACGTAAATCATCGCATTTGGATTATAAATAACTGATGTGAAAATTGCTAAGAAACAGAATGTTGCTATTAACGCCAAACCAAATCTGGTTTTTGGGTTAAGAGCTGTATTTTTAATTATAAAAAACAATATTAAGGCTATCAATATAAAACCAATAACCCCAATTTCAAAAATTACCTGCAGATAATCATTAAAAGCCAATGGAACATAGTTGCTTACTTTTATTTCTTCCCATGGTTGTTTTTTATCCAAGAAATAATGAGCTTTATCAGTATTGTAGATGCCGCTAAAATTAAAAATTCCATGACCAAAAATAGGCTTTTCTTGAATTTTTGATAATGTGATTTTACGAATAAAGGCTCTTCCATCTACCGAATCCGGATTCATTTTATACAAAAAAAACAAACTAGAAATTCCAATAAATAAAATACCCGTAAAGACGCCAAGTGCTTTTATTTTATGATGTTTAAAGAATGTAATACTTTTTTCGGATGTGCCAAAAAGAATTATAATTGCAACGCATAAAGCCAGCCATGAAGCTCTGGATTCTGTCAGATATAGTACATATAGCATTGGTATTGCAGACAAAACCAGAAATAATTTGAAAATATTATTTTTAGGAAATTGTAAAAACAACAAATACAAAACAGTAATTAAACCCAGCATAATATTGATACCCAGATAATTTGGGTTTATAAAGGTGCCTACTATTTTAAAAAAGTCATTACCAGATTTTACAGCGTCAAATTGCTGTAATAGTCCAATAATAGATTGTATAGAGCTGCAGATCCATATTATAAGCAAAGTGAAATCGAGTAGTTTTTTTTTATTTCCAAAACTCCATCTAAACAAATAGAACAGTACAATGTAACCTGAAAAAATCCAAAACTCATTATACAAAAATCCAAAATAAGAATAGCAGTAATAATGAAAAATACAATAGGACAGAAAAATGAAAAAACAAACATCAACAATATCAATTTTCAATAATTTGATTCTGAAAAAAGTTATAGCTCCAAAAAACAGCCATAAAGCAATAACAGAAACAATATAAAGTTCTTGTCCCACTTTTGTTGGATTAAGGATAAAAGAATACGAAACAAAAGGCAGTCCAAAAATTAAAAATACAAATAGGAAATTAATTATATCTGAGTTGGCAATTGAAACAAATCGTTTTAAAATCATTTGTTTAGGTTTTAAAATTTATCAAAATGGATTCAAATTTAATGAAAATTAGTGTTAAATTGCAGGAGATAATCATTTATAATTCTCAATTTCAATTGTATTGCTATGTTTTCAATAAGAACCAAAGTCTTTTTTACAGCAGCCTCTTTTTTTTTAACTTTCAATCTGTTTTCGCAAATGCAAAACCCTCCAAAAGCCGCCACTGCTGAACTGGATAAAGTTTTGGATTATTTCAAAAAAGCTGGAAATTCAGAACAATATGAAGCTGCACTCTTTTTGGTAAATAATATTAGCAGTCATTATTCATCAGGAAATATTTGGCTGGATAAAACAGGAAAGAAAGTTCCTTTTGAGGCAACAAAATTTTCAGATATAGAGGAGGCTATTAAAGGTTTCAAAAAAATAAAAGACAGTATATCGCTAACTCCTAAAGAAACCACTACGAAAGATAGCGACGTTATTCAGGCTACATTTTTGATAAAAAATGTTGAGCTTGCCTATCAGTCCTGGAAACAAAATCCATGGTCAAGCAGTTATGATTTCAAGACTTTTTGCGAATATATTCTACCGTACCGAAGTCTTACGGAGCCACTGGAAAACTGGCGATCAGAATATCAATCCCTCTACGAAAAAAACACTGTTGATTTGACTGACAAAACAGATCCGGTGGAGTTGTGTTCCAAAATAATAGCCAGTACAAAACACTTTGATTTTGTAGCAAAACGTTTTGATCCAAAAACACTTCTTGGTCCTGCTGAATTATTGTTTTGGAGACAGGGCAATTGCCCTGATTTGGCAAATGTTGCACTTTTTGCTTCACGTTCATTGGGCGTAGCAGTAACGTTTGATTTTACGCCTCATTTTGCCGCATCTTCCAACAGGCATTATTGGAACACTGTGATTGATGCTAAAGGAGTTCACATTCCCTTTAACGGAAATCAAGATTTACCGTATATTTATAATGCCAATTCAAAGAGATTGGGAAAGGTTTTCCGAGTTGCTTTTTCCGAACAAAAACAAAGTTTAGCAGCTATAGTTCCAGAATCCCAAATCGCTTGCGTATTTCTAAAGAGTAAAAATATTATAGATGTGACATCAGAATATGTTCCTGTTAGTGCTGTAAATTACACTTTTGCTACTGCTTTAACATCACAAATTGGATATATCAATGTTTTTAACAGAGGCTCTTGGAACATTGTAGATTGGGCAAAAATTACAGCCAAAAAAGCCATATTTACAAGTATGGGCAGAAACATTGTTTATTTGCCAAGCAATTATGCAGGTGGAAAAATCCTTTATGAAAAATATCCGATTTTATTGGATACAAATGGAATTCAAACCATTTTAAAACCGGATAATCCTCATCTTTTTATTGCCAGATTATCAAGAAGCAATGAAACAAAAAACGAATTCAAAGACAATAACCCTTTTCAAATTTTAAAAGGAGAAAAATATAATTTGTATGTTTGGAACGGAAATTGGCAGTTAATAGGACAGCAGTTGGCAGCTGGTGATGATTTAGTAACGTTTAAAAATGTACCTAAAAATGCACTATTTTTAATGGCGTCTGACAAGCCAGATTTCTTTGAACGAATTTTTACTATTGATGCTATGACAAGTAAGATTACATGGTATTAATAAAAAAACTACAACTTTTAAGGTTGTAGTTTTTAAAAATATTCAAAAAATAACTCTACTCGCTTCGAACAAATTTCTAATTGAATTTTTACAATTAAAGCACTAGCAGCATGATTAGTAGTATTGAAAAACATAAAAACTACAACTTTTTAAGGATTCTAGTTTTTTATGTTAATCTATAGAATTCATTGAAAACTTTGCCTTGGAGTTGTTCATTAACGGATTAATTATACGCTGTTACCACTTCAATTTTATCGACAATATAGTTATTAGAATTGTACAAAGCTTTTATGTCCGCATCAAGGTTTGCAGGGTCTTTAAAATTTAATGAATTATATACTGATCTTAACAGTAAATCTTTTGTATATATCCTAAGTACATAAAATTTCATTTGTTTTCTTTCTGCGCTAGTTTTTTTCATAAACTCACTTTCATTAAAGAAACCCAAAGATATTCCAGCTATATATCTTTTATCAGTACCTGTAACACCAGGGTTTATTCGATTGATGGCTGCACGATTTAAAACTTTCAATTCTAAATCATTAAAAATCATTGAAATTGGCTGACCAATATATTTAGCTTTCTGTCCCAAAAAATTAGCTGCTAAATATTGAGCAGGATTGTTGTTTGAGTTTGCCAGCGAAACATAATTAGCAGATTTTTGTGCATTTGCTGTCATTAGTGAAAGTAAAACTACTGAGATAATTATTTTTAATCTTTTCATATTTGTTTTTTTATATTATGGACAATCCGTTTTAGAATATGTTGTTTTATCAAGTGTCGCTGGTGTGGTTGCTGTAGCGGCCAGACCAAGTACAGTGGCAGCACTAGTGCTTTTTGGGTGGAAATCGGTAGTTCCATCAGCAGCTATCGTAGATTCATACAATTTCATACCTACATTATTACATTGCAAAAAATATGCCATTGCACTTGCATAAGCGTCATCATCACTTAGCCCTTGACTATTTAAATTATCATATGCATCCCAAAAATCTTTATAACGAGGAGTATCTAATATTAAATCCCCAGAACCAGTCATAAGTGTAGTTGCTCTAGGATTATTCGTGATAAATGTGGCTAGTTGTATGGGATTATCCACTAAAAGTACATAAGCGTGAGAGATACCAACAGTTATACTGTAAGTTACATTATGCAGGGAAGAATAGGTGTCATTTAATCCATAAATATCTCCTGCTGAATGAGTTGGATATATTGATAACTGAGCGTTGTCTGTATGAGAATGCATCAACGCTTTGGTTAAAACCGTTGCAGTTATAGGCGTACTATTTCCTGTACTCACTACGCTAAGTCCAGGTGATGTAAATGGAGATGTTGGAGCTGAGCTAGTGTTGTTATAATTTATAGTTGTACTTCGTTCACCTGCATCATTCGTTGCAGATATTTTTAAATTTAATATTTGAGCTTTTACAACTGCATTATTTGTAAATGTTGTAATTTCTTTTGCCTTTGTTTTTGCTAGTTCACAGGGAGTTGGAGTTGGAGTTGGAGTTGGAGTTGGAGTTGGATTCGGGCTTGAACCTGAGCCTGAGCCTGAGCTTGGCGGTGTAGGCGGTTGCCCTGCATAAGAACCGCCTCCACCTGATGTACCGCCTTGAATCGGCGGGGTAGGAGGCGGGGGCGGAGGGGTGTACCCTCCTGTTGGGAATGATCCTGATCCACCTGCAGGAATCCCCGATCCCCCTGATGAACCTTGACTTGGAGGTGATCCCGCACCACCAGATGAAGGAGGTGGTGAATAACCTGAAGTTGGTGGTAATGATGGTATTCCTCCTCCAACAGGCAGTGGGGTAGGCTGAATGACAACTGGTTGGGAGGGAAGTGTTGGTACTGGTGTTACAATAGGATTTGGTTGCGTGTAAGGAACATTAAAACTCCCTGTAGTCTCTGCTCCATCTATCTGTGCAAAAGCTGTCAATGTAAACAATAATGTCATGAGACAAATATATAACTTTTTAGTTTTTCTCATGATTTATAGTTTTATCAAAATTCTGGAATGCACTTTTTTTCCTACTGTAACACGAACAATATACATTCCTGCTTGAAGCATACTCCCATCAAGGGTGTATTTATGTTTACCTAGAGCTTGCAGCGTATTTGGCTGTAATGCAATTTTTGTAGCGTTGCCATTGTAGCTATATACTTCTGCAGACACGTTATCTGGAGTATCAAGCGTGTATTCTATAAGGACATCATTGACAAAAGGGTTGGGATACAAGGTTATGAATTGTTTATCTTGGTCTGTTAATCCTATTATTTCCTGATCTGTCATATCTTGAACATCTTCCTGTTTTCCCACACGTTTCAAGATAAGATGCATGGGTGGTCCAGGTTCTTTATACTCGTCTATAAAACTTTGAAGATTAGCAGTTAGATAATTTTTATTGTTTACATTTTTAAACTTTAATTGCGCTGATAAAAATTGCCAATCTAGAGTATTTGAAGCTGGATTGGGACTGTATGGTTCATCGAAACGCATAAAGAGTTTATTAAAATACATTGTATTGTCTACCCAAATAGCAAAGTCTTCATTCTTAGTTTTGTTAACTTCCCATACGTAGTTTATGACGTCTTTCTCTGATTTTATTTCAAGTGATATAGGTGTTACCCGCACTACATGTGTCCCGGACCAGTCAAGCTCTACCATTTTTCCTGCCCATTTTCCGGAAAGGTTTTTTAGATTTATTTTTTTTTCTTTTTGATTCTTTACAGGAGTATTCTTTACTTTGTCTGCAGTTTCTATTATGACGTCTTTATCAATTGCAGTATTGGTTTCAGTTTCCTTTTCAGAAGTTGCATTAGCTATTCTAGCTTCATCACTTTGCTTTACATTTGTAATAATATAATTCAGGAACATCTGGCTGTTAGCGGTCTTGCTTTTAGTGAAATTTTCAATGGCTTTGTCCTCATTTTGAGAAACCCCATAACCAAAATAATAACAGACACCCAGCCAGTGTTTTGCCATGTGATACGAAGATAATTCAAACCATGAAACTGCTTTTTTATAATCTTGCGGCACTCCAAAACCTTTATAATACATATATCCTAATGCATATGCCGCTCTTTCAAAACCATTATCTGCAGCCTTCGTAAACCAATAAATCGCTTTGTCATAATCAATGTCACATCCTTTACCAGTTGTATAAAATCTACCCAAATTATATTGAGCATTTACATTGTCTTTCATAGCGGATTTCATAATAAGATCAAATCCTTTAGTTTCATTTTTTTCTACCCCATATCCTTCACAGTACATAATACCAAGAAGGTTTAAAGCATTTTTTTCACCTTGATCTGCACATGGCTGAATCATACTTAATGCTTGTTTATAATCTACAGGTACGCCAACCCCATCAACATAACTTTGGGCTTGGCTAGAAATAAGTGCACAATCATCTTGTGCAAATCCTGTAAAAGTAAATAGGAAAAAAAAGCTTATTTCAAGCCATCCTCGATAGGATCTTAGTTTGAAAAGTGGCGCTGTTTTAATCTTTGTGTCAAATTTTTTCATAGATTTTATTTAGTTGTTGTGGTTTCATTTTGTGCTGTCATTTTTTGTATGGTTTCTCGAATTACTTTTTCATGACGGTATTCTACTGCACGCAGTTTTTGCTGGTACAGTTCATAACTGTATTTATAGTATTCTTCTGTTACTACTTTTTCGGTGTTTTTTTCTAAAACTAATTTCTGGATTTCATCATATTGTGGCTCTGTAAGTTTATAAGCAGTTTTGATGGTTCCGAATTCTGATTGAGTATCACGCAGGATTCGATTCTGCATTTGGGATACAAAAACAGATTTGAATTCATCGATTTTTAAAATTCGGGATAACTCTTCACGAAAAACCAGATAAATGGCATATTCGTCATCTCCGGGATCATGAAAATTAATGACATTACCGGCATCATTTTCTCTCCATGTTTTGAGTCGTTTATCGTTGCGCTCTTGCAAAACTTGCAATGCCAGCAAAATTTGGTTTATTCTGTCCGAATCCACTTTAGCCTCTTTAAGCTTTTTTATAAGAGTATCTGTTTTCGTATTTTTAGAATAAAACAATCCGAAACTTTTAAGCAGTTCTCGTTCCTTGTCTGAGGATTTTATTTTTTCTTCGGTATAATTATTCCAAGACAAATTATCATCATAGTTGTAATATTCTTTGGTGGCTATTTCATTTGTTGTGGTATCGTATAATATTTTTTTGAGCTTTGCTTCTTGGTCGGCAGTGAATTTGTATCTTTTCTTAAGAAGATCAAATTTATCATTGGCTATTCTTTGTATTCTGGAAATAAGCTGAGGCAGGAATAATTGTTTGAATTGTGCTATGGTAATGATTTCCGATAGGGATTGCACAAATTGCTGATTAGTATATTTAGACGTGGTTTCTTCGTCATGGAATACAAAAGGATATTTGCTGTTGAACTCACTTTGAAGTTTTGTATCCTCAGCAATGAGCTGGTTTCTTTCAATGATTAAGTCCTTTATTTTAGTTACTTGATTTTTAGACAAACCGGCAGTATTCATTGTAGTTACAAAACTGTCTATAAGCTCATCTGGCATTGGAGCTTGGCTAAAACCTTGGTTAGTTTGAAATAAAAATATAAAAGCAAATAGGAAAGGTAATTTTTGCATCATAGTTAACATTGTATTTTTAGTGAGAATTTTACCAAAAATACAGTTGTTTAGCTATTGTTTTGTAGTACTATTTTGTCAGAATATAATACGATTTCATCTTGTTTAAGAATTAAGGTATTGATTTTTAGAATGTAAAAGTCAAATAAAAACTAATTCCACATTTAAGGACAGGATAATCAGCAAAAGGCTTATTAAGCTTAAGTTGAAATAAGAGATTATTAAATTTTGATTATCTGATCCCAAATCGAGCTTGACTGTAATGAGGCAACTTGAGGAAAAGATGAGAGAATTATAAAAAGCAACAAAAAAAACTCTATAGTAGTTCAGAATTAAGGATTCTATTTGTATAGCTCTAATAGGATTTATTTAGTACCTTGTATAGGTGTTTTTAGGATGGGAAACTTCATTGTAAATTTGTGAAGCTGATGTTTTTTTTAATTTTTTTCTTTTCTATGACATAATTAAGGTGATTATAGCCAACTCTTTTCATGATGGAACAGGAAATTAAAAAAGCCCTTCGGAAAAATCCAAAGGGCTCTAAGTTGAAATCTTATTTTTTAGATGTTGCAGCAGAAACGTAATATTATAGTGATGCTGTTGTACTTGTCTTCTTATCAGTATTGACATAAAATGCAGCGTCCCTCCGTTTCTGATACAGTAAAATATCGCTTGCAAGTAATTCGTGCAGGACTTTTTTTAGCTGTGGATAATCAGTAGGCTTTATCAAATAGCCGTTAGCTCCTGCGGTAAAAGCAGCCTCAATGTCCTTTTGCCCAAATCTTCGAGGTCTCTCAATCTCGAACTAGATATTCTATTACTTTTTTAAGTTGTTGAAAATCGAAAATGTGATAAGTTTTCTAACTTGTTCAGTGACTGATGGCTATATTGCTTCTGTACAGTAAATTACAATTTTTCAACCCATTTATCGATTTCAGTTAGTAATTCGTTAAAGTCAGGTTGGCCTTTATAATATAATTTTGCCGTTTTTTTATATCGTTCTATAAATCGTTCCCTAAGTTCCTTGTCCTTTAATAAAAAAGCTTCATTATCAGCAATGGGTATTTCATAGTCTTTGGTAGGAAAACGGGTTGCCTTGTGTTTTTGATATTCTTCTGTACCTATAAATGCTTTAACTTTATCATCTTTTAACAGGCTGTAGACATCATAGTACTGACGCATCAAATTTTGCCTTTCTTCTTTGTCTTCCTGTTCTTGTCTAAATTTTGTTGCAATTGTTTGTAATTTTTCAACAAAAGTGTAGCCAATGTGATAGCAGGCAATGTCTACAGCCCGATTGTCAATTATGTCTACTTTTTGCTGTATTGCTTTTTCGTATGCCCAAGACGATATTGTTAGTGGATTGTTTGGTGTTACCGTATCAAATCCTGCTTCCAGTAAAATTCCTTCTTTAACACCTTCAATGACCTCTGTCATACTTTCATAATGTAATCTTATGCCACCGCTGCGATACTGCCTTTCATCGTCAAATGTTTCATCTCTTTTTACCGCTATGATTCCTTTTATTTTTATTTCATTTGCCAATCCATCATAAAAGTCTTTTCTTTTTTGAATATTTCGGGGCTTATTGTTGTTTGGGTTTTCATTTATTTCCATTTCAGCCGGTGGTTTGATATGGATGTCGATGTCTTCGGAAAAACGGTGTATGATTCCATACCCTTTGGATAGAGAAGTGCCTCCTTTGAGTTCGAATTGAAATCCTTGCTGTTTGAGCCCGTATAACACATGCATAATCCAATAGTCTTTTTCGATAAGCCCAGATTCAATATTTAATTCTGCTCCTACAATGCGGAGTAGATCACGGAAGTTTTTGTGGTTGTGTAAGTAATCAGACATATTGCGCTGTTAAAACAGATTCCAGCATTTTTTTTGCTTTAGCGCTGCCGTATTCCTGAAGTGATTTTTTAAGTTTTTTGGCATCCATTGTTTTTGCTTTGGAACGCACCTTTGACATTACTTCTTTTGGGTCTTCAGCTAATTGGCCGAGATTGTTTAACAAGTCAACCAGTAAAAATTCGGGTGTGGCTTTTAATGGGAAATGAGGTTTTACCCTAAATGAAAATGTCATGCCACCGAGATTGAAATCCCCATGGCGTTTGTGATTGTAAACAGTTTTGCTGTTGTATAGCTGAGTGGTTCCTACGCCCAATGTGTTATAAGCATTTAAGGATGTTACCAGAAAACGTTTGTCTTTGAGAAAAGAACGCACTAATACTTCTTCTTCGGGAGGCGTCTCTCCAAAGACTGTTACTTCGGGATAATAGTATAGCCCTTGAGATAGTTTTTGTAAAGTGCCTTCTTGTACCAACTCATCCAAGTGACGGTCAACGGATTTTGACCACTTGGACAAATCAGCCCTGCGGTATACTTTTCCTCGTTTTAAATGTTTTTTTAATTCCTGTAGCTTATTCATGAGACAAAGTTAGTTAATATTATTTAATTGCATATATTTTTATTGAAAATTCATGCAATGTTGTTTTTTGTCAATATAAGACAGGAATAAATTGTTGTTAAATTCTTGTAATTGGGTGAAGATTTAATAGCACATCGAGGGAAAAAGCATGCTATTTTTTGTAAATAGCTGATACAATCAAGATTGCTTTTTTCTTAGTTCCTCCATAAAATAAGTAGTTGGCATACCTGTTTTTGCTAAAAAGGCATTGGCAAAGCGCTGCGTACTGCTAAAACCTGCTTCCTCTGCCAGTGATCCATTGGTGTAATGTTTATATTTGGATTCATTGTGCAGTAGTGAAATAATATAGTCAATGCGAAGATCATTAATATATTCCACAAAACCTTTACCATTATAATGATGTACAATAGAGGATAAATACTTGGAGTTGGAGTTGAATGACGCGGAAAGCGTTCCTAGATTCCAATCTTTTTCTAAAAATTTTTTATCCCTTTCAAATTTTTCCAATTGTTTCAATACGATGGAAACGGTGTCAGAATTTATATCAAGAATCGCAGCGTTTTCATTTTTAAATTTTGGCTTATTTTTAGCATCATTTAACTGCGCCATCAATTCCTCAAATTTCTTTTTATAAAGGCTTCTGTTTTTAAAATGACGGTAGGTCAAAAACACTATCGTTAGGAAAGACAGTAATATAACTCCTGCCCAAATGAAATCGTAATATTTCTGACGAGCAAGCTGTTCCTTGATTTTTTCTCTTTCGGATACTAATTCTTTCGTATCATATTCTTTATAAATCTTTCCGATTAAGTATTTATTAGTTTCTATAAGAAGCGTGTCTGCTTTTAGCAGCTGATCTACATAATACAATTGTGAATTTAAATCATCTTTGGTTTTATAGTAGGTAATCAATAGTTCGTACACTTGACGAAGATCCGGCCGCAGATAATTCTTTTTCTTGAAAATTTCATCAACCTTTTGAAAATAGGGAAGTGCTTTATTTTTTTGATTGGTTGACCAATAGCTTTTGCCGATATAAAAGTTGCCGATTGATTCATTTGCAAAATCTTTATTTTCCTTTATTTCGTCGAGTGAAGATTGGATGTTTTGGATCGACGATGCATAATTTTTTTTATAATAGTCATTTATCCCTTCTGAATGATTAAAGTAAGGAATCATTTCCTTTATTTTTAATCGGCTGCATTCAGACAAACCTAATATGTTGGTTTCAGAACAACGGCCATAATCCCCGATTTTATTATAGCATAATCCTAGAGAATGCAGCGAGTTTAAGTACGGTCTTGGCTCGCTGTCTTTGTAATAGGCCACGCATTCTTTCAATAATGAAATTGCTTCATCATACAAGCCAATGTAAAATTTGATCAAAGCCATATGATATTTCACCTTATGTATCTGATATTTATCGCTGGTCTTAGAAATAAAGCGGTTTGCAGTCAGATAATTGTCCATTGCTTCAATCTGCCGTTTTTGCCCGTAATAGACAATGCCTTTTGAAAGATAGGCAGCTCCGATTACGGCATCTTCATTCGTTTTTTTTGCTGCCAGAATCATGCTGTCTGCATAGATAAGGCGTAATTTTTCCGGCGACTGATGCAGTATGTTTTGGTAGGCATTTGCGGCTTCTTTCCAATTATGCTCTCTTTTTGCTTTATGCAGATAAGCAAATAAATAAACTGAAGCTTTTGTGCTGTCTTTTCGCAGCTCATATATTTTTTCATCCAAATAATCGTAGCTCTTGTTTTCTAATGAATCAGCAGCTAAATACATGTTTTTTTGTCCCATTATAAATTGAGACAGCAGCATTGGAAGTAAAAGTAGGAGATTTCGATTCATGATAGGTCACAGGTTTAGTGAATAAAAGGCTCTGTAAAAATATCTATGCAAGCTTCTAAAGATTGGTAAAGTAATTTTACGAAGCAGAAAACAAAAATAATATAAACATTTGAATTGTAGTGTTTTATCTATAAAAAAAAAGTATGAATTTCCATTAAATCCATACTTAAAATCATGAAAACCCATAGACATCGGGTTGTGCAGCATTTTTTAACGGAATAGATTTGCTTCGAATTCAAAAGCAAAATGTTCAGCATCGTGCTGAATAAAAGTTCTGCTTATCCGGGTGAAATGAACTGAGAAGAAATTCTCATTTACATTTTAAATAATCATAATCATGAAAAATTTATTATTATGCATCGCTGTCTATTTATTTTTTATATCATGTTCAACTGATTCAGATTTTAATAATTCTGAAAACAAAGCGGACCCATCCTTAGTGTCCAATATTTCTGAAGCTCCAGAAAATAAGGCAAACCCCATGGATTTGAAGGGGAAGAGATTCTATGAAGCGCTTACGCTTTATAGCGGGAAAAACAAATTTCCAAACTCAATTGATGAAATTACAAGTCAAATTAAGTTTGTTTCTGCAAAAATTGACTCAAAGTCCATTACAAGCAAAAGAGTGATAGTGTTTAATGATGATATTGTCCAGTCTATTATGGCAGATCCCGATACTATTATGATAAGCATTGTACAGAGCAGTTCGCTGGAATCTGCTTCTAAAGCAGATCTTATTGTCTTTCTGCAAAATTTAATCAGCCGAAGACAGCAAGAATTCGATGTCAATTATAATTTTATTACTGCCTACGAAAACGCAGTTATTTTAAATCAAACATTTTCTGCAGACGATAAAGACACCATCTTAACTGTAACTTCTATATCGAGATATTCTCTTTATTCGGAGGCGCAACGCAAAGACCGCGACTGGGAAACGTCTGTAGGCAGTAAGATGGCAAAGCCTTTCTTTAAAAGAAATGAGGTTTCTATTATTTCCGTAATAGCATTGCTGCATCAGCTGATTTAAATTGTGTCTGATTATTTTGGACTATTTTGAAATGAAACCACCAATCATTTTCTATTTATTACTGCTCATTTTTAATTTGGTTAGCCTTTATTTCATCATAGATCTTTTCAGCTATGATGAAATAACGGGCTATCTGACAAATGGCCATAGAAAAACAAGCGGGTCACGCGGTTTAGCTTATTTGCTGTATATCAGTACATTATTGAATCTTTATTTTTTGTCATACGTTATGATAAGAAATTCTTTTAAGGACAAACCATAATTCGGTTTTTCCATTTTGATCAATATTTGAACTCAAGATCATGATAAAAGACTTAGTAAACATTGAATTAAAGAATTTGCCGATCGCAGGCTTAGATATTCACATAATTAAAAAATATATTGTTAAAACTGCTTTTAATGAATCTTTCACAGTCAACAATTTATCCATTTTATTAATTAAATCAGGCAGCTTTAAATTCAAGCTGAAAGAGGCTATTCAGGATCTAACTGCCCGCGACCTAATTGTTATACCTAAAAATTCTTTCTGCACCTTATTAGAGGTACAGGAAAAACTGCAGTTATTTATAATTTCTTTTTCTTCAGAATTTGCCGTTGAAAATTGTCTGAAGAAAGAGCTGGTAGACTCCTTTTATTTTTTTGTCAGGAAGGAGTCATTTAAAATTGCTTTGAAGAAAAAAGATTTTTTGATACTATCCCTTATTTATAAACTAATTTATTATATAAATAAAGATGCGAAGAGAGACAGTTTTGATTTTGAACTGCAGCGTATAAGTTTTAATTTATTCCTGTATGAGCTGCGATTTATTTATTCCAAATATACTTCTGAGACTTTATTACACTTCAGCAGAAAAGAAAGTTTGACCATTCAATTTCTGACAATACTGGGCATTCATTACAAAAAACAGCACAATGTGTCTTTCTACGCGGGTGTTTTATTTGTTACTCCCGGCTATCTGAATAAAATAATAAAGCAGATAACAGGAAAAACGGTCAAAACGCTAATACTTGAAGCCATTGTTGTCGAGGCTAAAAACTTTCTTGAAAATTCGCAATCCACAATTGCTGTAATTGCAGAGGAATTAGAGTTTAGCAGTGCCTCAACTTTTAGTATTTTTTTTAGGAAACACACTTCTTTTTCTCCGTCTGAATTTCGTTCGAATGCTATCGAGAGATCTAAAATCCGCTAGTTTTCGTTACAATAATTGTAAATTAAAACAATAGCATGATGATTAAAATTTATCCTCTAGAGTGGTTAGATTCTTTGATACTGCAGACTTTTAATCCAAAGAACACAACTATCAACTCCATGCCAGAGAGTGATTTATCACTTATTTCGGAAAGTATTTTGAAAGAATCTCATAAGATTCAAATCCAGCTCAAGAATGAGGTTTTTTCTTTGCGAAAGAAAAGACAAATCCGCCTTTTGGTACGAAAGTATCATTCGACTCTTATCTTTCTTTTGGATAATGTTATTGAGAATCGAAAAAATGCTTTATTTCAAGCCTCCAATCTGTCAAACATCATTGATGCCATAATAAACAGCCTAGATGAGTTACTGTCTTTTGTAGAAACCCGTTTCTCAATTTATCTGAGCCTTAACGAGCGAGTACCGATCACTTACCTTATTATTTCTAAAAAGGAACTGGAGATAAAATTAGATAAACTTAATAGAAAAAAAATTGACAATGATATCCATCGCAATGTGATGGACATTGTATTGGCTGCTCTTCATAAATTAGTAAAATCTGATAGAGGTTATAAGGTTACTTACAGACAGATTCTCTATCAAAAGGAGCTATTGAAAAACATTGAGAATTTAGCAGATAATGAAAATAATTTAAGCATCTATTCTTTATTTGATGTATTGCTTATAGGTTTGAATTTTAACTGTGTAGAGTATATTAATTACTTAATTAGTCGAATAGTAAGCAGCTTAGACAGCCAGATAACTGCAGAGGAGCGAAAGAGTAAGTTATTATGGCATTTTAAAGAGTTTTGCCAGCTTTATTCCAACGAGAAAATTATGTTTGAGCCGAGCCAACAAAACATAAAAGATGTACTCAGTAACTGGTTTAAGCATGAAATTGCCTATTTAAATACGGGAATGGAATTGAATAGGGAATCAAAAACAGATTCCGTAACAAAGCAGGGTAGCGGAGTAGCAGCTGAGGAAAATAAAATTGAATGTATTTTATCCACAGACCAAATGGGACTTATTCTGAGAGCTACTGATGAGTCCAGAGTTTTAAAAGCTAAATCGATGAGTCAAATATTTAAAACTATTGTACCGCATCTTTCTACACCCTTTAAAAAAGACCTTTCTTATCAGTCAGTAAGGAGCAAATCCTATAATGCGGAAGAAAGAGATAAAGAGATTGCTATTCAGACGCTGGAGAAAATTATAAAAAAGATAAAAACGTACTAGTTATGTCTTCCGTGAATCAGAATATAAAGGCTTGTAAATGTTTGGTTTTAAGTAATCTAATTCGGGGTACAGCAAGGTACAGCTTAAAGTTGTACTTGTAGGAGAGGGGTTCTAATTGTTTCTTTGACGTGTAAAATAAATCATCTGCATACTGATGTTTTAGATAATGAGTGAAAGGAAGTTGAACTATTAATGAAGAGATTATGTTTACAAATATTTCATGGGGCGATTATTGGATGGCAATTGGACTGCTAGTTTTAGTTTGGTACGCATTTTTAGGATTCCGTTTTTATCAAAAGGAATTGAAACAAATTGCATCGGGAAAACGAAAGGTAAAATTCCCCGCCTTGGGGAATAATAGAACAAAGCAATTTCGCTTTGAATCAAAAGACAAGGATAACTCAAAGTCTATATTGTTTTCGTCTTCTGAATCATTAAGCACTTTAGAAGATGCAGAAGAATTATCAGATCTTCTTCTTAATGCCATCAAGGAAAGTGCAGAAAGAAATTTATCTAAAGCGGCATTTCAAAATTACTTAAAACTTATTCTTAATGATTATCCATTTTTAAAGGAATCTACTTTACGTGTAAAGATAAATGAGCTAATGGTCTCAGAATGTGAAAAACACCCACAGATAATTTTATCTTATGCCGAAGTGGATGGTTTGTGGGATGAGACCATTTAATAGAATATGGTGGAGGAAATATCCCTGTTCGCTCTGGTGCGGTATGGCAAAATGTGATTGGGAAAGAGTTAAGTAACAGCGGTATTCCTCTGCTTTATAAACAATTTATTTAATCTTTAGAAAAATGTATTATGAAAAAGTGCGGTTGGGAATTAAAGAGAATAGGAAAAGAAAAAGTGCGATTGGTTTTTGTTTTAATAGTGCTGTCTGCATGTTCATTGACCGTTCAGGCGCAGGATGGAGTGGCTGGTATTAATGAAGCCAATCAAAAGGTAAGGAGCTACTTTGACGCAGGAACGGAGCTTATGTATGCTGTTGGTGCTTTACTTGGTCTGATAGGAGCGGTTAAGGTGTATCAAAAATGGAATGCGGGGGATCCCGATACTGGAAAAGTTGCGGCGGCTTGGTTTGGCAGCTGTGTTTTTTTAGTGGTGGTGGCTACGGTGATCAAATCTTTCTTTGGTGTATAAAGAAAGCAAGTTATGGATTTGATTAAAAACGGGAAAGAAAATAAGTATGAGTAATAGCGTATATCAAATTAACAAAGGTATTAATCAAAGTATTGAATTCAAAGGTATTAAAGCGCAATATATATGGTATTTGGGTGGAGGAGTAGTTGTTTTGATGATTCTTTTTGCAGTGATGTATATCGTTGGTTTACCATCCATTGTCTGTATTGGATCGATAGGAATGTTAGGGTCTGTACTCGTTGTCAAAATATACAGGATGAGCAACCAATATGGTGAATTCGGCATGATGAAGGCCTTAGCCAAAAAGCAAATACCTAAATGTATTAAAGTGCGCAGCAGACGAGTTTTTATGATGAGATAGTTGTTGGGATATTAATGGTAAAATAGGGACAGAAATGGAGAAGAAAATGGATGATGTTTTACCGATTATGGATGTGCAGCATGATTGTATTTTGTCAAAACAAGGAGATGTAACTGTTGTATTTAAAGTGGAACTTCCAGAAATTTTTACTTTATCAGATCAGGAATATGAAGCTTTCCATCAGTCGTGGATTAAGGCTATAAAAGTGCTTCCGAAGTTCTGTGTTTTTCACAAACAAGATTGGTTTATTGAAAGTAAGTATAAGGCAGATTTTAAACATGATGACAGTAGTTTTCTAACCAGAAGCAGTGAGCTTTTTTTCAATGAAAGACCGTTCTTGGATCATTCCTGTTATATTATGCTCACAAAAAAGCCGTTAGGGAGAAGAAATTCCAGCTCCCTGTTTTCTAATTTGATTCGAAATTCGCCTGTACCTGAAGAAACATTAAAGGGACAATTACTTCAGGATTTTATTGATAGTGCGGGGCAATTTAAACGAATTTTGGACGACAGCGGTTTTGTAAAACTTAGCTACCTTGGGGATAATGATCTGCGAAGCCAAAGCCGCAAAATGGGACTTATAGAGCAATACTGTTTTTTATCCGAGCGTGAAAATTCTTTTGTTTTCAGTGATGTAACCTTTAATGCTGGATTGCAGGTTGGGGATAAACATTGCCAATTGTTTACATTGGGTGATGCAGCTGATCTTCCAGCTTTATGCGGTTCCAGAATTAATTATGATCGGTACTCAACGGATAAAACAAAATTCAGCATCGGTTTTGCTTCGACACTGGGGCAGCTGTTATCGTGCAATCATATTTACAACCAATATCTATTTATTGAAGATGCCCAAAAAACAATTCGAAAATTGGAAAGCAAAAGGCTTCGATTACAATCTTTATCCGCTTACAGCCGTGAAAATCTTATCGCTAGGGATGCTACTAATGATTTTTTAAACGAAGCTATATCTCAACAGCGATTACCTGTAAAGGCACACTTCAACATACTGGCCTGGAAAGATGATAAGGAAGGATTGAAAGACATTAAAAACAAGGTGTCGTCGGCACTGGCTCAGATGGATTCGGCCGCCAAGCAGGAAACTATTGGAGCCGCACAGATTTATTGGGCTGGAATGCCTGGCAATGAAGCAGACTTTCCGATGAATGATACGTTTGACACTTTTACAGAGCAGGCAGTATGTTTCCTGAATATGGAGACAGGTTATCGTTCTTCTTTAAGTCCCACTGGCATTCGATTGGGTGACCGTCTAACAGGCAAACCCATTCATGTGGATATTAGCGATGAGCCCGTAAAAAACGGAATATGCACCAATCGCAATAAGTTTATACTTGGACCATCGGGAAGCGGAAAATCTTTTTTCACCAATCACATGGTGAGAAGTTATTATGAGCAGGGAACGCATATTGTGCTGGTTGATGTTGGTCATAGCTATAAAGGATTATGTGATATGGTTGGAGGCTATTACTTTACATATGATGAAAAGAATCCCATTCGATTCAATCCGTTTTATATTGGAGAAGGCGATAATTTGGATACCGAAAAAAAAGAAAGCATTAAGGCTTTGTTACTGGCATTATGGAAAAAAAATAATGAGACATTTAATCGGAGTGAATATGTGGCTTTATCAAATGCTCTTCAACTGTATTATGAGAAGCTGGAGGTTAACCCTAACCTTTTTGCTTGCTTTAACAGCTTCTATGAATTTTTGAAAGATGATTTTGTACCCATCTTAGAAAGTGATAAAGTGAAAGAGAAAGATTTTGATGTCAATAATTTTCTTTATGTGCTTCGTCCGTATTACAAGAGAGGTGAATTTGATTATTTACTAAATGCTACTGAAAATTTAGAACTTCTGAAAGAACGATTCATTGTTTTTGAATTGGATAACATCAAAGATCATCCAATACTTTTCCCAGTGGTAACTATCATTATCATGGAGGTATTTATAAGCAAAATGAGAAAACTGAAAGGAATTCGGAAAATGATTCTAATTGAAGAGGCGTGGAAAGCCATTGCAAAGGAAGGAATGGCCGAGTATATCAAATATTTGTTTAAAACGGTTAGGAAGTTCTTTGGCGAAGCCATCGTGGTAACTCAAGAAGTAGAGGATATTATTTCCTCGCCAGTTGTCAAGCAGGCTATCATTAACAACAGTGACTGCAAGATATTGCTGGACCAAAGCAAATACCAGAATAAGTTTGATCAGATTCAGGAATTGTTGGGATTGACTGAAAAAGAGAAAGCATTAGTGCTTTCTGTTAATAAAGCCAATGATCCCGATAAAAAATACAAAGAAGTATTTATCTCATTGGGTGGGATGTTATCCAAGGTTTACAGAACAGAAGTTTCTTTAGAAGAGTATTTGGCCTACACCACAGAAGAAACTGAAAAAGTGAAGGTTCAGGCTTATGTCAAAAAGTATGGGGGCGACATTAAAAAAGGCATTGCAGCATTGGCTTTTGATTTGCGGGAAGAAGCGCGGGCAAAAAAATAAATTGGCATTACTGAATATTTGCAAATTGAAAACTAAATAAAAAGGAAAAATGAAAGCAAAGGTAAAAATGATGACTTGCATATTGTGTCTATTTCTTGTATACACTCCAGTCAGGCCAGCGGAAACCACAGTAGCTCTTCCTATCATAGAGATTGTGAGAGCGGCACTAATAGCAGCTATAAAGGCTGTTGATCTTCGAATACAACGGCTGCAGAACAAAACTATTTGGCTGCAGAATGCACAGAAGAAAATTGAGAACATCTTGTCGAAATTAAAATTGGATGAGATTTCAAAATGGTCACAGAAACAGCGTGATCTGTATAAAGATTATTATCAGGAGCTGATGAAAGTAAAGTCAATTATCACCTATTACCAGCGAATTAAGGATATCACGCAAAAGCAGACTAGACTGGTCGCGGAATACGAAAGAGCCTGGCGCTTATTTCAGCAGGACAAACATTTTAATGTTGAAGAATTGGATTATATGCAAAAGGTTTACTCGGGTATTTTGGATGAAAGCATGAAAAACATTGATCAGATTTTCTTAATACTGGAATCGTTTAGTACTCAAATGAGCGATCTTAAAAGGCTTGAAATCATTAATACTGCTGCTGACCAAATTGATTCCAATTACGATGACCTGACTCTCTTTAATAGACAGAATCTACTTCTGAGCCTGCAAAGGGCTAAAACTAGTAATGATGTGAATACCGTTAAGAAATTTTATGGAATCCCATAAATAAAGCAATTGAAATGAAAAGGATAATTGTATTGTTATTCATTGCCTATCTGATTACTGGAGGACTTCAGGCACAAAACAAACAGCAAAAAGTTTTGTTATTGCAGATCGCTGCACTTCAAGTGTATATAGATTATGCGAAAAAGGGATATACCGTTGTTAAAAAGGGGCTCCATTTTATAGGCGATGTCAAGAAAGGAGAAGTGAATCTGCATAGTGATTACTTTTCCTCTTTGCGGAAAGTGAATCCAAAGATTAAGAACTACGTAAAAGTGGCAGAGATTATTTCGATGCAGGTTCAGATTATTAAGACTTACAAAAAGACTTTTGAAGGATTGCGCAATGATGATTTATTTCATGGGGATGAACTGGATTATATTCAGCGGTCATTTGATCGGTTGCTTGATAATTGTAATGCGACCCTAAATGAACTCGTTGAAGTGACCACAGACGCTAAGCTTGAAATGAAAGACGATCAAAGAATTGAACGTATCGACGGTCTGCATCGAATGATGATGGATGATTATGCGTTCAGTCAAAGTTTCTGTAAACAGGCGAGCTTACTTTCTTTATCAAGGATTAAAGAAAATGATGATGCGAAATGGAGTAAGGCTTTGCATGGCTTGTAAAACAATAAATGATGAAAAAGATAAAGATACTGGCAGTACTTCTTATGATGCTACTCACGCCAGTGATGACATCGGCGCAATATCAAGAAACGCAGCAGCTGTTATTAAATATTGAGAAACTCTCCCAGTTCAAGCAGATTTTGTCCGATATGAAAAAAGGCTATGAAATTTTAACGGGGGGATATAAAGCGGTTAAAGATATGACCCAGGGCAATTTTACTCTGCATAAAACATTTCTGGACGCTTTGATGCAGGTGAGTCCGGCTGTAAAAAAATATAAGCGAGTGGGTGATATTATCAATTATCAAATTCAGATGATAAAAGAGAGTAAAACTGCTTTTAAAAAGTTTTCCAACAGCAGGAGTTTTTCACAAAAGGAAATCGATTATTTTGAAAAGGTCTATGGTAATTTAGTTAAAGAAAGTCTCAGGAATCTAGATGATTTATCTACGGTAATTACGGCAAATAAACTAAGAATGTCCGATGATGAGCGTTTCAAAGCCATTGATGAAATTTATTTAGAGATGCAGGACAAATTACAGTTTCTTAGAAATTTTAATGCCTCTTCCAATATTCTGGCGCTCCAGCGTGCCAAGGAACATAATGATGTAAATGCGTTGCGAAGCATTTACGAATTAAATAACTAATACTACAGGACATGTCAAAATTGAATAAAGCGGTCGCTTTTGCCACTGCAGCACTACTATTGCCAATTGTGAGCCATGCACAAGGAGCGGGGGATGAAATGAACACCCTGCATAGCGTATTGGATCAGCTTTATGATGAGATGATGCCATTATGCAATAATTTGTTGGGAGTGGGGCAGGGGCTAGCTGGTTTTGCCACAATTTGGTATATCGGTTCGCGAGTCTGGCGGCATATTGCCAATGCGGAGCCAATTGATTTTTATCCTCTTTTTAGACCTTTTGTTATTGGTTTTTGCATTATGATTTTTCCTTCCGTACTGTATCTGATTAATGGGGTAATGAAGCCTACTGTAACAGCAACAGCAGCAATGGTAGAAGGTTCTAATAAAGCTATTGGTATGCTCCTTCAAAAAAAGGAAGATGCCATAAAAAGCACCAATGCATGGCAAATGTACATTGGAGAATCAGGCAACGGTAATCAAGACCGGTGGTATAAATATACCCATGATAATGCTGATCCTTCGGAAGAGGGAATGATAGAAGGAGTAGGGAACGATATCAAATTCGCCATGTCCAAGGCTTCGTATAATTTTCGAAATTCTGTAAAAGAATGGTTGAGTGAGGTTTTGAGAGTGCTATTTGAAGCAGCTTCTTTGTGCATTGATACCTTAAGAACGTTTCAGCTGGTGGTACTTTCCGTTTTAGGGCCACTCGTTTTTGGGATTTCTGTTTTTGATGGATTTCAGCATACGTTGACGGTCTGGCTTGCGAGGTATATTAATATCTACTTATGGCTGCCAGTTGCCAATATTTTTGGGAGTATCATTGGTAAAATACAAGAGAAAATGCTGGAGCTTGATATATCACAGGTTAATAGTTCTGGAGATACATTTTTCAGCAGAACAGATATGGCATATCTCATTTTTATGATAATTGGTATTGTCGGCTATTTTACGGTTCCATCTGTGGCTAATTACATTGTACATGCAGGCGGGGGCGGTGCTTTAGGACAGAAAGTGACCAGTATTTTTGGGAGTACTGCCAGCTCAGTAGTCAATAGAACTAATCAGGAAGCAGGAATGGTACTGGATTCAATGGGAAATACAGCAGGGAAAATGTCACAGAATATGTCTTCTTCCGAGCAAGCTTCGCCGTACTTCAAGGAAAAAGGAAATTATATGGGAGACAGACTAAAAGGAAATTCTAAATAATCTAAAGTTCAGATCATGTTTACAAAAATGAAGAATATAGATACAGCATTTCGTTATGTAAGAAGTTTTACAATGTTGGTTGTTGTTGGGTGCATCATAATCTGCTGTTATATAATTTACAGCAGTTTTAATGCCCTAACATTGATGGAAGACAGGGTTTATATTTTAGCGAATGGGAAAGCAATAGAAGCATATTCTTCGGATCGTAAGGATAATATCGCTGTCGAGGCTAGAGATCATGTAAAGACTTTTCACGGATTCTTTTTTACCCTTGATCCTGATGATAAAGTAATAAAAGAGAATGTTACCAAAGCACTTTACTTGGCAGATGATAGTGCAAAAAGAATTTATGATGACCTAAAGGAGAACGGTTATTATTCAGAAATAATTTCGGGAAACATCAGTCAAACTATTACCGTTGACAGCATTAATATCGATATTAAGGAATACCCGTATCATTTTAAATGTTATGCTAAACAGAAAATTATTCGTACGACCAGTATTTTGGATCGAAACCTTATCACCGAAGGCACTTTGCGAAATGTGTCAAGAAGTGATAATAACCCGCATGGATTTTTGATAGAACACTGGAACACCGTCGAGAATAGGGATCTAAAAGTTGAAAATAGAAAATAGCAGTGAGATGTGGTATTTATTTAAAAGGTGTAGAGACGAATCTGCGTTCGATAATGATAATAGTTTTTTGGGTCTAAATATAACTCGTAAGTGTTATTTGTTTGTCCAAGATAAATGGGCAAAAAAGATGAGTTCTGTGGCATCAAAACTTTCTAATAGAATGCTGATTTACTTATTGACTTCATTTGTAATTGTAACTGGAGGTATCTGTATTTGTATTATTTCAGAAAGTTTTTATACTAAAAGTTCCAATTGCTTACAGGTTATTTCCATATCTAAACCTGCAGAGGTTTTTGAGAAATTCTCACTTAGCAGTCCCAGATCACAATCTTTTTCAAAAGAAGAATTGAGAAGAATTTTGGACTTTAGAATTTATCTGGACAGTCTAGTAAGAAGCCCTGCGGGAAAAAGCAAATACGATAGCATTTATAGATGCCGGCCGGGACTAATTGATAGTCTTGTTTTTATTGAAAATTATTATAAATCGAATTTTAAAAATTAAATCATGGAACAAAAAACAATATCATTAAGAGAACTAAAACTGCGTAAAATGCTTTTGATTTTACCCGTGTTGACTTTGCCTTTTATTACTCTTTTATTTTGGAGTCTGGGTGGAGGAAAAATGAAAGTGGTTAGTATAGAACCAGAAGAGAAAAGAGGTTTTAACAGTGATCTTCCTGATCCCAAATTTAAGGTCGACTCCAATTTAGATAAGATGAGTTATTACGACCAAGCTGCACAGGATTCCATGAAATTGCAGGAACAGATAAGGAAAGATCCCAATTATTCGGCAGAAGAATTTTTTAGCGATCCGGAATCAACGGAGAACGATTCGTCAGCGAAACTGAAAAGTTATGGAAAGGGGAAAAGCGCATTAAATACCGATTCTTTTAAAGATCCGAATGAAGAGAAAGTATACCAAAAATTACGAGCACTTCAAAAGGCAATTAGCCAGCCACCAGACGTAACAGCTAATGAACAGGATTTAAGTGAATTTGAAAGCCAGTATTCACCAAATATAGCTTCGGATGATGTCAAAAGTCTGGAGCAAATGATGCCAGCAATGAATCAGCCACAAGCACCAGATCCTGAATTGAAACAGTTAGGAGGTATGCTGGAGAATATACTGGATATTCAGCATCCTGACCGTGTCGAAGAAAAGTTAAGACAGTCTTCCATTAATCAAAAAACGAAAGCGTTTGCCGTGAATATAAAAGGAAAAGAGGATAATATTACTTTACTGCAGGCTCCTGTACAAAATCAGGTCAGAGCCACAGAAACATTATTAAAACAAAATTCATTTTATTCTTTAGAAGAAGATTTCGTTTCTGATGAGATACAAAATTCAGTGGAAGCCGTAATACACGAGACACAAACTGTCGTTGATGGCTCAACCATTAAATTGCGGTTGAGCAATGATGTTTTTATACAAGGGCTATCCATTCCTAAAAATAGTTTTCTTTTCGGTATTGTATCAGTAAAAGGGGAAAGACTGGCAATTAAAATAAGTAACATTAAATACAGGAACTCCATATTTCCAGTAGAACTTTCAGTTTATGACCTGGACGGAGTAAATGGCATCTATATTCCAGGGGCAATAAATAGGGATGTGGCCAAAGCTTCTGCGGATCGTTCCATACAAGCATTGGGCGTGGCAAGTCTTGATGATTCTTGGGGAGCTCAGGCTGCGGGGGCGGGAATCGAAGCAGTTAAAAGTCTTCTGAGCAAAAAGGTGAAGTTAATTAAGGTAGTTGTAAAGGCAGGATATCAAGTACTGCTTTATGATGAGAAACAAAAGAATTCAAAATAACTCTAAAAACAGTAAAAATGAAAAATTATAATTTATGGATAGGTGTATTTATATTATTAATAGCATGCTCTGGATCTGCACAGTTTAAAGCTAAAACTTTTAATATGTCAGCAATTGAATCTAACGATCTGCAGATAGGGTATTCTAAAACAACCAGTATTGTATTTCCGTATGCCATCAAAAGTGTGGATAGAGGAAGCCAGGAAGTTTTGGTGCAAAAAGCCAAGGGAGCTGAAAATATTCTGCTGATAAAAGCAGGACTGCAAAATTTCATCCAAACGAATCTTTCAGTTATTACTGCAGATGGCAGATTGTACAGTTTTCTTTTAAATTATAATGAACAATGTCCCATTTTAAATGTAGTTGCCAGTACGGTGAAAAATTCAAATCAGGAGGTAATGTTTTCTTCCGAAAATGAAAATCAAAAGCAGATTCAAGAGTATGCTTCATTAGCATTGACGAAGAAGAAAAGAGTTAGCGGTTTAAAGGAAAGTCAATTTTATATAAAACTTCAAATCAATGGAATATTTATTCATCAGGATGTGATGTACTTCAGAATAGTGCTGGGTAATGCATCAAGAATCAATTTCGACATTGATCAGCTGCGTTTTTTTATACGAGATCAAAAAAAATCTAAACGAACAGCATCACAAGAGATTGAAATTTTACCACTTTTTGCTACTTCAAATGTTAAGACCATTCCTGATGAGTCAGAAGTTAGTGCAGTGTTTGCTTTGCCCAAATTTACAATCCCAGAGAAAAAATATTTTGCTGTCCAGCTTATTGAAAAAAATGGAGGAAGACACGTCGAGCTAGACATAAAAAACAGTGAGATGGATCAACTGGAGGTACTAACGAGTTTGTAAAAAAATGTATTAATTTAAAAGTAATTATCATGAATCAGAAAAATTTTGAATATTTAAAAGATCAAATAAAATTCACCGGTTTTGGTGAAGGATTGGAAAATGCATTAAAGGAAAAAATAGGAAGAGGAGAAAGAGAGTTCACTTTGGATCATGATGCGAAATATGGCAGGGATTATGTGTTTGCTGTATTGAACTTTAAGAAATCTGACCAAAGCGAAATGTACTTCTTTAATACCTATAAAATTAGTGTTGAGAAACCCAAGTCATCAATGACTCAAACCTTCTACATCAATAAAGAGAATAATATTACTGCGAAAGAGGCTTACAACTTAATGGAAGGCAGGGCGGTCAATAAAGATCTTAGAAATAAAGAAGGTGAGATTTACAATGCATGGATTAAAATGGACTTTAAGGAGGCGGATGAAAAAGGTAACTTTAAACTGAATCATTACCATCAAAATTATGGATATGACCTTGAAGGCGGTTTGAGAAAACACCCTATTAAAGAATTGGAGAATGAAAAGTATAAGGATGATCTGTTGAATTCACTCAAAAAAGGAAATATACAGTCGGTTACGTTCATGATTGACGGTGTTGAGAAGAAGCAGTTTGTAGAGGCTAATCCCCATTTTAAAACAATAAATGTTTATGACGAAAATATGCAAAGAGTCAATAATAGGGAGAGTAAGGATCTAAAGCAGAACGAATCGGAAGGGAAATCAACGACTAAAGAAGCAAAGGCAAAACCAGATGCTGATACTGAGATGTCGGAAGCTGGAGATAACGGAAAGAGGCGAAGAAATAAACAGTCTAATTCAATATAATAGCAATGGATAATTTAAAACCCTTATCGGATTTCTTTTTAGCCATTGAGAAAGATTTTCGGGTAAGCACGACACATATTGCCATTTATGCCGCTTTGCTTCAGTACCGAATAGATAAGGGTTTTATTAATCCAATTCAGGTATTTAGTCATGAAGTGGCGCCTTTAGCAAAAGTATCTTCGGCATATACCTATCTTAAATGTGTTCGGGAACTGAGTGAATATGGGTATATTAAATATGAACCGTCATTTAAGAAAACTCAGGGGAGTAAAATTTACTTTTTTGAAAGTTAGCAGTGATAATAGTTATTCAATCAAGTAAAGCCCTTTTTCTGAAAGGGCTTTTTTATTAATTAGAAGCAAACAAAATGGAAGATCAGAATAAGAATGTTAATGCAAAAGTTACTCCTGAAAAAGCTCAAAAAATGTTAAAAGAAGAGGGTATGGAAGTGACCTTAGAAGAAGCTAAAGATATATTGTATTTCTTAAGAAAATTGGCTAATATAGCGGTGTTCAAATATTTAGAAAAAAAATGAAGATAGCAGACTTATATGTACGAGTTAGTACTGATGAACAGGCCGATAAAGGTTATTCACAGCGTAATCAAGAAGAAATGTTGCGAAAGTTTTGTGGTTTAAATAATATCCAAGTTAGGGATGTTATCTATGAGGATTTCTCTGCAAAAACTTTTAATAGACCACAGTGGAAAAAAATTCTTCTAAATTTAAAAAGGTATAAAAACAAGACTGATTTAGTATTATTTACGAAATGGGATCGGTTCAGTCGAAATGCTGGGGATGCTTATCAGATGATAAATTTACTTAGAAAATTGGGAGTAGAACCTCAGGCCATTGAGCAACCACTAGATTTAAGTATTCCTGAAAATAAAATGATGTTAGCGTTTTATTTAGCAGCTCCTGAAGTTGAAAATGACCGCAGAGCATTGAATACTTTACATGGGATGCGAAGAGCTAAAAAAGAAGGCAGACACATGGGGGTAGCTCCGTTTGGATATATGAATAAAACTAAAGAGGATGGTCGAAAATTCATAATGTTGCACGAGCAGCAAGCCATGATTGTAAGATGGGCTTTTAATGAAATTGCTAAGAAGATTTATAATACGGAATCTGTATATTATTTGGCTAAAAAGAAAGGCCTTACATTAACTAAAAGCGGTTTTTGGATTATGCTAAAAAATCCTTTGTATTGTGGTAAAATCTGTATTCCTAAATATAAAGATGAGAATAGTTACTTTGTGACGGGACAGCATGAGGCTATAATTTCGGAAGATCTTTATTGTCAAGTTCAAGATATTTTAGATGGTCGTTCTAGAGTTTATCGCCCTAAGATTGTCACTATTGATGAGTTTCCTTTAAGAGGTTTTTTCCTTTGCCCCAAATGTTCTAAGAAACTTACTGCCAGTAAATGCAAAGGTAGAAGTAAGTATTATTACTATTACCATTGTGAGAACAGTTGTAAGTATCGAATCAACTCTGAAAGTGCAAACGAAATATTTATTACAAATTTGAAAAAGTACGCGCCACTTCAATCTGTCAAGAAATTATATTTGTCACTCATCTTGGAATCTTATAATAGTAACACAAGCGTAGCTAAAGTAGAAAAAGTTGATTTAGTTACTCAGATAACTAATTATGAAAAGAGATTGGCGAACGCGAGGGAGTTGCTTGTTACAGAGAAAATTGATGCAGATGATTATCAGAAAATGAAAACAGAATATAGTCAAATTATAAATCGATTAGAAGTAAAGCTTAATAATATTTCAGACGATAAACAAAGCATTGAAGAGCTTTTAAATACGGGGATTGACAGACTGATGCAACTAAATTTTGCTTATACAAATGCTAATCTAGCAGAAGCCAGAGAACTTATTGGTTTAATTTACCCCGAAAATTTTACATTTCGAAATAATCAATTCCAAACCGCTCGAGTCAATGAAATT
>CAUPKA010000020.1:0-75503 GCA_963511725.1 uncultured Flavobacterium sp.
TATATACAAGGACCGCATGTTTCTGTTTCTGAAAACACTATACATATATATAAGGACTAATCCCTCTCATGAAAACCGATTCCATAGCCCTGATAGTAGCGGAAATCCTTGTGAGCCGGGGTTCGGCTCACAAGATTGAAGCGAATAGCAGGTAATAGCTCCTGAATATACTGTAAAAGTGAAAAAATTTCTTTAATCGAAAATTCGGCATCACAAACAAATTCATCTGATGCTCCATAATATATAGTCACCGAATCTGCTTCGGGATTTACTACATGCCCATTTGTAAAAACAACGTTGCCGAAAGCTCATATTCTTTTTTGTTGGCACCATAATAGGAACTTCTGTTCTAGCAATCACTTTTGCCGGATTCTCAAGACCCATAAAAAGCACCCAAACAATATTGATGATTTTGATTAGCGCCATGATATATGGAAAGCCATCCTTTTTCGGTTTTTATGGGTGATGCACCAGCACCAATTCTGGCACTATCCCAAAGATTTTCTCTAGTTTTTAGAATACATTGGTGATTCCCTCAATGAATTCCATCTGGAGAAGAAGCCAGCCAGATGAAGTTCTTGCCAATTTCGACACTGCTTGGACGATGCAAAGCATAGAATAAACCATTAATTTTTTCTTCAAAAATTGCGCAGTCCTTTATTATGAGGTAGCAATATCATTCCATATGATTGATTTTTTTTCCAATCGGAAGTTGTTCGCAAACCAACACCGACACCATTAGGAGAAACTGAAGTATAGGTTAAATAATAAACACCTTCTATATAGGACTCGCGACAATCCTCGATTCCAAATGATTCCAAAATCCTTCTCCTATTAATAAAGGATACTCTTCGGGTTCATAGAATGTATGACCGTCATCACTGCAGACTAATCTTAGATGTGACAAAGTTGTTAAATAATCAACTTCTTTATAATTGATAACTCTCGTATCTGAACTATCTAATTCTGGATCATCCTTAGAAATTTCAATTACCTCAACACCTGTAGAAGTCAACACGGGAAATGAGATTGTATTATTTTTTTGTTCCGGTCTTTCGGCTACACGAATAATCATCCATATTTTGCCATCAAATTTAAACACTCCCGGATTAAGCAAACAGGCTATCTGCAAGTCTTTGTGACTTGGTAAAATATCCGAAGGAGAAAGTAATGGATTTTCGGGAAAACGCTTTGCAATATCTTTCATGTCGTTCTTAATTATTGAATTTTTGAACAAAAAACATACCGTAGATTTAGCACTGTTTTTCTATGTTAAAATATTCAATACTAAGATATAAAGGATTTGGAAAGAAAGCACATTTCAAGAGCGAAATGATACAAAAACAAAAAAGCTTCTCGAATTGAGAAGCTTTTGGTGCGGATAATAGGACTCGAACCTACACGCCTTGCGGCACCAGATCCTAAGTCTGGCATGTCTACCAATTTCACCATATCCGCGTAATTGTGGGTGCAAAGATAATCATATCTTCCAATTTACAAAGGATTTTTTAAAAAAATTATTTATTCTATTTTTTGTATTTTTGAATCACAAAAAATTTTGATTTAATGGAAGATATAAAACAATACGTTACAAAACACAAAGATCGGTTTATCAACGAATTAATAGAACTATTAAAAATCCCATCCGTAAGTGCTGACTCTGCTTTTTCACAAGATGTCCTCGACACTGCCGAAGCTGTAAAAGAAAGCCTAGTGAAAGCTGGCTGTGATTTAGTCGAAATTTGCGACACTGCTGGCTACCCAATTGTATATGGAGAGAAAATAATCGACCCAAAATTACCAACTGTTTTGGTTTATGGCCATTATGATGTACAGCCTGCAGATCCATTAGAGTTATGGACTTCCCCCCCTTTTGAACCAGTAATCAAGAAAACTGAAATTCATCCCGAAGGAGCTATTTTCGCAAGAGGCTCTTGTGATGACAAAGGCCAAATGTATATGCATGTAAAAGCTTTTGAATACATGATTCAAAGCAACACTTTGCCCTGCAACGTGAAATTCATGATTGAAGGCGAAGAAGAAGTTGGAAGCGTCAACCTAAAAACCTTTGTAGAAAACAATACCAAAAAACTTAAAAATGATGTGATTTTGATTTCGGACACTGGAATGATTTCAAATCAACAGCCTTCTATCACCACTGGCCTTCGCGGTTTGAGTTACGTAGAAGTAGAAGTTACTGGTCCAAACCGTGATTTACACTCTGGATTATATGGCGGTGCAGTTGCCAATCCGATTAATATTTTGTCCAAAATGATTGCTTCTTTGCACGATCAAGACAATCATATTACCATTCCAGGATTTTATGACAATGTCGAAGAACTGTCTCTAGAGGAAAGAGCTGAAATGGCCAAAGCTCCTTTTAATCTTGACAATTATAAGAAAGCATTAGACCTAAACGATATTTACGGCGAAAGTGGCTATGTAACTAACGAGCGAAATTCTATTCGCCCAACCCTCGATGTCAACGGAATTTGGGGAGGCTACACTGGAGAAGGCGCAAAAACGGTTATTGCGAGCAAAGCTTTTGCCAAAATCTCGATGCGTTTAGTTCCAAACCAAGACTGGGAAGTCATTACCGATTTATTTACAAAACATTTTATCAGCATTGCTCCGGCTGGAGTTACCGTAAAAGTGACCCCTCATCACGGCGGTCAGGGCTACGTGACCCCTATCGACAGCATTGGTTATAAAGCGGCCAATATGGCTTACACCGAAACCTTTGGAATTCCAGCAATTCCAGTTCGTTCAGGAGGAAGTATTCCTATTGTGGCTTTATTCGAAAAAGAGCTAAAAAGCAAAACAATCCTTATGGGCTTTGGTCTTGACAGCGATGCCATTCACTCACCAAATGAACATTTCGGGATTTTCAATTACCTGAAAGGGATCGAAACCATTCCATTGTTTTACAAATATTTTGTGGAGTTAAGCAAATAAAATCCCTCTAATACTCTCTAAATCCGTTCCCAGTGAGCGGATTTTTTTATGCCTAGTCCCAAATGATTTTGGTTTTAATTGGGAGCTATTTCCTGCTATCCGCTACAATCTTGTGGACCGAACCCCCGTCCACAAGGATTTCCACTTCTATCAGGGCTAGGGCTTTTGGTTTTCATAAGATATTGATTTTTAGAATTAAATAGTTTTACCAAGAGAGCTGTTTTTGTAAAAAAAGCATTCAAAAATTTGGCTGTATTAATTTTTATTCTACATTTGTAGAGCAGTATCTATTATTGTAGAGCAAAATCAATTTATGAAAAACTTATTCATCACTTTGTGCCTAACTTTAAGTCTTATTGGATGCAAAACAGCTCCCATAAATCAAAAAGAAAACAAGAAAAGAGTTGGGCTTTGGATAGAAGAATATTCAATTGACAGCGCTAAATATAAATCGGTTGGAAAATACCGTCAGGACGACCCAATAAAAAAATGGCATTACTACTTAAACGGTAAAATTATAAAAAAAGAAAAATACAAACACAACATCTGCAAAACAACAACCTATTTTGAAAATGGAAAAATCCAATCAAAAGGACAGACAAAAACAACCACAGACAACATAGAAATTCATTGGTTCTATGATGGAGTTTGGAAATTCTACGATGAAAAAGGAAAACTAATTACCATAAAAGAATACAATAATGGAGAATTGATTTCCGAAGTAGAATTTAATCGAAAATGATCATTTCAAATCTAATAATGGTTTCAATAGCAATTTTAAAATAAAAAAATAAAACATGCAGCTATCCAACTCCGAAGAACAATTAATGGAACATCTTTGGCAACTCGAAAAAGCCTTCATGAAAGACTTGCTCGAGGCTTATCCAAAACCAAAACCGGCCACAACAACGGTTGCCACTTTGCTAAAGAGAATGATTGACAAAAAATTCGTGGCTTACAACGAATTTGGAAACTCGCGCCAATATTACCCATTGGTCAAGAAAACAGACTATTTCTCGAAACACGTAAACGGATTGATAAGCAATTTCTTCAACAATTCGGCTTCGCAATTTGCTTCTTTCTTTACCACCGAAACGAATTTATCGGCATCGGAATTGGAAGATCTCAAAAAAATAATAGATAGTGAAATCCAAAAAAAGAAAAAATGATACTCTATATTTTAAAATCCAGCCTGTTGCTTCTGATTCTAATTACAGGTTATAAACTTTTTTTAGAAAATGAAAAAATGCACCAATTCAATCGAGTTTATTTGCTTGGAAGCTTAATTTTTGGTTTGACTGTTCCACTAGAGCTTTTTTCATTTAAAACAAAAATTTCAAATACAATAAATCACCTTGAACTGAACCAAATTATTATTCAAAAAACCAGCAGAAAATTAAATGTAATTTCAGAAAATCAAATAATGACCTACATCATTATAGCAGTTTACGCATTAATTACAATACTGCTTACAGTCAGATTTCTCTGGAATTTATATTCTTTCTACAAAAAAATTAAGACTAACGAACGACAAACAATCAATGGAAACCGCATCGTTCTGGTTCAGGAGCCTATTGTGCCCCATTCATTTCTAAACTCTATTTTTATCTATGAGCAGGATTTTACCAACAATAATATCCCTCCTGAACTTTTAGCCCATGAAAAAGCACACATCCAGCAAAAACATACTTTCGATATTCTCTTCATTGAGGTTTTACAAATTCTTTTCTGGTTTAATCCGATAATAATTCTGTACAAACGTGCAATTAAGCTAAATCATGAGTTTTTAGCAGACGAGACTGTTATTGTAAAATTTAACTCCGTTTCTCAATATCAAAATATGCTACTAAGCTTCGCATCTAATCCCAGAAAGATTGCCCTTGCGAGTTCCATAAACTATTTAATTACAAAGAAGCGGTTAATTATGATGACCAAAAAAGAATCTCGAATGAGAATTATATTAAAAACAGTAGGCGCAGGATCTATTTTTAGCTTACTCCTATTCTCTTTCGGTTCACAAACAAAGGCACAAGAAACAGCAAGAAACCAACAAAATGCAGTTATAAACGAAACCAAAACTGTTTCTGAAATTAAACAACCAACATTCCCAGGCGGAATAGAAAAGTTTTATCAATTTGTAGGTGCCAATTTTAAAACTCCTTCAGAACCAAATCTAAAAGGAAAAATATATATAACCTTTATAATAGAAAAAGACGGTAGCTTAAGTGATTTCAAAATATTAAGAGATATCGGCTATGGAACAGGTGATGAAGCAATACGTATTCTGAAATTATGTCCAAAATGGAATCCTGGAAAAATCGACGGTAATCCCGTTAAAGTAATGTATAGCCTGCCGATCACTATTCAATCAGCTAATTAAACATTTAGACAAAATTGACTGTCCGCAATGTGTACCAAATAACTTTTTTTTGCCACTGATTACACAGATTTTCACAGATTTTATGCCCATTTTAAAGAAATCTGTGTAAATCTTTTAATTTGTGGCCACTTTCATCGGTTTGGTATTAGTCACGGATAGTAGTCATATAAATAATAAAATCCGCTTCTCTCGAAGCGGATTCATTAAAAAAATTAAAAAATCTAAAATTAAAAAAATTCAACTAAAAACTTTATCAGGATTGTAACCGATATAAGGCATCGCCTGTTCATTAAAAACAACTCCGTACTCTTCTAACTCTTTCAAAATAGGCAAATACACTTCTTTACGAATCGGGAGCTGCACTCCGGGAGTAGTAATTTTACCATTCAAAATTAACAAAGTCGCCATAGCCACTGGTAACCCAACAGTTTTTGCCATAGCAGTATAAGTTTGATCTTCACCAATACAAACCATTTTGGAATCAATTTGCTTTTCTTCTCCATTAAGAACAAATCCAAATTTGTGATACATCACAATCATATCTTTATCATGAGGTTGTAAAGTCCAACTGTCACCAAGTATTTTTTCAAGAATTTGTGCAGGTGTGGCATCTTTCAGCCCCACTTTTTTATTGCGATTAAATAAATCCAATTCCAAAAGCTTGTCCCACATGATATCATCTTGGTCGATTTTCAGAATCAGCCTCATTTTGATTTCTACAGAATCGGTTGGGTGATAAGGAAGAAAGGAATTTACGAATTCTCTATAACTCATATTCTCTGATTTTTCCATGATATAACTATCATCAGTCATGCCTAATTGCACGAACATATTCCAAGCTTTAGAGAAACCTACTCTCCGAATTGTTCCTCTATATAAGGTAAGCACATCATCAAGACCATAAACGCTTCGGTATTTAAGCGAATCTCTATTGGAATAAGCTTCAAATTTCCCATAACCTTCCACTTCCAAAAACTCGGTTCTGCGAAATAAATTCATATAAGGAATGTATTTATAGGCTCCTTCCTGAATAAACTTTGCCGCTCCGCCTTGTCCGGCAAGAACCACATTTCTTGGCGCCCAAGTAAATTTATAATTCCACAGATTATTATCAGATTCAGGAGCAACAAGCCCTCCGCAAAAAGATTCAAACAAAAGTAATTTGCCTCCCTGTTCCCTAATCTCATCAATAGCTTTCATAGCGCTCATGTGGTCGATTCCAGGATCAAGCCCAATTTCGTTCATGAAAATTAAATTATTTGCTTTGGCAGACTCATTCAGTTCTTGCATCGCATCACTTATATAGGATGCCGTTACAAGATGCTTTTTATATACAATACAATCCTTAGCCACTTCTATATGAAGATGGGCTGGCAACATCGAAATAACAATATCTGCTTTTTGTATGGCCGCTTTTCTTTGATTTTCATCAAATATATCTAAAGCACTAGGAGTCGCATTGGGATGATTATTTGTCTTTTTTTGGGCTAAAGCCAAAGACAAATCTCCAATAATAAGATGCAAATTCTCCTGTACCGATTTATTTAAAAGGTATTGTATTAAAGATGAAGCGGATCTTCCTGCTCCTATAATTAGAATTGTTCTCATAAATTGTTTTAATTCAAAATCCAAACAGTTGATATTTTAATATATACTTCTAATAAGATAAGATATTTTTATCCTTATTTAAAGCACTTGCAATTTTTTAAATTTAAAAAATATAACACAAACTTACAATATTGTTGTATTTATAACAAATATTTTAAAGCTTTTATTTACTTAAATAAAAATGCTCTTTTAAATAAAGTGAAACTAAAATTAACCAAATTTAATTATTAGAAACTACTGCAAAAGTCATTAAAAAAAGCAGTTATTTTAAAATATATGAAATACTTTTGCCTTACTTTAAATAAAGAAAAATGGATAAGAAAATAATTTCGACGGCAGCAGTTTTGGGTATGATTGCAATAATTTTAGGTGCTTTTGGTGCACATGGCCTAAAAAAAGTTCTTTCTTTTGAGCAGCTTGCCACGTTCGAAACAGGGGTACGTTATCAAATGTACCATGCTTTGTTTTTATTATTTATTGGAACAACGACTTTAATTAATCAAAAATTAAAAAAAACTATCCTCAATTTGACCATTATTGGAGTTCTGTTTTTTTCAGGTTCCATTTATCTATTGGCAACCAATTCATTGACTCCAATTGATTTTAAAGTAATCGGCTTCATTACGCCTATCGGAGGATTATTTCTTATTATTTCATGGTTCTTACTGTTTTTTGACTTAATAAAGCCTATAAAAAAGAAAAACAAAACATAATGTAGTTATAAAAATAAATTATACTTTTGCAGTGAAATAAACAACACTCAAAAAATTTATTTTTATGGACAATTACGCTTTGTTTACGAAATCGATTTCGTTAAAAGGACTAGGAATTGAAAACGCTACAATTCAGTATCAGCTAAGCCCGAATGAGTTACATGACATTACGATCCAATCAGGACAGGGACTCGAAAACAATACAGGAGCATTGGCAGTTAATACTGGAGAGTTTACTGGGCGTTCTCCTCAGGATCGTTTCATCGTTAAAGACAGCATTACCGAAGATAAAGTATGGTGGGGAAAAGTGAATATCCCTTTTGAGCCTAGTGTTTTTGATGCACTTTACAAAAAAGTAACCGCTTATTTATCTAACAAAGAAATCTTCGTTAGAGATTCTTACGTTTGTGCCGATGCCAATTACAAATTAAATGTTCGTGTAGTTACCGAAACAGCTTGGGCCAATTTATTTTGCCACAATATGTTTTTGAGGCTTACTACTGAAGAATTATCAAATTTTACTCCAGAATGGACTGTGATTTGTGCGCCTGGATTTCTTGCCGATCCTGCTGTTGACGGAACACGCCAAAGTAATTTTGCTATTTTAGATTTTACTAAAAAAATAGCACTAATTGGAGGAACTGGCTATACTGGCGAAATGAAAAAAGGAATCTTTTCGGCATTGAATTTCATCTTGCCTGTTTTCAAAAACACTTTGCCAATGCACTGCAGCGCCAATGTTGGCGAAGATGGAGATACCGCTATATTCTTTGGATTATCCGGTACTGGAAAAACTACTTTATCTGCAGATCCTGACCGAAAACTAATTGGTGATGATGAACATGGATGGACTAATGAAAATACTGTTTTCAATTTTGAAGGCGGTTGCTATGCCAAAGTAATTAATCTTACTGAGGAGAACGAACCAGACATTTTTAGAGCCATCAAAAAAGGAGCTATTCTTGAAAATGTGGTTTTCAAAGCTGGAACCAATGAAGTAGATTTTGAAGATATTTCTATTACGCAAAACACAAGAGTTAGTTATCCAATTGAACATATTTCTACTATTCAGCCTGGTTCTATTGGCAAAAACCCAAAAAACATTTTCTTCTTAACTGCCGATGCCTACGGTATTTTGCCTCCAATTTCGAAACTGACAGCTGGACAAGCGGCTTATCATTTTATATCCGGATATACCGCAAAAGTTGCTGGAACTGAAGCTGGCGTGACAGAACCTCAGCCTAACTTTTCAGCTTGTTTTGGCGCACCATTCATGCCTTTGCATCCTACAAAATACGCTGAAATGTTGAGCACAAAAATGAAAGAGGCAAATGTAAAAGTTTGGCTAATCAATACAGGATGGACTGGTGGTCCTTATGGAACCGGAAGCCGAATGAAATTGAAATACACTCGCGCCATGATTACTGCTGCCTTAAAAGGAGAATTAGATTCAGTTGAGTTTGTGAACCATGACGTATTTGGAATTGCAGTACCGCAGTCTTGTCCGAACGTTCCCAGCGAAATTTTAAATCCTAGAAACACTTGGGAAAACCCAGAATTATACGATACAAAAGCTGCCGAATTAGCTCATAAATTCGAAGCTAATTTTACAAAATTTAAAGAATTTGCCAATGCTGAGATCTTAGCAGGAGCACCGATTGCATAGTTAATTATTGATTCAATACTAAAAAGAGCTGTTCGTTTGAACAGCTCTTTTTTATAAACTAAAATTTGCCTCTAAGAAACACCTGTACTAAAACTGATTTTTGTTTCTTTGCTTCTATCTTGGATCTGTCCAAACAGTTTCTATAAAAACAGCACTTTCCCAATTAACGCAGGTTTTGTTAGTAATACCTATACCTCCCCGACTACATATCAATTCGCATTTTTCATTATAAACTGGTTTTTGTTCATCCGGTATTCCGTTTATTTCAACTGCATATACATATTGCTCATTGTATTTATACTTTTTTACATTTGATCTTGGAATTCTTGGGGAATAATTTTTCAAAATGACATCAATTTGTGTACTGATACACTCCGGATAAGGATCTTTTTCAGCTTCAGCTTCACTCTTGTTGCAGCTTATTAATAAAAGTAATAACAGACTCATTAAAAGAATTATTTTTTTCATTTTTTTAATATTAAATTATTTTAAAGTTTATTCTACTACAATTTGATGAAATCCTAACTTGGCATTTAAATTATCATAATTACTGCATTTTGCTAGCTTTGTAGCAATGTTAATACTTTAGTTAATTATGATTTTTTGCTGTGAAACTTCTCCTTTATTGTTTATCAATAAAAGGTATACGCCTTTTTGTAGAGTTGATATATCAAGTTGAGATTTGTTTTTTATAATTTTCTTGGGAATTCGTGTATTTCCGGTTAAATCTTTTATTTCGACTTCAAAAATTTCTGTTTCTGTAATTGCATTTGTTTTAAAACTGGTTTCGCCTAGATCCGATTCAGTATTTGTATTTATTTTTTCTACTGTTAAAGAATTAGAACTATTGATTGGATTAGGATAAATTATATAAGAATATCCAATAGTACAGCTGGAATTAGGATATACAATTATTCCTCCTATTACAGACCATCCGCAACCATTATTTACTTCAGCAAGCATTTGCCCTGCCGTATTTGTTCCAGCCGGACCAGATGGACCTGCATATATTCTATTATCTTGTTGTGAAAATATTTGCCAATTTGCGTTTGGCATAGTCCATCGATACGTATATCCTGCTTTATGTCCGCCTGGAACGTTAGCATAATAATAATAAGCAACCGATCTACATACAGCTGAAGTACCCGTTAATGAACCTGAACTGAATTTGCCAACCCAAACCTCTTTATTTGCAATGCTTCCATCTGAAAAAACTGCTTTAATAAAACCTGTGCCATTTGTATTCGATGACTTGACAGTTACACTTGAATTGTTTGAAGAAATTATGGTTAAATTGCTAGAAGTTGACCAAACTGGTACGCTGCCCGCTACTAGAGGCAGAGGAGCAGCTAGAGTGTAAGTTGCTGTATTTTCATTGCAAAGTGCATAACTGCCATTTAAACTGTAGTTAATTACACCAACTGCATCCCAAGCTTTTGCTACTGCTATTGATTCAATAGAGCTAGAACCATACAAATCTTCTGTGGCTTGAATAGTGTAATTTCTTGCTTGAAAATAATTTGTGCCAGCATTAAAATATACGGTTTCGGCTCTGTAAACTATTTTAGCAGCTTTTTCTTTGCTTATACCAGCAACATTATAAAAGCTTCCAATATCATTAGTTCCTGTTTTTCCTTCTGAAAGGATATAAAACCAGTGGTTCATTATTCCACTGTTTGTGTGTACTTTGTAATCTTGGTTTGTTCCGGTATACCAATTTGTTCCTTTATAAGTATCAGGTTGAGAATAACTTTTTGGGTTCGACATTGAACGTAATGCACCTCCACCTAATTTTATTTCCTCCCCGATAAGATAAGTTTGTTTTGAGGGTTCTGCAAAATATTCTATCATTGCACCCCAAATATCGCTTAAGCTTTCATTGATGGCACCTGATTCTTCAGAATAAATTAAATCCGCAGTTGTTGCACAAACTCCGTGTCCTATTTCATGTCCAATAACATCTATACTTGTAAGTGGCGAAAAAACAGAAGCACCATCTCCATATGTCATTGTTTTGTCAACAGAATCCCAAAATGCATTATCAAAATTTGAACTAAAATGAACATAATTTTTTATAACTCCACCATTCCCATCATAACTGTTTCGATTGTGTTTTGCCAAAAAATAATCATACGTTTTCTCAGCACCCCAATGAGCGTCTAATGCTGCATTATCCTTGTTTGCATTATTGTATTCATTCCAAACATTATCATTGTCTAAAAAATCAGTAGCATTTGCATATGAAGTCCCTCTATTCATGTTATAGGTCTCAATACCATTCCCCCTAGAATAATCCCTTAACCTATATTGAGACCCCGTTTGTTGTGTTTCGAAAGTTCTCTGACTACTATATCTAGTATTACCACTGCCTTGGATATGTTTGATTATAGCATCTTTTAAAATTATTTCTCCACTATTTGCATCAATATAAACATAATCTCTGCTGATTGGATTTGAAGAATAAATATCAAATTTATAAGCAAGTACAGGAGTTGGATTTTCTCCAAACAAATTCTTTTCAATGATTACAAGTTCCGCTTTCGGGTAATACGTAGCCTTTTCATTATTTTTGCTTTTTTTTATAAATTTTTCATTTTCCTCATCTTCCCACATATAGCTTTTCGCACCAATATTAGTCAATACGAACGATAAAGCTTCATCTTCAGTTAATTTTGGAGTTATATTCATATTTGAAATAGCAACGTGTTTACCTGTAATAGTTTTTAAATTACCCTTTTCTGAAACAACATTCTTTATGGCATATTGAACTTTGATTCCTTTATAAAATTGTTGGTATTTTTTTGACTCTAAATTATTTTCAGTTAGATTGTGTTTTGGTTCTAACTTAAAGTCATCATCATTTTTTAAATCAAATTGTTTTTTAAAAAAATCCTTAACCGATTTTTCATCTGAATTAATTCTAGTTTCCTTAAATTTAATGTATTCCGCCTCTCCTTTAGAATTTTTAGCAGAAATCTCATCATCTTTTACTTGTGCATAATTCATGCCGCTAAAAAGCAGCGTCGCAATAAAAAATAGTATAGTTTTTTTCATAATAGATTAAAAAATAAAAATTTGTAAATGATTTACACAAACATATCTTTTAAATTATCAGAAAAACAAAACAAATGAAGCAATAAGTAGAACAAATGAAGCAATCTTTTTCTTTCAAAATTATATTACTTAATATGACTTGTATAGAAAATCAAAGAATTTGCCAATGCTGAGATATTATCAGAAGCACGATTACATAGGTTACTATTTAATTCAACTAAAAAAGCTGTTCACATTGAACAGCTTTTTTTTTGATATCAACTTGAGAAATTCAGAAGTTTCGGTAAGTAATAGCTAGAGTAATAAGATAAATTAAACTCTGCTTAACATGATAAAGACATTACTTGTTTTTGGCTTAATCAATGCGCTGTTGTATTAAATCCCAAGCATAATAGCAATAGAGAAAAGTCATTATATTACTCATTTCCACAACAATCCTTTGTGAAATTTACTTCCAAAATTCACATTAGTCACATCAACAACATCATATTCACTCTTATAATTTAGTCCTTCTATTTGTATTTATAGAGTAATATTCTTTCAAATAAATTCAGCTTATACAGTAAATTACTTTTAACCATTAGCTTGCATTGGCTTAACATAGTGCTTTTACATTTGCACAAAAATTAACTACATGAAAAACTTTATACTTCTTTTTACACTTTCTTTTTTTCTTACTGTGTCTGCAAAAGCATCGACCATTAAAGGTTATGTTTACGATGCGGAAACAGGAGAACCTTTAGTTGGTGCTTCCGTTTCGTTGACAAAAACAAACCAAAACGCCATTACTGGACTTGATGGTTCTTTTAAACTTAACGAATTATCCTCTGGAATCTATACATTAAAAATTAGTTATACTACTTATCTAAATGTTTCGCAAGAAATCACAATTGATAAAGAAAATTCTAAAGATTTAAAATTTTACCTGCAGCCTGAAAGCAAATCACTACATGAAGTCATCGTAGATAGTAAAGGCGGTGCCAATGATGAACATACAGCCCGAAGATTAGAGAAGGAATATAGCCAAGTGGTCAATATCGTATCTGGTAAAGCAATAGAAATATCCCCAGATCTTACCGTAGCTAATGTAATTCAACGCGTTTCGGGTGTGTCGATAGAAAGGAATAGCAATGGAGACGGACAATATGCTATTATTAGAGGAATGGACAAACGATATAACTACACGCTGATTAATGGAGTGAAAATTCCGAGTCCTGATAATAAATACCGTTATGTGCCTTTAGATATTTTTCCTTCGGACTTACTAGACCGATTAGAAGTTTATAAAACATTAACGCCAAATATGGAGGGTGATGCCATAGGAGGTGCCGTAAATATGGTAATGAAAGATGCGCCAGTAGCTAAACCCCTTTTCAGTGTTAATATTTCTGAAGGCTACAGCCAGATTTTTTTCGACAGGAAATTCATGGCTTACGGATACAATGAGATTCACAAAAAATCGCCTTATGAAGTAAATTCTAAGGGCTACCAAGCTACTTCTCAAGATTTCCCAAAAGGGACATTAGCTTATACTTACTCAAATCCAGCACCCAATTTTTTATCTAACATTTCATTAGGGAAGCGATTTTTTGATAACAAATTTGGCGTGCTTCTTGCGGGAAGTTTTCAAAATTCTTATCGAGGCAGCAACTCTACCCTTTACAATACCCAACTTGTTGGTACGGATGAGTATGCCAGCATTGTCAACAAAAATTACCGCGAATATTCGGAACAGCAAAAAAGATACGGTGTACAAGGAAAGGCAGATTACCAATTTAATCCATCTAACAAAATTAGTTTATACAGTGTGTTCTTAAATCTAGATAATATTCAGACGAGAAATACGCTTACTACCGATTATACTTCCGAGTATCACCCAGAAACGGGTAGCGCAAAATTGGTTTACGCCACACGAACACGTTTTTCAAAGCAACAAATTATCAACAACACTTTACAAGGAAATAATGCTTTATTGAATGATAAATTCAAAATTCATTGGTCGGCAGCTTACTCTTTTGCCAGTAACCAAGTTCCAGACAATACCAATATTAATGTTAATGGCGAAGAGAAAAACTATGTAAGTACCCGTACAAAACTAGCTATTAACCCAATTACGCATCGTTGGGAGCGCAATACAGATGAAGATTTAGCGGGATATTTAGATTTAACATACACCTTGTCTTTATTTGGCGGCAATGTCGGTTTATCGGCAGGTGGTCTTTACAGAGATAAGCAACGAAGCAGCTTTTACAATAATTATACTTTGGCACCAAAAAATCCGAATGCCACTTATGGCATAGATTTTACAGATTATACGCAACTCGATTTAGTAGTAAGCAATCCAACAGGAGCTGTAAATAACTCTTTGACTTACGATGCAAGTGAAAAAACAGCTGCTGGTTACGGAATGTTTAATTTTAAAACAGAAAAATGGCAAGCAATAGGAGGTGTCCGCATAGAGAACACCGATCAAGGTTATAATCTGCTTTTTCCTGCCGGTGAACCTCGCCCAACAGGAAACCAAATTTACACCTACACTTTACCTAGCTTAACTTTAAAATATTTCTTAAGCGATAAACAACAATTACATGCTTCTTATTTCCGCTCATTAAATCGCCCTGGATTTTATGAAATTGTACCAAGCAAAGTGGTTAACGAAGAATACCAAGAAAGAGGTAATCCCGACTTAAAACCTGCAGTTGCTGACAATTATGACTTTAGATATGAGTTTTTTCCAAAAGCTGGCTCACAATTATTTTTGGGTACTTTTTATAAAAACATTAAAGATCCAATCGAATACACTTTTTTGGCCGATGCTACTCGCGGGCAAGACACTTATTATAGTCCAGGCAACTTTGGAACAGCAAAAAACTTTGGAATAGAATTAGATTATATCACATTTTTCAACAAGATTGGCTTTAAAGTAAACTATACCTATACCGACTCTAAAATTACCACGCCAAAAGACAAAAAAGTTTTAGATGCTAACGGAAATTTACAAAAAATAACAGTTATGCAAACTAGGCCTCTTTATGGTCAATCAGCTCATATTGCCAATGCCTCAATGCTTTATAAAGATGGCAAAAAAGGCTGGGACGCTCAACTTTCTGTTGGATATACTGGTCCTCGCATCAATACTGTTTCCCAATTTGTAAATAATGATTTATGGCAAGAAGGTTTTGTACAAATGGATGCTTCGATTGAAAAACAGTTTAAATCAAAATTTAGCATTTACATAAAAGCAAATAATATCTTGAACACTCCAAATAGGTTATTTATAAAAGGCACAAACCCAGCAAATGCCAACATTGCAGAAAATAATTTAGAATATAACGGCAGAACACTGATAAGAGACGATTATTATGGTCAAAGTTACCTTATTGGCGTGCGTTACAAATATTAGTTAATCCCAAAGAAAAAATATACAGATGAAAACAATCTTTAAAAATCTTAGCGCTGCTCTTTTATTACTAATTATAATAACTGTGGCAGGCTGCGAAAAAGCGAATAGCGACGTAGACACGACTGTAGATGCTGGAGCTTCTTCAGGTGAAATCTCAGGAGTCTGGACAAAAGGAACTACACACAACATTACTGGAGATGTGATTATTCCAGAAGGAAAATCGCTAACCATAGAAGAAGGTGTTACCGTAATTATGGATCCCGTGGCAAAAACCGAATTTATTGTAAAAGGCAATCTGTACTCGCTGGGAACTGCTGATAATCCTGTGAAATTTACCATACAGGAAAAAGACAGAACCACAGACAATAAATTTGGTAAAAAATGGGGTGGAATTTTAGCAGCTAAAACTTGTGCCGAACTCATTTTGGACCACACAATTTTAGAATATGGAGGAAGTACTACTTCTGATGCTTCTTCATCAGTAAAATTAGGTTTATACAAAGCCGTTGCTGGCGAAAATTTACCAGCTTTGTGGTTTTCTAACGTAAGCGGAAAATTGGTGGTAACCAATTCTATTATTAGAAATTTTCAAGAAGACTGTACTTATATCGAAGGCGGAAATATTATTTTTTCGAATAATGTTTTCTATACTACAGGGGTTTCTGGAGGTGAGGCGATGAATTTTAAATCAGGTTGTTTAGTTGACGCAGGTTACAATTTAGTTTATAGTACAAATACAAATGCTTTCAAATTATCTAACGCAGGAGTAAGAGTCCCACAAACTGATATTGTTGCTTATAACAATACTCTTGTAAATACCGGTTGGCGAAGACCAACAGCAAAAGGGGGATCAATTTGGGTTGAAAATGCTGTAATAGCCCACATCCATAATAATTTATTTGCCAATACCCGCTTTGGTATTAAAAGAGATACTAAGAGCAAAGAAGACGCTCGCTCTACGTTTAGCAATAACTTTTATTATGGCTATGATCAAACAACCGTTAATCAATTTCAACCGTCTGCAGATATAATTGGTGGCACAAACGAAGTAAGAGGGACAACTGCCGGTCAAAATGACCCGGGTTTTGTTAATTACCCACTAAACAACCCTGTAAGCAGTCCAGATTTTAACACCTCTTGGGATTTTCATCTAAAATCAAATTCCATTGCCCTTGGTAAAGGAACTACTAATTTTGTGAGACATTTTAATAATCCTATCACTTTTAGTAACGGGTTAGCATACGCTTCACCAGCTCCCGCAACTTTTATCGGTGCTTATGGCGTAGCTAAATAAATCAAAACAATTAAATTAAGACTTACAAAATGATCAAAAAAATAATGCTTTCTATAGGTTTAATTGCGCTTGCAGGGCTATCAGCGAGCTGTCAAACCGATAAAAAAAGAACCAGAATCGCCTCCAAAACCGTAGTAAAACCAATTTTTATTTCTGAACCCGTACAATTTGACAGTGACGATCCTGCAATTTGGATTAATAAAACTGATGTTTCAAAAAGTTTGGTTATAGGAACTGATAAAGATATAAATGGTGGACTTTATGTATTTGACCTGAAAGGGAAAATGTTGAAAGATAAAACCGTTAAAAACCTAAAAAGACCCAATAATGTAGATATTGCTTACGGATTGGTACTTAACGGAAAACCAACTGATGTTGCCATTACGACTGAAAGATTAGGTCAAGATCTTAGAATTTTTTCTATTCCGGATATGAAACCTGTAGACAACGGAGGCATCAAAGTATTTGAAAACGAAACCGAACTCGATTATAATGCTCCAATGGGCATTGCCGTTTATACCGCAAAAGATGCAAAAATATATGCCATTGTCGGTCGTAAAACCGGACCCAAAACAGGCGGCTATCTTTTTCAATATTTATTAGAGGACGACGGAAGTGGAAATGTGAAAGCTACTTTGGTACGCAAATTTGGAGAATACAGTGGCAAAAAAGAAATAGAATCAATTGCTGTAGATAACGAATTAGGATATGTTTACTATTCTGATGAGCAATTTGGCGTACGCCAGTATTATGCAGATCCAGCCAAAGGAAACGAACAATTATCCTTATTTGGCAAAACAGGTTTTGCCGAAGATCACGAAGGAATTTCTATTTATAAACTTACTGATACCACAGGCTATATTTTAGTATCAGATCAAGGAGCTAACCGTTTTCAGATTTTTAGCCGCGAAGGCACAAAAAAGAACCCTTTTGAACACAAATACTTAAAGACAGTAAATGTTACAGCCATGGAAAGTGATGGCTCAGAAGTAACTAGCATCCCTTTAAATAAAACCTTTAAACATGGTTTGTTTGTTGTGATGAGTACCGATAGAACGTTTCACTTTTATCGTTGGGAAGATATAGCCGGTAAAGATTTAAAAATAAAGTAGTTTAAGTTCGATTTGGCGTATTTAAACATTCCTGCCTAATAACATTCCGAATTTTTCTATACAATCTATTACAGCCGATAAGGCAAAAATTGACATTAGTCCGTTTTTGCCTTATCGGCTGTAATACTATTGCTACTATATTAGGTCTCCACCAGAGTGTATTTCCTCTTCAGATTAATGGCAGCATATTACAGAACAGTCCAAAAAAATTGACACTATTAGCAACTCCCAATAGCAAGTGCATAATTTAAATGCTTTTAACACAAAAGAAATCAATCAATTGAAACAAATTATGGATTTTTGACGTTAAATTTGTACCCATCAAAATTATCAATCAAAAATCAATCAATCATGTTAAAACAATTTTTCATCCTGTGTTCAGGCGCAGACAAACCACTGCTAGAAGGCTGCTCCGAAGGCGAGCAAACCAAATATGTAGGTATTGGTGCCACCGTTTTTTTTACCGCAGTTATGGCTTTTATAGCTAGTGCTTATGCTCTTTTTACTGTTTTCGACAATGTCATTCCCGCATTGCTTTTTGGCTTTGTATGGAGTTTGCTTATTTTTAATCTGGATCGTTTTATCGTTTCTACTATTCGAAAAAGAAACAGTTTTTCTAGTGAATTACTGCAAGCGACTCCCCGAATTATCTTAGCTATTATCATTGCTATCGTAATTTCAAAACCTTTGGAAATTAAAATTTTCGAAAAGGAAATCAATACCGTTTTATTGAAAGAAAAAAATGCGATGGCCTTGAATAACAAAAAAGAAGTCGCCAATTATTTCAAATCGGATTTGGACAAAAACAAAAACGAAATCAAAAACCTAAAAGCCGAAATCGTCAATAAAGAAAAAGAAGTAAATACGCTTTATGAAACCTATATCAAAGAAGCCGAAGGAACAGCCGGAACCAAAAAAATAGGCAAAGGTCCTGTGTTTAAAGAAAAAATAGCCAAGCACGATTTGTCCAAAAAAGAATTGGACACCATTCGAAAAAATAATTTAGCCAAAATTGCTGTTTTGGAAAAAGGAACTAAAACACTGCAAACCGATTTGGACAAAAAAGTAACCGAAACCCAGCCCATCATTGATGGATTTGACGGTTTGATGGCGCGAATCAATGCCTTGAATAAATTGCCTTGGATTCCTTCATTTTTCATAATGCTACTATTCTTAGCCATTGAAACCTCTCCTATCATCGCCAAATTATTATCTCCAAAAGGAGAATACGATTTCAAATTGGAAGACTTGGAAACAGCGCTAAAAGCAACTATCGAACAGGACAAATACCAACGCGAGTTATTGATAAAAACCAGTGCCACAATGCACGACAAAGTTTACGCCGATATTGCCGAGGATAAAAAACTATATGATCTGCAGCGAAAAAACGCAACAGAATTACTGGAACAGCAATCTAATAATTTTGTAGAAAAACAGATGAAAACATTATAAGCATGAAAGCCAAGAGATTAGCCAAAAGCGAATAGAAAAAAAGTAAATTAAAAAAGTCTTAAAGTCAGAAGTGAGTTTCTTTCGACTTTAAGACTTTTGCCATTTGGCTAATGCCTAAACCTATATTTTACATATAACTCAAAATCTCTTTTTTGAAAGCGTCGTATTCGCCTTGTAAAATCAATCCGTTGTCAAGGAGTTTTTTATAGTTTTGAAGCTTTGCAAAAAGCTCGTCTTGTGTCAATTCGCTTGGCTTTTTCTCCGTTGAAGCGGTTGTGTTTTCAAGAATTGGTTCTGCATAATTAGAAACTACCGGCATTATTTCGGCAAAATCGGTCACTTCTTCAGTTTCCATTTCCTCGATCAATTCTGATTCTTCAATTAATGCTGGAGCGATTTCTTCAGTAATTGGAGAAACTTGACTTGCACCATTTTTCAAAATATCCAATTGTTCTTTGGCATACGTAAATATCTTGCGCGCCTGAATCTTCGGAATATAATCTATCGAAACCTGCAGCTCCGTTTTGGTAGAAAAAGAAAACTCAGAACCAAGAATATTTTCTTTAACAAAAGTAGCTTCAACTTCGTCCCATGTGTAATCAATGAAATTCATCGACAAACCTAAATTTTTAGGCTGACAGATGATAATTCTTTTATTGGTCATCACAATACTATCTGGAAGAACGGTCAATGCAGGCTTTTTTTGCACAGCGATATATCCTACTTCTTCGTTTTTCATTAAAATATCCTGCAATTTTGAAGTTACTTTCTCAATCGCTTTTGGATCTTGTTCTTCGTTTAAAAACTTTTTAATTTGATCTTTCATTTTTTTTATAAAGTTGCTGAGTTACCGAGTAACTAAGTTGCTAGGTTTTTTTTAATTGTTATACAAAAGTAATGTCTATTTTTCTAATTCGATAATTTCCATTTGAATTTTCTTGGTTAAACTTTTAAAAACCAAGTCGTACGAATGATCGATCAATTCCTTCAATAAAGCATTTGGAACATCTTGATTCACGGCAATTGTGTTCCAATGCACTTTACTCATGTGAAAACCGGGCTGAATTGCATCATATTCGGCTCGTAGCTCTTGTGCGCGTTCCGGATCACACTTCAAATTCACGGAAGGAGCTCCTTTTTCCCATTGCAATAAGGACGAAAGAGCAAACATCTTTCCTCCTACTTTAAAAACCAAAGTATCTTCGTCAAACGGAAAATGTTCGGTAACACCTTTTTTGGAAAGGCAGTATTCGTAATACGTTTCTAGATTCATAAGTAGCTGTTGTTATCCCATTCAATTACATCTTAGTCCCATTTTTTATGGAATTCTAATAAACACATATTCCTTTTTAACCACATAATATAATCAAAAACGTTGCTGAAAAATTTACCATATAAGAAATATAAGAACATTTAAGCTGTTGATTTTTTACCATCCCTACTTATTAATATCTCCTTATCCAATATCGTTTTGGGACTACAACGGGTGTGGGATTAAATTAAGCCCTTTCTTCGGATTTGCCAAAACATCCCAAATACAAAACCAACTTTCCATTAAGCCAATTGTCCAAATCCGTTGTAGTAGCTATTGAAGCTGTGCTATTTACAATCATATTTTTTCATCAACTCTACATAATACTCTAAATTATATAAATATAGAGGCTTAAAAACAATATTTTTATTAGAGAAAATTTCTACAAGCTAACAAAAGATTTAAATTTAGGCTTTCGGTTTTGCTAATTTTTCAATTAAAACCAATCCCAGAAACCTCGCTCTATTACATTCACTTTCCCATTATTAATCTTTTTGATAAAATCATCTTCAAACAATTTAATGAGTTCGGGATACTCTTCTCTGTTTTTATTAACTAAACCATTAAATCTTCCTTTTGAATTACATACGCCCCATAATTCTAGCCAAGGTAAGCTTTCTTTTGTGTGATTATGTTTTGTTTTATATTCCAAATCCTTATCCTCTCTGGTTACAAATCCAAATTGTAAAGAATCTTTTCCTAAAACAATTGTTCTTGTAAATTGAGGTTTTTTGTTTACATTAAATTTAGCATTTATTTTATTATAAGATATTTTTGCAATTTCAACTTCTAATTGTTCATAAGTCATAGTAGGAAACTCATACTCCATAATAGGCTTTGCTGGTTTCGTAAAGAAATACATAAATATAAAAAATCCTATACAAGATATAAGAAATCCTGAAAACGAAATCAATATTACTCTAATCAGATTCTTCATTTTTTAATATTATAATTTTGTTTAATTTCGTGCCTCTTTTTCACACACAATAACTTCAAATGTTGTAATAACCAAAAGGGATCTTTAAGCTGTTACCTCATTAACACTCAGTTTTGTTGCAGGGTCAATTTCTGAATTTTTTAATTCGTGAATCAGAATTTCATTTTTTTAACTTATTTTTTTTTAAACTACTCAATATATTTTACTTTCTGATTTTCTGATTGTTTTTTCTGGCGTGAAAGCAACTCCTTAGTCTATTGTCAATTACGCATAACTAACTTATATGCCCTTATATTTCTTATATGGTTAAAAAATCAGCGACAATCAATCTATTTAGAGTATTTTTTCCATCATTCGTTCGGGATGTGCCAATGCTTTGAAACCGAATTTCTCATACAAAAAATGAGCATCTCTTGTGGCCAATCTCCATATTTTCACTTCTTTTAACGACGGTTCTTCCATCATTGCCGAAATTAAAATTGAAGAATATCCTTTTCCTCTGTGTTCTTCATTTATAAAAACATCCATTACATAAGCAAAAACCACATAATCAGTAATGACTCTTCCAAAACCAATTTGGACATCATCCAGATAAATTCCAAAACAAACCGAAGCATCAATCGATCTTTGGACTTCATCAATTGTTCTTCCCGCCGTCCAATAAATATCCTTCAAAAAATGCTGGATAAAAGGAACATTCAGTTTTTGTTTATCTGTTGAAACGCAAATCTGGCTAAGCATATTTTTTTAAAGTTTTAATTTGTCATTGATTTTATTTACAGTCTTGCTGATAAATTTCGGGGCATCAAATCGGTATCCAAAATACAACAATCCAAAAGAACCATTATTTGAAACAATCTGATACTTGCTTTCATTATAAAAACTTCCATTAAAATTAAAGCTTACCCCAAAAAGAACCCTATCCGAGTTGTATCCCAATTTTAATCCGCCATTAAACGTTGTCAAAAAATAATTATCCTGCTCCTGTTCTTGAATTCCAGATTCCTCCGTTTTAGAATCTATGAATTTGGCACCAAGAGCAACCGTTAAATTTGGAGCTATATAAAACCTTTTATGGATAATAAAATTATAAAAATAACCTGCTCCCAAACTTACATCATATTCAGTTTGTTTAGATTTTAAAATAGCTGTTTCCAAAGAAATTCTTTTGTAATCATAAATCATTGTTGGAATAAAACTTCCTGCACTTTCTTTCTGCCATTCGGTAAAAGAAGTGATACTTTTCAGTGAAAAATTTGGATTAAAAATATACGATGTTGACATTCCATATTTTACTATTTTCAAATCAGGAAATTGAATATAGGGATCAATGCCAGGTTTCCAATCAGGTAAGAAATCTTGAGTATTCTCAATATAATACCCTCTAATTTTGCTGTAATCAACCGTTTGAAGCCATTTACCCAGAAAAAAACGGAGATTGTATTCTGAAAATTTAGATTTTCCTTTCTCATCTTCATCTTTATTTCCGCCAATAAACTGAGGGTAAAATCCATAACTAAAACCTATGAATTTATAATCCACAGATAAAAATAATTTGTAACTGTTATTGGTTTCTAAATCTAAGTTATCACCCTTTTTGTCTTCTAGAGTCTGAGCATCGGTTTGAGTGCTTAAATTGGTTCTGATCAGTATTTTTTCAGGATAAAAAACAAATTTAGAAGAGTCTATTTCTTTTTTTTGGCCAAAAACAGTCCAACTCCCAAAAAATAAAACAGCAAAAAACAATGCCGATTTAAGCAAATATTGTTTACTGTTCTTTCGTTGTCTTCCTATTTTCAATTCTTAAATTTTAATAATAATGACCATTTAAGTCTTTAAAGCCAATTATATTTTCGTTTTACAAAATAGCATACAGAATAGGTTTGCTCGGGCTTGCATCATTTTCAAACGAAGCAATCTGTAAATTCAATAAATAACTTCCGTCTTCTACGGCATCATCCACAAAAATCATTTCGGTAATTGTTGCATCCAATCGTGCATCCGCATTTAGATTATGAACATCTTTCACTTTCCAAAACGCTTTGTGTGCCAACAATTTTCCTTCGTCATGCTCTTTGTCAACGCTTGGCAAATCAATAAGTAAATGCTTAATCCCACTTTCACGAATAAAATGTGTTGCATTCTCTTCCATATATGGCGGATTGGTATTCGAATATTTCAGCGATTTTTTTATTCTAAAGTTAGGTAATGTTCGTATAATTATCGCTTCCGGAGTTTTGTTGCCCAATGCTTTTTTTAACTGATTTCTAGTTATCACCCAATCCTCTCCCTGCATTTCCGGCACCACCGAAACCAATTCTGCCAAAAAGAAAAACTGCTTCAAAGATTGATTAATACTATAAAAATCTCTTGTAATGTGTCCGAGACATTCTGTATGTGTCCCGTGTCCATGCGGATTGAAGAAGATATTATTGAAGTTAGTCGACGACTTCCCTTCCGAAACTTTGCCTATCCAATCGCCAAAAACAACTGGTTCTATCACTGGTTTTTCAATATACCAAGCAATCGGATTCTCGTCTGTGTTGGTTAACGGAATCGAAATATCAATAGGCTTTGATAAGTCAACCTCAATAGTCTCATCGTTATGTTCGATTGTAGCTTTCATAGTTTAAACACTAAGTTCACGAAGAAGGCACTAAGCACACAAAGCTTAGTGAACTTTGCGAATACTTTGTGGTCTTTGCTGTTAATTTACTATTCCAAATTTAAATAAAATATGGTTATAAACTTCTTTTAATCTCCCCCACACCCTCCGCAGGAACTCCCACAACTAGATCCGCATGATGAAGAACTGCTAGAATCAAATGAATTTCCATTGTTACTAATTTCATCTATCAACGGCATGAACGAACTTGCTAAATAAACACTCCCTAATAAAAAATATTGCCAATCCCAAGAATTAAAATTATCTGTCCTCGGTGATAATTTTATTTGATTTGCATAGATTTCCGGAATTATACTTCTGGTAAATTTTATTTTTAAATTTCTCAAAAAAGAAAAACTAACAAAAAACAAAACGACCAAAACAAAAACCAATACGACTATTGGTTTTCCTCTTTGAAAACCTATTGCCATTCGAGAGCTTCCAATTAAAAATAAAATAAAAATGACAGCAATATTCAAAACAACTAGCTTAGAAAATTGTTTTGATCTCAAAATAGTTTCGTCAATATATTTTTTAGAATTCTTTATTTGAATAAAAACTGGTTTCATCTTCATTTTATTTAAAATATAAGAATATTGGATTTTCTTAAATGCATTCAACTCGTCCAAAATTGCTTTATCAAATGGATTATCTACAGCTTTATTTTTTAAATTACTTAGTTTTTTTTCTTCCGAAATAAAAACAAACCCATCAATTATTAACTGATTTACATAGCCATGGATTACATTCTCTAATTTTCCTGTTTTTATATAAATCAACTCCGTTGGCGTTAAATTTTTGATGGTAGTATTAAAAGGCAGTTTCGAATAAAAATCCTTTAAAAAATCTCGATTATATTTATCTAAAAAAAATAATGCAAAAATTATTATTCCAAAGTAGCCAATTACAAAAAAAGGATTGTTTATTCCAATATAAATGGGTCTTACAAAATAACAGAATGGCAGAAACAGCAAAATAAATAATATTATACCGAATTGAAGATATTGGTTAAAACTATATTTAGATTCATCTAAAAGCAGTGTGTCAATCAAGCTTTCGTAACTCCAAAATTGTTCAGGCTGATTACCAAAAGTACTCTCATATAACACGAGTGTCGCTTCCTTTGCTTCTGCAAATTTTTCTTTTTCTGCTTTATTGTGTGTTGAAGGAACATGCTCAATTCTTTTACCTAAAACATCGCAAAAGTCATTATATAATTGCGTAAAAATTAGATGCTGATGCCATACAATGTCAATAACCGCCGAAGGAGAAACCATAACATTTGAAGTAGCTGCCAAAAACATAAATTTCTTATATTCCAAAATTACTTTTTGGGTATAATTAATTGTCCAGTTGTTTTCGTAAGCCAATCGTGTAGAAAAACCATATTCTGAGATTGGAAAATCAAAATTATAGGCTTCAACTTTTTTCCAAAGTATGTTATCCATATTTATTGTTATACTATTTTATTCCAAATTTAAATAAAATAAATCTGACGCAATTCCATCAGTTAAGAATTTTCCTTTCGGAGTAGGTTTCAAAATAGCATTATCAATAAATAGCAGATCATCGTTTAGAAATTTCTGTGCTTGTTTATGCAAATAACCTAAATATTCTATTCCGAATTCAGTTTCAATTCGATTCAAATCAACGCCCCAAATCGTTCGCAAACCTGTCATAATATATTCGTTGTAACGATCAGAAACAGACAATATTTCAATTTCATTCGGCAGTTTGTCTTCTTGAATGGATTTTAAATAGAGAGAATTATTCGAAACATTCCAGCTTCGGGAAACGCCGTCATAACTATGTGCAGACGGGCCAATTCCCAAATACTTTTTTCCTAACCAATAAGCCGAATTGTTCTTTGAAAAATAATTGGCTTTTCCAAAATTAGACAGTTCATAATGGATAAAATCATTCGCTTCCAATGTTTCCACCAAAATAGCAAAATGTTCCTGAGCCGATTCATCATTGGGTTTGGCAATTTTTCCAGTTTGAATGAGTTTATTCAAAGCCGTTTTGGGTTCGACAGTCAATGCATAACTCGAAATATGCGGAATACCAAAACTCAAAGCAGTTTCGATGTTTTGTTTCCATTTCTCGTTGCTCATTCCTGGAATTCCATAAATTAAATCGAGAGAAATATTATCGAAATATTTTGTTGCAAATTCCAAACATTTTTTGGCTTCCGCCGAATTATGAGCGCGATTCATCATTTGTAAATCATCTTCAAAAAAAGACTGAATTCCTATGCTTAGCCGATTAATTCCGATTTTTGAAAGTTCTATCAAATATTCTTCCGATAAATCGTCAGGATTGGCTTCGAGAGTGATTTCGGGATTTTTAGCAACTTTATAATTTTTATAGATCGTATCAATCTGCAATCTCAAATCTGCAATCTGCAATCTGCTCGGTGTTCCTCCGCCAAAATAAATGGTTTCAACAACCTCTTTTTCTAATTCACTTTTACGCATTTGCAATTCTTTGGCAATAGCCAAAACCATCTCCTCTTTCTTCTTCATTGAAGTCGAAAAATGAAAATCGCAGTAATGACAAGCCTGCTTGCAGAATGGTATGTGTATGTAGATTCCTGACATAATAAAAAAAGAGCAAGTTAAATCTTGCTCTTGAATAATTACTATTAATCTCCGATAAAATTAAAATTATCTTTTAATTCAACGAAGATTAATTTATATTGTTATTTATCGCCCTTCTTTAAACTTTCCTTGTGTAATTACAATTTTTGAATTGTTAACGGGATGAGTTGCTGTCAAACTAAAAGTTCCCTCTACATATTTTTCATTTACAGCACTGTAGGTTATAGTTCCTGAAACATTATAATCTATAAATTCATGTGTTGCCAATTCAAATTTTTGAAAAGAAATTCTGTTTGAAAAATTATTACTTGTAAATGGGAAAGTCCCTGTTTTTAAATCTCCTTTTGGAAAAACGATACCTAAACTATATTCTCCATCATTTTCAACATTAAGAGTCGTAATCTGAGTTGACCATGTCGTAGAACTATCAAATGACATACCGTGCCAATCTTTTCCATCAAATTTTGCAGAAGTTCCTAATCCAGGAATATCAGGAGTGAAATCTTTATAAGGAACGGTAAACGAACCGCTTACTGGAATAAATTTTGATGGATTTGTGATATAAATTGCTTCAGTATCATATCCATCCTCATATAATTTTCCAGAAAATTTCACTTTTACTGTTTTATTTGTAGTATTAAGTTCTTCCAAAGTAAAGGTAAAAGTATTGGAGGTAAAAACTTCTGAAACTTCATACATAACCACAGAACTTGTTGCTGATGTACCATGAGTAAATCCTTGGTACAAGTTCCCATAAACATTAAACATTAAACTTTAAATCAAGCCCAATTCCATCAGCTGTCTGGCCTGAAACTTCAATGAAGTCATCCATTTTAATAGCTTGCCATGAATTTATTTTTTTTGTTTCATTATTGTAAACGAAATCAAAAGATCCGTCTGTTGATTGGTTATTAGTACTGTCATTATTGTCATCTCCAGAAGAACAAGATGCGAAAATTGCAGTAAATAGTACAAAAGCGATAATTTTAATTTTTGTCATTATTTAAAAGGTTAAGTTATTTTTTACAAATATAACTATTTCCTTATTTTATCTTCATTTTGTTTTACAAAAGCATCCCAGCCCGTATAACTTTTTTCACCAATCACCTTTCCTGAATTGAAAAAATGACAAACCGCAGCCGCCAATCCATCCGTTGAATCAAGATTTTTTGGTAATTCTTTCAATCCTAATAATTGCTGTAACATTTTGGCCACTTGTTCTTTAGTAGCGTTTCCGTTTCCAGTGATGGCCATTTTAATTTTTTTGGGTTCGTATTCGGTAATGGGAATGTCTCTGGAAAGTCCTGCTGCCATTGCTACGCCTTGCGCACGTCCCAGCTTCAGCATCGATTGTACGTTCTTGCCAAAGAAAGGAGCTTCAATCGCAATTTCGTCGGGATGATGGGTTTCTATTAATTCGATAGTACGTTCAAAAATGATTTTTAATTTCTGGTAATGATTGTCGTATTTGGATAATTGCAGTTCGTTAAGCTGCAAAAATTCCATTTTCTTATTGACAATTTTTATCAATCCAAAACCCATAATCGTGGTTCCAGGGTCGATTCCTAATATGATGCGTTCTTTTGTCAAGGTTTGTTTTTATGTTGTATTATGAACTGTGTTTGCTTTGATTTATTTTTTAGAATTACTTCTCATTTCTTCGAGCATTGCAATTATTTTATCTAATTTTTCGGTTTCAATTTTATCCAGCTTAATTGCCAAAGCTTCAATTTCCAGCTTTGCATCAACATTGGTCTGATAATCGGATTGTGCTTGGATTCTGTCTCTTTCGCTTTGCCTGTTTTGGGACATCATAATAATTGGCGCAGCATAAGCAGCCTGTGTTGAAAAAACAAGATTCAGCAATATGAAAGGATAAACATCCCAATGATATGCAAAAGCAACAAGGTTTAATCCCATCCAGATTATTACAAAAACGGTTTGAATAATTATGAATCGCCAAGATCCCATTCCTTTAGCCACAGAATCAGCTAAACGGCTTCCAAAACCTAATGCTTCAATATGTTTTTCGTGCCAAGTTTTGTTATTCTTCATCTCCTTACCTATTAGTTAATAATTTAAAATCTTTGTGAAATTCTGCTAGTTTTTGCGTGACTTCGTATACTAGTTTTTCCTTTACTTTGCGGTATGATTTCAATACCACACAAAACTAAACAATTCCTCGTACTTCTAGTCAAACTTTTGATTGTGGGTGCTGCCTTTTATTTTATTTACAATCAATTGGCTAACAACGACAAACTGGACTGGCAAAAATTCTTGGTGCTGTTTCACAAGAATCAGTCGGTTTTGGGAATTGGTTTTATTCTTCTTTTGAGTGTACTGAACCGCTTGTTTGAAATTTTAAAATGGAAATATTTGGCTTCCTATCTCCATCCTATTTCTTTGGCTGAATCAACTAAACAAGTTCTAGCAGGACTAACTGCAGGACTATTTACACCAAACGGCGTAGGAGAATATGCTGGAAAAACATTGTATTTTGACAAAAAAGAAGCCAAGAAAGTCGTGTTTTTAAACCTGATTTGCAACGGAATCCAAATGATACTGACAGTAGTGTTTGGCATTTTTGGATTGTTGTATTTCAATGCACAGTACAACGTGATTACTACCAAAACGGTAGCTATCCTCTTTGGAATTTTGATAATCATATTCGCTGTTTTATTTTCAGTCAAAAAAATTACGATCAAAGGCTATTCCATAGAAAAGCTAATTCATAAAATTAACGAAATCCCAAAATCGATTCATCAAAAAAACACGCTTTTGGCTATTTTACGATATTTGGTTTTCTCTCATCAATACTTTTTTTTGTTTCTGGCATTTGATGTCGATTTACCGTATTTGATTTTAATATCGGCCATTTCGAGTGTTTACTTTCTGGCTTCGTCTTTGCCTACTTTCCAGTTTTTGGATTTTGCAGTAAAAGGAAGCGTAGCAGTTTATTTCTTTGGAATATTAGGCGTAAATGAATGGGTGGTTGTCTTTGTCACTACACTAATGTGGTTTCTGAATGTGGTTTTACCTGTGCTTATTGGAAGTTATTATGTGTTGAATTTCAAACCCAAAACAGCACTGTCGCTATGATTTTATTTTTATTAGGCATAGCAATCATTTATGTGCTGACTATCAGTTGGCTAATTTATGGTTTTACCAAAATAAATCACTTTGAATTTATTGGCTTACCGCCAAAAACCAGCTTTAGCATTATTGTTCCTTTTCGGAACGAAGCCGAAAATCTACCGATTTTATTGGAAAGCTTTTCAAAATTAAATTACCCGACGGATTTGTTTGAAGTGATTTTGGTCGATGATGATTCCGATTTAAGATTTAAGATTAACGATTTAAGATTTAAGATTTTAATGATTGATGCAATTCGGGTTTCAAATTCTCCTAAGAAAGATGCCATTGCAACGGCTATGGAAATAGTAAAAACCGATTGGGTCATCACCACCGATGCCGATTGTGTGGTTCACAAAAATTGGTTGTCGGCTTTGGACAATTTCATTCAGCTTCATCATGTTTCGATGGTTGCGGGAGCAGTTACTTATGATTGCGATAATTCCTTTTTGCATCATTTTCAACAATTGGACTTGGCTAGTTTACAAGGCGCAACCATTGGCAGTTTTGGAATCAAAAAAGGTTTTATGTGCAATGGCGCCAATTTTGCTTACACCAAATCGTTTTTTCAAGAGCTAAAAGGTTTCGAAGGCAACTCTGCAATTGCCAGTGGCGATGATGTTTTTCTGTTGCAAAAAGCGTTGTCCCAATTCCCAGAAAAAGTAGCCTATTTAAAATCGAAGCATACTATTGTAACCACAAAACCAGTCGATGATTGGAAATCGCTGTTTTACCAACGCGTGCGCTGGGCTTCCAAAACTACTTCCTATCAAAGCATCTTTGGTAAAAGGTTGGGACTGATTGTCTTTATGATGAATTTTGGGTTGATATATTGCTTAGTACTGACTGTTTTGGGTATGCTTCCCTATTTTTTTATTGGCTTGTATTTCCTTATCAAGTTTGGAATTGATACTGTACTGATAAAGCAAACAAACAGATTCTTAACAAAACATAAAATCCGCTATTTACTTTTAAGTAGTTTGTGGTATCCTTTTTTCAGTACTGCAGTGGCTTTGTATTGCCTGTTTGGAAAATATGAATGGAAAGGGAGGAGGTTTTAGATTGCAGAATTTAGATCAACGATTTTAGATTTCTGATCTATCATACGGAACGATCAATGGAAATCATACAATTATTTTGAAATTTAAAAGTAATTTGAAATCCTACACCTGTTTGCCATAATTCAGATCAAAAATCAATAACCGTGCAGAAAATTCGAGTTGACATAGCAATCTAAAATCAGAAATCACTAATCTTCAATCAAAAATCTATTCTACTCCACTTTTAGAATCACAGGAAGGATAAACTGGGTTTTTACGGGTAATCCGCGTTTGATTGCTGGATGGATTTCAGGAAAATCTACTAAACGAGCCTTCAAAATACTGTCGATTTTTACTTTATCATACATAACCGAATCTTTTGGAAACTGCGGTTCAAATTTCATGGTGGCATTTGGAAAAACAGTCACTTTTACCTCGATGGTATCCAGCTCAGGATAAAGCATAGCCAATGTGTCATTGCACAGTTTCTCTTGTATTAACTGTGTTAGCACCTCAAAAAAACATTGTTCGCGTTGTTTTTTGTCTTCGATTTTATCGCAGTCCACAACCGATGGATATTCGTCAACCTCTTTCCAATTAATAGCCTTTAACTCCTTTTGCAACAATTCCTTTTCGGAAGGAACTTGCTTGTCAAAGTATTGACAGGAATTAAAAAGTATAAAAACTAAAAAAAGGAAATATTGCTTCAAAGCTTATTTTTTGAATGGGACTATTATCTTATAAAAATACAATTATTTTTCTCAAATTCGTATATTGAATACGTATTGCATTTACGGTCTCAAAATTACTAAAAATATTTTTATGGATATCGTCCTTTTATTATTGGGTTTTGGTTGTGTTGTAACGGGTATTTTTGGAAGTTTTCTTCCTGTGCTGCCTGGTCCAAGCATTAGTTGGGTTGGTATTGCATTACTTTATTTTACTACGGCAGTTCCTGTCAATTATTGGATTCTGGGTATTTCCTTATTGATTACTGTTATGTTAACCATTTTGGATTATATCATTCCTGCCAAGGGAACCAAAAAATTTGGAGGCAGTAAATATGGCATTTGGGGAACCAATATCGGTTTGATTGTTGGGATTTTTGCGCCAATTCCGTTGGGTTTTATTATTGGTCCATTTGTTGGTGCTTTTGTTGGCGAACTGATTTATGACTACAAAGACCATCAACGCGCTTTGAAAGCTGCTACTGGATCTCTACTGGGCTTCTTGGCTTCGTCTTTTATGAAGTTTGTAGTGTGTATGATGTATATGGGATTATTTCTTTGGATTGTATGGCAGAATAGTACTGTCTTATTCTAAAACTATTATTCTTATCGCATTTGTGTAAAAAATAGAACATTTTTGAAATATAATTATCAAACATTTTGAACCATTAAGATATTAAGAAAATTAAGTCTTGTAGTCTTTCTTAATAAACCTTAATATTAATGGTTTGTAAAAAAAAGAATGCGTTACTATTTGATATTAATCCAATATCTCAGATTTTAATTTTCACCTTTATCCATAAAAAAAGCCTTTCCGTTAAGAAAGGCTTTAAACAATATTTGCGGTCTGGACGGGACTCGAACCCGCGACCCCATGCGTGACAGGCATGTATTCTAACCAACTGAACTACCAAACCCTGTTTTATTGCGAGTGCAAAAATACAATAAATTTTCGTTTACGCAACTATTTTATAACACAAGAATTAAAAAAATTCTAACTCCCTTAAAATCAAAAAAGCTATCCACAAAGTGGAAAGCTTTTCATTGGTCTAACTACAAACCGATCTCGTCATATTTGGACGAGAAACAACACAACTAGCTTTAGATACCGTATTTGGGCAAAAAAGCCTTTCTGTTACGAAAGGCTTTCCCCAATATTGCGGTCTGGACGGGACTCGAACCCGCGACCCCATGCGTGACAGGCATGTATTCTAACCAACTGAACTACCAAACCTCTGCTTTATTGCGGTGGCAAAGATACAATAGATTTCCGTTTACACAAGTCTTTTATTAGAGAATTTTAAAAAAAATTCTGTTCATCTATCCAAAGTTTTGTTTCTCAACTAAGTATGCCATCAAAATTTTCTCAAAACTTTCGCCAACCCCCACAGGAATGTACTTTATTTTGTTTTGAGCGCAGGTTAAAGCCAACTTTTTGAAGTAATCACCCACCTGTTTTTCGTATGCTGACTTCACATTATCCGCAAAAATCACTACCTCTTCTCCTGTCTCAACATCAATAAACTTCCTCGGAGCATTGTCAAAATCAAATTTCCACTCCGTTTCATTGTCTATAACATGAAACAAAACCACTTTATGCTTGTCGTGTTTCAAATGCTGCAATGCATTAAAAAGCGCTTCCTCGTTTTCTGACTGAAACATATCCGTAAACAATATAATCATCGAACGGCGGTGGATTTTCTCCGCTATCTGATGCAGATAAGTAATAGTGTCGGTCTGTTTTTTCTCTTTGGTGACTTCCAAAAGCCCCTCAAGGGTATTCAATATCATTCTGTGATGACGGTCGCTCCCCTTTTCTGGCGCATAATATTCGTAACTATCCGAAAACACGCTTAAACCTACCGCATCACGCTGTTTCTTCAGCAGATTCATCAATACAGCCGAAGCCAATACCGAAAAACCTATTTTACTTTCATAAAACTGCTGACTGTCCTTCAATTTAGGATAATGCATCGATGAGGAATTGTCAATGATAATATGACATCTCAAATTGGTTTCCTCCTCAAAACACTTGGTGTACAGTCTGTCCGTTTTTGCAAACAGTTTCCAATCAATGTGCTTGGTGCTTTCTCCTACATTGTACACTTTATGCTCGGCAAATTCTGCCGAAAATCCATGAAACGGACTTTTATGCATTCCCGAAATAAAGCCTTCCACCACCTGATTGGCCAACAGTTCCAAGTGCTGAAAACTGGATATTTTTTCTATCTGTGATTCGATCTTCATATTCCAAATGTATAAAAAAGTTTGAACACACTACATCCTGCTAGTGACAATTTAAAAGTAAACCATTAAAAGATTTTTCTTTTTAACCATTAAGAAATTAAGCATCATTAAGCTTAACTGACTTAATCTCTTAATGGTGAATTAACTTAGTCCAACAAAATGCTTAAAACAAAAAAGGTCTGACTTTCGCCAGACCTTCTTAACTTATTTCAATTTAGATTACAATAAAGCATCTAAACTATCCGCATACGTTTGTTTTGGAGCTACTCCAACTTGTTTTCCAACAACTTCTCCATTATGGAAAACTAATACTGTTGGAATGTTTCTAACTCCGTATTTTGCAGCAAATTCTTGGTTTGCATCTACATCAACTTTCCCTACAACAACTTTCCCTTCGTACTCACTGCTTAATTCGTCAATGATTGGCCCAACCATTCTACAAGGCCCACACCATGCTGCCCAAAAATCTACCATTACCGGTTTATCTGATTTCAAAACTACTTCATCAAAAGTAGCATCTGTTATTGCTAATGCCATACTATTTTTATTTAATGTTTAAATGCTTATTCTTAAAATTAGAGTACAAATTTAGAAATTAAAAACCAACCAAACGCCATTCCTAAATTAGTTTTCATTATAAATGTATTGCTAATTGTTATTTCGTTGTTATTAGGAGCTATTTCCTGCTATCCGCTTCAATCTTGTGGGTCGAACCCCGACCCACAAGGATTTTCACTACTATCAGGGCTAGGGCATTCCGGATTTCAAAATATTTAGCCATAAAAAAAAGACCCTCTTTTCAGAAGGTCTCCATTCAATTTCAATCGTATTTGATTATAGACTATACTTCAATCCAAAAGTCAAACCTAAACCAGAAATTCCAACATAAGAACTAATGTCATTCATTGCATCATTAGGTCTAGTTGTATCCGTAGCATAATTTGGTGTCGCATTGTTTGGATTAAACAAATAATGATTTGACCCACTATTTAATTGCTCAACATAATCAGTATGTTTTGCAGAATAAGTTCCATCTCTAAAAGATGTAGCAGTATTCAATTTATCCACACCGTTCTCAGTATATACTTTAGTTTCTTTAGTAGCACCACTAACCGTAAAATTGCGGTATTCCAATTCAGCAAAAGCAGAAATGTTTTTACCCAATTTGTATGAAGTACCTAGTGCAGCCATAAAACCGATTGTAGGATTAGGCAAAATCACATCTTTTGTATAAGCATTAACAACTCCTGCAGGAGTGGTATAAGTTCTATTGGTTTCAATAGTCAAATCTCCAACAACAGGAACAATAACACCTACTTTGGTATACGATTCAAATCCTTTAGTTTCGCCAAAAAACAAGACAAGAGCTGGTGCAATATCAAAAGCGGTAATTTGCCCAACTGCAGAACCTGTAACAAATATAGGCGCAGGTGAAATTAATCTATTAACAGTTTTTACCATCGTTTTTTCTGTACTGTTGAAATAGTTAAACGCCATTTCAACTCCCAAACGTGACGAAATACGATATCCAGCAGCTAACCCAGTACGAAATCCTTCTCCAAAAGAACCAGTATTAGTTTCTCTAGAAACCAAAGTAGATCCGTCTGCAGCATATACATCTGTATTTGGTAATGCCCCTGAAACAACTGGGAATTCTGTAGCAGCAGTTTGCACAAAATAAGAACCTCCTAATTTAAAATACCAAGTTTCTGGTTTACTATCTGTTGTCTTAGATGTTTGCCCTGCCACTGTCATAGCAGAAGCCAATAATCCTAATAAAAATAATTTTGTCTTCATTTTTGAATTTTAATTTCCGACAAAATTATACCTATTTTTTAACCCTCAAACGAAACTGTATGGAATAATCAAAAATAGTTGTTTATTACTAAATAAATTAGCAAATTATCACAAATATTACTAAAATAAAAATAAAAATAAAATTTTATCATAAAAACAAGAAATACGAACAGTTTAAATAATCAAGAATAGTATTACTTTAATGTTAAAAACACGTCGATAAACGTTTGTTTTACCGCTTTTTGAAGAAGATTGTATTTTTTAAACTTCTCTAAAGAACTATCAATCATTTAATTCAGCTTGAAATTTATCTGCATTTTCTCCAATTCAAATAATAATTCATTCGAAATTTGAACTTTCAGCTTTCGGCTTGGCATGGCTAATTTGGTAATAACTTTTATTTCTTCCACTTCGGTAACCTGCTTCGTTTCGCTTACCTCTGCAGTTTCTTCTTCGCTGTCTGCAAACGTTTCTTCATCACCTTCTGCAAAATCGGGAGTTGTTTCGACAATTCGTTTTATTTTTTCGAGTTCCATGATTTCAAAAGAAACCGTGTTGTCTCCTTTATATTCTTGAAAAAGACGATTCAGTTTATGAATAAATTCAGTTTCAATATTTTTTATATCCAATAAAAGAATTAGTTTTTTGGCAAACGTACTCAACACATCCTGCAAATATTGCACTAAAACAAACTGCATTCTAGGGTCTGTCTTTTTGCCAGTATCTTGGTTTACCCAACCTTCTTTAATCAAAATCTTCATGAAGGTAAAATTATTTTGAATAAAGAAATGCCTGAACTTTAGATATTCTTCTCCAAAAATTTTAAACTCAAAACTTTCATCATATCCTTCTAACATGAAAGTTCCCCAGCCTTTTCCGTTCTTGGCTACTCGGTGTTGTACGTTGGTAATTATCCCACCAAAGGTCAAATTCTTACCTACATACTGATCCATATTCTTCAAAGCTTCGAGTCTGGCGTTACAAAAATATTTCATCTCGAATTTATAATCGTCCAAAGGATGCCCCGAAATATAAATCCCAACAACCTCTTTCTCTTTGGCGAGCTTTTCCATAGTACTCCAATCTTCACACGGAGGCACCACAGGTTCGGCAATTTGTACATCACTGCTTTCGCCAAACAAACTCACCTGCGAGGAATTTTCGTTTTCTTGATACTTCGAACCATAGCGAATGGCTTTTTCGTAAAAGGTAATTCCGTCGCCATCATCGTGGAAATATTGTGCTCTGTGGGTGTCTGCAAAACAATCAAAACCTCCTGCCAAAGCTAAGTTTTCAATGGCTTTTTTATTGGCAGCACGCAAATCAATACGCTTAGCCAAATCAAAAATCGATTTGTATTTGGCGTCTTTTCTGCTTTCGACAATGGTTGCAACCGCACCGGAACCCACACCTTTTATCGCGCCCATTCCGAAACGAACCGCATAATCATCGTTTACCGTAAATTTATAAAACGACTCGTTCACGCAAGGACCTAAAACCTGCAATCCCATACGCTTACATTCTTCCATGAAAAACGACACTTGCTTAATATCGTTCATGTTGTTCGAAAGTACCGCCGCCATGTATTCGGCTGGATAATGCGCTTTTAGATAAGCGGTTTGGTACGCAATCCAGGCATAGCACGTGGAGTGCGATTTATTAAAAGCATAACTTGCAAAGGCTTCCCAGTCTTTCCAAATTTTTTCTAAAACTTTGGCATCATGTCCTTTTAAAGCCGCTTGCTCAACAAATTTAGGTTTCATTTTATCCAGAACTTCCTTCTGTTTTTTACCCATCGCTTTACGCAAAACATCGGCCTCACCTTTAGTAAATCCAGCTAACGACTGCGACAAAAGCATTACCTGCTCCTGATAAACGGTAATTCCATACGTTTCCCCTAAATATTCCTCGCAGGCATCAAGATCGTATTTGATTTCTTCCTCGCCGTTTTTTCTTCGAACGAAAGACGGAATATATTCCAAAGGTCCAGGACGATACAATGCATTCATCGCAATTAAATCTCCAAAGACGGTGGGTTTCAATTCCTTCATGTATTTCTGCATTCCGGCGGACTCGTATTGGAAGATTCCAACAGTTTCTCCACGTTGGAACAGTTCATACGTCTTGACATCATCAATCGGGAAAGTATCCGGGTCGAGGTCAATGTTGTTGCGGTATTTGACTAACTTAACTGTGTCCTTTATCAAAGTAAGCGTCTTCAGACCCAAGAAGTCCATTTTCAGTAATCCAGCACTTTCGGCAACCGAGTTATCAAACTGTGTTACATATAAATCGGAATCTTTGGCGGTAGTAACAGGAACATAATTCGTAATATCCGATGGCGTGATAATTACCCCACAAGCATGAATACCTGTATTTCGCATGGAACCTTCCAGAATTTTTGCCTGTTGAATAGTTTCCCCAGCCAAATCATCTTCATTGGCAATGGCGATTAATTCTTTTACAAGTTCAAATTCATCAGCACCTTTTAATGCTTTTTTAACCTCATCTTCTGATTCAGAAAGGAAACGTGCCAAATTCCATTTACCCGGCATCATAGCAGGAATCAGCTTGGCTATTCTATCTGCTTCGAATAACGGCAAATCCAGTACACGCGCCGTATCACGAATCGCCGATTTAGTTGCCATTTTACCATAAGTGATAATCTGCGCAACCTGATTTTTTCCATATTTATTGATTACGTAATCCATAACACGCCCACGGCCTTCATCATCAAAATCGATATCAATATCGGGCATGGACACACGATCCGGATTAAGGAAACGCTCAAAAAGCAAATCATACTTAATCGGGTCAATATTGGTAATTCCTAGACAATATGCTACCGCAGAACCCGCTGCAGATCCACGTCCAGGTCCTACCGAAACATCCATATTTCGGGCTTCGGCGATGAAATCCTGTACAATCAAAAAGTAACCCGGATATCCGGAATTTGAAATCGTTAACAGTTCAAAATCCAATCGTTCCTGAATATCGGGAGTAATATCTCCGTATCTTTTTTTGGCCCCAATCATGGTCAAATCCCTCAAATAGGCATTTTCTCCACGAACTCCATTGTCTTTTTCATCTTCAGGATTAACAAATTCCTGTGGAATATCAAATTTTGGAAGCAATACATCACGGTAAAGCGAATAACCTTCAACCTTATCAACGATTTCCTGAATATTAATAATCGCTTCCGGCAAATCAGCAAAGAGTTTTTTCATCTCTTCTTCCGACTTGTAATAGTACTCTTGATTGGGTAATCCGTAACGGTAGCCACGACCACGGCCAATTGGCGTTGCTTGTTTTTCGCCGTCTTTTACACACAGTAAAATGTCGTGTGCATTGGCATCTTCTTTATTTAAATAATAGGTATTGTTGGTTGCAATTAATTTTACACTATGTTTTTTCGAAAATTCAATCAGCGTTTTATTGACACGATTTTCATCTTCCTGATTGTGGCGCATCACTTCGAGATAAAAATCATCGCCAAATTGTTCTTTCCACCAAATCAAAGCGTCTTCGGCTTGATTTTCACCAACATTCAGAATTTTACTTTGAATCTCTCCGTATAAATTCCCAGACAAAACCATGATGTCTCCCTTATATTTTTCGATAATATTTCGGTCAATTCTCGGAACATAATAAAATCCGTCAGTAAAGGCAATCGACGACATTTTAGCCAAATTGTGATAGCCATTTTTATTTTTAGCCAATAAGACAACTTGATTCCCATTATCTTTTTTGCTTTTATCCAAATGGTTTTCGCAAACATTAAATTCACAGCCAACAATTGGTTTCATTTCTGTTTCCGTAGGTTCTTCTCCAGCTTCAACCAAAGCTTTATTTTTTCCGGACGCTGCTTTGTTGTGGTTCATAACGGCACTCACAAAGTGAAAAGCACCCATCATGTTCCCAGTATCCGTCATGGCAACGGCAGGAAATTTATTTTTGGCTGTAGCCGAAACAATATTCCCAATGCCAATTGTCGATTGCAAAACCGAAAACTGTGTATGATTGTGTAAATGCGCGTATTTCGCTGCTTTAAAATCAGCTTTAGCAGATTCCGAAACCGTAAGAACTGGCTCATCCGAAACCAACGTTTTTAACTGCTCCCTAATTTTGTCGGAAGCCGCTTTTAAGTTGATGTGTTTTAGTCCGATTAACGGGATTTCCTTCGGATTTTTATTCTGAAAGGTATTGAAATAATCCTTTGGGACATCAAGCTCTTCTTTAGTAAAAACTTCACGGCGGATTAACTCTAGGAAACATCGTGTAGTTGCCTCAACATCGGCAGTAGCGTTGTGCGCTTCCGCAAAAGGAACGTTGAAAAGATAACTATGTAATTCGGTTAATGTAGGTAATTTGAATTTCCCTCCACGACCTCCGGGCAATTTTAATAATGAAGCTGTTACTTCGGTACAGGTATCCAAAACCGGCATAGAACTCATTGGAGAATCCACTCCCATTCGGTGCAGTTCTGCCCCCATAATATTCACGTCGAAACCTAAATTCTGTCCTACGATAAATTTGGCTTTGCTTAAGGCGATATTGAATTTCTCCAAAACTTCGATCAAAGAAATTCCTTCGGTTTCCGCTAACTCTGTAGAAATACCGTGGATACGCTCAGCATCATACGGAATATTAAAACCATCGGGCTTCACCAAATAATCCTGATGCTCGATAAGTGTTCCCATCTCATCATGAAGCTGCCAAGCAATCTGAATACAGCGAGGCCAGTTATCAGAATCGGTAATTGGAGCATTCCAGTTCTTAGGTAATCCAGTAGTTTCGGTATCGAATATTAAGTACATACGTTTAAATAACAAAAATTAAAAATCCAAATTTCAAGTTTTTACATTCTAAAATATTGATATTAAGAATAGTAAAAAGTGCTTAATTGCAAAATGGAGGAAGTTCAAATTTAGTCTTTTTTTAGGGAAAATAATCCTTGAAGTTGTTAACAAAAAGGATTTGAATTCTAAAACTCTTAGACAAAATTCATTGTTTCCAATCTTTTATAAATAAAGCAATTAAGTCATTATTATGATAAAATATCATTAGTTTTATGCTTTTTAACCATATAAGTTTGATGTTATTTATTCCTATTACCTATTTGTCTAATCTGATACACAAGTTTTAATGAAAAATAAATTTTATGCAATACTGATAATAGCACTTACAAGCTGTTCACAACAAAATCCTATTGAAAAAGCATTCCAGACAAATTCTGACGAATATTGGTGTTATTACACTCCAAATGATTCCTATGTTACGTATTTCAAATTCAACGAAAACAAATTATCCTACAGATTCAATAGAGATGGAAAAGGAAAATTCACCGATGAACCAGAAGACCCATTTATGGAAGAAACACCTCAAAAGTGGTCCGTTTCTGAAGACAGCATCATGAAATGGAGAAATTTTGCTTATGATGTTGTAAGTTATAGTGATAACGCGATTATTTTAGCATATCCGACAAAAGAAAAACCCTATTTAAATTATATCTTTTTTATTAAAGAAAAAGAAAGTGATTCTAAAAAATTCGCAGGTGATTTTGACGAAAAAAGATTATACAATCCGGAAAAATATCGTATTCCCAATTAATAAAAAGACGCAAGTCTTCTTTCACAAATAAATTATTTCTATTTATAAAATGATGAAAAATATAATAGTAAAAATAAGCAGTATCGTTTTAATCTTCCTTTTTATCACTAGTTGCAGCAAAAACAACGAATCAAAAATTAATGAATCAATTCAAAAACTGACCGAAAGATTCCCTCAATTAACAGCTGGCAAAAAACCGCCAGAGAGTGAATTCAAATTTATAAAAAGTATTCGAGAAGGTAAATACAATATCGAAATTCAGCTTTTCTCTCAATTGGAAGGATATAAAAATAGAAATCACATTCTTGTCCTTATTAATGGTAAGAACGAAATTTACTCAATTCCTCTTTTTAGCAACAAATACAAAGATTATTGGGAATTTCCTTTTGATAAACTAATACCAAATGTTCCGAAAATAAATACAACTTTTACAAATGAGCTAAATATTGGAATAGACAAATTGATTGCTAACAGTGATAGAAGAAAGTCGAGTAAAAGATATGTATTGATAAACGAAATGCTTACTTCGGTATTAAACTGCAAAAACATAAAGGAAAAAGACAGTGTAATGATTTATAAAATTATGCGCGGTAATCCTGATTTACCAGATGAAAATGAAGATTCTGTTCGAAAAAGACTTTTCAAAAATTACAATCTTATGAAACAGCAGTGGCATCCTGAAAGGTATTACAATACTAATTGTTATTTTGATGAAACAAATAGCCGTATTTATCAACTTGAATTTAATGGTAATAGAATTAAGATGAAAGCATATAGAATGGATTATGGAATGCATTACATCTATTTGTAATACCAATGATTAGTATGTTTTAGTCCAATGGCTTCTGGTATAATGCCGTTGTATATTTCATTTAGTCTAATTTTTATTGGACTAATTTGAAATAACTAACGGTATAAATAATAAAACAGTACAGGAATTCAAACCGAACAGCTAGTATCGAATTTTACTATATTCATAAAGTTGTAAAAAAGATTCTGCAGAAAACGATTCTTTAATTAATTTGAAATTCCTATCTTTGTTTAAGGATTAAAAACCACAATATCATGTATTTAGCAACCCGAAAATACAATTTAATACAGAAAATATTTGAAGTAAACGAAAGTGTTTTTGAAGAATTGGAAAAAATAATAAATAAAACTGAAGGGGCTCAACCCATTTCTTTACAACAGTACAACAAAGAATTAAATCAAGCCAATTCTAGAATAGAAAATGGCGATTTTTATACAGCTGAGGATGTCGCCAAAATGGCTTCTCAATGGTAAACAAGAGAGAAGACACACCAGTAGAGAACCAATAGAATATTAACCGCTAAGAAAATCAGCGGTTTTTTTATGCACAAAATAATTCAATTTATCCCAGTCGATAAATCAAAAACATTTACAAAAATCAACAAAACTTCTTATATTTTTTTTTTAAATTGAAATATCTCCTTTTTGGATGTCGTAGTATTTTTTGAAAAAAAATTACTTTTTGGGAGCATTATTTTCTTTAAAAAAAACAAAATTCCGTCTCAAAAATGAAATGAAATTCCAAATCAGAATCTAACTATTTGTTACTATTTTATTTTAAAATGTTATATATTTTAAACCAAAAACCGCTATTTTATAACACAATAGCGATAAATTTGCCAATTATTAAAAACAACAGCAAACCCAGTGTTAGTTGTTCTATTTAAAAAAAAGTATTGCCTTTTGTAAATAGCACTGTTTCTAAAATAAAGCAGTAACAGTTTGCTATCCAAAAAACACAATTGTTTGGGTATCGTATAAAACCAAATATCGCAATTGACGACAATATAACTTTTTTTTACTTTTGAACTTCTATTATAATTACACCAAGTTTCTGTGGTTATACCAATTACAATTAAAAAAAAAGAAAATGAGTAAGACATTATTTGACAAAGTATGGGATTCACATGTAGTGCGTAAAATTGAAGATGGACCAGATGTGTTTTTTATTGACCGCCATTTCATTCATGAAGTTACAAGTCCTGTTGCTTTTTTAGGTTTAAAAGCTAGAAACGTAAAGGTTTTGTACCCTGAGCGTACTTTTGCCACTGCCGATCACAATACACCAACTATAAACCAACACTTGCCTGTTGCTGATGCGCTTTCTGCTAATCAATTACAAGCTTTAGAAGACAACTCGGCCGAATACGGAATTTCTCACTGGGGATTAGGTCATATTAAAAACGGAATTGTACACGTAGTAGGTCCTGAAAACGGAATTACTTTGCCTGGTGCAACTATTGTTTGTGGAGATTCACACACTTCTACTCACGGTGCTTTTGGAGCGATTGCTTTTGGTATTGGTACTTCTGAAGTTGAAATGGTTATGGCAACTCAATGTATCATGCAACCGAAACCAAAGAAAATGCGTATCAACGTAAATGGTAAATTAAGCAAAGGTGTGGGTCCAAAAGACGTTGCACTTTATATTATTGCTCAATTAACTACTTCGGGAGGTACAGGATATTTTGCTGAATACGCAGGAAATGTATTCGAAGAAATGACTATGGAAGGTCGTATGACTGTTTGTAACCTTAGTATCGAAATGGGTGCTCGTGGTGGTATGATTGCTCCCGATCAAACAACTTTTGATTTCCTTGAAGGAAGATTATATGCTCCTAAAGGTGAAGCTTGGACTAAAGCAGTTGAATACTGGAAAACTTTAAAAACCGATGCTGATGCAATTTTTGATACTGAATTAAATATCAAAGCAGAAGATATCGAACCAATGATTACTTATGGTACAAACCCTGGAATGGGAATTGGCATCACTAAACATATTCCAAACGCTAATCAAGTTGAAGGTGGTGCGGAAACGTATAAAAAATCGTTAGCCTACATGGGTTTCCATGAAGATGACGTAATGATTGGAAAACCAATCGATTATGTGTTCCTAGGAAGCTGTACAAACGGACGTATTGAAGATTTTAGAGCTTTCGCTGAAATTGTAAAAGGCCGCAAAAAAGCAGACAACGTTACTGCTTGGCTAGTTCCAGGTTCTCACGTTGTTGAAGCTCAGATTAAAGAAGAAGGATTGTTAGACATTCTTACTGAAGCTGGATTTGTATTGCGTCAGCCGGGCTGTTCTGCTTGTTTGGCAATGAACGATGATAAAGTACCAGCTGGAAAATATGCAGTGAGTACATCAAACAGAAACTTTGAAGGTCGTCAAGGTCCTGGTTCAAGAACTTTACTAGCTTCTCCAATTATGGCAGCCGCTGCCGCTGTTACTGGAAAATTAACAGATCCGAGAGATTTATTTTAAAAGATTTCAGATTGAGGATTAACGATTTTTGATTTCAGATTTAAAATCAATTGTCTTCAATTTATTTTCCTTTAAAACATAAAATTTATATACAAAATAAGATTTTAGTTTTTCGAATTCGATTCCCACACGGCAAATCTGAAATCAAAAATCAAAAATCAAAAATCAAAAATCAAATGGCATACGATAAATTTAATATCCTTACCAGTAGTGCAGTGCCACTACCGATAGAAAACGTAGATACAGATCAAATCATTCCTGCTCGTTTCTTAAAAGCTACAAAACGTGAAGGTTTTGGAGACAATCTTTTTAGAGACTGGAGATACAATGGAGATGATACTCCAAAAGCAGATTTCGTTTTAAACGATGCTACTTACTCTGGAAAAATCCTTGTTGGAGGAAAAAACTTTGGTTCAGGTTCATCACGTGAGCATGCTGCTTGGGCAGTTTACGATTACGGATTCCGTGCGGTAGTTTCTTCTTTCTTTGCAGATATCTTCAAAGGAAACTGTTTGAATATTGGTGTTTTGCCTGTACAAATTAGCCCAGAATTTGCTGAAACTATTTTCAAAGCTATCGAAGCGGATCCAAAAACAGAATTGGAAATTAACTTGCCTGCGCAAACTATTACTTTATTGGCTACTGGTCAAAAAGAATCTTTTGACATCAACGGATACAAAAAGAACAATATGATCAATGGTTTTGATGATATTGATTACTTGCAAAACATTAAAGAAGATATTGTTGCTTTTGCAGACAAACTTCCTTACTAAAAATTATAAAGATTACAGGTTAATTTTAATAACACCCGACAGGTTTTAAAAATCTGTCGGGTTTATAAATAAAAATACGTATGGTTTTAGAAGTGGCTATTCTACAGGTAATAAAAGGAGAAGAAGTTCATTTCGAAAGAGATTTTGCCATTGCCAGTCAGTTCATACAATCCATTTCAGGTTATGTAAGCCATAGTTTGAGAAAATGTATTGAAGAAGAAAACAAATATTTATTATTGGTTGATTGGGAAAAATTAGAAGATCATACTATTGGATTTAGAGAATCCGAAGCATATTTAGAATGGAAAAAATTGTTGCATCATTATTATAATCCGTTTCCAGTTGTGGAGCATTATGAAATGGTTTTGGAAAATAAAAAATAGTTTTAAAATAGAAAATGAAAGTAAACAAACACATTCAAAGAGACGGAGAAGCTAATAAAATATTTGATGCCAGAAGCCTGACAAATGATTACAGAAATTTAATATCAATTTTAAAATCTGGTATAAAAGTTCTTGATATAGGTTGTGGGACAGGTTCCATTTCCAAAGACATTGCAAATATAGTTGGCGAAAACGGAAAAGTTACCGGAATAGATAATACCGTAAGTTTCATTTTAAGCGGGAAGGAATCATATCAAAACATTCCGAATTTGGAATTAATTCATGTTGATTTATTTGATTTTAATCCTGAAGAAAAATTTGATTTAATTGTTTCTGCTAGAACTTTACAATGGTTGAGCAATCCTAAAGAGGCTTTAATTAAAATGAAATGGCTGCTGAAACCAAACGGTCAAATTTCTATTTTGGACTATGACCACACGAATTTAAATTGGAATCCATCGCCTCCAGAAAGCATGCAGGAGTTTTACAATACGTTCTTAAAATGGAGACAAGATGCTGGAATGAATAATCAAATTGCAGAAGATTTGCCTGCTTTATTAGAAGAAGTCGGTTTTCATTCTGTTGAAAAAATAAATTCGGATGAGTTTTATAATGAAGAAAGAAAAGATTATAAATCGAAAATAGGTATTTGGTCTAAAGTTGCTGGTTCACTTCAGATGGTAGAAGAAGGCTATTTAGAAAATAATTTGCGATTGAAAGCAATCGAAGAATACAACCATTGGGTAGAAACTGAAGCGGTTTCTATGACAATGAAATTAAATGAAGTGCGAGGAAGAATATAAAAATTATCACGATTAATAAAAAATATTGAAAATAATAGATTTCATAAAACGATGAGTGAGATTTTAATAATTCCTGAAGAAACAATCACGGATAAAATTTACATTATTCGGAACCAAAAAGTAATGCTAGATAAAGATTTGGCAACACTTTATGGGGTAGAAACAAGGGGCTTGAATCAAGCTGTTAAACGAAATATTGCACGATTTCCTGATGACTTTATGTTTGAGATTTCAAAAGATGAGTTTGATAACTTGATATCACAAATTGTGACATCAAGTTGGGGTGGAACCAGAAAACTCCCTTTCGCTTTCACTGAACATGGTGTGATGATGCTTTCTAGTGTTCTTAAAAGCGACAGAGCTATTCAAACTAACATCCAAATTATGCGCACTTTCACAAAAGTTAAGCAAATGCTTTTGGACACTAGTGAAATTAAGATAGACATAGTGCAAATACAAAAGAAACTCGAGAATCACGATAAGAATATCGAACTTGTATTTTCCTATTTAGAGGAGTTAAACGAGAAAAAAGAGAACGAAAAACCAAGGGTAAAAATTGGCTACAAAAAATAAACGCATAAATAGTTCAGTCAAAGGCTAACAGCAATATCAAAATGGAAAAAAGAAAAATTGAAATAATGGATACGACGCTCCGTGATGGCGAACAAACCTCGGGAGTATCTTTTTCGGCAGCAGAAAAATTAACCATTGCACAATTATTACTTGAAGAATTACATATTGACCGTATCGAAATTGCATCGGCACGTGTAAGTGAAGGTGAATTTCAAGGCGTAAGCGGTATTATGTCCTGGGCCAAAGAAAAAGGATATACTGACAGAATAGAAGTATTGGCTTTTGTTGACGGCGGTATTTCTATCGAATGGATGAAAAAAGCAGGAGCCAAAGTTCAAAATTTATTAACCAAAGGTTCTTTAAATCATTTGACTCATCAATTAAAAAAAACGCCCGAACAGCATTTTTCCGAAATCGCACAATCCATTGCTTTGGCAAATGAAAACGGAATTGCTACCAATGTTTATCTCGAAGATTGGAGCAACGGTATGCGCAATTCTCCTGAATATGTTTTTCAATATTTGGATTTCTTAGTAACACAACCTGTCAAAAGAATATTATTGCCCGATACTTTGGGAGTATTAATTCCATCAGACACTTTTGAATTTATCTCTAAAATAACCTCAAAATATCCTAACATTCATTTTGATTTTCACGCACATAACGACTACGATTTGAGTGTTGCGAATGTGATGGAGGCTATAAAAGCAGGCATCAGCGGATTGCATGTTACTGTAAACGGAATGGGGGAACGTGCTGGAAATGCCCCGCTTGAAAGTACTGTTGCTGTGATTAATGACTTTATGCCAGAGGTAAAAATCAACATCAAGGAATCATCTTTATATTCGGTAAGTAAACTGGTTGAGACTTTTACAGGTTACAGAATTCCTGCTAATAAACCTATTGTTGGCGATAATGTTTTTACACAAACCGCTGGAATTCATGCCGATGGTGACAACAAAAACAATTTATATTTTAATGATTTGCTTCCAGAGCGTTTTGGAAGAAAACGTAAATATGCTTTAGGAAAAACATCAGGCAAAGCGAATATTGAAAAAAATCTTCAAGAACTGGGATTAAAACTAAATCCTGAAGATTTAAAATTAGTAACCCAAAGAATTATTGAATTAGGCGACAAAAAAGAAACTGTTACCAAAGAAGATTTGCCATACATCATTTCGGATGTTTTGGACAGTCATTCTTATGAAGAAAAAATTACAGTAGAATCGTATTTATTATCTCATGCGAAAGGATTACGCCCTTCTACAACACTTTGTCTAAAAATTGATGGTGAAATTTTTGAAGAAAGCGCACAAGGTGACGGTCAATTTGATGCTTTTATGAATGCTCTTTCTAAAATATATAAAGGAAAAAAAATGATTCTGCCCAAATTAATCGATTATGCGGTTCGTATCCCTCCTGGCAGTAGTTCAGACGCTTTATGCGAGACCATTATCACCTGGACAAATAACGGAAAAGAATTTAAAACAAGAGGATTAGACTCCGATCAGACAGTAGCCGCAATTATAGCGACACAAAAAATGCTTAATGTCGTGTCTATTTAAAAATAAATTTCAATTAAAAATATAATTAAAAATAAAGAACAATGAAATTCAATATTGCCCTTTTAGCCGGAGACGGAATCGGACCAGAAGTAGTTAACGAAGCGGTTAAAGTTTCGGATGCCATTGCTAAAAAATTCAACCACGAAATCACTTGGACGCCTGCACTTACGGGAGCTTGTGCGATTGATGCAGTTGGAGTGCCTTACCCAGATGAAACTCACGAGATTTGTATGGCTGCTGATGCTGTTCTTTTTGGAGCTATCGGACATCCAAAATATGATAACGATCCAAGTGCACCAGTTAGACCAGAACAAGGTTTATTGTTGATGCGTAAAAAATTAGGTTTGTTTGCTAACGTTCGTCCAACCTTTACTTTTCCTTCTTTGATTGACAATTCTCCATTAAAAAGAGAAAGAATTGAAGGTACCGATTTAGTATTCCTAAGAGAATTGACTGGTGGAATCTATTTTGGTGAAAAAGGAAGAAGAGATGGCGGAGAAACTGCTTTTGATAATTGTGTTTACACCAGAGCTGAAGTACAGCGTTTAGCTAAAAAAGGATTTGAATTAGCAATGACACGTTCAAAAAAATTGTGTTGTGTTGACAAAGCAAATGTTTTGGAAACTTCACGTTTATGGAGAGAAACAGTACAAGCTATGGAAAAAGATTATCCAGAAGTTACCGTTTCTTATGAATTCGTTGACGCTGTTGCAATGCGTTTGGTTCAATGGCCAAACTCTTATGATGTATTGATTACTGAAAACTTATTCGGAGATATTTTAACGGATGAAGCTTCAGTAATTTCAGGATCTATGGGATTAATGCCATCTGCATCTGTTGGAGAACATACTTCACTTTATGAGCCAATTCACGGATCGTATCCTCAAGCAACTGGATTGAATATTGCCAATCCATTGGCAACTGTTTTATCTGCAGCTATGATGTTTGAAGATGCTTTTGGATTGAAAGACGAAGCAGAAGCCATTAGAGCTGTTGTAAACAAATCATTAGAGCAGGGAATTGTTACAGAAGATTTGGTTGCCAAAGGTGCAAAAGCTTATTCTACAAGCGAAGTTGGTGACTGGCTGGTTGCTAATTTGTAAAAATTAAAATCAATGTTATGGCGGTAGAGATGCACTGCAGTGCATCTCTACCATCGTACGTTCCTAGAATAATAAAAAAAGGCTGTTCAAAATGAACAGCCTTTTTTTATTTAAATCCGATTTGTTGAGTTTCGTAACTAATTCTATTAAAAAAAAGACTGTCTAAAATGTTTTAGACAGTCTTTTAAAAATTTACTCCATTCATTCTTACTATTAGAAATACACAAAGAAAGTTTCTAATCTCTTCCCTCTTTAGAATTATTTTATTTCCAAGTAAACGGCAAATACCAATTATTTACGTTCATTAATTTAGCACGTGCTTCTGCTGCATGAGTGTTACCATCTCTATTCAATTTCTCATACACTTTATCTGCTAAAAAGGCTGGATTATTTCGACGTAAAGAAATACGCACTAAGTCTTCCCAACGATTTCCTTCGTAAGCTAATTCTAAAGCGGCTTCATCAATGATATTGTTTTCAATTGTAATCAAACTATCTGTCTTAATTGCCACTCCTACTCTTTGAAGTCGCGCACGACCACGAATACCAGCTCCACGATGCCAGGTTGCTCTATAATTTGGTAAGTTACCCATGCGTGCATCAAAATCATAAGGAAAAGCTTTTTTGGTTTGTTCAATATTTGTTGCATCACCGGTACTTTCATCAAAACCCGCAGGCATATAGGCATTTTTTATTCCAAAATTTAAAATGGCATCAGCAATTCCATGTTTATTATCTCTGTTGGCAGCCTCAGCATAACGTAAATGTAATTTGGCTGCACGATATAAAAACCAATCACCATCTGTTTTAAACTCATTAACAGTAGCTGCAGCTTCATATTTATAAATATATTTCATAATTACAGGATCGCCACCTACCATTCTGTAAGTAAATTTTTGCCCACGTGCATCATAAGGAAAACCATTGCTTTGTGTATTACTTTTCCAAAGATCAATTGCTCGTTGAGATGGTTTTGCTAAATATTTTCCGTTTGTTTTTGAAAAAACTTCTATAAATGGATTTTTAGGTGCAAAATCACTATCAAAAGGCAATGACCAAATCCATTCCGTGTTCCATAATACATCTCTGTCTCTTCCAAAAATGGATCTCCATCCTTGTGTATTATTATCTACTAATGTTTTAGCATCCTGTTCATAATATCTTAAATAACCAACTGCTAAATCATTATTTGTAAGAACTTCAGCAAATTTTACTCTATACATGTCTACATCATTTCTTGGCGTACCTGTTTCCATTACATTTTTATAATGGCTTGCCGCTTCCAGATAATTCCCTTTCCAAAGTTGTAAATCACCCAATAAACATTCTTTATTAATAAAAAACTTCTCTGTATTATAGCCGTCTACAGTTACTAATAAGCTACTGCTTGAATCGTATATTTTTTTGTACTTCAATCCTTCAGTAAGCTTAACTAGTTCATCAATAAGTTGATTAAAAGAAAGCCTCGGAAACTTATTAATATTCTTAACATCCTCAATGTTTGCCAAAGGCTCCGTAATGTAAGGTACAGTGCCGTATTGAATTCCTAATTGTAAATAAATCCAGGAACGAATACAGGCAACATCTGCATAACGCTGTTCATATTGTGATTGCGTAAATTTCTTTTCAGCAACCATAATATCGAAATTTTTAAGAGCATCATTGCAGTTTTGAATAACCAAGTAGAAATCTTTTGGATTTGCATAAGGATTCTCTGCCGAAACATTTTGTTCTGAAAGTTCTTTTAAATAGGGATCAGAATTATATGTTGTTGTCATCAAATCTGCACGCATTTCATTAAGCATAACATATTTGCTTGCAAGTCCCATAAATTTACCATAAATCCCTATAACTGCAGCATCGGCATCATATACATTGCGATACATTTGCTCTTCAGAAACTTTATCTTGAGGTTGTACATCCAGATATTCCTCACAAGAGCTTAGGCTAAGTAATAGCACTGACACCCATAACAAGGCTTTGGTAGATTTTTTTGTTGTTATTCTTATTGTTGTTATCATTGGTCTGTTCTCTATGTTGTAAAAATAATTTTAAAGTCCTAAACGTAATCCAAGTTGATAGTTTGCAAACTGAGGAACCAAACCTATATCTGCTCCTTGACCAAAAATGGATGAAGTAGCACTAAATTCAGGATCGTATCCAAGATATTTGGTGAAAGTAACCAAATTATTGGCAGTAGCATACAGTTGAATATATTTGATATGTTTACTATCATTCATTGGAATATTATACCCTAGCACTAAGGTTTTCAATCTTAAGTAAGAACCATCTTCAATCCATCTGTCTGAAAATTCTGCATTACCCATCGGATCACCCCAAACTGCTTTTGGCATATCCGTTTGCTGTCCTTCGGCTCTCCAACGGTTAGCTACAGCAATACTTTGATTTTCGTATCCACTCATTTTTTCAAGATTGTAACGTACACCATTATAAAGATCATTACCTACAGAGAAATTAAACAAAGCTTGTAAACTAAATCGTTTGTATGTAAAATTAGTACTGAAACTTCCCACTACATCTGGATTTGGGTTACCAATAACTACACGATCCTTATCATCAATAACTTTATCTCCGTTACTATCTGTGTAACGCATGTCTCCCCCGCCAAAAGGAACCAAGCTTCCATTTGTTAAACGTCTTGACAGTCCGGCAGCATTGGCTTCTGCAGTTGTACTATAAACTCCATTACTATCTAAACCATAAAATAAATTGGCATCACTACCTACAGACGTTAAATAAGTTGCACCTCCAAATTGTGTAAAAATATCACCACTTGGCAAACTTTGCACTTTATTTTCATAATGGCTTACATTAAATCCAAAGTCGAAAATAAAATCTGGAGTATTAACAACACGAGCATTCAAAGCAAATTCAGTCCCAAATGTACGCATCGAGCCGCCGTTAGAAACTACATAATCAAATCCACTTTCAGCACTGATTGTTTCGTACGTAATCATGTTGGATGTTTTATTAGTATAATAATCAACAGAAAGATTAATACGCTCTTTGAACAAACCTAAATCTACTCCAAAATTCTTTTTTGAAACCGTTTCCCATTGCAAATCAGGATTTCCAATATTACCACGAACCAAACCTTGCATTCCAAGTAAATTTTGAGAAACATAATACGTTTGAGCGGTATAATTACCAATATCATCGTTTCCGCTTGTACCGAAACCTACTCTAAGCTTAAGATAATCTATAGCTTTTATATCTTTCATAAAATTTTCGGAAGAAAGTAACCAAGCACCTGAAATTGAAGTCATCAATGCATATTTACTAGCTCCTGTTGATGCATCGTCTCCAAAACGGCTTGAGCTATCTACGGCATAACTTGCCGTTAGAAAATATTTATTACGGAAATTATAGTTCCCATTAGCATACATATTCAACCAATGCGATTCTCCTAATGCTCCTCCTACTACGCGTAACAAATTGGAACCTGCCCCTACGCTTGTAAAATCATCAGTCGAAGAATTGTATCCTAAACCTAAATCGCTTTCTGTTTTATTACTTTGAGCTCTGAATCCAAAACGAACCTCTAAATTATGGTCATCATAAAAGCTTTTCATGTAACTGGCAAAAGTATCAGTATAAAGTCCATTATAAATTTGAATTTCACTTCCTGATTGGTTTTTTGCAATAGCAGTAGGTAAAATAAGATCTGCAACACCTAAATCAGGAATAAAAAATGCTTCTCTTTCTTTATTGAAACTCAAACCGGCTATGGAAGTAATATTCCATGCTTTGCTTATAGCATAGTTAAATTTTAAGTTACCAAAAAAACGATAGTTGTTATTTGTAGCAAATCCATTAGCAAAAATAGCATTGGGGTTACCTACATTAAAGTAGTCTGTATCGGCAAAATTAGGAGAAACTTCTCCAGCATCACTAACATCATTATAAGTTAAAAAAGGAGATTTCGTTAACGCTAAATAGAGTGGACTTGTTTTATAAGCTAAACCTTGATTCCATTGATTTTGCTGATTATTAATAAAAGAAAGATTAGCATCTACAGTTAATTTTTCTGTTAATCGCAGAGCGGCATTTAAACGAACACTATAACGCTTTGAGTCTGTGCCTTCTAAAATTCCTTGGCTGTCTAAGTAACCAACAGACAAACCAAACTTTGCAATATCATCACCTCCACGCACTTTAAGGAAGTAATTTTGATTATAACTGGATTTAAAAACCTGATCTTGCCAATTGGTTTGATTGTGATATTTGTAATATCCTGCAGAACCAACCTGATCATTCATATATGGTAAACCGGCAACTTGTTGTTGGGATAAACCACGACTTGATTCTAACTGAGAAATGTGTGTGCGATAGGCATCAGCACCTAACAAAGGTAATTCATCTGGAGTTTGATTAACTCCTCCATACATCGTAAAATCAATTTTAGTTGACAACTCGCTGGCTCGAGTAGTGGTAATGTTTATCACACCATTAGCTCCTTTGGTTCCGTATAACGAAGTACCATCTTTAATAATAGTTACATCTTCAATATCTTTAACATCAATATTAGTTAAAGGAGAAGAACTATTATTTTGTATGATTCCAGAACCATAATCTTCATCATCATAAATCATTCCATCTACAACAATTAAAGGTCTGTTACTTGCATATAAAGAATTAAAACCTCTTAAAGCCAAATAACTTCCTGCATTTGGAGCACCAGAATTTCTAATACTAGTTAATCCTGTTGCTTTACCCTGAAGAAATCCTGCTACAGATTCGGTTACAGAACTAGACCATTGATCTTTTTTGAAGTTGACCACATTGGCAGCATTTGTATTATTATACTGCATGAGATCACCAGATGGCAAATTAGCAATTTGATAGGTCGTAGAATAGTTGGACTCATTTAATACTATTTCTAAACCTGATTTTCTATTTTTGATGGCATAAACTTTGGTTTGAAAATCTTGGCCGCTAATAGTAAGAATTGCTCCTAAATTTGGCACTCCAATTTCAAAACTACCATCATCCTTTGTAATGGTTGCCGAAAATCCTTTGACAGCGATGTTGATTCCCGATAATCCTGTATTTGTTTTTGCGCTTTTAACAACACCTTGTACTAAAATTCCCTGTACTTTCTTTTGAGGAACTATTGCAGTTGAATCCTTAGCGGTCTGAGCGTATAATTGCGCTTCAAGACTACCAGCAAAAAAAAGGCTTACAAGGCAGGTTAGTTTTATAATTTTTAACATAACGAATTTTTTATAAAATATTATTTAACAGGAACGAATTTCAAATAATCAAGGGTAAGAGCACTAGTTTTTTTTGTCCCACCTATTAAAGAAATCAAGCCACTATCACCAGCTATACCCCTTTTAAATTGTCCTATTTCTACCTCTCCATAATTATTAAGAGGCACGACAACAATTGGAAACAATACAGGAATATTCACTACAGGGAATGCTCCATTTTGGTCTATTATTTTTCCACCAATACCTAATTGTTGTTCAAAAAGATTGGCTGTTCTGTCATTTATTGCTCTCCAATAGACTTTATAAGTGGTACTAAACATATCTTTTGCACTATAAAATAAAGTAAACTTAGCAAGGTCAGGAAGTTCTACCATAATATCATTGTAAAGTAAACCTTCTGGATAAAGTTGGCTAGGCGGTTCTTTTTTGTCACGATAGAGTATCCTGTTACGAAATCCCCAATATCCGTTATTATTATTTTCTCCTTGTATTATTGTAGGAACTAAACGTTTATCAAGATCAACAACTACCTTTTTCATTATGTAAATAATTCCGTTACTCAATACAATTGGCTCTCCCACTATTTGTGTCTTGTCAACATCAAACTCAACACCAAATCTTGAGGTTAATTTAGCAGGCAGCGCATCTTTTGTATACGCTTTCGGAAAAGCCATATCCCTTACTGTAAAATATTTTGAATAAATAGCAGTTGAATCAATTTTAGGATCATTCGTTGTTTTAATCAAATACGGTTTCATTTTGGTTACTTCGGCATTGTAGCCGTCATCTTCCATTAAGAAAAGTGTGTACGAATTCTTCTCGTTGTTAAGATTATAAACATTTTTTAAATACGAATTTGATAATGAATCCGCAAGAAATCCCGGAGCTGTGTTAAGTTTTGCAATAGCATCAGCAGTATAAATACTAAATTCTTTTAAGCTTAACAAATATGCACTCATTGCAGAAGAACTTGCCTTAGAATTAACATATTCCCAAATATTCAATTTTGGAGCTAGTGCTTTATTAATAATATGATACACTCCATTGGCTGCATAATGATCTGCAGCAACTATAGTAGCATCACCTATTATTGTACTTCCTTTGAATGTTAAATATTTATCACTTAGCATTTTGATTCTTTCTTCATTAGTATTTCTTACAGATGAAAAAGAAGTTAATGCAATATGGTTTTCAATAAATTTTTTAAGTAACTCAGGATTATTTAGAATAGCAGGATCAACCGCCTTCATGGCTTCATTTGTTGGTACAAAAACAGTATATGTTTTAGAGGCCGCTAATATTTTGTCATACCCGGTTTGAGTTAATAATTTACCAAATTCAGCTGTTTCTGATGTATTACTAATAGCTTCATTTAGCGTCCCATTTAAATTTGCATCACCATTGTCCTCCCTATCATCCCATGGATTGGAACAAGAAGCCAATCCTATTGTGAGAATGACAAAAAGGAGTCTTTTATATTTTAATAAAGTCATTTTTACTTAATTAAGTTTGTAATTAGATTTTTTGATTTAACTCTTAAATTATGGTTTGTAAAAGCCATCTCCACCTGATTCAAATTTTGGATACAACTGATCCATATCCACTGGACGAAACTCTGCCACATCAAACCAAGCCGCGGCTGAGAATGCCGATTGAGATTGTAAGGTTAAGGTATGCCTTGCTGTTGTTGTTATATCTACTGTACCCACTAATCTACAATTCATTTTGCCGGTAGTTGGGTAAACATGGCGCTTGTACCCTTGGGATTCTAATACTTTTTCTTCTATACTAGTGAATTTGTTCCCGTTTTCCAGCATATTTATTTGTCGAGTCATCTCTACTCCATCAACAAACACTTTTACAAGTCCTACTTTTGAATCTTGTCCTCTATAAGAAATCCATAGTTTGTATTTTCCTTTAATAATAACTGGAGTTTTAAAGGCAATATTTTGACAAATTCCATCTCTAAATTTAAATATTTCAAGACAATCACCATGCCAGCCAAAACCTACTGTTCCTCCTTTGGCAGGATCTTTAAAATAAGTAATAGCATCAGGTCCATCCCAAGTAATATCTTTAAATAACTCTTTAGCTAATGATGCTCTACCTGTAGGAGGGAGTCTAAAAATCGAAGTTAACTGTCTAAATTCATTTTGATCACAAAAATCAAAATAAACAGGAGCTGGTAGACGTTTTTTGATTGCAAAATTAGCATCTACAAAATGCAATACACCGTTTGAAGCAGTTACATCACTTTTTTCTCTAACAATAGCTACCCCCTTTTCTAATACATTATTAAAAACCTCTTCGTTTAATAAAATGACATCTTTTTCAAGTTTTGCACTAATAACTTCAAGAGGAGCCTTAGTCACTAGAGCTGGTGATACTGCTAAATCTGCTAAATATTGTAATTTTGGTAAAATACGGTAGCTCACAAATAAATTCAAGCTATCTTTTGGATCTAAAGGTTTATGCAGATGACTATATTTTGCTTTTAATTCTTCTATATTATTAATCCCTGCTGCTTTAAAAGCATCATTAGTTTGAGCTAAAACTGTAAGATAACTATCTATATCATTTTTTGTATAATCAATAGGCTTATTGAGAACATCGTACCATCCTGTAATTTTTAACGCTTCGGTAAACAAGGAAAGACTTTGATCTTGTTCGATAGTTTGCGCTAACGTTTTATCAGCAACACGCAATACTTTATCAATAACATGAATCACTCCATTTCCTACTTCAACATTGGACTTAAGTATACTAGCTGTTTTATTAACTGTTGTACTGGATTCTCCTCCATTTTTATTTGTAGCTCCGGTTACTAAAAACTGGCCATATAAACTTGGAGTAGTTAATTTTCCATCGGTAAAAGAAGTTGTATTTATTTTTTGGTCTAGGATGTGAAGTTTAACAATATTTTGTAAATCTGCTAACGGAACATCTTTTAATGAATTGGCACCTACACTCTTTAAATACTCTTTCACCGCATCATTAGTAGGCAGAAATAAAGTATAAGTCCCATAAGTATTCATAAATGGAGCATAATTAGTAATCTCTAGAATTTCTAAAAACATAGAATAATCTGGAGTATCTCTTAAATAATCGGTAATATTAAGAGTTTCATCTGTACTTTCCTTAATTTTTTGCTCAGTGCAATTTTGAAATACCAAAGCGATCAAAAACACTAAAGTAAATTTCAAGAGGCTAGGTAATCTTAATAGTCTTTTCATGTCTTACTTTTTTTATTTATAAAATGGATTTTGTACAAGAGCTTTATTAGTATAAAGTTCGTAGGTATTAATAGGCAAATAATGACTATTTGGATCTTTTAATTTTGCAACAATTGATTGCTGCTGATTGGCAGGAGCACTTAAAAGAGCTGCATTAATTAAAATATCTAATCTGTTTCTTCGGGCATTACGAAGCATATCAAACCAGCGTTTGCCTTCAAATGCAAACTCACGTGAACGCTCGGCTAACATATAGTCTATAACTTCTCTTTTATTACCAGTATCAATTGTCTGAGCAGTCAAGTTGATTGCGCCATGTTTTAATCGAATATCCTCAATAATTATAAGTGCTTCTGGTCCTCTATTCAATTCTGCAAGTGCCTCAGCCTGCATTAGTAACACATCAGCATAGCGATATACAAACCAATGGGTATCTGCATCCTGAAATTCTTTTCTGGAATCGTTATCTAAACCTATATATTTGTAAATTTGATTCGTTCCAACTACTAGAGAAGTATAACCACCTCGAATATCTTTATTATTTGGATTATTAAAGTCAACTCCAAAAACATCTTCTAAAACAGTAGCTGAAGCCAAAAACTGTGGCCTTAGCGAAAATATATCGTAAAATGGCCCTAAATTTGTTTTAGTATATTGAAGTTCAAAAATACTTTCAATCGAATTTCCTTTGGCATAAACAGTATTAAACCAAGTATTGTTTGAAGCTTTAATCAAACCAAATTTACCGGATTTAATTACTTTATCAGTTGCATCAAAAGCTTCCTGAAAATTATCATTCCATAGATAAACATCTGCCTGCATCGCATTAATAGTATAAACTGTAACACGTCCCTTGTTCGATGCAACATCACCATAATCTTGCACAGCGTATTCTTCTGCTAATTTAAGGTCTTTGATTACCTGAGCAAATACATCTTTTTGAGGAGTCGTAGGCAATTGAAAATTATCTTCATCGCTAAGTGTTGCCGTTAATTTTAAAGGCACATCCTTAAAAGTACGAGCCAACGTAAAATACAAATAGGCTCTTATTGCCAAAGCTTCCGAAAGAAAATGATTTAGTTGAACTTGAGTTAAAGTTGGATCCTTTTCTCTAACACTAGGGGCAAGATCAATTATGGTATTACAATAATTGATAGTTCTGTAAAAAATAGCCCAATTTGTCAAATCATTTGAAGCCATAATATTGGAGTTCATAATATCTCTTTGATCCTCGGTAACATTTGCACCTGCTGCAATCATATCACCTCTTAATTCTCCGTGCATAAATAAATATTGAGACATGGGTAAATCAGCAACTCCCGGAGGCGATTTTAACATCGAAGAATACATACCGATTACAGCGGCCTGAATGTCTTCTTTAGTTTTCCAAAATTCTTCACGAATGATTCCGTCCTGCGGTTTTAAATCTAAATAATCATCGCATGAAGTTATAGAGACTAATAGAATCAAGATTGCTAGAATTGTTTTTATTTTAGTTTGCATAATTCAAATTTTATTTTTTAGAAGCGAACTGAAGCTCCAAGTGTAATACGTTTTGTTGGTGGAGTACTAGAATTATCGGTTGCGATAGCAAAAGGATCCCCAGCTTTCATACTTACCTCAGGATCTTGACCTCTATAATTAGTAAAAGTAATTAAGTTATCTGCAGTTATGTAACAGCTTAAGTCACCAAGTCTTAACTTTTTTATTAGATTTTTACTAAAAGTATAACTAAAAGTAATTGAACGAAGACGAGCAAAAGAAGCATCTTCAACATAACGATCTGAACCTAACCAGTTATAACCTGCCCCATAAACTGCTCTTGGCATATCTGTTACATCACCAGGATTGCGCCATCTGGATAAAACAGCTGTACTTTGATTAGACCAACCGTACATATTAGTAGCTTTCATATCAGCACCATTCACTACCTCATAACCCAATCTATAGGTAAAATAAAGCAATAGCCTGAACTGACTATTAAAAGTCACTGTAGGTCCAAAACCACCTGCAAATTTAGGATTACTATTACCTAAATAAACTACATCACGACTATCAATATTTCCATCATGGTTGATGTCTTCATAAATAGCGTCTCCAGGCTGGAATACATAATTTGTAATTGGATAATTGAAACGCATAAAAACTTCTTGTCCATTAGGACCTACAATTGTATTTCCACTTGCATCTTTAGCTTTGGTTGCATTCAGATCTGTATAAACTCCTTTAAAACGGTATCCATAAAATGAACCAAAAGGATTGTCAACCTGAAGGAAACGCTTGTATTCTCCATTTTTGTCCGTATTTCCACTCTCACTTGGATAATATTCAGAAATTTCTTTAACCGTATTTTCATTACTTGAAACATTGAAATTGAAATCAACTTTCCATTTGTTAGATTTTAAAGGAGTAGTGTTAAGAGCTATTTCGAATCCTCTGTTTTGCAATGTTCCTACGTTTTGATCAACACTTTTGTAACCAGAAATGCTACTTAACTGAAGATTGTCAAAAATCAAGTCTTCGGTGATGTTTTTATATAAATCAACGTCTAACGTGACACGGTTTTTAAACATTTGCAAATTGAAACCTAAGTTTATACCTTTTAACGTCTCCCAGCGCAAATTACTCAATTCAATATTAGAAGGAACAACCCCATTAAGACCTAAATACTGAGTGCTATAGTTTGAATAGATATTAAAAAAAGTATAATCATCTTTTGGAGCTCTACCAGATTCTCCGTAACTAGCCCTAATACTGAAATCATCAATCAATTTTACGTTTTTCATGAAAGACTCTCCCGAAACTCTCCAACGACCAGATATTGAAGGAAAATAACCATATTTGTTTTCAGGTCCAAATTTAGAGCTTCCGTCTGCACGTATCCCCATATTAATAATATAACGATCTAGTAAACCGTATTGTGCACTTATTAATGCACCAACAGTTCTAGCCTGACCATTATTAGTATATAAGAATAAACTCGAATTTTGAGTTCTTGACGGAACTGATGGATCTGTTAATACAGAGGAAGCTGTATTGGATGTCATTGCCCGGTGCGTGGTATACAAAAAATCATTGGTTTGCAATGACACTAACCCTTGGAAAGTTTGTTTTTCTCCAATATTTGGCGTAAAAATAAAGTTTGTTTTGGTTACAATATTAGACTCGTCACTATCAGCATCCGAAGCTCTATTTACAACGGTTTCAGTAAAAGGACGTCCTGTTGCATTTTGCGGTAAAAATGATTTAGTTTTTGTGCTTTTATAATCAAATTGTAAATCAAAAGTCGAAATAAATATTTTAGGTATAATATCCACATTCACATTAAAATGGGGAGTTATACGATCCTGCACTTGATCATTAGTGGCAAATTCAGCCATTGCCAGTGGATTATAAGTTCCTGAATAAATACCCTGAATATTTTGAGCTGGCGAAAAATAATTGGGTGTAAGATTTCCCATTTCATCATATTCAAAAATACTCATATTTGGCATTTTAACGAAAGCAACACCACGTAGCTTATCACCATCCTTATCATCAAAACTATTCACATAGTTACGTTGTGTATAAGTATGGGTATAAGCGATATCGGTTCTAAATTTAATGCGGTCAGAAACGATATAATCCAAATTCAATCTAGCATTTAATCTTTCCAAACCAGTCCCTACTGTTACTCCTTTTTGTTTATAATAACCAATGGAGCTAAAATATCGAGCTTTTTCTCCACCTCCTTGTAAAGATAGGTTGTGTTCCTGTGTTATACCTGTTTGTGAAATAGCACCCACCCAATCCGTGTTTTGCCCATAATTCTTAAAATTGTAAACATCCTGAGGGTCATATTGAAATTCTTTAACAGACCAGGTATCCAACGGCACTCCGTTTCTATTCATAAATTCTTCAGGAATCAACTGAGAATACTGATCTCCACTTAACATTGGAATAGTAGAAGGTAATTTGGAATAAGTAGATTTGTACGTGTAAGAAATTTTAGGTGCACTCACCCCTCCGCGTTTAGTCGTAATTAATAAAACCCCACTGGCAGCACGTGATCCCCACATTGCAGTAGCGGCAGCATCCTTTAAAACAGTGATGCTTTCAATATCTGTAGGAGCGATATTCAACAAAGCAGAGTAACTTTCCGAATCGGCTGTACCAAAGTTAAAATCTGCTGGCACAGCTGTTTCATACGGCATTCCGTCCACTACAATTAAAGGGTCTGAAGATCCCGAAATAGAAGAAGTTCCTCTAATTCTGATTTGCATTCCTGCTCCAGGATCACCACTAGTAGATGTAATATCTACACCCGCCAAACGTCCTTGTAAGGCCTCATCGATAGTAGGCGCTTGCGTATAAGCTAAGTCCGCTGCATTTATACTAACTGCACTAGTAGTTCTATTTCTGTCATCAATTTTCATTAAACCATTGTCAGACTTTTTTGCACTAGTAACAACAACCTCTGTAAGTGATTCTACAGTAGAAACAAGTGAAATTTTAATTGATTCTCTACCTTTAATTTCAATGCGTTGAGACTTATATCCTATTGTAGAAATAAATAATTTGTTATTTGGATCTTTAACTCGTATGGCAAAATTTCCATCAATATCAGATACCGCCCCAGAAACGGTACGATTTTCAGAATCTTGTTCTGCAATTGTCGCTCCAGGAATACTTAGTTTATCACTTGAGTCAATAACCTGACCACGAACTAAAAAAGTTTTATTTCCTTGTTGTGCTAAAGCTGGAAAAGCACCCAGTATAACTAAGGCAAAAGTAAAACTGTAAAATATATTTGTAATTTTGTGTCTCATTTTATCGCATATATGTAAGATAGTTATCTACTAAATGAATTAAGGATCTATCTGCTAAATTATTACTTTGACCTGGTACGTAATTAACCTTATTTAAAAGCGAGTCTCTGAAAGATAAAGTCCCTGGAGTGCTCTGAACTAGCACATATGTTTTTTCACCAAAACCATCCTTTCTTAGAGTTTCAAACTCCCCGGTTGTCAATCCATCATCTGAGACTATTTTATTTACTAAAATGTGAGCACGAATAAAGTCTGTAACCAAATCCTTTTCATTTTGAAGAGTTGGGGTAATAGATGAGGGTAAAGCACCGTTGGTTTTTGCTTTTGCAATTGCAGCATTATTAGGAACTATAAAAGTGTAAGATGTTCCTAACTCAACTCCTTGAATTTTACCTGTAACAGGATCATAAAGAGTAGAATTTTTAAGGTAATTAAAAAAGGAAAGATACTCAGAATTGGCAGTTTCAGATAAACGTTTTAATTTTAATCCATGTAGTTCCTCACTATATTGAAGTAAATTATCAACATAATAGGTTCTGCCGTTTTGCTGATCTTCATAACCAACAAATCCAACTGGTGTACCGCCCGGCGCTTCATTTCCGGCAGCATATAATTTATTGTTTTTCCATTTGATATATTCCCCTGGAAGGTCAAGATCTCCTGTGCGGATAATTCCGGAACCCGACAAATCATTTAATTCGCCTTTTGGAGTTAGTACTATTCCATTATATAGGATACGCAATAAACGAGCTCGAGCAATAGCACTCGTAACAGATGCTCCACCAATTAAGGGATTAACATAAGTCCATAGTGAAAGGGTGGCATTATATCCAAATCCCATCTGCATAAGCTTAGCATCAGATGGTAAAAACAGGGTGTATCTCGTATTGATATTACTGATCATTTCCTTTAGTCCAGATCCATCATTCATTAATCTTGTAGCCATAGTGAATTTTGGATCTAAATAAGCAGATGTATAAACGCTGTAAAACAAATTCGATTTTTGAACTTTATTAGTGCCATAAAAGAATCCGTTACTCAAGATTTTAGCATCAATAATATCACTATTAAAATTAAATCTTAAATTCTCACCCAAAGCATTGCTATAAGTTGGTCCTTTTGATGGCCAAACAGCATTTTGAACCATGTGAGCATTAATAAAATCTCGAAAAACGTATTGTGGAAGCACTGCAAGAGAAGCATAATTTTTAAGCAAAACTTTATCAATAAACTCTTGCAAAACCACATTTTCAGGAACTATCATGGTGTACAAATCACTTTGTCCATCATTATCGGCTTGTTTTAAATAATTCTCATTATTAGGCGAAAACGATAAAAGAGGATCATAAAGCTTAATATCAACATTATCTGATTTACCTGTAAAATTATGGTAGGTATTTGTAGCATCCTGACTAAAAAAATATCTAACAAGTCCATAATTTTCTAGTAATTCACGAAACTTACTATATTGCGGTTTTTGCTCTAAATATTGATCCAGAGTAACTAACGGAAGATTTACCTTATTAACCTCATGAATAATTCCATTTTCAGCAACAATGTCAGCTTGAATTACTTTTGAATCCAAAACATTAAATCCAGTGTATTCAGCATTAGGATAGAAATAATTAAAGTCGGCAGAACTTAAACTCTTTGCTGCAAAATACTCAGTAGTAAAATAACTGATGTATTTATTGCTATTATCACCAATAGCATAATAACCACCATTACGATTAGAACCTACAATCACTTTAGATTGTCCATTAATTGTTTTAGTTACGAACCCATCATAATATGCAGTTCTTCTTCTAAAAGCATTATCGACTACCCAACCCTTTGGAGATTGATAGTCTGACATTTGTTCTGTTCTAAAAGCATTGTATATAAGCGCATATCTAACAATTTTAGCAGCAGTCTCAGCGTCAACTTTGTTTATATCTGAAATTCCCTGCTCCTGAAAAAATTTAGTAAAAGCATCATCATTCGGAGCGAGCATAGTCCAATACCCTGATTTTCCTAGAATATCTTTGTAACCAGCTTTTTCAATTAAGACTGTTAAATTTTTAAAATTTCCCTTCGCCTCCAACTGTTGATAAATTGGAGCCTCTAAATCATCCGGTCGTCCATAGTATTCATCATAGACATCTGAACTACAGCCAAACAATATGGCCAGAAGCGGTATAACAAGTAAATAGTAGTGTAATCTTTTCTTCATTTTGGATAAAATTGCTGATAAATATTTATACTTTTTTTAACTTTTTTAATTTTTTCTTAACGGTCAAATATACATGTTCACCAAATCCTTACTATCCTGTCCCATCCTGTAAACCTGAAATATTTTTTTATTATCTACAAAAAAACACCCAATAAAAAGATATTATTTCAATTAATTAACCTTTATGATGAATAATATGAACCCTTGAATTTACTAAGACTAAAGTGTTTTTTAATCATGCTTATTGACTTACTCGAAAGTGTTAACTTTTTATTGTGATTTCAAAAAAACTTCAAGAAAAACGATAAAAAACTCAATTATCTATTAAAAAAACAATAAATAAAAACAGGTTTTCTGTACTATTTTTACACTAATTAGAATAGCAAAATGGTACAGTATTAATGAGTTATTTCAAAAAACTGAAATTGTAACTCAAAATATATTTAGCCTAAAAAGCTTAATTCTATAAATCTTTAAGCCCATAGCGGTTTAGTTACAGCAAATCCTAACTTTAAATGGTATTATATGAGATTTTTAGAAAATCTCATATAAGTACAAAAAAAAAGTTGCCCCACAATTGGAGGCAACTTTTTTGATAGAAAATACGATAAACCATGAAGTATAAAACTATATTAAAAAAAGGTTCTAACTTTTAATAAAAATCAAACCTTTAATTTTAAACTTACACTTCTTTTAGATATTATTTAAGATTAATTTTCTGGAGCTAGTTCTAATTCTAACCCATCAAGACTTTCGGTAATAGGGATTTGGCAACCTAATCTGCTATTTGATTTTACATAAAATGCTTCAGACAACATAGCTTCTTCATCATCACCCATTTCCGGCAATATTACATCATTAAGAACATAACATTGACAAGAGGCACACATTGCCATACCGCCACAAGTTCCTTCAACAGGAAGTTCATAAGCTTTGCAAAGCTCCATTATATTCATCGCCATATCTGTAGGCGCTTGTAAATCATGAATTATACCTTCTCTATCTTTAATCTTAATTAAAACGTCCATTTATTTTTATTTTTTTTAGAAATGATAATTAAATATACACTATCTAACTTTTAATTTCAAGGTCAACGACCATTTCTTTTCTATTTTCTTTATTCAGTATTTTTAAACCAATAACATCTGCCTGATTAATAATAAAAACGACTACAGCATTTGGCGCATAAACTCCATCATGAGTTTTAAACACCAACTTTCCTTCATACGTTAGACTCAATATGCCATTTTTATCCGTTTTGCTTTTGGTTTGTATTTGTGAACCAAATTCGGCAGTTGTATAAGCGCTATTTTCTAGCATAATAGCTTTGCCTCCGCTAAGTTCTTTCAAAAATTCAGCATTAGATATCTTTAACTGTCCAGTTCTATTGGACCAGATATCAATAATCTTGCTGAAACTTACTTCAGTCCATTCATCATCGACATTTACATAAGTTTTGGAAACAAATGCCTCTTGAATTGGCTCTTGTCCATATGTTTTACAAAGACATAATAAAACGATCAATAAATAAAGCTTTTTCATAATTCAAATTTGTAGGTTAGTGCTACAAATGTAAATTTTTATTTGAAAAATCAAATAAAAAAAATTTGAATTATTCACACTGTTTTTTACACATAATAAAAAAAACCACTGTTATATTGGTAATTCCTTAATAATAATCTTTTAAAAAACCTCTTTTTATTGCGTTTTAACAAGTATAAGTTTCGAATTCAATAAACATAAACATGATATTGTTCATTTTATAGTTAGATTTTTTTGTTAAAAAATCAAAAACTTCTTAAAAACAAATCCTGCCTCTTTTAATGTTATTTACAAAACATTAATAACTGTTTCTATTTGAGGAGCATACTTCTTAATGGTAGTCTCTACACCTGCTCTCAAAGTCATTTGGTTAACACTGCAACTAGTGCAAGCTCCTTCAAGTCGTACTTTTACATGTTTTCCTTCATCAATTGAAATGAGCTTAATGTCTCCACCATCTGAATTCAAAAAAGGCCTGATTTCATCTAGCGCCTTCAAAACATTATTTGTTAATTCTTCTGTTTTCATAATTGGTATATATTGTTCGCTATCTTTTTAATTCACCAAAATCACTTATTGCAATTTTATTTTTTTATTGATAGCATTTGAATTAATATTCAAGTTTCAGAATTATTTTTTAACAGCTGAACATCCTGCCATTGTCGTAATTTTAATTGCCTCAGTTGGTTCCAAATTTTCATTTCTACTTACAACTTCACTTACAACATTACGTGTTATCTCATCAAAAACATTTTCAATAACAGAACCTGTTTGTAATGCTGCGGGACGGCCATAATCTCCCGCTTCGCGAATGGATTGTACAATTGGCACTTCTCCTAAGAAAGCTACCCCTAAATCTTGTGCAAGATCTCTGGCTCCTTCTTTACCAAAAATATAATATTTATTGTTTGGCAATTCCTCTGGCGTAAAATAGGCCATATTCTCTATAATTCCCAAAACAGGTACATTTATTGCTTCAGATAAAAACATGGAAACTCCTTTTTTGGCATCGGCCAAAGCGACAGCTTGTGGTGTACTTACCACAACTGCACCAGTAACTGGTAACGATTGCATAATTGAAAGGTGAATATCTCCAGTTCCTGGAGGCAAGTCAATTAACATAAAGTCTAATTCTCCCCAATTAGCATCAAAAATCATTTGGTTCAAAGCTTTCGAAGCCATTGGCCCTCTCCAGATAACAGCCTGACTAGGAGCGGTAAAAAATCCAATAGAAAGCATTTTAACGCCATAACTTTCTACAGGTTTCATTTTTGATTTTCCATTAACCTCAACCGAAATAGGCTTTTCATTTTCTACATCAAACATAATTGGCATAGATGGCCCATAAATATCGGCGTCAAGAACACCAACCGCAAAACCCATTTTTGACAATGTTACTGCCAAATTTGCCGTAACAGTAGACTTTCCAACTCCTCCTTTTCCGGAAGCTACAGCAATAATGTTTTTTATTCCTGGGATTGCTTTTCCTTTGATCTCATTCTTTTCTGGAACTTCAACTTTTATGTTCACTTTAATTTTGGCATCTGGCGAAACCAAATCGTGAATTGTTTTTTTGATATCGTCTTCGGCTCTTTTCTTGATATGCATTGCCGGTGTGTGCAATACTAAATCCACCACAACCTCATCTCCAAAAGTGACTACATTTGCAATAGCACCACTTTCTACCATATTTTTACCTTCACCAGCAATAGTAATTGTTTCTAATGCTTTAAGAATGTTGTTTTTATCTAATTTCATTTTTTTAATCCTCTATCTATTTGCGCTTTTAAAAAACGTATTTTTATTTAAACTAATTTTAGATTGCAAAGATAACTGATTAAGTTCTTATTCTAAAGGATTTGGATTGGTTTTATCGATAAGAACATACAATAACAGCTATAATTGCTATTGTCTTTTTGCAGTTGCAAATGAGTACAAAAGATTAAACAGCCATCTTTGGCTCCCAGAAAACAGTCTCAAAATTCAGGATTTGATTGTCTACAACAACAATCCCTTCGCTTTCTAATAACTGTTGCATAAGATTTGTTCCGTCAAAATGATGTTTTCCCGTGAGTAATCCTTTTCGATTAACAACTCTATGAGCGGGAACATCCTCTAGGTTATGAGCCGCATTCATAGCCCAGCCAACCATTCTTGCAGAGCGGGCTGTCCCTAAAACTTTGGCAATAGCACCATAAGAAGTGACTTTCCCATAAGGAATTTGTCTTACGACAATATAGACTCTTTCAAAAAAATTATCATTTGCTGCTTCCATTGCATTTTATCCAAAATATCCTTTAATAAGCTTAAAAAGTGTAACTATGGAAACGAGTCCAGTAAGGGCTCCAATAATATAATTCCCGTTATTCATTAAAAAAGAAGACTTAGTCTCTCTTTTTTTGAAATATACAATATAAAGATAAAAAACTAGAAATGAACCTGTTACAACACCAATTACAAATGCGTAAATAAAAGGTTCTAAAAAATAAAAATATCCATAAGTAGAAAGTGTAATGGATACAAAAACGTAGTACGGAACAGGAAATAAATTCAATGCAGACAGTAACATTCCTAAAAAAAACCGATTTGTCTTGCTGCGTATTTTTGTTTCTGCCTTCGGTAATTTTGGTCTTTTGGCTTTCCAAAAAAAATAAATAGTAAGCCCTATAAAAATAAACAGTCCTATCTCCTGCAGTTTATTAATGACATCAGGGTGACTATTAATAAAATTAGCAAATAGTAAGGCTGAAAATGTTTGAAAAAAAACGATTACCGTAGCGCCAACAGCAAAAAAGATAGCTTCAACTCTACCGTCTTTCAAGCTTACCTTTGCAGCTGTCATATTGATTAGACCTGGAGGTGTAATACCAATAGCAGCAACAATAAATCCGAGAAAAAAAGGCAATAGTAGAGTCATACTTAATTAGCCGTCCCAGTTTGCAGTTTCAGCTTACAAACTGAAAACCACTTCTAAGACTATTTGATTTTAAAACGAATATACGTTATCGCTTTGTTAATTTCCAAATATTGCTTTTCATAAAAAGTCTGAAAAGCGGTAACTTCCTCTGGACTTCCTTCATTTACATACACATTATGATTGGCATATAAAACTTCATGTCCTTCGCCATGTAACAGTCCAAGTGTATATCCATGCATGAATTCACTATCGGTTTTAAGGTTTACGACACCTTCTTTTTTAAGGATTTTTTTATATAGCTGCAGAAATTCCGAATTGGTCATTCTATGTTTAGTTCTCTTGTATTTTATTTGAGGATCCGGGAAAGTAATCCAAATTTCATCTACTTCATTTTCGGCAAAAATATGATTGATCAACTCGATTTGCGTACGAATAAATGCTACATTGTGCAATCCCGTTTCTACGGCCGTTTTTGCACCACGCCAAAAACGAGCTCCTTTAATATCGATTCCAACGAAGTTTTTATTAGGATATCTCTCGGCCAAACCAACAGAATATTCTCCTTTGCCACAACCCAATTCGAGCACCAATGGATTTTCATTTTTAAAAAAATCTGAATTCCATTTTCCTCTTAGCGGGAATAAATCTCCGACTACTTCTTCTCTAGTTGGTTGAAAAACGTTATTGAATGTTTCGTTTTCTTTGAACCTTTTTAATTTATTTTTGCTTCCCACGATATAATTGCTATTTCGGCAAAATTAAGGAATTATATAAGAATGAAGGCTCAACTACCGAAAAAATCAAAAATTATCATTTAAAAATCCCTTTTCGGAGTAATGCATCTTCAATTGGAGTAATGATCTTTACCACTTCCTTGGTGTTGTCATTTGGAATGGTCATCGCCAAAACACAAGGTAATCTCTAAAAACTACTTTCAGGATTTTTAAAAAGTTAACATAATATATTTACAAAAAATGGCGTTATATACCAATATTTTGATTCTTTTATCCTAATCATGACTTGGTAATTAAATAGTCTTTTTTATCAAAATCGAAATATTTGCTTTTGTCTCATTATGGATGTCCGAATTAAAATTCTGTAGTATTTTCAAGCTAATCAACCTTATGTTAGGTTTTAATCTAAAAAGAAAAAATATGCGATCATTAAAAATCTTAATGTTAAGTACTTTCCTAATGTTAGTATCTAACACAGTTTCAGCACAAAAATTTGGAATTAGAGCTGGTGTCAATTTCTCAGATATCAATGCCGATGGGTGGGACTCGTCAAGCAAAACTGGGTTTTATGTGGGGGCTTACAAAGAAATCCCATTAGTAAAAAGCGTATTATTTATACAGCCAGAAATTCAATACTCTCAAGAGGGTTTCTCTACAGATATTGACGATGTAAAGATCGATTATCTTACAGCGCCTATTTTAGCTAAAGTTTACGTTATCAAACTATTAAGTTTTGAAACTGGTCCACAATTTGGATTCCTTGTTAACGATGATGACTTTGGCGATGCAAACAGTTTTGTTCCTTCATGGGCTTTCGGAACGTCTTTGAATCTGCCTTTTGGCTTGTCCATAAACGCTAGATATGTTACTGGTTTGGATGACACTTACGATAATCCAACTCTTTCAGGAAAAAATCAAGTTTTTCAGGTCGGTGCCGCTTTTCAATTTTAAAAAAAACTAACTAATAATTCATTGTTGCTAAAAATGCCTTAAAGTATATTGCTTTAAGGCATTTTTTAGTGCTATTAAAACAAATGAGGCTGTCTCAAAATGAGCCTCATTTTATATGCCTTTGATAATTTGCTTAATGCACTTTCTGCTTATCGAATGTCGTATTTAGTACTTTTTTGATTTTATCCAAAGCTCCGTTAAAAGCTTTTTCGATCGAATCGGCGTGTTCTGTAACGGCAATTGGCTGCATATTGGCTGGACGCGCTTCTATAAGACAACGCTTATCGCCAAAACCTGATTTGGCACTGTTTTCATCACCAAAATGCACCTCTATACGAGTCACTTTATCATCAAAACGGGATAACACTCTTGTTATTTCACTAGAAAAATAAGATTCTAATCTTTCGCTTCCTTCAATATTCTTGTCTGTGTTGATTTGTACTTTCATATATATAATTTTTTTATTGATTTTTAATGCTTATATCTCAAAGTTAAAAATTAATATCTAAAACAGTCCCGTTTTGGCAAAAGATTAGGAAAGAAAAAAAGCTTTCATTGAAGCAAAGACTGAAGTGTATGAAAATGAAAAAAAGATAGCCTAGATTGATTTAAAAACAGAATAATATCTAAAAGACTCAATTAAACGAAGGTTAGGTATCGGCTAAATCTATTAAAAGCAACTTCCTATCTGTGTGACCATTTTTCAACTGTCTCAAATTATAGGGCAGTTCCCAATGTCATTAAGTTAACTATATGAAGTCATCGTTTTGTCATTCCGAAGAATGAGGAATCTCACTAGTGACTCACGTTGTGTGATTTGCTTTGCCTGTTCGCTATCGCTTGAGTCTCCTTCGTCGAAATGACATAAAAAAACGCTTAACTTAATCACATTAGGACTGTTCCTCCACTCAAATATTTTTGCGATTATCCTTGATTTTGTGCCAAAGTGATTTCTTGCTGGATTATGGCAATGCAATCTTCCAGCTTTTTCTCTATTTCCCGACTCCAAAAACGGATAACTTTCCAGTTGTGTGATTCCAGATAATTATTGACCACAATGTCTCTTTGAATATTTCGAGCTATTTTTTTGTGCCAATATTCAATATTCGATTTGATGTGGTCTTTTTGGATTTCCCAGTCCTTGCCATGGAAGAATTCACTGTCGACAAATATGGCGATTTTGAGTTTTTTGAAGGTTAAATCCGGTTTGCCAAAAACGGTTCGATTGTTCTTGCGGTAACGGTAGCCGAGATGCCATAAGGCTTTTGCCAATCGCTCCTCAGCTTTGGTATTGGTACTGCGAATGGCGCTCATGACTTTGGAACGTTGCTCTGGCGTAAAACAATCCATGGCATAACAATTTAAAAACTGTTATTACAAAGTTAGGGAGATTATTTGAAGTGTTGATTAAAGAAAATCTTTTTTGAAAGAGTATCTGTTCTTATAACTTTGAATACATAATTTCAAAATAATTTTCCATCGCCTTTTGCATAATTACCTGATCCAGTCTGAGTAATTCTTCTTTTACATTCCAACCTTTAATCATTTTTTCATCCTGTACGTCAATTTCTTCGCTTTCCAATTTTCTAGTTAAAATATTGCTTTATTAATCAAAAATGAGGTACTAAGCACCAGTAGTATTGGTTCGAACTACCTCTATTATTGGTATGACCTACCTGCATTATTGGTGCTAAGTACCAATACTATTGGCGAGACCTACCTCTATTATTGGCTCAACCTACCTCTCTTATTGGTTCGAAGTACCAATAAGAGAGGTAGTAACTACCTCTATTATTGGTTCGACCTACCAATAGTATTGGTGCTTAGTACCACTTTTCTGCCCGCACTTCAATTTTAAAAAACAAAAAACGCCAATCTATTCGACTGGCGTTTTGGGTTTACAAAAGATTTATTCTAATTTTCTTCTTCTAAGTTTTCGAGTTGCTTTTCTAAAACTTTATCCGTTTTAATTCTCTTGACAGTTTCCTTTCTAGTAATCAATAATGGAATAGCAACTCCTGCGGACAAAGCCAAAATGATAAACAAAGCCGAAAGTCCGTTGTTTACAGTTTCGAAAAAGAGTTTTGGATAGACAGCTGGGTCTTTTTCGGCGGTTAGTTTCATTACTCCAACCATGGCTTTGTAGGCAAAAAATCCTGGAATCATAGGAATCAATGCCGGAAGCGCAAAAGTCATTGGCGGTGCTTTGCGGTAATGCGCCGCCAATACGCTCAAAAAACCTATGAGACTCGCCCCGCATAAAGCTGCAAAAACCAATCCTATTTCGAGCGATACTAAATAAAATTTGAGCAATCCGCCCATTGCGGCGATGATGTAAATAACTCCCAAAGTACGGCGTGGCACATTGAACAGCGCAGCAAAACCCACACCTGCACAACCTAACCATATTCCTTTTTCTAATAATGCAAAATCCATTTTAGTGTAAATTAAAAATTAATAATGAAACCGTCAATCCTAATGCAATGGCAAAAGCAATGACCAAAACATTTACGCCTCTGGTGGTTCCGTTTAATATGTTTCCGTCAATCAAGTCCGAGAAGGAATTAATCATAGGCACTCCCGGAATTAAAAACAAAACGCATGTAGATAATGCATGTATAAAATCTTTATCGGGATTAAAATACGAGTAGGCTCCAACTAAAAAAGAAGAGGTTAAAGATGCAAAAAAGATGCATACATAAAAATTGAATTTGAGTTTCATCGTTTCCTGTCTCGCAAAAAGTCCCAGGAAACTACCTAGGAAACACAGAATCATTTCGGTTAATCCGCCACCGAACAATCTGCAGAAAGAAGCTCCCGCCAGTGCCACTAGAAACAAAACTGCAAACCTTGGGTACAAGGGATTTCGATTCAAAAGCAACACCTCATTATTGATGCGCTCCACAGACCATTTTTCTTCGACTATCTTCCAGCTCATCGTACTGATGTCCGAAATAAGGTTGAAATTAAGGTGCATATTGGGCACCCATTTTACACTGGTAAACGTTTTAATATTCTCTTTGTAGGTCAAGGTAATCATCAAAGCATGGTTGGTAATCATTAAATCCGAATCGCAACAAAAAGCACCTGCTATTCTGCTAATGGTAACTTTGACGCGTTCGGTATTGGCTCCCGAAACGATGAGTAAGGAACCTATTTCCAGGAGCATTTCTCCCAGTTCATATTTGCTTGGTTTTTCAGCTAATTCCATATATATAAGTTTGTTAATTTCACTCTCAAATTTAACGAATTAGCACCTTAAAAGAATGATATACATCATGAAAGCATTAATTTATTGAGATAATAAATAACAAGTGTATTCTATCGATTTCGCTTGCCTCAAAGTGATGAAAAATGCGAAATTAGGATATGCAATGCCTATTTTTTGGAGTCTGCTTTTCGGTTTTTGGGTTTCATTTTAAGGTTTGGAGAGACAAAAACCTTCTCCCAAACGACTCGCCTTTAGTAAAAACACATTTTTCAGCATGTCTTTTTGAAGAATTACTCTTTTTTCGATTTAAAAAAGATAATTTAACCAGTTGGGTGAAATTATATTTAATGATTAAAACTTATGTTTTTTTATAGTTAATCTTAACGATTTTGTCATTCCGACGAAGGAGGAATCACATAACGTAATTAGCAGATGTGATTCCTCCTTCGTCGGAATGACAA
>CAUPKA010000021.1:0-74159 GCA_963511725.1 uncultured Flavobacterium sp.
ATACCTTTGAATTTTGGAAAAACAGCTCTTTGGGGGCTGTTTTTTTTGTTTAAACAGTATCAAACACTTACCAAAATGCTGTTATGGATGCTTGATTGCGAGAGGGATGGTAATGGCATCTCCCGATTTAGAAAAACAAGGATTTTTTGCCGTAGTTTTGTTAATCGGGAATATAATGGACAGACCGACCTGTAGGGACATGCCATAATTGAATGGAGAATTTAACTAGATTTTTTGTGGTATATTAAATAGGGTTTACCATCATTATATTTTTACGCTTCTAGTTTTTTATGCAAGTAGTCAGAATTGGCTACTACAAATAAACCTACCCAAACTCCAACAATAGTTTTGCCTTCAATAATTAATACAGCTACAATTGCAAAACCAACATTAGGGAAAATTGGTGAGAGATTGTCTGGGGAAACAGTTATTCTAAAGTTTAAAAAGGCAAGTATATTGAAAACAAATGCACCCAAAATAATTTTTAAAAAGTGAGAGCCTGTTTAAATTTAATTTGTAGTAAATAAGTTTTTTTTGCTTATTGATTGTGAGAAAGTAATTTTAAGTAAATATGAATTCTGTCTGGTGAAATATATGGGTAAAAAAAAAGACTGTCTAAGATGACAGTCTCTGTAAATTTTTTCAATATGATTTTACATAATGAAAGGAAATACTATCCCGTTTTGCGTATAGGTGGCGTTTTTGTCACAATCACCATTACCGTAGTCGATTGTTCCATTTAAAAGAGTGTTTTCTACTTTTAACTTTCCTTTTGATACATAATCACAATTGTAATTTTTGATTAATGATTCTAAAACGGTCAAAGTGATTTTGGCTCCATTCTGTTTGCTAACAGAATGCGTTCCTTCTGTCATTTCGTAGGTATTGTCATCTAAAGTGAGTGTTGAAACTCCCGCTGTTTGTTTAATAGCATGAGTGCCTGAGTTTAAATATACTTCGCCCTTAGAGTCAGTAAATATTCCATTGGTTACTGTTCTTGTCCATTGAGGAGTGTTTGGACTTACGGTCGTATTTTTGTACTCAATTTTTCCTTCTGCTTTGTTTCCGTTTACATAGTAGTTTACTCTTTCAATTGTCATAGTACTTCCGGTTTGAGTAATATAATTTGAAAAAATAATTTTTAATTTTCCTTTTCTTGTAATGCCATTTGTGGTGCAACCAGCCTCAAAATCAACATAGAATGTTTTAGGAAAAGTAGATGTTACAGGATCCATAGTTACTGTGGCACATGAAGCTGTTAAGGATTTTCCAGTTTGTTTGGCTGTTAATTTTTCAAATGATATTTGATTTCCCGTGTTAATATCTAGTTCGTTAACTAAATCAATAGAGACTGAGGCTACAACCGGACTATTATCTGTTGCTGCCAAAGAGTCTTCCTTAGTGCATGAAATAAATGAAAAGAAAGTAAGTGCAAAAGCAGATAATAATAAGGATTTGTTTTTCATAAAAATTTAAATTTTGGTTAAGTTTTTTGTTTGGGTAGCCAAATTTATTATTTTATATGAATTAATTATTATTAAGTTTGTTAAATTTTTAATGATAAGTTTTATTTGTACGTATTAAATTATAAATCTGGCAAATTAAGTAAGCAAGATTCAGTTGAAGCATAATAATTAAATAGATAGTGATGAGAATTACATCAGTGAGTCTTGAAATAACTGGAAACGTCTGGTAATTTGGTTAAATCAAGTTCTAATTCAGTTGAGCCATTATCTGCAAAAGCTCCTACAGTAAATGAACCGTAACTGTAAAAATTGAGCTCTGCAATTTGCTTTTCTACTTTCACGAGTTTGAATGGCGGATTGCCAAATGTATTGTGCAAAGCAAATAATATGTACTCACCATTTTTTAATGGATTGTTTTTCGGATTTGTAGAGACTACCTGTAAATTTATTTGATACAATCCTTTGGCCTCCTCAATTACTGTTGCTTTTAATTCCCGTTCGTTGTTTATGGATTTTGATTGCCATTGCCCTTTTTGAGGGTCATTATTATTTAGAATTAAGCCTTTGCGCAGTTTTAATTTGGCTTCGTCTATCATTTTGTCCACTTCTAATTTTATATTTTCATTGTCTTTTTTAATTTCGTCCGAATTAATTATTTCTTTAACAACAGTTTCAAAATCAGAACTTGATATTGCGGGCTCATTAATCTTAGTTAGCAAAGATTTTGCTAATTGATCTTTTTCCTGAACTAGGTTTTGAGTTTGGATAATTTTTATTTCTTTCTGCTGAATTTCTTCTTTTACTTCATGGATTTTTTCATTTGCTATTTCTAGTTCTTTTCGAATCAAATTATCGTCGGCATATTTATATTTATTTGATAAAACGAGCCTCATATAATTGTATCCAATGTATAATCCTAAAAACCCAAAATAAATTACAATTCCGATGCTGTATATATTTAATAACTGGCCATCATATTTGGAAGATGTTCTTACATATTCTCCCAATGAAACCAGATAACCAGGAATTTGTTTTAGGTTAACTAATCCAAGACCAACAATTATTTTGGTTAACCAATCGGAAATTTCGACAAGACTATTGTTTAAGGAGTAATCACTTTCTTTTTGATTGTTTCTTTTTGGCATTCCAAAAAGCGTTCCAGTGAAAAAGGAACTTACAAAAGCAGCTATTCCGAGGATTATTCCAATAAAGAGAATCTTGCTTCCCATTTCAGGGATGGTGATGGGAAAACCAATTACTGGAACCATTCCTAAAAAAATGCCCATATATAATGTAAGCAAGATTGTGGTTTCAGCTTCTTTTATTGTGTTTTTTTCTTTCTCTAATTCTGTCTGATTTTGGCTTTTGAGTTCGTTATTTTCCATATTACTTAATTTTAAATTAGGGACTATTTCAATTAGTAATAAAATTATTTTGCAAGTTTATTTTTAAAACAAGGGGAATGGTGCGTATTTCAGAAAAAAATTAAATCAAATCCATTTTGTAATTCTTAAAATTAATCAAAAAAGTAATATAAAATACGTATAAATGGCTATTTTTCAGCAATATGATTGTTGTCTTTTTTATTTGTTGTTGAAAGTTGAACAAATTTGAAAATAAAAAACCCTGCAAAGTTAGATTTGCAGGGTCATTAGTATTCAGTACTAATTTGTGAGTAGTACTCTTGGAATTATTTTATTAATTCAAAACTTCTTTTTACGAAAGCAGTTAATGCTTCTCCCTTTAATAAGTTTTGAGATAATTTAGCCAAGTCCAAAGCTTGTTTTACCAAGTTTTCTTGAGCTGATTGGTCTTTGTTATTAAGGATACTAGTAGCCAAGTCGGAGTTAGTATTTACAACCAAATTGTACATTTCCGGCATATTGCCCATTCCGAACATTCCGCCACCGCCAGATTGGCTCATTTCTTTCATTCTACGCATAAATTCTGGCTGCGTGATGATAAATGGAGCTGCTTCGCTATCCAAAGCTTCAAGCTGTACCGTGTAAGTTTGTTTTGGAACGATAGCTTCAAGAACCGTTTTTAGACTTTCTTTTTCCTCTTCAGATAATTTAGAAATAGCGTTATCTTCTTTCTTGATTAAGTTATCAATATGATCAGAATCGACGCGCACAAAATGTAATCCGCTGTTGTCTCCTTCAATTTTTTGAATCAAATGCGAAATAATTGGAGAGTCCAAAAGTAATACTTCATATCCTTTATCTTTTGCAATTTCGATATAAGAGTGTTGCGCTTCTTTATTTCCTGCGTATAAAACAACTAGTTTTCCGTCTTTATCGGTTTGTTTTTCTTTTAGGTTTTCTTTTAATTCTTCTAGAGTGAAGTATTTGTCATCTACTGTTGGGTACAAAACAAAGGCTCCAGCTTTTTCGTAGAATTTATCCTCAGAAAGCATTCCATATTCCAGAACGATTTTGATATCATTCCATTTTTGCTCAAAATCTGCTCTGTTTTCATTGAACAAAGATTTCAATTTATCGGCAACTTTACGAGTGATATAGTTTGATATTTTCTTAACCGCGCCATCAGCCTGCAATCCTGAACGGGAAACATTCAAAGGAATATCTGGAGAATCAACAACACCTCGAAGCATCATCAAGAATTCAGGAACAATTCCTTCTACATTATCTGTTACATATACTTGATTTTGGTACAATTGAATTTTGTCTTTCTGAATTTGCAAGTCAGAACCCAATTTAGGGAAATACAAAATACCCGTTAAATTAAAAGGATAATCTACATTCAAATGAATATGAAACAATGGCTCTTCAAACTGCATTGGATAAACCTCACGGTAGAAATCCTTGTAATCAGCATCCGATAAATCAGTTGGTTGTTTCGTCCAGGCTGGATTTGGATTATTGATGATATTGTCAACTTCTACTTCTGTAAAAGTATTTTCTTTGTCTTCAGATTCAACAAATTCACCTTTCTTTTGTTCAATTTTTTCTTTTTTTGTTCCAAATTTAATTGGAATAGGCATAAACTTATTGTATTTGCTCAATAAACCAGAAATTTTATATTCTTCCAAGAATTCAAGAGAATCTTCTGCAATATGCAAAATGATTTCAGTTCCTCTGGTCGTTTTGTCAGCTGGTTCCAATGTGAATTCCGGGCTTCCGTCACAGGTCCAGTGAGCTGCTGGTTCATCTTTATATGATTTGGTGATGATTTCTACTTTTTCTGCAACCATAAAAGCAGAGTAAAAACCAAGACCAAAGTGACCAATAATACCAGAATCTTTAGCAGAATCTTTGTATTTATCCAAGAACTCTTCAGCACCAGAAAAAGCAACCTGATTGATGTATTTTTCTACTTCATCGGCAGTCATTCCCAATCCTTGGTCAATGATGTGAATTTTTTTGCCTTCTTTGTCAATTTTAATTTCAATAATCGGAGAACCATATTCAACATTGGCTTCTCCAATACTGGTTAGATGTTTTAATTTTAAAGTTGCATCGGTTCCGTTAGAAATTAATTCACGCAAGAAAATTTCGTGATCACTGTATAAGAATTTCTTGATTAAGGGAAAGATGTTCTCAACCGAAACATTAATTTTACCTGTTGTCATATTTTTATATTTATTAATGGTTTTACAATCGGATAAAGTAACTTTCAAATAGAGTACCAATTGTTATGGGAGTGACAAATTGTCGTAAGTGAATTGTATGAACCAGAGTTCGATTAATTTATTTTGGAGCTGAAAGACTCGGCATTTTAGACAACATTGTTCCCGCTTTTCGTTTCAATCTTTTGTGCCAAACCCCAGCACATAAGGATTTTTACTGCAATCGGGGCTAAGGGGAGATATTTGTTTCTTTTTCAATGTTTAAAAAAGAAAATAAATAATTAAGAAGACAAGAATAATCAAACAACCAAATTTTATTGATTTTCCTTTTCTTTCATCTTCATCAATAAATTTTTTAGCATTTTTCTCTTTCAAAAAATAACCATGCCAATGATTATCAGGGTCAGAACGCCACCAAGTTTCTTCGCAACTTTTGCATTTATAAACATTGTGTAAATCTGCTCTATATTTCTCGGTCTCAACAAAGAGAATCGTTTTAGAGATTTTAGAATCAAATTCGTCATTGAATTTATCGAATTCAGCAGAAGAATTAAATTTATAATATTCGGATTCAAAACAATCTTTACACATTAATTTTCGATTATAAATTTGAGTGCGTATTACAAATCCATTCCATTGGATTTCATATCTATGGCTTTCTGCAATTTTTTTTCAAATATTGACGCTGTTGCTGCAGCTACAATAGAAACAAAAGTGGTCAAGAAACAAATGGCAACAAAACCAGCAGGGTCGTCTTCTTTATTATGAAATATCCTTATATATATTCCTGCCACCACAATTAAAATGCTCAATAGGATTGCACAATATTTTATGCTTTTTAAAGCTCTTATCGAGTTTAGTGAAAACAATTTATCCTGTCCGATATATCCAAGTAATTTGAATGCTTTGTACAAAGCAACAAAAAAAGCAATTGATGATGCATATCCAAACAAGATGAATGTTTCAAAGTAAATGCTGAACAGATCTAAGTTCTTGGCTCTTCCCTCGGTCAAAGGAAACCAAATCATAATGGAAAGTACCACAATGCTGATAAACACGATGACAGTCTGAAAAAATAGTATTAAAATTCTTTTCATAATGATTGGATGAATTTTAAATTATACCGAAAAGATAATAAATAGTTGTCATTTTAGAAAATATCGGAAAAATAAACACAAATTTTATATTGAATTACTTGTGTTTAAGGTGATCTTAAAAAAAGAATGCCAATTGTTATAGAAATACCATATTATAGTAAATTATCGTAAGTAAATTATATAAATAAAAAATTGATTTTGAACGAAATTGATATGTACCTTTGTATTCATGTTAATTTAAAATTTAAAAAAAATGAGAAAAATTCTTTTGATATGTACTATGGCCCTATTGGTCTTTGCATGTAAGTCTGGATCTACAGCACCTACAGCACCAGAACCTGTTTCTAATGCTCCAATGACAAAATTAGACAAGGCTTCTCAAGTTGGAATAAAAGGAGATTGGCAGATTGTAAGCGTGAGCTACCCAGGATCTGAATACATTAAAGTAAATTCTTTTAATCTTGCTGATTCAAAATGTTTTATAGGAAGCACTTGGCATTTTATTTCAAACAATAATAAAGGAAATTTGACTTTGAACAGCCCAAATTGTACAGCTTTTACCTCTGCAATTACTTGGTATGTGAATAAAGAAGGGCAATTTGTTTTGAAAATATTAGATGAAGGATTAAAATCTAAAAAGGTAAAAACAGGTTTTGTGTTAGGAGTGAGAAACCAATCGGAAACATCATTTGAATTGGTCGATAAAATAAACGTAGGAAGTAAGCCAACAGATGTTGTTTATTTATTTCAAAAACTTAATTAATACATAAATACGAAAAAGATGAGAAAAATTGCAATTATAGGATTAAGTGGGTTATGTATGCTGAGTATGCTTTTTACAGGTTGTGATTCTGTGAAAAATGCTAATAATACACAAAAAGGTGCAGGAATTGGCGCCGTTGCAGGAGGAATTATTGGAGCTGTTCTTGGAAATAATTTAGGAAAAGGCGGAAATGCTGCCTTAGGAGCTGCAATCGGAGCCGCTGTTGGTGGCGGTACTGGAGCCTTAATTGGAAACAAAATGGATAAACAAGCCCGCGAAATCGATCAAGCATTGCCAGGAGCCGATGTTGAGAGAGTTGGAGAAGGAATCCATTTGGTTTTGAATGAAAATGCAGTTCGTTTTGATGTTAATAAATCTACTTTGACTGCTCAAGCTAAAACTAATTTAGATAAATTAGTGCCTGTATTTAATTCCTACGCGGATACCAACATTGAAATATTTGGTTATACAGACAGTACAGGAAAAGCTGATTATAATTTGACGCTTTCGCAAAAAAGAGCCGAATCTGTAAAAGCTTATTTGACTTCAAAAGGGTTGGCAGTAAGCCGTTTCAAAACATCTGGTTTTGGAATTGCAGATCCAATAGCGTCTAATGAAACCAAAGAAGGACAAAGCCAAAATCGCCGTGTAGAATTTGCAATTACTGCAAATGCTAAAATGGTTGAAGAGGCCAAAAAGCAACAATAGTGACTAACTCATTATGTTAAAAAAAACTGCTTTATCATGAAGCAGTTTTTTTTTGGATATAAATGAATTATAAACATATTTTTTTTGCCAAAGAAACTATCTTTGTTATCCTAAAATTTTAATAGTATAGAATGCTTCAAGTTCAAAATATTTCATTCGGCTATACCGAAAAAATCATTATTCAGAATGTTGACTTCACTGTTGCCAAAGGACAAAATATAGCAATTCTTGGTGAAAGCGGTTGCGGAAAAAGCACGCTTTTAAAATTGATTTATGGCATGTATGATTTAAATCATGGACGCATTTTGTATAATGATACAGAGATTCGAGGCCCAAAATACAATCTAATCCCAGGAATGCCTTTTATGAAATATCTGGCGCAGGATTTTGATTTGATGCCCTACGAAACCGTAGCCGAAAATGTAGGCAAGTTTCTTTCTAATGGTTTTTTACCACTAAAAAAGCTACGCATTCAAGAATTGCTAGAAATGGTTGAAATGACCGAATTTGCTAATGTGAAAGCCAAATTATTGAGCGGCGGACAGCAGCAACGTGTGGCTCTGGCCAGAGTTTTAGCCTTGGAACCCGAAGTATTGCTATTAGATGAACCTTTCAGCCATATTGATAATTTTAGAAAAAATGCGCTTCGAAGAAATCTTTTTGCTTATTTAAAGAAAAAAGGAATCACTTGTTTTATTGCAACCCACGATAGTGTTGATGCTCTTTCTTTCTCGGACGAAACCATTGTTTTGTATCAAGGAAGAATTATGGAAAAAGGACCTTCTGCAGATGTCTATAATTATCCTTTAAATAAGTATGTTGCTTCGCTTTTTGGTGAAGTGAATGAATTAAAATTATCGCAGTTAATGCCAATTGACGGAGAAGATGAAATTGTTTTATTATATCCACATCAATTAAAAGTAGATTCAAATGGCTCCATAAAAGCAACAGTAAAAGAATCTTTTTTTAAGGGAAGCCGATTTTTAATAAAAGCGGCTTTCGATAGAAGGGTAATTTTCTTTGAACATGAAACAGCTTTAGAGTTCAATCAAGAAGTAATATTGAGAATTATTTAAGCAAAGGCTAAAATTGGCGTGTAGAAAATAAATGCTGTATATAACTGAAGATGTCCAAAAAAACACGATATTGTGTTCTTGTTTTTTAGAGAATATTTAGATTTGCAGTATTGATTTTAATAAAATAGTAAAATATGTACCACTCAAAAATAACAGGATTAGGATATTATGTCCCAGATAATGTAGTGACTAATGATGATTTATCTAAAATCATTGACACAAATGACGAATGGATTCAAGAAAGAACAGGCATTCAAGAGAGAAGACACATCATTCGAGGCGAAGATACCACTACTTCAATGGGGGTTAAAGCGGCTAAAATAGCAATGGAACGTTCGGGTGTTGCAGCAGAGGATATTGATTTTGTTGTTTTTGCAACATTAAGTCCCGATTATTATTTTCCAGGTCCGGGTGTTTTAGTGCAACGTGATTTAGGTTTAAGAACTGTTGGAGCATTAGATGTACGTAATCAATGTTCCGGTTTTGTTTATGCTCTTTCTGTTGCCGATCAGTATATAAAAACAGGAATGTATAAAAATATTTTGGTTATTGGATCAGAAGTGCATTCTACGGGTTTAGATATGACAAGCCGTGGCAGAGGAGTTTCGGTAATTTTTGGTGATGGAGCAGGAGCAGCTGTTTTAAGCAGAGAAGAAGATTTGTCGAAAGGAATTCTATCTACTCATTTGCATTCAGAAGGAATCCATGCCGAAGAATTAGCTCTTACAGCACCGGGAATGGGTGCGCGTTGGGTAACCGATATTATAGCGGATAATGATCCTAATGACGAAAGTTATTTTCCTTATATGAACGGGCAATTTGTATTTAAAAATGCAGTAGTTCGTTTTGCCGAGGTAATCAATGAGGGTTTAGAAGCTAATAATCTGCAGGTTTCAGATATTGATATGTTGATTCCGCATCAGGCCAATTTGAGAATTTCACAGTTTATCCAAAAGAAATTTGGTCTAAGCGATGATCAAGTGCATAATAATATCCAAAAGTATGGAAACACAACCGCTGCTTCTATTCCAATTGCTTTGACCGAAGCTTGGGAACAAGGAAAAATAAAATCTGGAGATACCGTAGTTTTAGCTGCTTTTGGAAGCGGATTTACTTGGGCTAGTGCGATTATTAAATGGTAATGTATTTGTAATTATTCAATGACTATTGAAAACTAAAACTTTCAATTTTATTATTTTTTGATATAAAGAAACCCTAGAGTTGGCATTCTCTGGGGTTTTTTCTTTTTGTAATTTATTAAAACTAATCATTGTAATCCGCTAATTTTTATGAAATGGCGGAATAAGATTGAGGTTGGAACATATAAGACTCCTTTTTTACTCTTTTGTAACAACCTTATCATAAAAAAGCAATGTTTTTTATAGTTGTTGTTATTTTTCACTTTCTATATTTGGCGAATAAGCCTTATATTTGCACACTTAAAAAAATCAAGTATCCATGTCATTATCCAATATTCTTACCCCATCTATAGAAAAAGCTATTCAAACTTTGTTTGATGTTACCATTGATAAAATAGAGTTTCAAGCGACCAGAAAAGAGTTTGAAGGAGATATTACGATGGTTATTTTTCCATTATTGAAATTGGTGAAAAGCAATCCGGTTGAATTAGGAAATAAAATTGGTAACTATTTGGTGGAAAATCTTCCAGAAGTAGCCCGTTTTAACGTTGTTTCAGGATTTTTGAATATTGTGATTGCTGACAGTTATTATTTGAATTTCTTCAACGGAATAAAGGATGTTGAAAAATTCGGATTTGTGACGCCTTCGACAAATGACAAGGCAGTAATGGTAGAATATTCTTCGCCAAACACCAATAAACCTTTACACTTAGGACACGTTCGTAATAATTTATTGGGATATTCTGTAGCCGAAATTATCAAGGCTTCGGGTAAAAAAGTTTATAAAACTCAAATCATAAACGATAGAGGAATCCATATTTGTAAGTCAATGTTAGCTTGGCAAAAATTTGGTAACGGAGAAACTCCAGAATCTACGGGATTAAAAGGCGATAAATTAGTTGGTAATTATTATGTAGCTTTTGATAAAGCGTACAAAGCTGAAATTACCACATTAATTGATGCTGGAAAAACCGAAGAAGAAGCCAAAAAGCAAGCGCCAATCATTCTCGAAGCACAACAAATGCTTTTGGATTGGGAGAATGGAAAGACCGAAGTAATTGCACTTTGGAAAACCATGAACCAATGGGTTTATGATGGTTTTGCAGTAAGCTATAAAAATTTAGGCGTAAACTTTGATAGTTTTTATTATGAAAGCAATACCTATTTATTGGGGAAAGATGTAGTTCAGATTGGTCTTGAAAAAGGTATTTTCGAAAAAGATCCTGATGGTTCAGTTTGGATTGATTTGACTGATGAAGGTTTGGATCGTAAAATTGTATTGCGTTCTGACGGAACTGCAGTATATATGACGCAGGATATTGGAACTGCTATTCAGCGTGTAAAAGATATGCCAGATGTTGGTGGAATGGTTTATACCGTTGGTAACGAGCAGGATTATCACTTCAAAGTATTGTTTTTAATCCTGAAAAAGTTAGGTTTTGATTGGGCTTCTAATCTTTTCCATTTATCTTACGGAATGGTAGATTTACCTTCTGGAAAAATGAAAAGCCGTGAAGGAACTGTAGTCGATGCCGATGATTTGATGCAGGAAATGACTAGTACTGCTCAAAAAATTGCCGAAGATTTAGGTAAATTAGATTCTTATTCGGTTGAAGAAAAATCAAAATTATACAATACTATAGGTCTTGGAGCTCTTAAATATTATATTTTGAAAGTAGATCCAAAAAAACGAATCCTTTTCAATCCAGAAGAATCTGTTGATTTTGCTGGAAACACAGGTCCTTTTATACAATATACTTATGCCAGAATTCAATCAATTTTGAGAAAAGCCGATTTTGATCTTAATGAGGCATCTGGTATTGTGGAGATGCACGAAAAAGAAAAAGAATTGGTAAAACAATTAGAATTGTTTCCTGAGGTGATTCAGAATGCGGCCAATAATCACAGCCCCGCTTTGATTGCCAACTATACGTATGACTTGGTTCGTGAATACAATTCTTTTTATCAAGCCGTTTCTATCCTTGGAGAAACAGATTTGGATAAAAAAATATTCAGAGTGCAATTGTCCAAAAAAGTAGCCGATGTTATTGCTGATTCCTTTAGTTTATTAGGAATCAATGTTCCTGAGAGAATGTAATTTCAATAGTTAAATAAAAAAATCCGTCTCGTTGTATAAAAACTAGACGGATTTTTTTATGTGTATATATTTCTAAAAGAAATTAATTTGAAATTATTTGGTAATTAATCTCAACAGGTTTTAGAATCTTGTAATGACTAATGCAGTCTACCAGAAAGCGCAACTCCTCCAGTTCTTTTCTGTTTAGCAAAATGATAAAGTTAGACTGTAAAGTCGGGATTGGAATTTTCTTCTCATAAATAGAGTGTTTATATTCGGTTTCCCAATAATCGGCATCTATTTGATCCAAATAATTAGAAAAGCTGGTCATTTCTATACTGCTTAAATCAAAGGTCAAATTGTTAAACAGCAATTGGTACATATCTCTATGCTGGCAGTATAATAGGATGCCATTGGAAGTTCTGTTTAATACTTTTAGATTGCACATAATTGTAAATGTTTATTGCTTGATTACAAATGAATCAATTATTGCGTCAACTTCTGCTTGGGTTGCGGTTGGTTTTAAATCGAATAAAACAGAGAAAAGTGATTTTTTGTTTACTTTATTTTGTAATGATAAATTTTTGTTGCTTCCATATACTTTTTCCCATTTGCTTCTTACTTTTAACCAAAGTTCTTGATTGTTTTTCCACCAGTTTTGAGCCAATAAGCATTTGCTGTCATCAACTTTGGTATAAATATCCAATCCTTTTTCTTCAGCTAATAAAGTATCTTTTCCACTTTTATCTCTTACCAGTTTTTGGTTATCTTGTTCATGATTCCAGCCAGTTGCGGTAATTTCGTGGATGTTTCTTCTTTTAAGAACGTTGTAATCGTTTCTTTTAGTGTGTTCTCTTCTTGGCAAAGGAGCATCGGCGGTGTTCAGCCAATACGTTTTCCCATCAATATGAGCCCAGCTTGAAGAACCTTCATATCTTGGACTGTCATCTACTTGAAAAACTTTTTGTGTCCATTGTCCTTTTACATTTTTAATCAATAATTTATTGAATTTCCAAGAGTTGTCTTTGAAAAAAGAAAACAAATCGGTGTTTTCATATAGCCAATCTTGTCTCCAATGCTTTACAATGTCATTTTCACCAGTTCCAACAATTAATAAATGCTGCAATACAATTTTGTTAGGTTTGTCTTCCACTAATTCTACCCATTCTAAGCCAGTTTCGTGTTTTGTTGCAGATGGTTTGTAAGTGGCCGAATCTTTAGGATATTTAAATGTTTCGGTAAAATTGAATTTCACTTCATAACAGCCACACATCGATTTAATGGCGTTAATATCTTCTTTTTTTGCATCCTGACTGAATCCAGTAAGGCTCGTAATCGCTATTATTACAGATAGATAATTTTTTTGTGTAATCATAATTTGGTTTTTATTATTAAAAGATTTTCGACAAATATATTAAATTTATTTAGAACAAATAAAAATAACACATACATTTGCGATATTATTAAGACTAAATAAAAATAATGAAATACAGAACTACTCTTTTTATAACCTTTGTTTTTTGTCAAATTTTTTTTGCTCAAGGAAGGAAAAAAGATAGTATTCACGCAAATGAATTGTTAGAGGTAATGGTGATTACAGGAACAAGAACAGAGAGAGTTCTTTCGTCATTACCATTACCGATGACAATAATTACTTCGGAAGAAATTGCCAAAACGGGTGCAACAAGATTAAATGAAATTTTAACCGAACAGACAGGAATTATTTTGATTCCAGATGAAAGTGGTTTTGAAGGAATTCAAATGCAAGGATTGGATGCAACTTATACTATGATTCTAATTGATGGTGTGCCTCTTGTAGGTAGAAGTGCAGGGGTTTTAGATTTGTCAAGAGTTTCTGTTGGAAATATAGAACGAATTGAGATTGTAAAAGGAGCATCTTCCGCTTTATATGGTTCAGAAGCAATGGGAGGTGTGATCAACGTAATTACAAAAAAACCTAAAAAGGATATGTTATCAGGTACTCTTTCGTACCGATATGCAGCATTCAACACTAATGATATTAATGCTAATATTCATTGGAAAAAGAAAAAGTTTTCTGCCAATTTATTTGCCAATTTCTATTCCTCTGACGGATATGATTTGGATAAAAACACTCCTTTAAAAAATCTTGAAAAATTCTATAATTACACAATCCAGCCAAAACTGTATTATGATTTTTCAGAAAATCTAAAACTAATTGTAAGTAATCGTTTCTATAATCAGAAGATGAATAACGTAGCTATAATTGATTCTGGAAATTATAAAGGAGACGCAAAAGAAAACGAGTGGAATTCACAAATTAAATTAGAACATAAATGGAATTCTAAATTTTATTCTGAATATGAATTATATGCTACCAATTATAAAAATGATTCGTTTTTGAATGATGAAAATAATGTGCTTTATGATAAAACCTTTTATAATCAATGGCTTTTTCGACCAGAAGTTAGAACAACTTTAGCAATAAATGATAACAAGCTAACCGCAGGAATAGGTTTAAATTATGAAACTTTAGACAGAACCTATTTTGAGACTAATGTAAAATTTAATTCTCAATATATTTTTGTGCAATACGACTATAACCCAACCCAAAAATGGAATATTCTTGTTGGATTTCGATATGATAATCATAGCGAATATGCATCGCAGTTTAGCCCCAAATTAGCCTTGAATTATAAAATAAGTGATAATTTTTCTTTAAAAGGGTCAGTTGGGTATGGTTATAAAGCACCAGATTTCCGTCAGTTATATTTCGATTTTACTAATCCGTCCGTAGGATACACCGTTTTGGGTTATAATGTTGCTGAAGATGGCTTAAATCAATTGGGTGCTGAAGGTCAAATTTTGAAAAGAGTAGATGGAATTAGTTTTGATAGTCGATTGAATGCCGAAAGCTCTGTGAATTTCAATTTTGGAACTTTTTACAAAAGAAACAAACTGAAATTAGATGTAAATGCTTTTTACAATTTGATAAATAATTTGATTGATACGAGGGTGGTAGCTCAAAAAAACAATAGTCAGAACGTTTTTAGTTACTTCAATGTCAGCGAAGTTTTTACTTATGGGGTAGAGTTTAATTCAACTTATAATTTTACCAAGGAATTTACAGTTTCATTAGGTTATCAATATTTAACAGCTAAAGATAAATCGGTTGTCGATAATTTTGAGAATCATCAATACATACGAAACTCAGAATTACAAACCATTAAAATTAATAAATCGGATTATTTCGGATTATACAATCGATCGAAACATACTGCCAATATTAAAATGGCATACACGATTCCGAAAATAAAAACAGACATCAATTTACGTGTTTTTTATCGAAGTAAATACGGAATGTATGACACTAACGGGAATCAAATTCTTGACAAATACGACACATTTGTAGATGATTATTTCACAACAAATTTGTCGGCTTCAAAATATATTACTGATAAATTACTCGTTCAGATAGGAGCCAACAATTTGTTTGATTATACAGATTCTAGTCAAATTCCAAACCTTTCCGGAAGACAGCTTTTTGCACGAATTCAATATAATTTTTAATTAACCTTTATTTTAAACACTTTTATTATGAAAAACAGATTTACATTAAATTTTTTAAAACTTTCGATTTTAACATTGACACTTTTTATCGCATCTTGCAGTAATGATGATGATAAAAAAGAGGAAACAATTCCAGTTGTTGCAACTCAAACAGTTTCTAATCTTTCTGCACCACAAACGGGTAGCCAAGGACAGCCAGCTGGTGGTGAATTTACAAAATTCAGTTTCTCTGAAAATAAAGTCGTTACCAATGACAATTGGGATATCGCTTTTCGTGGAACAGTAATAATTGTAAATGGCGGAGCTAAAATCAATATTACGGACGAGCCAGAAAGAAAAGGAAGCGGGGCAGTAAGTATTGTTTCAGGAACATTTGCTAGTGTAACAGCATTTCCGGCTGTTGCTGCTTTTACTCAGGACGGAGCAAATAAATATGCGTTTCCAACTTCGGGAGATAATACATGGTATGATTATAATAGTTTAACTCATATTATTTCTGCAAAAGCAGGAAAAGTATTTGTTGTTAAAACTCATGATGGCAAATACGCAAAATTTGAAATTTTAAGCTATTACAAAGATGCACCTGCAATTCCAGATGCAAATTCTGTGTCTAGGTATTTTACTTTCAATTTTGCCTATCAGGCGAATAGTACAACAACATTTTAAAAATATTACTTTTTATCTATGATTTAGAACAAAAAGTAAGTTATACAGTAGTTAGTTTGGTTTTTTTTGAAGAAGAGAGGTTGTCTAAAATGGGCAGCCTTTTTTCATTTTAGTATTTGTAACAATTGGCTTTTGGTGTAAATAAAGAGGATTTACGCCTGAGGAGAAATTTATTTAAAAACATTTTACATTTTATTTTAAAAACAATTGATTTTTTATTTCTAATACTATTTAAACTTCAATATCAAATCATTAAATTTGCGCCTTAATTAAAGAGAAATACAATTATGTTCGATAATTTAAGCGATAAATTAGACAAAGCCTTTCATATATTAAAAGGACACGGAAAAATCACTGAAGTAAACGTAGCCGAAACTTTGAAAGAAGTGCGTCGTGCCTTACTCGATGCCGATGTCAACTTTAAAATTGCCAAAGATTTTACCACCAAAGTAAAAGAGAAAGCAATAGGTCAGGATGTATTAACGACATTACAGCCTGGACAATTATTGGTAAAGTTAGTCAAAGATGAGCTTACTGAATTAATGGGTGGAGATGTTGCGGGAATCAATCTTTCTGGAAATCCATCGGTAATATTAATGTCAGGGTTACAAGGATCTGGAAAAACAACTTTCTCAGGTAAATTGGCCAATTTTCTTCAAACAAAAAAGAATAAAAAAGTGCTTTTGGTTGCCTGTGATATTTACCGTCCGGCGGCTATTCAGCAATTGTATGTTGTAGGAGATTCTATTGCTGTTGAGGTATACTCTGAACCAGAAAATAAAAATCCTGTTGAGATTGCGCAAAATGCAATTAAGCACGCCAAAGCCAATGGATTCAATGTCGTGATTGTCGATACTGCAGGTCGTCTTGCTGTCGATAAAGAAATGATGGATGAAATTGCCAAAGTACATCAAGCCATTCAGCCACAGGAAACTTTATTTGTTGTAGATGCAATGACAGGTCAGGATGCCGTAAATACTGCAAAAGCATTCAACGATATCTTAAATTTTGATGGGGTTATTTTAACCAAATTAGATGGTGATACACGTGGTGGAGCTGCGATTTCTATTAAATCGGTAGTAAACAAACCAATTAAGTTTGTGGGTACTGGCGAGAAAATGGATGCAATTGATGTTTTCTATCCAAATCGTATGGCAGAGCGTATCCTTGGTATGGGGGATGTTGTGTCGTTGGTAGAAAGAGCTCAAGAGCAATATGACGAAGACGAAGCCAGAAAAATCCAAAAGAAAATTGCAAAAAACGAATTTGGTTTTGATGATTTCTTGTCACAAATTCAGCAAGTGAAGAAAATGGGTAATATGAAAGACTTGGTTGGGATGATACCAGGTGCTTCAAAAGCGATGAAAGATATCGAAATCGAAGACGATGCTTTCAAACATATAGAAGCTATTATTCATTCGATGACTCCAATCGAAAGAAGCAAGCCTGCGATAATCGATGTGAAAAGAAAAGCAAGAATTGCTAAAGGTTCTGGGACAAAAGTGGAACAAGTGAACCAATTGATGAAGCAGTTTGAGCAAATGAGCAAGATGATGAAAATGATGCAGGGTCCGGGAGGAAAAAACCTAATGAAAATGATGGGCGGAATGAAAGGCGGTATGCCGGGCGGAATGCCGGGAATACGTTAATCAGTATTCAGATTTCAGTTTGCAGAAAACAGATTTTTAGTATACAGTTTTCAAATACAATTACAACGATAAACAACTATTTGGTTTTAAGTTATATTTTTTTTAGTTCCATGAGCTTAAACTTTTAAACTTTAAACTTTTTAAACAAAGTAAAAATGCAACTACTCGACGGAAAAAAAACATCGGAAGATATTAAAAATGAAATCGCTGCTAAAGTAAAAACAATGAAAGAAAATGGGGAAAAAGTACCTCATTTAGCTGCAGTAATTGTGGGAACTGATGGAGCAAGTTTAACTTATGTAGGGAGCAAAGTACGTTCTTGCGAACAAATTGGCTTCGAATCTACATTAGTGAGTTTACCAGCCGATATTACCGAAGAGGCATTGCTTGCTAAAATTAAAGAATTAAACGAAGACGATAATCTAGACGGTTATATAGTTCAACTGCCTTTGCCAAAACACATCGACGAACAAAAAATCCTGATGGCTGTTGATCCAGAAAAAGACGTGGATGGTTTTCATCCTGCAAATTTTGGAAAAATGGCTTTGGATATGGAAACATTTTTGCCAGCAACTCCATTTGGAATAATGGAATTGCTAGAACGCTATAAAGTGGAAACGGCAGGTAAGCATACCGTAGTTATTGGGCGCAGCCATATTGTGGGACGACCGATGAGTATCTTGATGAGCCGCAAAGGATATCCTGGAGATTCTACAGTGACGCTTACACACAGCAGAACCAAAAATATTGAGGAATATACTAAAAATGCAGATATTATCATCACAGCCCTTGGTGTTCCAAATTATTTGAAAGCCGATATGGTAAAAGATGGAGTTGTTGTAATCGACGTGGGTATTACCAGAGTGGAAGACGCTTCACACCCAAAAGGATATAAAATTACAGGTGATGTTGATTTTGACGGAGTAAGCAAGAAATCTTCTTTCATCACTCCAGTTCCAGGAGGAGTTGGACCAATGACTATTGCAATGTTATTGAAAAACACGCTTTTGGCAAGAGAAATCAGAAGCAGAAAATAAAACGCTATTTTATTATACAAAAGCCGTTTCATTTATTTGAAACGGCTTTTTTGCGTTTAATGGCTTTCATATTCCATATTATTTTTTCGAGTGCTTAATTAAAAATCCGTTTAAATCCGTTCGATCCGTAAAATCTGTGGCCAATTCCGCAATCTTGGTCATTTTCAATCGAAGTGTAATTATATTTTTTGAAGCAGAAAGATTTGGTTTTTTAGGAGACATTGTCCCGCTTTCCGTTGCAATCTTTATGTTTTTAAAGAAAAAACATAAAGGATTTCCACTGCAATCGGGGCTAAGGAGAGAGATTTTGCATTTTTGCAATGATCCAAAAAGAAAAAGAGTTTATAATCGTAATCAGGTTTCCAGATAGTTATAAAAAAAATATTTGCAAAAAGGCTTGTTTTATAAATAACTATTTGCTTTATTTGTGTACTACTAAACTAGTACACTAAAAAACCATACTATGATTACTATTCAAAATCTAACTTTTCAGTACAAAAAACAGGACGTTTTGTTTACTGATTTATCCTTTCAGCAGGGAAATGGCAGTATTGTGGGATTACTTGGCAAAAACGGAGCAGGGAAATCAACTTTTCTCAAGTTAATTTCAGGTTTGCTAAAACCGCAATTAGGCGAATTAAGAATTAATGGTTTCAAGCCCTTTGATCGATTGCCGGATTATTTGTCCGATATCTATATGGTTTCCGAAGAGTTTTCGTTTCCCTCAATAAGCATTGGGATTTACATAAAGGCAACCGCTCCTTTGTATCCAAAATTCGATTATGACAAAATGAGCAGAATCCTTCAGGAATTTGAATTGGATTCCAAAAATAATCTAAACGGACTTTCTCATGGGCAACGCAAAAAATTCCTGATCGCTTTTGCCTTATCGACCAATTGCAGTTTGCTGATTTTGGACGAGCCTACGAATGGTTTGGATATCCCGTCCAAAAGTTTGTTCCGAAAAATATTGGTCAGTTCGGTTTCCGAGGAACAATTGGTTCTTATTTCGACCCATCAGGTAAAAGATATTGAAACGATAATTGATAAAATCGTTGTACTCGACGAAGGGAAAATCGTTTTTAACGAAACCATTTTTGACATCAGCCAGCAATGGGAATTTAAAACCGTTGCCAGTTTAGCAGGTATTGAAACGCCTATTTATCAGGAGAAATGTCTTGGTGGCCACCGTATAATATTGCCGGCAGACTCACTCGAAGAAACCGAAATAGACATCGAACTGCTTTTTAATGCCATCATCAATAAAGTAACCCTAAAATCCGAAAGCCATGCCGTTTAATAACTATTTTAACGTAAAAAGATTTAGCCGTCTATTCCAACAAGATTTGCTGATTAATAAAACAAAATACCTTTTAACCATTATTGGATTGGGGCTTGTAACGTATTTATTATGCTATAATTTTCTTAATGGATCTAAAGACAGTATGATTAAGCATGACTATTCTATCAACCAAAATTATTTGACATGTTTTATGTTTTATATGTTGGTAGTTGGCGTTATTGTTGGCACTGCATTTCCCGATTTGTCCGATAAAATTAAGACAAGTAATTATTTACTCAATCCAGGTTCCACACTTGAGAAAGTGATGCTTCAGTTTCTGTTAAGGATTGTGTTATTTCTTCCTATTGCTTTGGGGATATTTTGGATAGCGATTCGTTTGGCAAAAGCATCCTTAATTCCGGGAGAATCAGGATTAGACCCTTCTTTAATTCCTTATTTTGAGTTTCGTCTTTTGGTAACTAGAAGGACTGATGAATTGTGGGATTTTTGGCAGATAGTTTTTATGATATTCGGATTGTTTTCTTATGGAGTTTATCTTTTTGCCGGCACAACTCATTTTAGACGTTATGCTTTGGTTAAAACAGTGATTGTTTCAGGAGTTGTATTGGGAAGTTTAATTTTATTCTTTATGTTGCTGTCCCATATTTTTTACCCTCACGAAACTCATGGTTTTGATATTAAATTAAAGGATTTTGTTGTTACAGAAAATTTGCACAGTGGTGAAACATTCATTTTATTACTGTCTTTGTTTTCTTGGATGTTCTTTTTGGGTATTGCTTATTTTAAATTAAAGGAAAAGGAGGCTTAATATGGATTTTAAATCAACCAAAGGGATTTATCTCCAAATAGTGGATAATCTCTGCCGACAAATTTTAGAAGGACAATTGCAGTCTGGCGATCGGGTGGCATCAGTGCGGGATTTGGCGGCTGAATTTGAAGTGAATCATAACACAGTGATGCGGGCTTATACCAATTTACAGGAATCTGGTATTTTTGACAACAAACGAGGCATCGGTTTTTTTGTCTCCGAAAAAGCTTTCGAACTGATTCAGGCAACTGAAAAAACTAATTTTTTCAGTCAGGATTTGCCCGATTTTCTTCTTAAAGTAAAATTGCTCCAACTCAACAGTACTGATTTAAACGAATTATTATCCGTAATAAAAAACAATGACCATGAAAACAAGTAACGCAATATTTCTTTCTTTTTTAATTTTTCTTTTCGGAGGAATTACTTTGCTATATCTAGGCGCAAAATACAATAAGGATTATAATGATAAGGATAATTTTGTATTTCAAGAAAAAACGCTACCTCCTTTCTCAGTTCTAGTTGCTGAGGCTGGGGCAAATATTAGTTTAAAGAGTGGAAAAGTAAATAAAATAAAACAAGGTTATAGGAAGGATGCTGTTTCTAAATTTGATCCTTATGTGGTTCGAAATGACACCCTTTTTATATCGTCAGCCCAAAAAAAACAAGCTAAAGAGAACGAATATTTTATGGATTCAGAAGTTTTTTGTGTAAACATAAAAAGTATAGTAAGTAAAGAAAAATCATATATCAATATCTCTAAATTTCAGACTGATACGTTGAATATTTTTATGAAAAAGTCCAAATTAGACTGGTTTGGGTTTAAGAAGATTGCTTTTGTGTCTATCGAAGCCAAAGAATCTAATATTTATATGAAAGGCGAAAAGCTCGATAAGTTAGTTGTTAAATTAGATAAAACGGAACTACGGACGCCTGTTAAAAAAAGAATTGAAAATTTGTCCGGAAGTTTGAAAAATGATTCTAATTGTACTTTTTATATGAGCAATAGTTTTAGTCTTAATGCTGATGCAACAAGTGTCTTTGATTTTTATAGTTTAATTAAATAAAAATTAAGATTAAACATCCTGTTTATTTTAGAAGCGTAATGTTAAATATGTAGTATTTAATTTATGTTGTTTTTAACATTTAATTGTATTTACCGTATTTAATTAATAATTATGTTTGAAATTAATTAAAAAAACCTACATTTTTTTTTAAATCTGTTTTCTTTTAACAATCAACAACCATGAAAAAAATATTATTTTTCTTCTTAGGACTCTTAGTAACCTGTAGTGTATTTTCACAAAAATCAATAGACAATCCTGATTATGGTATGAGTACTATTCCAGGGAGTTTAACCAAAATTGAATTGACACCGGAAGCGACCATACTTCATTTTTATATTAAATCCCAACCAGGAAGCTCGATATCTGTTCCTAAAGAAAGTTATATACAAGATGTAAATGGCGGAGAAAAGATTTTTATGACAAAGACAGAAGGGATTCCATTGGGGAAAAGATATACCATTCCAGAGAGTGGCGAAGTTAACTATCAATTATACTTTCCTAAATTAAGCAGTGCCGTAAATAAAGTAGATTTTGGCGAGGCAAATGCTGGAGGGAATTGGTCAATTTATGATATTGTGATAAAGGAACAGGAAGCTTCACTTTTGCCAAAAGAACTGCGAGGCAATTGGTTTCTCGCCGATGGAAGCAATCAATGGGATTTCGGATTTTATACATCAAACGCTGTTGTTGATAAAGTGCTTTGGAATTACAAAATGGTCGAAAAGAAAAAAAATAACTATACTATTGTTCTTGAACGAAATGGAAAACAAAAAACCTTTTTTGCACAAATAGATAAAAAAGGAGGAACAAGTTTTGGTTTTGATAAACAAAAAATGCAAAGCTATAGCACCACTAAGATTGAAAACCCAAACTATAAAGTAGCCAATGATGAACCGTATGCTGATATGATTTTTAAATTAGATTCTGCAACTTATTCGGGAATAATCAAAGGATATACGGCAAGAGCAGGCAAGAAAACAGGAACGGTGGCTGTGAATGATGTTTTTACAGGGAACCAAAATTCTTATTTGGTTAAAATAGCTGATGATGGAAGTTTTTCGATAAAATTCCCAATAAACCATCCACAAACCATTTTTGTTCGTTTGCCTAGCGCCAATGCAGGGGTTTTTGTTGAACCCGGAAAAGAAACCTTTCATTTGGTAGATCAAAACGCACCATTGTTTATGGGTGATTGCGCCAGAATGAATACAGATCTAGTTGCACTGTTAAACATAGGGTCTTATGAGGATTACTTAAAAATGAAAAAAAACATTTTGGAAACCAATCCTCAAGACTATAAAGGCGCTTGTTTGCTAATAAAAGAAAAACAATTACAAGCTTTGAATGAGTTCGCCAAAAAACAATTGATAGGTCAGAAAGCATTTCAGATAAAAAAGCTAGAGATTGAATATGGAGCTTTGGGGGAAATGTTAAGCTATGATATGTATAGAAATACTAAAAAGACAGGAACTACAGCCGAAAGCAAAACTTCACAAGATTACAAATTAGAGGTCTCTTACTATGATTTTATTACTGAGCCATTTTTAAATGATAAGTTAGCAGTATTAACTTACGAATATAGCAGTTTTATAAATAGGTTGAGGTTTGCTGATATATTAAGAAAAAGCGCTAATGGACTTTCTTATACTTCATTATCTGAGACCGCACAGCTACTTCAACAATTAGGTGTCAATTTAACTAAAGATGAGCAGGATATAATTACAGCCAGTAAAAAATTGGAGAAAAGCTACGCAAGAATAATGGATTTCTATAAAAAAAACTACGAGGAATATCAAAAATTTTATCAAAATCACAAAGAAGCATTAACAAAATTACAAAAAGAAAATCCTGATACCGATGGATCGATTGTAAGTGTAGCCGATTATTTAAGTAAAAATGGTGTTGCTTTTTCTTCGACCGAAAAAGAATTGATTGCCGATTTTAAAATTGCGGATTACACCAAAGATGAGCAGGTACTTCAAAAACAGTTTGGAGATAAATATGGCGAAAGTTTAAAAGGATTTAATGAAAAGTACAAGATCAATATTCAAGAAATTGCTGATGAATCAGATTTTCAAAAGTTAAATCAAAAATTAAATGAGATGTTTGGCATAAAAGAAGCATTTGTTTTTGATGTAATGACATTGCAACAAAATTCAAAAAATCTGGAAAGAGATAAAATTCCCTATATCGACAATCAGTTAAAATGGATTCAAGGAAAAATTAAGGATCCATTTTTGTCCAATTATATTGTTGTAGAAAACAATAGGATTAAAGCCCAAATAGAAGCCAACAAGGTAAAATCGGACTATACGATCAATACGGTCAAGAAAACAGAAGGTGACGAACTTTTTGAATCCATGATCACCAAGTTTAAAGGAAAAGTGATCTATGTCGATTTTTGGGCTACATGGTGCGGTCCTTGTATGCAGGGAATAAAAAACATTGCGCCTCTAAAAGAAGATATGAAAAATCAGGATGTTGTGTTTTTATACATAACAAACCAAACTTCTCCAGAAAACACTTGGAATAGAAGCATTCCAGATATAAAAGGAGAACATTATAGAGTTTCTCAAGATGAGTGGAACTATTTGAGTCAGAAGTTTAAAATCTCAGGAATTCCGCATTATGCCCTTGTAAATAAAAAGAATGAAATCGTAAACCCAAAGTTAGGACATAACAGTAACGAAGCTTTGAAGAGAATTTTAGAGGAACAAATGAAATAAGGTATTGTCATAAAAAACAATACTTAGTTTCTAAAACCTAATCCTTGGAAAAAATCATTATATCATTTATTATACAACATTAGACTGATAGCATTCAATAAAAGGTTGCCTTAAAAAAGGCAATTTTTTTTATGGAGTGAAAAGTTGTACCAATTTAAAATAAAATATGAATAAAATATACTTTCTGATAATTATCTGCTTTTTAAGTCTTTTGGGTAGTGCTCAAACCAAAATAAATATTAAAGGAAAGCTTATCGACAAGGAAACTTCGGCTCCAATTGAAGAAGCGACCGTTTATCTTACGAGCGTAAAAGATTCCACAATAATAGATTATACGGTTTCGGATAAAAATGGAATTTTTAAGTTTGAAACTAAAAAAATCACAATTCCCTTTTTCTTGAAAACAGATGTCACCGGTTATCAAAACCATAAAATAAAAGAAAATTCATGTACAGAGAATAAAGATTTTGGTGTTTTTCGACTTTTGAAAAAAGAAATAGTACTTTCTGAAGTAGTTATAAAAAGTGAAGCGCCTCCTGTCAAAATCAAAAAAGACACTTTGGAATTTAATGCTACTTCGTTCAAAGTGCGTCCCGATGCGAATGTCGAAGCCTTGATTCGGCAATTGCCCGGAGCACAAATCGACGAAAACAAGAAAATCACCATCAATGGAAAGGAAGTCGACAAAATATTGGTTAATGGAAAACCTTTTTTTAGCGAAGATGGACAAATGGCACTACAGAATTTACCGGCCGATATGATTAAAAAAGTACAGGTTTCGAATACCAAAACCAAAGAAGAAGAAATGACCAAGCAACAGTCAAGTTCGAATAATTCGACGATTAATTTGACTTTTAAGGAAGACAAAAATAAAGGGATTTTCGGAAAAATAATGGGAGGTTACGGCACGGATGATCGATATGAAAGCAGTGGTATTGCCAGTTATTTCAAAAACAAACGCCGTATTACTGCAATTGCTTCTTCAAACAATATTAATTCTGTAGGTTTTTCTATGGACGATGTTTTTGACAATATGGGTGGCGGTCGAAATAATAGTAGATCAAGAAGAGGTAATTCCAGTAATAGGATTTTACAGGGAATAACCCGTTCGAGTACTGCTGGACTGAATTATGATGACGAATGGAAAAAAGACTTAAATGCACATGCTGCATACAATTATACAAATTCGGATAATGAAAACCGAAGCAAAACGTCCAGTTCAGAGTTTTTGCCTACAGGAAATATTTTCACCGAAGCGGAGAGTATGAGTAATCAATTGTCTGAAAATCATAATATAGACATGGATGTTGATTATAATATCAATAAAAAGACAAGAATTAGAATGGTTCCAAAATTGACAAAAGGAACTACGACTGGTGATAATCTTTCTAAGTCTTCTTCACGGGACGACAATAATAATTTAATGAATGAAAATAATTCTAAAGGAAATTACACTAACGATTCTGAGAACTTTCAAAACTGGTTAAGTTTTTATAGATCTTTCAATAAAAAAGGACGCTATTTTAGTGCTTCAGCACAAAATTACAATTCAAAAAATGACATTAATTCGATAAATAAGTCGGCTACGTTATTTTATCAGGATGAAACACCCGACGATATTCGAAATCAAAATAGCATAGCAAAATACACCTACGATAATTTTTCCTTCAATGCACAATTTTCGGAACCCATAAATGATTCTTTGTCTGTTTTCGTTGGTGTAATGACAAATTGGAATAAATCGAAAGACGACAGGAATACTTTTGATTTTGATGATGCAACTGATAAGTATTCGAATAAGAATGATTCGCTGTCAAATTATTTTGTATGTAAATCAACTCGGTTTTCTCCCAATGCTGGATTGACAATACGTAGAAAGAAACTCTATTTACAGGCGACGCTGGGAACCTATTTTGTGGAGGCGGACAATCATTCTAATTATTTGGACACCAATATTGATTTGTCAAATAACTACGCTTTACCAGAAGGGAATTTATATTTTAATTATAATTTTTCTAAAACTAAAAACCTTAGTGGTTCTTACCGTCGTCAGTATTCTTTACCAACCGCCTCCCAGATTTTGCCAGTCGAAATTCAATATGGTCCTTTGAATACCTATGTAGGAAATAGTAATTTGGACATAGGGAAAAGTCACTATTTCAATGCTAATTATGGAAATCAAAATACTTCTGCTCTTTCTGGTTTTTCTATTTATTCGACTGGTAATTATTCAGACAGTAGTATTGCTTCTACTTCGGCTTATGACGAAAACGGAAAACAAAAAACGACTTATGTTAACATTTCAGGAAATTATGATCTTACTTTGGGGGGCAATTGGGATAAAACCATAAAAAAAGATTTGAATACGTTTAAATATTCTTTGAAATTGAATACAGGATATGAATTTCAGAAGGGATTTACCAATGCGGAATTGTATTCGGCCGAGATACAAAGTATAGCACCTGGTGCGTCTATTTCGTATGACTATGGAGAATTTTTTACGCTGCGTCCTTCATATAATTTTGCTTATAGAAAAACCAACTATGATAATTATAGAATTGATGAAGCATCAAACAGAGAACACAATTTCAAGATAGAGGCGACCAATTATTTCTATAAGCAATGGGTTCTCGGGAATGATTTTGGGTATAACTACAACTCGAATATTTCGGGAGGATTCAAAAAGGATTTCTATTTATGGAATACCAGCTTCTCTTACAAAACTAAAGAGGATCAGTGGATTTTTAAAGTCAAAGTATATGATATTCTGAACCAAAATCAAAGTGCCACACGAACCATATCGGCAACATCTGTAGTGGATGCCCAAAACACGGTTTTGAAACGCTATGGGATGTTTTCGATTACTTACAAATTCAAGAAGTTCGGAATGAAATTGGAGGAAGAAAAACCAAAAAAGAAAGAGAAAGAGAAAAAGTGATTTTTGGATATAGATTTTATTGACGATTATTACATTAAAAAAGAGAGGCTGTCTGAAAAATATTTCAGACAGCCTCTCTTTTTTGGAGTTTATTTAATAATCCCCTCTTTTCTTAAATCGTGGATCGTCTCTTTTGATGAATTCGGTTCTTCTTTTTTGCGGCTGAGGTTCTGCTTTTGGCAAGCTTGCTTCCTCAGTTTTGCTGGAAGGCTCAATTAATGCGTTTAATTCTTTGATTTCGGCATCGGTTAAATCACGGTAGCGCCCTACAGGAACATCAAGCGAAATATTGATGATTCGGATGCGTTTCAAGGCGGTAACTTCGTAGCCTAAATATTCGCACATTCTGCGGATTTGGCGATTTAGTCCTTGTGTCAGAATAATTTTGAAAATGTATTTGCTGATTTGTTCTACTTTACATTTTCGGGTAACAGTGTCTAGAATTGGTACGCCATTTCCCATTCGCTCTATAAAACGGTCGGTTATGGGTTTGTTTACCGTTACGGTATATTCTTTTTCGTGGTTGTTTCTGGCACGTAATATTTTGTTGACGATATCACCGTCATTAGTCATAAAAATCAAGCCTTCACTGGCTTTGTCCAATCGACCGATCGGGAAAATACGTTTTGGGTAATTGATGTAATCAACAATATTGTTGCGAACCTCCAGATTGGTGGTGCATTCTATTCCTACGGGTTTGTAGAAAGCAAGATAAACGGGTTTTTCGTTTTTCTCGCGAATTAGTTTTCCGTCTATGCGCACTTCGTCATCTGGCGAAACTTTTGTTCCAAGTTCTGGCACGATTCCATTAATGGTTACTCGACCTTCTTCGATAATTTTATCAGCCTCACGGCGGGAACAATAGCCCGTTTCTCCTATGAATTTATTGAGGCGTTTTAGATTTTCTTCCATACTGCAAAAATAGTCTTTTTTTAGACTCTTTGGATTTTTAGATTTTATTCTCTAGAATATTGAGAATTTATATTATTTGAAATGGAAATTTTGAAAAGCAGTTTATAAAATTAAATTAAAAGGCGTAAATTTGAAATAACAATGTATGCCTGAAATTTGTAGATTTTATGGAATTATAATTCAAATGTTCTTTAATGATCATAATCCTCCTCATTTTCATGTTCTTTATTTAGATTTTAAAGCCGTAATAAACATTAACGACGAAATTGTTGAAGGTTTTATGCCAAAAAGAGCTTTGAAGTTGGTGTTTGAATGGATGGATTTGCATAAGTCGGAATTATTAGAAAACTGGGATTTGGCTCAAAATGGCGAAATACCTAAAAAAATTGAACCTTTAAAATGATACTATTATGAGTTTAGTTTGGGTTACAAAAGCAAATTATTTGAAAGAGTATCAGATAGAAATTGAATTTAACAACAATAAAAAGGGAGTAGTTGATTTGAAAGGACATCTTGATAAAAAAATATTTGAACCTCTTAAAGAAATTGATAATTTCCGAAAGTTTAAACTTAATTCTTGGACTTTGGAGTGGGAAAATGGGGCTGATTTCTCGCCTGAGTTTCTTTTGGAGAATTTAAATTAGATTATTAGACTTTTAGGCTTCTTATTTTGGATAGCTCGTAATTTGAGGATTCGATCAAAAAGTCTAACAATCTAATAATCCAGAAATCGAATAATAAAACAATCTATTTTTCAAATAAAAAGCGATATATTTCTTGATACAAATCATCGTCGTGCATGGAGTGTCCTAAATCGTTGGTGGTGATAAATTTCCCTTTTTTCCAACCGTTTGCGATTTTTTGTCCCTCTTCAAATGCGACTACAGTATCGGCGGTGTCGTGTGCGATGATTCCGTCTATCTTGATGTGCTGGGCAAATGCGCCTCCGGAGAAATCCTCTAGTTTGAGATTAAAATTTTCTAAATAGCGTTTTTCCAAAAGAGTAAACATTTTGCGATTGAGACTCAACATTTGGATATAATTATCGATGAGCGTTTTTAAATCGGAGGGTGCGCCGAGAATCACCATTTTTTCGATACTGGTTTCAGGATGTAAATACTGATGATAGACGCAGGCTGCACCACCAATAGAGTGGCCGATGATAATGCTTGGGTTGTATTTTTTGACTGCTTTGTTGATGAATTCGGCATAGCGGGGAACATTGAATTCCTTTCCGCTGCTTTGTCCGTGAGCAGGAGCGTCTATGGCGATTATGGTGCTTCCTGATTTTTGCAGATACGGCAGGGTTTTTTCCCAACGAGCCGAATTGCTTTCCCAGCCGTGTACCAAAAGAATTTTGGTTTCATTTCCTTCCCAAGTGTAGGTCTGAAAATGGTGTTCGTTGTGCTGGAATGTTTCTTTAATTGTGTTTTGTAAAATCGCAGGAAGACTCTCTTTTTTTAGTTTGCCAATTTGTGGCTGAGTAAAAAGCGAATAGGACAAATGCAGCGCTTTTTTGGGATGTACCAAACTGAGCAGGTTGATGTATTGACCAACAGATTTGACAACTATAAACCGGATGCTTTTTTTTAGGTTCAAAATAATGTGATATAAAAAAAGCCTCGAATTTCGAGGCTTAGTTATTTTTTTTAGAACTTAGAAAACAATTGTTGCATTTTCTCTCTTTCTTCTTCAGCCAATACACTGTCGACTAAAATTCTTCCAGAGTGCTCATCGATTAAGATTTTCTTTCTGGCAGCAATTTCTACTTGTGTTTGTGGCGGAATTGTAAAGAATGATCCAGCAGATGCTCCTCTTTCGATAGAAACAACAGCTAATCCGTTGCGAACACTGCTTCTGATTCTTTTGTAAGCTACCAATAAACGATCTTCGATTAATGCTTCAAACTCTGCTGATTTCTCGCTTAAGAAGATTTCTTCTTTTTGAGTTTCAGACATGATAGCATCCAATTCTGATTTTTTATGTTTTAAATGAGATGATTTAGAATCTAATTTTTCTTTAGAAGAATTGATTACTTCTTTTTTGTGCTCAATAGAAGCCTTCATTTCTTTAATTTGCTTTTCAGCCAATTGAATTTCTAATTCTTGAAATTCAACCTCTTTAGTCAACGAGTTGAATTCTCGGTTATTACGAACACTTTCCTGTTGTTTAGTGTATTTTTTAACCGCTTCTTTATGCTCGTCAATTGCGTTTATTTTTTGTTTGATAAGGTTTTCGACTACTTCTAATTCACCTTTCAATTTCTCTGAACGAGTGCTTAAACCTGCAACTTCATCTTCTAAATCTTCTACTTCTAAAGGTAATTCACCTCTCACGTTTCTGATTTCGTCAATTCTAGAGTCAATAAGCTGTAAATCGTATATTGCTCTTAACTTGTCCTCAACACTTAATTCTTTCGTATTCGCCATATTCTATAAGTACTTAACTGGATTTGTATTTTCTTCCGATAAAATGATTGCAAAATTAAGGATTTTTTTTCTAAGATAATCAACAATATACTCTTTTGTATAGCGTTCACTTTCAAAATGTCCAATATCGGCTAATAAAAGCTGATTTTCGGCTTCGTAATACTGATGATATTTTAAATCGGCGGTCAAAAAAACATCGGCACCAGCCTGAATTGCATTTTTTATGGCAAAACTACCAGCTCCTCCCAAAACAGCAACTTTTTTTATTTTTTTTCCTGTAAAGGCTGAGTGACGAATTCCATTGGCTTTCATTTTGTCTTTTGCATAAGCCAAAAAATCTTTTTCATCCATTTCTTCTTCCAATTCGCCAATCATTCCTAAACCAATATGATTAAAGGTGTTTTTCATATTGTAGATTTCGGTAGCCACTTCTTCGTAGATATGATTTTCGCGAAGTGCTTTTATAATTCCAGCTTCTAGATGTTTTGCGTAAACAACTTCGATTTTCACCTCGGTTCCTCTGGACATTACACCTCTTTCTCCAATGGTTGGTTCGCTTTTTTCGTTGCCTTGATACGTAAAAGTCCCTTCGGAATTGAAACTGCATTTGTCATAATTTCCAATGCTCCCTGCTCCAGCCTCAAACAAAGCTTCTCTAACTTTTTCGGCATTGTCTCGAATGGTGTACGTAACTAGTTTTCGGATGTTATTTTGCTTGGGGATTAAAATTCTAGTATTTATAAGTTCCAAAGTATCACAAAATATTTTGTTTACTCCTTCTGGATGATTGTCCAGTGCAGTGTGAACGGCATATATGGCAATGTCATTTTTTATAGCTTTGAGCAAGGCGCGCTCTACATAATTTTTACCAGTTATTTTTTTTATTGCAGAAAATAAGATGGGATGAAAACAAACAACCAAATTACATTTTTTTGCAATGGCTTCGTCGATAACATTTTCTAAAGCATCGTGACAGACTAAAATGCCTGTTGCTGTAGCGTTTTCGTCTCCAATTATTAATCCTACATTGTCAAAATCTTCGGCATAAGCCAGTGGAGCCATTTCTTCAAGAACAGAAAGAATTTCTTTTATCGTACTCATTTTTTTAAACTTTTTCGGGGTATTTTATTAATCTGTACGCTGTAAAATCAGCAATAAAATTAGTTGTTGTTAATTTGTATTGCTAGTGTTACGATGTTATTAAAATTTCCGTCCAAAGATAAAATATTAAATATTCGAAATATGAATTTGTATCGAAAAATTATCATTCCATTTTCTAAGCGGCATGACTTTTTATTAGTGAATAATTATGATACTTATTTGTCTCCAAAAAATAATATACATGACCATTTCTGCTCCTAAAATGATATTAGAGGCAAATTGAGAGGTGATAAATTATAAATTAATATGATTTTGCTTTTATTTCTTTATACTCAGCAGTCATTTCCAAAGCATTATAAACACTCAAAAGGCTCTTAGAAATATCTTCATCTTCGGGATTCATTTCAAATGCTTTTTGTAGATGAGGAATCGTTTTTTTATAAATGTCATCTCTTTTTACTTTTAAAGTGTCGTATTTTTTCATTTCTCCTGGTGAAGTGCCTAGTTTATCCATGTCTTCATTTATAGTTGCTGCTTCTTCCAGTTTCAAAAACGATAAATTTACATAAGCATTGATATATTTAGGATTAAGTGTAATTGCTTTCAAATAAAAATTTTCGGCATCGGCATCATTTTTGGCTTTAGCACTAAGAACAGCCAAATTATAAACGAAATCGACATCATTTTGATTCTTTTTCAAAATGGGCTCTATTGCTTTTTTATACGATTCATAATCTTTGGTTTCTAAATATAAATCAGCTTCTGCGAATGCCAAAGAAATGTCTTCTGGATTTTTTATTCTCGCATCCGAAATGGCTTTTTTTGCTTTTACGATATCCCCATTTTGAAAATAAATTAAAGCAAGGTTTTTATAAATTTCGCCTCTTTTGGATGGTCTTTTTTCAGTTCGGGGTTTTTCATGGGTACCGGCTTGTATAGAAAGTTCTCGGTCATTGTTAGTTGTAAAAAGCTCTTGTTTTTTTGTAGCTTTATTTATTGCATAATAATTAGTGCCAATTCCAGAATAGTTGATAGTTTTTAATGTTTCATAATGTTTTTGTGCTGTAACGAAATCTTTCCCATTTATAAAGGCTGATGCAGCATAATATAAATTAATTGTGTCTTTTGTATCTATCAAATAGGCTTCATAAAGTTCATTGGCACTGTCAATATGTTTATTTCCTTTAGAATCGTCATTAGCCACATTTACTAATTTTTCCTTGATGTTTTTAAAAGAACTCTGTATTTGACCAGAGTATTTTCTTTTACCTGATTCCGATTCAATTTTGATTGTTTCTCTATACGATTTTGTTGCTAAAACTAAGTTTTTGCCTTCGTCTGTTTTTTTATCAGCCAATCCTACAAATGAGCTTCCTTGAATAAAATAATATTGAGCTTTTTCTTCGTCTTTAGAATTATAAACCTGATATTCAATACTTTTTAGAATAGTGATTGCATTCTGCAGATTGCCGATGTTCATTTCTTTTTCAGCTTCTTTTATTTTTTCTTTTTGCGCTTCAATGGTTCCGGTAAACAATAATAAGATTAGAACTGTAAAGTAGTTTTTTTTCATAATGTGATAATTGTAGGTTAAACAAATTTGGGTTTTCGGATGTGTTTAATAGTATCAATTATGTTATTTTTTTATCTAAAATTATTTAAATAACATGGTTTTTTAACAAAAATAGAATTAAAAATGAACAGCTTAGGTAGTTTTTGGGAGAATTTTATGCTTGATAAATAGATTTCAGAAAACGATAAAAAACGATATGTTAATTTATCGTTATCATAATTCTAGGGGGTATTTTTTGTTAAAAAATAATGCGATAAGAGGATTTTGTTTTGGAGTTTTAAAGATTATCTGCCTGCGTATTAAAATGGCAGAAAAACCTTTTAAGATTTGTAATTGCTTTCGCTATTATCATAAAATGTTTTACTTTCGTAAAATGAATTTACTTCGAAAAATACTGTTCCCGTTTGCTGTTTTGTATGGCTTTATTACGGGTATTCGGAATTTTCTTTTTGACAGGGGATTTTTAAAATCATATTCTTTTGATTTGCCTGTTATTGCTGTGGGAAATCTTAGCGTAGGCGGAACAGGAAAGACTCCGCAAATTGAATATTTAATTCGGTTACTTTCTGACCGATATAAGTTGGCAACCTTGAGCAGAGGTTATAAAAGACAATCAGAAGGATTTGTTTTGGCCAATGAAAATTCGGATGCACTGCAGTTAGGAGATGAACCGTTCCAATTTTATCAAAAATTTAATAACATTCAAGTCGCTGTAGATGCCAATAGAAAAAATGGCATCGAACAATTGCTTTCTGGTTCAATTAAGCCAGATATCATTTTATTGGATGATGCCTTTCAGCATCGAAAAGTAAAAGCGGGATTTTATATTATGCTCACTTCTTTTGGTGATTTATATAGTAAAGATTTTATGTTACCCACGGGAAATTTGCGTGAGTGGCGAAGCGGAGTAAAAAGAGCAAATATTGTTATTGTTACAAAATGCCCACCGAATCTATCTTTGGAAGCTCAAAATACTATTAAAAAAGACTTGAACCTTTCTTCAAATCAAAGTTTGTTTTTTACCTTTATTGAGTATGACGAAGTGGTTTATTCGGATAAAAAAAGAATAAATGTTGATGAAGTTAAATTGTTGGATAAATTACTTTTGGCAGGTATAGCAAAACCCGAATCGTTTTTTACACATTTGAAGAAAGAAAATGACGAATGTTTAACTTTTCCTGATCATCATCATTTTCGCGAAAGTGAATTACAAGAAATTAAGAAAAAAGCAAATGGTAAAATAATTGTAACAACCGAAAAAGATTATGTTCGATTAAAGGGAAGTGTTTTAAGTGAACAGCTTTATTATTTGCCCATAAAAAGTTCATTTCTCTCTGATGCTGATAGTTTTAATGAAAATATTTTGAGTTATGTGGGACAAAGTACAAGAAACAGTTAGTTATATTAAAGGGAAAATTAATTTTAGTCCTGAGTATGGTGTGATTTTGGGATCAGGTTTGGGAGGATTTACGGAGGAAATTGCAATTGACTATGTGTTGCCGTATGATGAAATTCCTAATTTTCCTGTTTCGACAGTCCAAGGTCATAAGGGAGCATTGGTTTTTGGAACTATTGGAACTAAAAAAGTAGTTGCTATGCAAGGTCGTTTTCACTTTTATGAAGGATATTCCATGAAAGAAGTTACTTTTCCAGTTCGTGTGATGAAATATTTAGGCGTTGAAAAGTTAATCGTCTCGAATGCTTCCGGAGGTGTAAATCCAAATTACAAAGTGGGTTCGATCGTGATAATTAAAGATCATATTAATTTTATGCCAGAGCATCCTTTAAGAGGAAAGAATGATGAGCGTTTTGGACCAAGGTTTGTAAATATGAGCCAGCCTTATTCTGTTGAAATGATTGCTAAAGCCAAAGCCATTGCACAAGAATTTAATATAGAAATTCATGATGGTGTTTATTTAGGTCTGCAGGGTCCAACTTTTGAAACGCTATCCGAATATAGAATGGTCAAAATTCTAGGAGCTGATTGTGTAGGAATGTCTACTGTTCCCGAAGTAATTGTGGCTCGTCATATGGAATTGGAAACCTTTGGAGTTTCAATTATTACAGACATGGGTAATGAGGAGAGCATACTTACCATTTCGCATGATGAAGTTTTACAAGCCGCTAAAGGCGCTGAGCCTAATTTGCGAATGCTTGTTAAGGAGTTGATCGTAAGGAGTTAAGAAATGCTGAAATTTTGTGCAATTGTTGTGTAAAAATCTTCTGGAATAAAAGGTTTTGTAATTACATCGGTCATGCCAAAAGAGATTAACATTTCTCTGTTTTCATTTAATGAAATGGCAGTCAATGCAATAATTGGAGTTGTAGTGTCAAACTCTCTAATTTGTTGTGTTGCAATAGTGCCATTTATTCCCAATAAATGGACATCCATTAAAACTAAATCGTAAGTGTTGTTTTTTAATATTTGAATAGCTTCCTCGCCGTTGTCCAAAATGGTACATTCCATTTCTTTTCTCGAAAGCATTTTTTGGGTAATCATTTGGTTGATTTTGTTGTCCTCAACTAATAATATTTTTTTATTTTTAAATATTTCAGGATCGTAATTTTTAATTTTAGATTTAATTTGAACAGGCTTTGGATCTGTTTTAAAATTCAATTCAAATGAAAATGTAGAGCCTTTGCCAACAGTGCTCTTTAATAATATACGTCCGCCTAAAATACGAACAAGTTTTCTTACAATAGTCAGTCCTAGTCCTGTGCCTCCAAATTTTCTGTTGATTTCGACCGATCCTTGAGAAAAACTTTTGAAGACTGTTTTTAATTTGTCCTCCGGAATTCCAATACCAGTATCAATAATTTGAAAATAGATAGTGGCATTTTCGTTTGTGTAATTTCTTAAACGCGCAACAACACTAACCGTGCCATTGTTTGTGAATTTTAAGGCGTTATTAATTAGGTTCATGAAAATTTGAGATAATTTTGTTGGATCTCCAATTAGATTATCAGGAATAGTTGAGTCTATTTTAAGGATAAATTTGTTGTTATTTATGGTGGCAATTTCCTTAAGTGAGTTTTGAATATCGGTTAATAATTGTTTAAGATTGAAACTAATATATTCAATTTCTAGTTTATTGGAATCTATTTTATTGATTTCTAAAATGTCATTAATAAAATTAGTTAAATAATTACCCGAAAACTGCAATGACTTCAGGTAGTGCATTTGGGTTTTTTTAGGGTTTTCTTCTAATAGTAGATGTGTTATTCCGTTAATAGCGTTTAATGGTGTTCGAAGTTCGTGGCTCACTGTTGATAAAAATTCAGATCTGGCTTTTGAAGCTTCTTCGGCTTTGTTTTTGGCGGCAATCAATTCATTGTTTTTTTCTTTCAATAATGAATTGGTTTGATTGCGTATAATATTGTTTTTGTACAGTGATAAGCTCAGGAGGGAAAGGATAGAAATTATCGCAATGGCCAATATGCTAATGAGTCTAGAGAATTTGTCATTTTTTTCTTTTTCCTTTTTTTCTTTTTCTTTTTGTAATTTCTCTTCAGCTCGTTGAGATTCTTTAAAAGCTTCATAATCGTTAATGCCGAGTTTTTCGTCATTTGCCAGAGTAATGCTTTCTTTTAAATTCAAATATTTTTTTAAATAACCATAGGCGGCGGTCTTATCTAAAAGTTTATCATATGTTGTACTTATAGCTAATAAAATATTTGACTGCTGGTTAAGGTCTCCAGTTTTTTTATTTAATTCCAGTGCTTTGTTGAAATAATTTAAAGCCAGATTATACCTCTTTTTTTTAGCTTCAATGGTTCCAGTTTGATATAATGCTTCGGTTTTTGCTAAAGTATTGCTTTGAGGTTTAGCGATAATGGAGCTAAATAGGAACGATGCTAAAGGGGTATTGTTCTTGTGTTTTGAAAGTATTCCTTTTTGCAGATTGATTTGATCTGTATACTCTTTAATGTTTAATTTTTTTTGAATTTCTTCAGCTTTGAGGATGCAGGTTTCAGCGAGAGCATATTTCTTCTTTTCTATATAAGTAAGTCCTAGATAATAATAAGCAATAGCTATTTCCTTTGTCGGTTTCTCAGAAATGCTATTGAATATTGCAATGCTTTTGTTGAAAACTTCAATGGCGTCATTTTGAAGCTTTAGGTCAAAATAGATTTTGCCTAACTTGAAAGTTTGATTGGCTTCGGCTCCAGTTTTATTTTTTTTCCTGCAATAAGTGATTGACTTTTGGGTATATAATAAAACATTTTTATAATTATTTGCTTTTTCATTGTCTACTGCCAATTTAGAGTAATAGGCAACACTATCTATAGGCGCTTTTCTTTGCGGATATAGTAGTGTTTGAAATATAAAAAATAATACTAAGAAGTATCTCATGGGTTGCTATTTATGGATATGCTTTATCTTTTGATAGTAACTCGTAGGTCAGTACTTATGTTTTGTTTGCTAAATTTATATTTTTATTAGAGTTTAATAATAAAATTAAGTCAATGATCCGGGAAGAATAACCAATTTCATTATCATACCAACCTACTACTTTTACCATCTTATCGATTACGGAAGTAAGCTGAGAATCAAATATACATGAATTTTTGTTGCCAATTACATCTACTGATACAATTGGGTCTTCAGTATATTCTAAAATACCTTTCAGATTGGTTTTTGAGGCTTGTTTAAAAGCATTATTTATCTCATCAATGGTAACTGTGTGTTTTACATTGAATGTGATATCAGTCAAAGAGCCATCTGGTACAGGGACACGAATACCGCATCCTCCCATTTTACCATCTAGTGATGTGAAAATTTTGGTTAAGGCTTTTGCCGCGCCAGTTGTTGTTGGTACAATGGATTGACTTGCTCCTCTGGCTCTTCGTAAATCCTTATGTGGCTGATCATGCAAACTTTGATCAGTTGTAAAGGAATGGATTGTTGTAATATAAGCTTGTTCGATACCGCATAATTCCTCTATAACTTTAATCATTGGGGCTGCATTGTTAGTAGTGCAGCTTGCATTGGATATAATTGTTTCGGTTCCATCAAGAATTGATTCATTAACGCCTAATACAACTGTTTTTATGCTGTCAACTTCAGATGGAGCAGACAGGATTACTCTTTTGGCACCGACCAAAACATGAGCGTTTATTTCATCAAAAGTTTTATATTTTCCAGTAGATTCTATAACAAAATCGATATCAATGCTTTTCCAGTCTAAGTTTGAAATGTTTTTTTCATGGAAAAATAAAAAATGTTTCCCGTCAACTACGATTCCTTTCTCATCACTGCTTACTGCAAAAGGCAGAACACCGTGAATACTGTCATATTTTACCAAATGAGCCATAGTTTTTTTGTCGGCAATGTCATTGATGGCAACTACTTCAATAGTAGGATGGTTTAAAAGAAGGCGGAATAAATTTCTTCCTATTCTTCCGAAACCATTAATAGCGATTCTTGTTTTCAAAGTATTTGTTTAACCGTTTAATTGTTTATTTGTTTAATTGCGATAACGATTAAACAAATAAACAGTTACACTTTTTTATAGTATATGTTTTTGTGCTTTATAAGAAGATCGTACCAGAGGACCGCTTTCTACATGACGGAAGCCAAGCTCCAAACCATATTTTTCATATTTTTCGAATTGCTCTGGTGTTATGAACTCTTTTACAGGGAGGTGTTTTTTGCTAGGCTGTAAATATTGGCCAATAGTAACAACATCAACATTGGCGGCTTTTAAATCCCTCATCGTTTGATACACTTCTTCTTCTAGTTCGCCAAGACCGAGCATAATTCCAGATTTGGTTCTGTTGATGCCTTTCTCTTTTAAGTATTTCAAAACCTCCAGACTTCGGTCATATTTTGCTTGTATGCGCACTTCGCGAGTTAATCTGCGAACAGTTTCAACATTGTGAGATACTACTTCGGGATTTGCTTCTACGATACGATCAATATTTCTTTCGATGCCTTGAAAATCAGGAATCAATGTTTCAAGAGTTGTGTTTGGATTCATTCTGCGGATGGCTTTTACAGTTTCAATCCATATAATCGAACCGCCATCTTTCAAATCATCTCTGTCGACACTTGTAATAACAGCGTGTTTTATATTCATTATTTTGATAGAACGGGCTACTTTTTCAGGTTCATCCCAATCTACAGTTTCGGGTCTTCCGGTTTTTACACCGCAAAAACCACAAGAACGTGTACAAACATTCCCCAGAATCATAAAAGTTGCAGTTCCTTCACCCCAGCATTCTCCCATATTTGGGCAACTCCCTGAAGTGCAAATAGTATTTAAGCTGTATTTGTCGACTAAACCGCGAAGTTCAGTATATTTTTGTCCTATTGGTAGTTTTACTCTTAACCATTTTGGCTTTCCAACGGGTAATGTGTTATCTAAAACAGTTTCCATATTTTATTTTTCAGACTGCAAAGATAAGGAATGTAGTTTTAGAATTAGAGTTCCATATTTGTGAATTTTGATAAAACTTGTTGGGTTATTATAATGGTTTTTAGATTTTAAAAAAATATTTGAATTCGATTGCAATTGTAAATAATAACAAAATGGCACTATGCTCACCTTTCGGCCTAATCGCTCAATTGCTCTCGCAATTGCCTTTCTTTTTTTAAAGCAAAGATTTAACGAAGAGGAGGATTCATAGTTTTACAAAATGCCTTTTGTTTTAGCTTCTAAATAAATACGAGAGCAGCTGTTTTAGTTAGATTAACTAATTGGGTAATTATTTCGAATACATTGAAATATGGATTTTGTGTTTTTTTTATGTGTTCTTTTTTTTTGCAAAATGTGTTAAATTTTGGATATTATAATTAAAGAGAATTCAGTAATTTTTAAACTTATAGTATATTTGTACATTTAAATAAATAAAATAAGAGATGAACACAAAATCATTACTACTGGGAGCTTTAGCTATTTTCTTCGGATTTTCTACAGCACAAGCACAAATTAATTTTGGAGAAAAAGCATTAGGAGCAGTTCAAAAAGGGATGACAGGATTTACTTTTAGCGACGCAGATGCTGCAGCTTTGTCTAAGCCAGCCGTTGATAAAATGGATACTGAAAATAAGGTAGCACCAGCTACAGACCCTTATGCTATTCGTTTGGCTAGAGTTTTTGGAAAATATACCAAAGGGGAGTTTTACACCTTGAATTATAAAGTATATTTAACCAAAGATGTCAATGCATTTGCTACTGCAGATGGAAGTGTACGTGTTTTTTCGGGTTTGATGGACATAATGGACGATAATGAGCTAATTGCTGTTATCGGTCACGAAATTGGTCACGTTCACAATCACGATTCCAGAGATGCCATGAAAGCTTTGTATCAAAAAGAAGCTTTGATTGATGCTGCATCTTCACAATCTACTAAAGTTGCGGCCGTTACCGATAGCCAATTGGCTAAAATTGGCAGTGCGTTGATTGATAGTAAATACAGCCGAAAACAAGAATCGGAGGCCGATTTGTTTGCTTATGATTTTATGAAAAAAAATGGGTATGATGTGAATGCTGAAGAATCTGCCTTTAGAATATTAGCAAAAATGAGCGAAGGGACTCAAAGTTCTTTTATTGATCAAATGATGAGCTCTCACCCTGATTCTAAATTGAGAGCAGATAATGCCAAAGCAAGAGCTGAAAAAGATGGTTTATATAAGGCGTATGTGCAAAAGCCAATTGTTAATACTCTTCCAAAGAAAACAGCAACTGTCGCTAAAAAGAAAACTACAACTGCTAAAAAGAAATAATAAAGCTTAGAAGTTTGGAACAAAAAAGAGAAAGCTGCATTTTTTAAATGCAGCTTTCTCTTTTTTGTGTGGCTTAAAATCTAATTCATTTGAATTGTAATTGGTAAATTATATGAGGTTCGAACTGCTTTTCCGTCAAGAATTCCTGGGCTCCATTTGGTTTTTAATGATTTTAAAACACGGATGGCTTCTGCTCCTAATCCATAACCAGGGTCTTTGAGAACTCTGATGTCTGTCATGCTTCCATCTTTTTCAATAACAAAAGCGACACTCACGCGAATTGCCATTTCATTGTCTATTTCCGGTTTTTCAAAATTATTGCCAACATAAGTATAGAACTTGTTGATTCCTCCTGGGAATTCAGGTTTTTTATCTAATACAGCGCTATTCATAATTGTGTTGGTGGGTATGCTGGAAGTTTCTGTTCCTGAATTGCCTGTTGAGGTTCCTGTGCCTAGTTCGGTACCAGCTGTGCCAGTCGAATTATTAGTGCTAGGAATGTTTTTTAGCTCATCATTAGTAGCAATCGTTTCATGGGTTGCAGCTGTAGCTTGAACTATTACTGGATTTATAAGTTGCAGATTGGTTTTTGTATTTTCTGTAGCAGGTTTTTCAATTTCAGGAAGAATCGTTGCTTCGTCTTTTGTTTGATTTGGGACGATAGGGTCAAGATCTACGAGAACTATTGGCGGTAAATCGGGAACAATAGAAGTAATCGGGTGTTCGGGATTCAGATAATTATAAACCACAGGAACACTTATTGCGGCTGTCAAAAGCGATACTCCCATAAGGAGCGCAAAAAAGGATGTCTTGGTGTTTTCTTGGCGTAAATGATACGCTCCGTACTCTTTGTTGCGGTTTTCGAATACGATGTCAGTCCAGCTTGTTTCGTAGAGGTTTAATTTTGACATAATTAATAGATTTAATGGTTAAAGTAGAGATTAAATCATAAGCTAAAGTGGTTTTAACTTCTAACGCTGAGAATAAGAATATTATTATGTAAGGTAATGAATATTTATTAATTATTTTGTTAAATAATTAAATTTTTAAAAAGAATCTGTTGTTTATAAGGGTTAACTGTCTAAAGATTTAAGAATATTATCTTCTATCTTGAATAATTTCAGAAAGTAATTTTTTGGCACGAAGCAATTTGATTTTTACATTGCTCAAAGGTTCTCCAATTTTGTTGGCGATTTCCTGATAGCTCATTTCTTGAAAATAACGCAATTGAATTACTTCCTGATAATGAGGTTTCAGTTCTTTGATAAATTGCAATAATTGTGAAAGATTCTGTTCTGTAATCAATACGTCTTCTGCCGAAGGGGTAGTATCGGCAACATTATAGGCAGTTTGGTCTTGTTCGTCGGTGATTTCGATAAAAAGACTCGATTTTTTTTTGCGGATTAAATCGATATGCACATTCTTGGCAATAGAAATCAGCCAAGTGTTGAATTGAAATTCTGAATTATAAGTGGCTATTTTATCAAATGCCTTGGAGAAAGTCTCAATGGTAATATCTTCGGCTGTGGTTTCGTTTTCGGTTCGTTTTAGCATAAAACCGTAAACTTCATTCCAATAGTAATCCAATAGAAAAGTAAAGGCTACTTGATTTCCTTTCTTGGCTTTTTCTATTTGTTTGCTTATTTCCAATGTGCAGGTTTTGAAAAAATATTGGTTATGAAAATATTAATTTGAGTGAATATAAGTATAATTTCGATAATAGGATACCAATACATTACATCTTTTTCTTTTAATTTCCCAGACGCAAAGCCAATAACAATCCAAGTAACCAAATATCTAAAGCCAATAAGGCTCAAAATCAATATCCATTGAAATTGAAAAATCAATAATGCAATTGGCAGTAATAAGAACAATAATTGTGAGCTAAAGAATAGTCCAAGCTGCATTTTATCAAATGTTTTGTAAAATTTAGCAGTAGCAACGTGTCTTCTTTTTTGAATGAACCAATCTTTGTACGAAGTTTTTGGTGACGAGAATGTAAAACTTTCAGGTGTAAAACTAATGGTTGTATTATCTGAATTTGCAGCTTGGTTTATGAATAAATCATCATCCCCAGATCGAATTTGTATGTGGTCTATAAAACCGTTTACATTGAAGAATTCCTCTTTTTTGTAAGCTAAATTACGCCCAACTCCCATATAAGGTTTACCAATTTTTGCCCAAGAAAAATATTGGATAGCCGTTAGCAAAGTTTCAAAACGGATTATTTTATTTAGAAAAGAATTGTTTATTTTTTCATAACCGCCATAACCTAAAACAATTGTTTCTTCTTTGGTAAACTGAGCGCTCATTGCAGTTATCCAATCTTTGGAAGTTGGGTAACAATCTGCATCTGTGAATAAGAGGTGTTCCTTTTTGGCAGCTTTAATTCCAAGTGTCAAAGCGTATTTTTTGTTTCCCCAAAAGGCTTCGTTGTTTTTTACTTTAACCAAACGAATATTAGGATATTGTTTCTCAAATTCCTCAAAAACTTCTAAGGTGTTATCGCTCGAAGCATCATCAATCAAGACGATTTCAAAGTCTGGATAATTTTGTTCGGCAAGAATAGGGATGTATTTGATTACATTTTCTTCTTCGTTTTTGGCACAAACAATTACAGAAATCGGTATGTTTTTTGGGGTAACTTCTTGTACTTTGGCAAAAGAAAATTTCCCAAAAACAATTAGATAATAAAAAAGTTGAATGACAACTATTGCAATAAAAAAATATAAAGTAAAGGTTAGCATCATTGTATTTTTTGGCTTTTAAAAACGATTGCAAATGTAAATAGCAATTGTCAATTATCAATATAAAATCAGTAATTACTTTCTGTTTTTAGCCATTTCTTTTGCTACAGCCACTGATTGAGGATTTTCTGTTTTTTCTAATTCGGATATAATATTCAAATAATTTTTTTCATCTCGGTTTTGTGACATTTTATTTACGGCTTGTATTTCTTCAATATTAATTTCAAAAGCTACTATTCCTCTGGTCTGCATCATCGTTTTCTTTGATAAATCAGCTATTCGCACGGGACATTCTGAGTTTTGCTCGTATTTGTTTACTAATTTAGTTAAAGAATCAATTACAGCATCTCCTTCTATAATTTTTATTTTTCCATAAATATGAACTGCCGAGTAATTCCAAGTGGGTACATTTTCGTGATCGTACCAAGAAGGAGAAATATAGGAGTGAGGTCCCGTAAATATAGCCAAAACTTGATTGTCTGATTCAAATGCAGTCCATTGCGGGTTTTCTTTTGAGATATGTCCCATAAAAACTTCTTCTCCTGCTTTATTGATTTCCAGTTCTAATGGAATATGAGTTGCCCATAATTTTCCATTGGTTTGATTGATCAGAATACCAAAAGCATTAGCTTTTAGAAAAGTTCTGATAGCTTCTTGATCTTCGTTTTTGTATAAATCTGGAATGTACATTTTTATGGTTTTAAAGTGTTTTTTGAAAACAAACAGCGTCTAGACGATCTACATATTTACCATAGTTTGGTATTTTTATATAGTTTGAATTCATATAAAATGAACAAGCTTCTTTATTTTTTACCCGTGTTTCCAAAACCAATTCTTCATAACCCAAATCTTTTGCTTTTGTTTCCAAAAAAGATAAAATGGATTGTCCAATATTTTTTCTTGGATATTTGGCAAACATTCGTTTTACTTCTCCTCTTTTTTCAGAGAGCGGTCTAATTGCCCCGCATCCTACAATTTCAGTATTTAATTCGGCTATTACAAATACATATTTTGGATTGTTGTATTCCCAATCTGTAAATGAGTTTTTGCCGTCACTTCCAAATCGTTCATAAAGATTTTGCGATAATTCCTCAATTATAGCATAAGCATTAGGATCATTTGGATTTGAAATTTTTATTGAAAGCATTTTTTTTTGAATCTATATTATATTCACTTCAGCCTCAATGTGAATTCCGAATGTGTTGAAAACGGTATCTTGTACAGTTTTGGAAACATCCAAAATCTCCTGTCCGGTTGCATTTCCATAATTTACTAAAACTAATGCTTGATTTTTATGAATTCCAGCATCTCCAAAACGTTTTCCTTTCAAACCGGCTTTTTCAATCAGCCAGCCTGCAGGAACTTTGACTTCCGTTTCCGAAATGTCAAAGAATCTCATTTCGGGAAAATTTTGATGAATTTTCTCAAAATCGGATTTTAAAAGTATTGGGTTTTTGAAAAAACTGCCACTGTTTCCTAATTCGGCAGGATCGGGCAATTTGCTTTTGCGAATAGCAATTACCGCATTACTCACGTCTTTTAAACTGGGAGTTGTAATGTTATTTTTAGCTAATTCCGCGGTGATGTCACCGTACGAAGTATTTATTTTATGGTTTTGCTTCGTTAGTTTGAAAACTACTGAAGTTATAATGTATTGGTCTTTTACCTCGTTTTTAAAAACACTTTCTCGGTATCCAAAGCTGCATTCTTCTTTGGTGAAAGTTCTCATTTCTTGATTTTCAATATTGATTGCGTCGCAGGAAACAAAAGTGTCTTTGATTTCAGTACCATAAGCACCAATGTTTTGTACAGGTGTTGTACCAACATTGCCTGGAATAAGTGACATATTTTCAAGTCCGCCAAAGTTTTGGTCTATCGCCCAAAGTACAAATTGATGCCAATTTTCGCCTGCTTGGCTTTCGACCCAAACAAAATCTGAGTCTTCTTTCAGTATTTTTTTTCCTTTTAAATCAATATGGATTACAAGGGCTTCGATGTTTTTTGTCAAAAGCATATTGCTTCCTCCGCCAAGAACGAATTTTTTTTGGTTTTTATTTTGTTCCAAAATGCTTTTCAATTCGGAAACACTGTGAACGGCAACAAATTGTTCGGCTTTGGCTTCAATGCCAAATGTATTGTAGTTTTTTAAAGAAAAATTATTTAAAATCTCCATAAAGAATTGTAATTAAGTAGTGTTTGGTTTTATTCTGAAAATAAAGCTCTTTCGATAAAATGATTAAAAGGTTTTAATGCCAACATTTTTTCGGACATTATGGAAACGAAATCTTTTTGAGTAACCAATTTAGTATCGAAAGGCTGAGTGGCTGTAAAGCTTTTTAGTTTCAGAAATTCAACAGCAGGGTCTTCTTTGTCGTATCCTTTTGGAGGGTTTTTCAAAGTCGAATTTTCGTCCCTATTTAAATTTTGATATGTGGATTGAAACTTTTTGTCGTTTAGAATTTCCATTAAATCATCATAGAAAAAATGAATTTCTTTTCTGATTTTCTGAAGCTGGTCTGGTTGTGGGCAATATATTCCGCCTCCAACAAAGCATTTTCCGTTTTCTATATGGATATAATATCCTGGGGCTTCGGTGTGTTTGGAACCTCCAGAAATCCAAATTCCCAAATTCGTTTTGTAGGGTGATTTGTCTTTGGCAAACCGAACGTCACGATTGATTCTAAAAACGCAGTTTTTGACTTCGAGCATTTCCAGCGAAGGATCAAGCGGTTTAAGCGTGTCAAGAAAAGAAGCAACCAATTGATGGTAATCTTTCTTTACGGCTTCGTAGCGTTTTTTGTTTTCAAGAAACCAATCACGATTGTTGTTGGCTTTTAAATCTTCGAGGAATTGTAAGGTATCTTTTGAGAGCATAGACCGATTATTGTAATTGGGTTTTTAAATCTTCTTCACTGACGAATCCTGATTTTTGCCATTTGATGGCTTTGTTTTCGTATAATACTAAGGTAGGAAGTTCGCTGATTTTCAATTCCTGCATGATGGTTTTGTTTTCGTCGGCATTCAATCGGATGATGAGAACTTTGTCCGTCATTTCTTTTTGCATTTTTAGGATATAAGGCTCCATTTTTTTGCAGGGAGCACACCAAGGCGCATAAAAACTAACCAATATTTTCTTGTCGGATTTTAATAATTCGGCATATTCCTGAGGGCAGACACCAATGATTTTTGTGTCGGGTTTTGCAAGTCCTGCAGCTTCCCATTTTAGCATTCCGCCGTCAAGATTGTAAACGGTTGTAAAACCCAATTCTGCCAGTTTATCTGAAGCTTTTGCGCTTCTGCCACCACTTTTGCAATACACAAAAACAGGTTTTGCCTTGTCATATTTGTCTGTTCTTAAAACAAAATTATCGCTGAGGAAGTTTACGTTGTCTGAGTTTTCGATATGTCCAGTTGCATATTCCTCGGGTGTGCGAACATCTAGAATTTGGGCATTTGGTGTTGCTTTTATTTTCTCTGAATAGGAAGTGACGTCAATAGTTTTAACCGCTGTTGATGTTTGTCCGTTGCAGGAGAATATGATAAAGGTGATAATGAATAAATATAGGTGATTGATTTTCATCGGGTTGTAAGTATTATGATTTTTGTAAAATTAAACAATTTTTACTTTTTTGAATCTTTAAGGAATCTTAAATTACAAATTGAAAATAGTATAGCTCTGGAGTGTTGATTTCACGATTGTTTCCGTGCGTTCGGGATGCGTGTCCGATATAAAAAGTTGTCCAAAAGTGTCGTCGTTGACCATTTCGATAATTTTAGACACACGGTTTTCGTCTAATTTATCGAAGATATCGTCAAAAAGCAGAATGGGTTTTACACCGCTTTGTTTTTTTAGGAATTCGAATTGAGCGAGTTTCAATGCGATCAAAAATGATTTTTGTTGTCCTTGGGAACCAAATTTCTTAATTGGATGATTGTCAATTTCAAAAGAAAGGTCGTCTTTATGAATGCCAACACTGGTGTATTGCAGTATTCGGTCTTTGTTGATGCTTTGCTGTAAGAGCGTTAATAAATCATTTTCGAATAAATGGCTTTCATAAAGCAGCTGTACGGATTCTTGCGAACCTGTTATGTTGTGATGATGAAAGTTGAAAATAGGAATGAACTCGGCAATGAACGTTTTTCTTTTTTCGAAAATGGATTGGCCAAATTCGGTTAGCTGCTCATTATATATAGATAAGGTATCATTATCATATGTATGGTTCAGTGCAAAATACTTTAGCAAGGCATTGCGTTGGCTCATTACTTTTTGATATTGGATAAGTTGTTGCAGATAGTGCGGATCCAATTGGGATATAACACTGTCCATGAACTTTCTTCGGGTTTCGCTTCCTTCCACGATTAAATCTCTGTCGGCTGGCGAAATGATAACCAATGGAATGAACCCGATGTGGTCTGAGAATTTATCGTAGGCTTTTCCGTTGCGTTTGAGTATTTTTTTCTGTCCTTTTTTGAGACTGCAGACAATTTGCTCGGTTCTTTCGTTCTTTTCAAATTCGGCGTCAATTACAAAAAATTCTTCGCCGTGTTTGATGTTTTGCACGGCTAGCGGATTGAAATAACTTTTTCCATACGACAAATGATAGATGGCATCCAATACATTGGTTTTTCCGATTCCGTTTTTGCCAACAAAACAATTGATTTTGCTGTCAAATTCGAAATTGGCTTCGGAAAAGTTTTTGTAATTGAATAACGATATTTTTTTTAAATACATCTGGAGATCTTGCTGGAATTGTTGACTTTTAAGTCTTTTTTTGGACGATTTCTAAGAGGGTGCAAATTATTGAAAAATATCGATATAAAGGAGCGAATTTGTGTTTTCGTTTTTTTACTACGTCCGTTCGCTCGCGTGAGGGATAGAAATAAGCTACCGAAGTAGCATGGATAGCCCGACAGCAGTTAGGGAAAAGGGCAGTGAGGACAAAGAAAATAGCCCTTTTTCCTAGCTGGTGGCACGCCCTAATTATTCGAATTATGAGGGTTGTTTTTAGGGCTTAAATTGCGATGCAAATATTTTTTTTCAAAATTTAATATAAAATTGATTTTTTTTACGTGCATTAGAATAAAAATTTTATTTTTGCCGTTCACTAAATTAAATTTTAAATGGCTACTTACAGTAAAAGAGGATATAAAGCACCAAAAGAAAAGGAAGTAAAAGACGATGCAGTTGAAAATGTAACGATTGACGAAAAAGACAGTGCTACGGCTGAGGTTTTTTCGAAATTAGACGAAACAGCTTCTAAAACAGAAGACTGGGTTGCTAAGAATCAAAAAATTATAATTGGAGTTGTTGGTGCTATTACATTGGTAACTGTTGGATATTTTGCTTATCAAAAATTTATTGCTAACCCAAAAGAAGAAGATGCAGCTAGCGAAATGTTTGTTGCTCAATCTAACTTTGAGAAAGCGACAAATGGTGTGGCAAGTGATTCATTGTACAAATTGGCATTGAATGGTTCTGAAGGGAAATTTGGTTTTGTGAAAATTGCTGATGAATATTCTGGTACTGATGCTGGAAATTTGGCTAACTATTATGCAGGTATCGCTTATTTGAATACTGGAAAATATGATGAAGCGATTAGTTACTTAGGTAAATTCAGTTCAGAAGATATCATGTTGAGTGCTTTGGCAAAAGGAGCTATTGGAGATGCTTATTCTCAAAAAAATCAGCCAAAAGAAGCTTTGGATAACTATATTAAAGCGGCTGAATCTAGTAAAAATGACTTCACGACTCCACGTTTCTTGATGAAAGCTGGTAAAGTTGCTTTGGCATTAGGAAATAAAGAAGATGCTTTGAAATATTTCACAGATATTAAAGATAATTATGAAAACTCTCCTGAAGCTGCAACAGTGGATGGTTTGATTGGTCTGGCACAGTAATCTAGAAGGCAGTTGACAGATAGCAGTTCTTTCTGCAATCTAAAATCTGCAATCTGCAATCTTAAATAATATGGCTACCGTAAATAAAAATTTATCGGATTACGATAAAAACACAATCCCAAATGCGAAAGACTTTCGCTTTGGGATTGTTGTTTCAGAATGGAATGATACTATCACCGAAGGACTTTATAATGGAGCGCTTACTGCTTTGTTGGAAAATGAAGTACCTCCTCATCACATTATCCGCTGGAATGTTCCTGGAAGTTTTGAGTTGATTTATGGTTCTAAAAAAATGTTGCAAACTCAAAATGTTGATGCTGTAATTGCTATTGGTTGCGTGATTCAGGGGCAAACAAAACATTTTGATTTTGTATGCGAGGGAGTAACCCAAGGAATTAAGGATTTGAATGTCCAAACAGATATTCCGGTTATTTTCTGCGTATTGACAGATAATACTATGCAGCAATCTATTGACAGAAGCGGTGGTATTCATGGGAACAAAGGTACTGAAGCGGCTATAGCGGCTATAAAAATGGCTTATATTCGCCAGCAGGCTTCATTGACTCATCGCGCAATTGATGACCAACATTTATTGTCTTCGGGTGCTTTGCGAATTGAGAATTTGCCTTTGCAGATAGAAGAATAAAAAATACTTTAAAATTTTAATGACCTATACTGTTCAATGAATAGTATAGGTTTTTTTATGCTTTTTTTGTGATTCGCAGGATTTTAAGAAGCATTCTTAATTGGTATATTTGATGGGACAGTGAGTTAGCTTTTAGCAAATGGATAAGAGCTGTTTTAAAAAAGTTATAAATAATTGGAGATTCAGTTGTTGGTTTTAAAAGGGTTAGCCAATCATATAAAATTGAATTTTTTTATGATTGCGAAAGAGGGAAAACCCGATAGAAATTCCTTAAATTTGTCCTCCTTTGATTTTAATTTAAAATCAGAAATCTTAAATCGTTAATCTACAATCTAAAATTTTCAATGTCGAGTATAATTCAATTGCTTCCTGATCATGTTGCCAACCAAATTGCCGCTGGTGAAGTAGTGCAAAGACCTGCTTCGGTAGTGAAAGAACTATTGGAAAATGCAGTTGATGCAAAAGCAACCGACATCAAATTGATTATAAAAGATGCTGGGAAATCATTGGTGCAAGTTATTGATAATGGATCAGGAATGAATGTTACCGATGCTCGAATGTGTTTTGAGCGTCATGCTACTTCAAAGATTCGACAAGCCGAAGATTTATTTTCATTGCATACCAAAGGGTTTCGTGGTGAAGCATTGGCTTCTATTGCGGCAATTGCCCACATGGAAATGAAAACCAAATTAGAGCAGGAGGAATTGGGAACGCATATCATTATTGAAGGGAGTAAATTCATGTCTCAAGATGTGGCGGTTTTGCCAAAAGGAACTTCATTTGCTGTTAAAAATTTATTTTTTAATATACCTGCTCGCCGTAATTTCCTGAAATCAGATACAGTGGAATACCGTCATATCATCGATGAATTTCAACGCGTGGCTTTGGCACATCCCAAAATTCATTTTACGTTTTATCACAATGGAAGCGATATGTACAATTTGCCTCCGTCGAGTTTAAGACAGCGAATTGTTAACTTTTTTGGTGGAAAAACCAATGAAAAACTGGTTCCTGTCGTAGAAGATACGGAGATGATGAACATTCAGGGTTTTGTAAGCAAACCTGAATTTGCCAAAAAGAATAGAGGTGAGCAGTTTTTCTTTGTCAATGACCGTTTCATAAAAAGTCCCTATTTGCATCATGCTGTTATGGCTGCTTATGACGGAATTTTGAAAGATGGTTCACAACCGAGTTATTATTTGTATTTAACGGTGCCACCAAATACGATCGATATCAATATACATCCCACAAAAACCGAAATCAAGTTTGATAACGAAAGTGCGATGTACGCTATTTTAAGGGCTTCTATAAAGCACAGTTTGGGTCAGTTTAATGTGGCTCCAGTTTTGGATTTTGAAAGGGATGCCAATTTAGACACGCCTTATCATTATAAGAATTTGGATGGAGAAGTTCCAACGATTCAGGTTGATACGAATTTTAATCCTTTTGCCGAAGATAAACCCAATAAGACCTATCCATCGTATAAAAAAACAGAACCAACAGCAAGTTGGGAAAGTTTATATGTGGACGTAAAACACGATACGGCTATTGTTTCTGGGGGTGCTGCATTTGCTTCGAGTAATAATGATTATTCTTTTGAAAACAATGAATTTACTTTTGAAAATGAAGAAGTTACATCTTCTTTATTTAATGATGAAGAAGTTGAGCAGACCGTACAGAAAACTTACCAAATTCATAAAAAATATATTGTTTCGCCTATAAAATCAGGAATGGTTATTGTGGATCAAAACAGAGCGCATCAGCGCGTTTTGTACGAACAATTTTTGGTAAATATGACTGTGCTTCACGCATCGAGCCAGCAATTGCTGTTTCCTATCAATTTGTTTTACTCAGCGAACGAGATGGAGCTTATTGCCGAACTGCAGCAGTCATTAGTCAATACAGGCTTTGTTTTTGAAGAATCCAATACAGATCATATTGTGATTTCTGGCATTCCTGTTAACATTACAGAAAGTGAAGTTGCTGCGGTTTTAGATCAGTTGTTGAGTGATTTGCATAATGGAATTCCAGAGAATAGTTTCAGCCAAAACGATACTATTGCAAAATCAATGGCTAAAAGCCTAGCTGTCAAAACAGGTGCTTATTTAACCGAAAAAGAACAGGAGAATTTAGTAAACGGACTTTTCGCCTGCAAAGACCCGAATGTTTCCCCATTTCAAAAACCAACTTTCATCACCATGCGTGTGGAAGATTTAGATAAAAAATTTGCCTTATGATGAATATTACGCCTACAGTAAAACAGTTGTTAATTATAAATGTTTTATTTTATATTGGCTCCATGATTGTTGGAGAACCAGCCTATAAATTGCTTTCAATTTGGTTTTTTGAAAATCCAAATTTTCATTTTTGGCAGTTTTTTACTCATATGTTTATGCATGCACCATTGCCTGATTTTATGCATATTCTTTTCAATATGTTGATTTTGTATTCTTTTGGATCCACTTTAGAACAATTTTGGGGAGGTAAAAAGTTTTTATTCTTTTATATTTCATGTGGATTGGGTGCTGTGTTTTTACATACAGGAATAAATTATTTCATTTTTGAAAAAGGAATCAATATATTAGTAGAGAACGGATATCAAAAAACTGAAATATTAAGAATTTTAAGTCTAGGACAATATAATCCCAAGTGGCAGGAAGTAATGTCAGCGTCCGACTTTCAGTCTTTTATGGGGACTTACATGAGTAGTGCAATTGGGGCTTCAGGAGCTCTTTATGGAGTATTAGTTGCATTTGCTTTTATGTTCCCAAATATTGAATTGTTTTTGATGTTTATTCCAATTCCTATAAAAGCTAAATATTTTGTTCCTGGATTGTTATTAATTGATTTGTATTTTGGTATTTCAGGAAGTTCTCCTTTTGGAGGTTCGGCGGGAGTTGCTCATTTTGCTCATCTTGGCGGGGCGTTGTTTGGTTTTGTGATGATGTGGTATTGGAAGAAGAATCAATTTAACAATAATCGTTGGGATTAATTAAAAAAGACAGTTTCTGTTAATTGGAATTAAATTATTAAATTGTAGAGTTCAAATATATAATCGAAAATAATAAAAGCATGAATATTTTAGACGATTTGAAAATGCAATATAGATTAGGTGGTATCGCCATGAAAATGATCTTTTGGAATATAGGATCTTTTTTGGTTTCCTTAATTTTTTTCTATCAATATAGTATAGGAGCTTTTGATTTTCCCAATTGGATTGCTTTGTCATCAGAGCCATCTGTTTTTGTATTAAAACCTTGGACTTTTTTAGCGTATGCTTTTTTTCATGATAGCTTTTTGCATTTATTTTTTAATATGATTGTGCTGAATTTTTCCAGCTACTTGTTTTTGACATTCTTTTCGTCTAAACAATATTTAGGAGTATATATTTTAAGCGCCATTTTTGCAGGACTGATTTTTGCTTTAGGTTTTAATTTAATGCATTTTACCGGAGCAATAGTTGGAGCGTCGGCAGCAATAATGGCTATTTTAGTTGCGGCAACAACCTATAGCCCTCTAATGAATGTAAGATTGTTATTGATTGGTAATGTTAAATTATGGCATGTTACTGCTGTAATTATTGTTTTGGATTTAATGCAATTTCGTTTAGGGAACTCTGGCGGGCATATTTCACATTTAGCGGGAGCTTTTTTTGGTTTTATGTATGTGAAGTTATTGCAAAACGGAATTGATTTGAGTAAGATAGTAAGTGTAGTTTTGGATTTCTTTACTAATCTTTTTAAAAAGCCTTCAACACCTTTCAAAAAAGTGCATAAAAATTATACGAAACCAATCGAAAAACCGATTTCTAAAATAGTAGTTAAAGATAAAAAACAACAACAAATTGACGAGATTTTGGATAAAATCAGTCAGTCTGGATATGATAGTTTGAACCAAGAAGAAAAAGAATTCTTGTTTCAAGCCGGAAAATAACCTATTTTTATCTAATTATTGAAGTGTAAATCGAGAACTTATAGCTTAAAAGTTCAAAATACATTAAAAAATGAAGAACCTTTCATGGTTTAATAAAGGAATGTTTCTTTTGAATTTAGTGCTTATAGTGCTAACATTCATTACTTATATGCTTCCTTTTTTGGCTCCAAAAATCTTTCCGGTTTTATCGGTGTTAACCTTATTTATGCCCTTGGTTTTTTTGTCCAATGGATTATTCTTTCTGTATTGGGCAATTCAGTTTAAAAAACGAATGATTTTGTCGGGTATAGTTCTTTTGGTTGGGATTACTTTTTTTAATAAGTTTTATAAATTTTCGGCCAAAGATTTTCAAGAAAGCGATAAGGATTTTACTGTTATGAGTTATAACGTGAGATTGTTCAATGTCTTTAAATGGCTCGATCGAGATGATATTCCAGATACAATTTTAGAATTTATCAATACTCAAAATCCCGATATTTTATGTATTCAAGAGTTCTCAAATTCGGCTAATATTGACCTGAAAGTCTATCCTTATAAATATGTTTTGATGGAAGGAAAACAAATTAAAACGGGTCAGGCAATATTCTCTAAATTTCCTATTATTGACCAGGGACTCATTGTATTTCCTCATTCAAACAATAATGTTGTTTTTGCTGATATTAAGAAGGGAAAAGACATCATCCGAGTATATAATATGCATTTGCAGTCTATAAAAATTTCACCAGAAGTTGGCGAGATTTCAGAAAATATTGATGTAATCGATCAGCAAAAATCCAAGTATCTTTATATTAGAATCAGTAAAGCTTTTAAACAGCAACAGGAACAAGCAGCTATTTTTAAAGAACACGAAAAAGATTGTAAATATCCTATTATCATCTGTGGCGATATGAATAATAGTGCTTTCTCGTATGTGTACCGCAATATAAAAGGAAAATTGAGAGACAGCTTTGAAGAGGCAGGCAAAGGCTTTGGAGCGACTTATAAGTTTAAATATTATCCGGCTAGAATAGACTATATTTTTGCTGATGAAACTATGGAAGTGAAGCAATTCGAAAGCTTTTCCGATTTTCAAAACTCAGATCATTTTCCTATCATGGCTAAACTGTCTATGGAATAGGTTTTATAAATTTTAGAGTTGTACATTTTCAAAGCATCTCGTGATTACGCGACAAAAAATACCGCAGATTCGCAGATTTTAAAATTATTTGTATCTGTGAATCTGCGGTAAAATTGTAGGTATAGATTTTGAATTACCTTTTGTATATATAGTATTTTTTTTCTAATACGTATCTTGTTTATTTGACAAGAACTTGATTTTTTAGATAATCCATCGCAAATTTTCCCTCATTAAACAGTAAATCAAGAACACTCAAATTGTTCAAAAATCCATGTTTATCATCAAAAACTTGGGTGTAAGGTTCGAAAACTGAATGATCTTTTTTTCCGTTTACTAAATAGCGGAAATCGATAACTTGTTGATTGTCTATTTCATGAAAATATTCTGTTGTGGTATCAAACTGTAATTTCATTCGTAGGCATTTGCATACAACATCAAAGGCTTCCAAATTAAGATCCATCAGGAAAGTATGTTTCTTTTGAAAAATTGGCAGTAAATCATCCTCAAAATATTCAAAAAAAGGAGAACTTCTATAAGCTGCTTCAAGTGATTTAAAATGTTGCTTTTGCCAATCAAATTCCTGTTCTATTTTAATCTCTTTTGTCTTCTGGTGGCTTAAATTAGAATGTTTTGTAGGGATATTCAGTAATTGAATACCATTTGGACTGTAAATATAAGTTCGGTTGCGATTGGTCTGTTTTTGAAAATTATCCTCCATTTCAAATGTAATAGTGTCCGATTGGGCCATTGCAACAAAATGGCTTATGGAAGGAAAATAGGAGGGATGTAGTATAATATCCATTTGTTAAAATGCTTAAAGTTTAAAGTTTGAGACAGTTTCGAGAACTTTAAATCTCAAACTTTAAACTATTTAACTAAATATTTTTTTGCGCTTTTCTTTTTTTCCAAAAATATTCACCAACGAAAAAGGCTGCTAGTGCAATTAAGAAAAGTTTAAAATATGACTGTGGTTGTCCTTCTCCACTAACGGTTGTGAAAACTCTGTTCCAACGAATTTTGTTTAAGCCCTTGCCGTTAGTATCCCAACTCAACCAAATGAAAATTGGTTTTCCTACAATGTGGTTTTCAGGAACATAACCCCAATAACGACTGTCTTCAGAGTTATGGCGATTATCTCCCATCATCCAATAGTAATTTTGACCAAAAGTATAGTTAGTGGCTACCTTTCCGTTAATTAGAATCTCATTGCCATTCACTTTCAGATCGTTTTTCTCGTAATCGGTAATGATGGTTTTGTAAAAAGGTAATGACTCTAATGTTAATGCAACCGTTTTTCCTTTTTGAGGGATATAAATTGGGCCAAAATTATCTTGGTTCCATTGTTTAGTATGAGGAAAAATACCGCTGTCAGCATTTTTAGAAATAATTCTGTTTACCGCTTTTATCCCTGGTATGCTTTTTAATCTTTCTGCTCCTGCAGAAGTCAATGCGCTTAATACTAAGGTGTCTCTTGTTTGTTGGTTTAAGAAATAGCCACCATCAGTGATATCCATATCCTTGAAAAGATATTCAAAGTCAATAGGAGTTTTACCATCCAAAACCACAGTGTAAGAAAACTGAGGCTTAGCGCGTTCGGGTAAAATCAATTCTTTTCCGTTAATATATACTAATCCGTCTTTTATGGATAAACTGTCTCCAGGAACACCAACACAACGTTTTACATAATTTGATTTCTTGTCAATAGGCTTGTCTGCTCTAAGTCCTGAATGATCTCTAAATTTATACACAGTATCTGCTGGCCAGTTGAATACAACAATGTCAGTACGGCTAATATTTTGTATGCCTGGGAGTCTAAAATAAGGCAGTTGTGGCCAACTTAAATATGATTTTCGTTTAGTCAATGGAATAGTATCGTGCACCATAGGCATTGCGATAGTAGTCATAGGAACTCTTGCTCCGTAATTCATCTTGCTAACAAACAAAAAGTCTCCAACCAATAATGATTTCTCTAATGAAGAAGTAGGGATAGTGTAAGGCTGAATGAAGTAGGTGTGTACAATGGTGGCTACAATTATTGCAAAAAGCAATGAGCTAATTGTATCGGCTGCTTTATGCTCTGCATTTGCATTTCTGTCAGCTATGTAGTTTAATGGCTGTGTGTAATTAAGATAATAGATGTAAAATCCTAAAGTCACAATTGCAAGAAAGGTGTCCAGACTTGTTTTTTTGCCAAAACTGCGAATAGTTTCTACCCAAATAACAGGAAACATTATCAAATTAATAATTGGGATGAAAAGTAAAATAGTCCACCAAGTTGGGCGTCCGATTATTTTCATTAAAACAATAGCATTGTAAACTGGAATGGCTGCTTCCCAACGTTTTCTTCCAGCACTTTCGTATAATTTCCATGTTCCTAAAAAATGAATAACCTGAACTGCCAAGAAAAACACAAACCAAAGATATAGTGTCATAATATGTTTTTTGTTTAATTATTTATTGTACTAGTTATTTGTTAGTTTGCTTTCGCTTCAATGAATAGCCAAATTAACAGGTAATCAATTAATTCAAGTTAAGTACATCTTTCATAGTAAATACACCATGTTTTCCAGCTAGCCATTCGGCAGCAATTACAGCACCTAAGGCAAAGCCTTCTCGGTTATGAGCAGTGTGTTTTATTTCAATAGAATCTACCTCGGAGTTGTAAGTAACTGTGTGAGTTCCAGGAACTGTCCCGGTTCTTATAGCTTCGATATGGATTTCATTCTCTTTTGGATTGTCTAATGTCCAATTAGAATAATTACTGTTTTCAATAACGCCTTTGGCTAATGAAATGGCTGTTCCGCTTGGAGCATCTAGTTTTTGATCGTGATGAATTTCTTCCATATCCACCTTGTAATGGTCGAATTTGGACATGATTTTGGCTAGATATTCGTTGAATTCAAAGAATAAATTAACACCAAGACTAAAATTAGAACTCGATATAAATCCTCCATTTTTTGCAGCACAAAGTGCAATTATTTCGTCATAATGCTCTAGCCAGCCAGTTGTGCCCGAAACTACAGGAACATTAGCATGAAAACAACTGGAGATATTGCTTACTGCAGCTGTTGGTACACTAAAATCGATGGCGACATCGGCAGTCGAAAGTCCGTCATAAGTATTGAATTCATCTTTCTTTAAAACAATTTGATGACCTCTTTCTAAAGCAATTCTTTCGATTACTTGCCCCATTTTTCCGTATCCTAAAAGCGCAATTTTCATTGATGTGTATTTTTTAATTTTTATAAAGAGATAAATAATTTTCGAATCTAAAAACGATAATTAAGTGTTAGTCCCAAATTTGATTTTAATGTTACAGCATCGGGAGTTATTTCTGGTCTTACTGATAAAGTTTGATTGACATTGAACTGAATTAATGCGGCATCTACATTGGCATCTATAATGTTTAGTACATAAAAGCCAATTACAAAAAGTCCTGATAACGAGGCATTTCTTTGGTAGAATTCTTGCGCTGAAATTAATTGTGTGTCTGAAAGTTTGCTGTAATTGGGATTAGGGTTCCCTGATAGACGACCTTTGTAAGCGTCGCGATATTCGTGGTACTTCTTTTTGTTGTCGACATATAAATATAAACTGGTTCCCATAGCTCCATAAACTAATGGGATTTTCCAGTATTTTTTATTGTATGCTTGACCTAATCCAGGTAATATAGCGGAATAAAAAGCAGCTTTTGCAGGTGTCAAAGGATCTATGTCTATTGATTTTAAAGTATCTTTTGATTGTGGAACAGCCTCTTTTTTTCTTTGCGCAAAAAGAGTTGTGTTCCCAAAAAGAAAAAGCAATAGACCTATGGAAATGATTTTATTCACTATCCCTCGATTAATTTTATAATTCTATTGAAGTCTTCTTCAGAGTGAAAAGGGATGGTGATTTTTCCTTTGCCATTTCCAGCTACTTTTACGTCAATTTTTGTTCCAAAATATTTATTGAAAGTACTCACGTCTTCATCATTAATTTCAAAAGAAGATATTTTGGCTGGGATAGCAGGTTTTGGCTTTAAACTTTCATGGTAGTTTTTTACCAAAGTCTCCGTTTCTCTAACCGAAAGATTTTGACTTACTATTTTTTGATAAATATCGGTTTGAACATCATGATCGTCAATGTTGATGATAGCGCGACCGTGACCCATACTAATAAAACCGTCACGAATTCCAGTTTGAATGATCGGGTCTAATTTTAAAAGTCTTAAATAATTGGCAATGGTAGAACGTTTTTTACCAACTCTTTCGCTCATCTGTTCTTGAGTTAATTGAATTTCGTCAATCAGTCTTTGGTATGAAAGCGCAATCTCAATTGGATCTAAGTCATGACGCTGGATATTTTCAACCAAAGCCATTACTAATGACTCATTATCGTTTGCAATACGAATGTAAGCAGGAACGGTAGTAAGTCCTATTAATGTAGAAGCACGTAAACGGCGTTCTCCAGAAATTAATTGGTATTTATTAAAGTCTAATTTACGGACAGTAATAGGTTGAATTACGCCTAATTCCTTGATGGAAGTGGCTAATTCGCGTAAAGATTCTTCGTTAAAATTACTTCGGGGCTGAAATGGATTTATTTCTATAGCATCAATTTCAAGCTCTATAATATTTCCGACAACTTTATCTGCATTTTTATCTTCTACCGATTGAATATCGTTTTCAGGATCTTTTAATAATGCAGATAAACCTCTACCTAAGGCTTGTTTTTTTATTGCTTTTGACATACAGCTATTTACTATTTTTCTTTATAATTTCTTGAGCTAAATGAATGTAATTAACAGCTCCTTTACTGGTAGCATCATAGTTTATAATGCTTTCTCCAAAACTCGGGGCTTCACTTAATTTTACATTTCTTTGAATCACGGTTTCAAAAACCATATCGTTAAAATGCTTTTGAACTTCTTCTACCACTTGGTTAGATAAGCGCAATCTAGAATCGAACATGGTTAGCAATAATCCTTCAATATCCAAATCTGGATTGTGAATTTTTTGAATACTTTTTATGGTATTCAATAATTTGCCTAAACCTTCCAATGCAAAATATTCGCATTGAATTGGAATTACTACAGAATCTGCAGCAGTTAAGGCGTTCAAAGTCAAAAGTCCAAGAGATGGAGCGCAGTCAATCAAGATATAATCGTATTGATCTTTCACGCTTTCTAATGCTTTTTTAAGCATATATTCTCTATTTTCTTTATCGACAAGCTCAATCTCAATCGCAACAAGATCAATATGTGCTGGAATTATATCTACATTTGGCGAGGAACATTTAATTATAGCCTCTAGAGGTGTGTGACTGTGTTCCAGAATTTGGTAGGTTCCTATCTCAACTGTTTCAACATCAATACCTAAACCTGACGTGGCATTTGCCTGAGGATCAGCATCTATTAGTAATACTTTTTTTTCTAATACACCAAGTGAAGCAGCTAGGTTAATAGAAGTTGTGGTCTTTCCAACCCCACCTTTCTGATTCGCAATCGCTATGATTTTGCCCATTTATTTTCTAAATTTTGAACGGTAAAAATACAATTATTTATGGGTTTTGAAAATCTATTTTGTTAACAAAAACAAATAGTTTTACACTCCCCAATATATTCTAAGAATACTGTGGATTCTTTGCTTTTTGGGTAATCACTATATATGAAAAAAGAGAACTGTATAATTAGTTCTCTTTTTGATTTATTACTGAATACTTTTAATTATTACAATCTGAATACTGCATTCCGAAAACTGCTAACTCTTTTTCTTTGCTTTAATCATCATTTCTAATTGATCCCAAAGCTCTTCGGGAATGGCCTCCAATAAATTAAATTGTCCAGCTCCTTTCAGCCATTCGCCACCATCAATAACAATTACTTCACCATTTACGTAAGCAGAAAAATCTGAAACTAAATAAGCAGCCAAATTGGCTAATTCTTGGTGGTCACCAACTCTTTTTAGAGGAACTTTTTTGGCCATGTCAAATTTCTCTGCGAGATCTCCAGGCAATAATCGATCCCAAGCGCCTTTGGTTGGAAACGGCCCTGGAGCAATAGCATTGGTACGAATGCCATATTTTGCCCATTCTACAGCTAGGCTTCTTGTCATGGCCAGAACTCCCGCTTTTGCTGTTGCACTTGGAACTACATAAGCCGAACCAGTCCAAGCATAAGTGGTGACAATATTCAAAACGGTTGATGATGTTTGTTTAGTGTCAATCCAATGTTTTCCAAAAGCAAGCGTACAATTTTTAGTCCCTTTCAAGACAATGTCGATTACAGTATCAAAAGCATTGGATGATAAGCGTTCTGTTGGAGAGATAAAATTCCCCGCTGCATTGTTCAATAATACATCGACTTTGCCAAAAGCTTTCAATACTTCTTGCAGCATATTTTCAACTTCTTCATAATGCCGAACGTCACATTGAATTGGTAAGCAAATTCCATTGGTTTCTGCTTCTAATTCTTTGGCTGTGTTTTTTAATTTTTCTAAATCTCTTGAAGTGATGGCTACTTTTGCCCCTAATTCTAAGAAATACTTAGTCATCGCTTTTCCTAAGCCACTTCCGCCTCCTGTAACAACTATTACTTTGCCTTTTAAAGCATCGTCTCTCAACATTTTATCGGTATAACTCATAATTTATTTTTTGGATTGTAAATATAATAAAATAAAATAGTATGCATGCATAATTATTTTTAAGTTACAAAGTTTCTTAGGCTCTGAGTTACTAAGAAAATGGAATACCTATGCTAGAAAAAAAACTTAGTTCTTTAGAAGCTTAATATCTCAGTAATTATACTGCTTCTAATCTTCTCGCTGCTTCTGCTAAGGTCACATCATCTTTAGCAAAGCAAAAACGGATTAATTTTAAATCTTTTCCATTTTCATAAAAAGTGGATATGGGAATTGCAGCAACACCATAATCGGTGATTAATCGTTTGCAAAAATCAACATCATTCTCATTGGAAATGTCGGCATAGGAAACCACTTGAAAATAGGTTCCTTCGCAAGGCATCAATTGGAATCGGCTGTTTTTTAATAATGATCTGAAATAATCCCGTTTCTCTTGATAAAATGATCTGATCTCATTTACATCTACTAAATCCAAATATTCTGAAACGGCTACTTGACAAATGCTATTGACGCTAAAGACCAAAAATTGGTGCACTTTTTTGATTTCTTTCATCAAATAGTCCGGTGCTACGAGATATCCTATTTTCCAGCCTGTTACGTGGAATGATTTTCCAAATGAGGAAGTTGTAATACAGCGGTTCAGCAATTTTTTTCGGGTATGAGTTGAAATGTGTTTTTGTTCGAAAGTGATGTATTCATAAACTTCATCGGAAAGTAATAATACATTTGGATATTTTTCTAAAAGCGATTCTAATTTTTCGAAATCGGATTCATTTAGAATTTTCCCCGTAGGATTGTGAGGATTATTAATGATAATCATTTTGGCTTTATCCGAAAATGCACCGGCAATTTTGTTCCAATTTGGTGTGTAGTCGTCATTGAGCGTTACACGAATGGGTTTTGCTTGGCTTAATAAAATAGGAGCTTCGTAACAATCGTAGCTTGGGTCTAGAATAATTACTTCATCATTTGGTTTTAGCAATGCGAGTAATGTTGTGAATATGGCTTGGGTGGCACCGGCTGTAATTAGTATTTCGGTATCGGGAAGAATGTCGCGATTGTAAGATGATTTTACCAATGTAGCAATTTTATTTAGCAATGGCGGATAACCCGACATGGGCGTGTATTGGTGGACGTCTTCACGTGCCAAACGGGAAACAATTTCGGTTAATCTTTCGTCAACAGGGAAGTTTGGGAACCCTTGGGAAAGATTGATTGCATTGTGTTCCGCTGCAATTTTGGACATCACCGTAAAGATGCTAGTCGTTACATTTGGTAGTTTACTCATGTAATAAATGAATTTATTTAGGAGTATAAAAGTAGTTTTTTTATGCCGATTTTTCCTTTTTTGGAGGAACGATGTTCGGGGAAAATTAAAGATCTGGTGTATAACGAATGTTCTTGCGAGTTGCGTGAGGGATAGAAATAAGCTACCGAAGTAGCATGGATAGCCCGACAGCATAAAAGAAATGGGCCGACTCACCAGTGTGATGAGTAGGCCCATTTTTTTATGGTGGCACGCCCAAAAGGACTTTATTATTTAGATTTTATGGATGATAAAAAGAGTGGGGAGTTTGTGTAAATAGACAGTTTCTTTTTTTATGTTGAAATTTTGAAAACTAATTTAGCTTTTCCAAATCCTTTTTAAATTTCTCGACATAAGGTCCAAAGCGATTGTCTTTGTCAATTTGAGTTAGGTTTATCCATTCATTGAATTTTTTTAAATTATTCTGACTGTAGAAGGCGCATAAAATATTGAATGCGTTTTCAGATTGATAAGTTTTGTCAGCTATATCCTTTTCTATTTTATAATAGGTTTTTATTGCATCGGGGAGCTGGTTGTTATGAACTTGTGAATAAAGTAATTCTTTGTAAGTATAAGCGTCGTCCGGTGTTTGTTTAATTGCTTCTTTCAGGATATTAATCGCATTTTGAGGTTGATTTAAACAATTATATGAAAAAGCAATCTCAGTTTTAAGCCCTTTGTAATTTGGGTCGATGTTTTTTACTTTTTCTAAATACGTCAATCCTTTAGCACATTCGTTCCAGAGGTTATAAGTAAAGCCCCATCTGAAGAATCTATTAATTGAGTTTTCCCCTTCTTGATATGCTTTGAGCCAATCGGGAGTTTTTGAAATATTAAACTCGGAAAAAAAAGATTCAGGAATAATTGCTACTAATGATTTGTTTGGCTGTAATCTGAATTTTAGAGAACTTCCTGCTTCATTTTTGCTGATAAGAAATTTTTCATTGCTGTTTATTTTGAAGGAACCAGCAAAATCGAAAGTTAAACCTGCTTGATTGTCCATGTATACAAAACCATAGTTGTAGGAGCCGGATGAGTCAGATGGAAAGACAACCCATTTATCTTCGCAATCAATAGGTTTTGAATTAAAATTTAATTTGTCTTGAGCTACACAACAAACGCTTATAAAAAAGCTTATAATTAAAATAAAGGTTTTCATAATTATTGTTGGTTTTATAAAGAAGGCTTAGTTGTAATTTTATTTTCAAAATTAAGGAAAATTGTACTATACCGTTTCCGGTTTGACTAATTGTTTTTTCAAAAAATAAAAACCTATTGCTTTATAAATTTATATGTAGTGGAAAATCCTCCTATTTTAAGATTACATAAATAGATGCCTTTGGCTAAGTTGGTTACATTAAGCGATAACTTTTCATTAGGTGATACGTTTTTGGAAGTAGAAAAAACTTTTTCTCCAGCAATAGAGTATATGTTTATGGTTGCGTCTCCAATATTATTGTCTGATAAATCAATGTTTAAAGTGGAGTCAACCAATGTTGGATACAGTTTTATGCTTCCGTTTAAAGTCTGATCTTCAATGCCTAAATTAGTGCAACTGGTTGACATAGTTCCTGTCGCAGTAACATTTAAGGTAGCTCCAGCGCCACAAGTTGAATTTGATACATAGGAAGCCACATCGGCTGTAGGAAATACGGTGTAGACGTAAGATGGCTTAGTAGTAGTTCCTAGATCAAAACCTGTAACGGTTGTAGGAGTTGTTCCTTTAGTACAATTGTCAAATTTTACTGCAACCGTTCCCGCACCTTCGGTAACAGGGCTGGAAATAGTAGCTATTTGTTCAAAATTACAATTTTCAATATAACATATAGTTCCTTTATCTCCAGCGCCAAGTCCGACAGCGGAAGCTCCAGAAACACTAGTTTTGTAATAGCAATTTAAAACATGCAATTCGGCGTTTCTGGCTCTTGGCATTCTGGCTTTACAGCCTTCTGCCCAATAGCAGTTTTGAAAAGTTACGCTAAAACGGCCGTCAGTAGGAAAATCAGTAATGCCTGAGCCAACTAAATCTGTAAAACGGTGGTCTGCTGAGCCTCCTGATCCTCCAGCTGTTGGAGTTTTTAAATAGGTGAATTTACACCATGAAACGGATACATTGTCGGCATCTCCTTTGATGTCAAAATTACCGTCCATTCCGTCTTGAAACTCGCAATGGTCTACCCAGACATTGGTACCTTCGTTAGTAAGATTATCTCTTCCGTCAACATCGTAAGCTCCCGGACCTTCAAAAATAAGATTTCTTATAATAACATTATTTGAGCCGGATTTTATGTAGAGGATTCCAGAATTAGCGGCGGATGTTGGTGAATCTCCAGGAATTATCTGTAAGTTTCTTAGTCTTGCTCCGGGTAATCCTATAATGGTTCTATTGGTAAGCAATACGCTAGTGTAGGTACAGTCGATAGTTCCTGAAACTAAAATTACAGAATTGGCTACGGCGGTTGATGTAAGAGCAGTTTTTAATTTGGCATAAGTATCAACTGTTACGGTATTGGAAGCGGTTGGAGTGCCTCCACCGGTAGCGGTTGCACCAAATCCTTGCGGACTTGTCATGTAATAGTTTTGTCCTGAAACGTTGTAAAGGTTAAGTAAAAAGACACCTAAAAATAATAATTTTTTCATTTAATAAAAGTTTTGGTTTAGTAAATTTGAGGGTGAAATCGGCGCAATATACAATAAAACATTTCAAGCGCAATCGATTACATTAAATATATAAAATTAATATTCTTTCAAATAAAAGCTTGTCGTCAAAGTAGCGGATAGCACGACACCATAAAGAAAATGGACCTACTCAATGTTGAGTAGGTCCATTTTCTTTATGGTGGCACGCCCAAAAGGTTTTGAGAGCGCTAAATTTATTTTTACATTTTATGGATGATAAAAATGGTGGGGCGTTTGTGTAAATCGATTGTTTCCTTTTTCCATGCCAAAATTTTCTTTGTTTTGATGTATTCCGTTGGTAAAGTAATATCGGTAGCTATGCATAAATGCGTTTCAGGATGCAGAGTTTGGATTAGATCTTCGAGTAATTTATTGTTGCGGTAAGGTGTTTCGATGAAAATCTGAGATTGATTTTTTTCGAAAGATATTCGTTCCAGACTCTTGAAACTGGCTTTTTTTTCGTCTTTTTCAATTGGTAAATAACCATGAAAAGTAAAGCTTTGGCCGTTCATTCCGGATGCCATCATGGCTAATAATATAGAAGATGGACCAACTAGCGGAATGACTTGAATGCCTTTTTCATGCGCTAATTTGACGATTACGGCACCAGGATCGGCTACTCCTGGACAACCGGCTTCGCTCATGAGTCCCATGTCTTTGCCTTCCAAAAGGGGTTTGATAAAATCTTGGTGTTCCTTGGTTTCGGTGTGTTTATTGAGTATAAAAAGATTTAGTTCTGATTGTTTTTTCTCGGGATTGGTCAGTTTAATTGATTTCCGAGCTGTTTTATCATTTTCAACTACATAGTAATCGATAAGTTCAACGCATCTTTTTATGGTTTGTGGCAATACATCCATTGGGTCGCAATCGCCCATTGTGGTTGGAATTAAGTATAGTTTTCCAAAAAGAGGTGCGTCTTTCATAAGGTAATTTGTTTTTTAGGAATAAAATTTTTTCCTTACAAGAATGGTTTCTTGCTATAGTGTATTTGTAGCTACTGGCAAAGTTATGAAAAAACAGGTTTGTTTTTATTCTGAATGTTTAGCAATCAGTCTTTGGGCAATTACATCACAAGCTTCGTTGAGCATTTGATAAACTATATCAAATCCATTTGCCACTCCGTAGTATGGATCTGGCACATCTACATTTTCATCAGGGAATATGGAATTCAAAATGAGTTGAACTTTTTCTTTTTGGATTTCGTTATTGGCAAGATGAATAACATCTCTGTAATTGGTGTTGTCCATTACAAAAATATAATCAAAAGTATCGAAATCTGTTTTTGAAAATTGTCGGCCTTTTTGATTGGCAATGTTTAAGCCGTTTTTTTTTGCCGTTGCTATTGAGCGATTGTCTGGAGCGTGACCAATATGCCAAGAACCGGTTCCTGCAGAATCTACGAAGAATTTGTCATTTGGGAGTTTGGAGGCTAATATACCTTCTGCCAAAGGAGATCGGCAGATATTACCCAAACAAACCATTAAAATTTTAACAGGCATATTGCTTTTTATAGCGTTAATTTTGAATTAATATCCTCGACATACTTTTTGAATTGTTTGTCGGTTGCAACTAAATTGTCAACCGTTTTACAAGCGTGCAGTACAGTAGCGTGATCACGATCTCCTATTTGAGAACCGATATTAGCCAATGAAGCTTTGGTGAATTTTTTAGCAAAAAACATAGCTAGCTGTCTAGCTTGTACTACGTGTCTTTTTCTTGTTTTAGATTGTAGGGTTTCTAAATCTAATTGGAAATAATCGGAAACAATTTTTTGAATGTAATCTATCGAGATTTCTCTCTTTACATTTTTTACAAATTTTTCTACGACACTTTTAGCCAATTCAATGGTTACTTCTTTTTTGTTGAAAGAAGATTGTGCAATTAATGATATGATGGCGCCTTCCAGTTCGCGAACATTCGATTTGATGTTTCTAGCTACATATTCTATAATTTCATCAGGTATTTCAACACCATCACGATATAGGATATTTTTTAAGATAGAAATTCTAGTTTCATAATCTGGTTGGTGCAACTCAGCAGACAATCCCCACTTGAAGCGAGATAATAAGCGTTGTTCAATATCTTGCATGTCTACAGGAGCCTTGTCTGAAGTCAAGATTACCTGTTTGCCATTTTGGTGTAAATAGTTAAAAATATGAAAGAATACATCTTGTGTTCCTGATTTTCCAGAAAGGAATTGAACATCGTCAATGATTAAAACATCGATTAATTGATAAAAATGAATGAAATCATTTCTATTGTTTTTCTTTACCGAGTCAATATATTGTTGAGTAAAAATTTCGGCAGAAATATATAAGACAGTTTTTTCGGGAAATTTATCTTTAATTTCAACGCCAATAGCATGTGCTAAGTGAGTTTTTCCTAATCCAACTCCTCCAAAAATTAATAATGGGTTAAATGAAGTTCCTCCTGGTTTATTGGCAACAGCCATACCAGCTGAACGGGCAAGTCTATTAGAATCTCCTTCTAAGAAATTGTCGAAACTGTAATTTGCATTTAATTGAGATTCAATCTTTAAATTGCGAATTCCAGGAATTACAAAAGGATTTTTTAATTCAGGATTAAGGTTTTTAAAAGGCGCATCTACTTCTTGCGCTTTTACAGGACCTCTATTAGCACTTGGCAATTGTTCCGTAAACGGTTGTTTGTTGCCATAAGTGTTCTCCATTTTAATTTTATAAAGTAACTTTGCGTTTTTTCCAAGTTCTTTAGTTAAGGCTACTTTTAATAATTTTACGTAATGTTCTTCTAGCCATTCGTAGAAAAATTTACTTGGTACTTGAATATATAATGCATTATCGGTAAGTTCAACTGATTTAATTGGCTCAAACCAAGTTTTATAGGCTTGATCTTGAATGTTGTCCTTTATAAAGGACAGACAGTTTTCCCATACTGATTGTGCAGTCTTGTTCATATATCTAGTTAAATTATTTTGTTTAAAGTAATCTGTATCTTACAAAAGAAATGTAAAATAGTTTCATATTTCGGGATAACAAATATGTGAACAATTATCTGTAAAAAAAAATATTTAGGTTATAATTTTTAAAAAAAAATGTTGTAAGGAGGTTTTTAAAGTTTAAAATTTTAAGTCAAAATTAATGAAAGATCATCAAATTCAAATTCGTGTTCGTTACTCTGAAACAGATCAAATGGGCGTTGTATATCATGGAAATTATATCCCCTATTTTGAAATAGGAAGAGTCGAATGGCTTAGAAACAAAGGGATTTCATATAAAAGTATGGAAGAAAGTGGTATTGGTCTTCCTATTGTCAATATGAATATCAATTATAAAAAATCTGCGGTTTATGATGAGCTGCTGACTGTGCATACGGTTTTCAAAAGTCAGACGTCTGTGAAGATTGAATTTGATTGTGCAATATATAATGAAGCGAAAGAGTTATTAACAACGGCTCAATTTTTATTGGTTTTTGTATCTCTAAAAACAGGAAAACCAATTGCTCCGCCAGATTACATTTTAGAACTATTAAAAACTTTTGAATAATCATCAAAATGAGTTCTTTTAACTGAGAATTTATAGTTTTTTTATGTCAATTTCAAACAATGAATTAAAAGTGTCGAATATCATTTCGGCATTTTTTTTTCTGGTTTTTACTACAAATTTACCAATAGGTAAATTAGTTTCTTCATTTATTTCCATTTCTTGATTCACAATATCCAACTTTTTTTCTTTGATTACCCGCATGACTTTATTCATGTTTTTATAGTCAAATGAAATCTGAAAAGGAATGTCAATTGTTTTTTCGATTATTTCACAAGATTCCAATGTGATTTGCGCAGAAGTTTTATAAGCTGAAATTAATCCGCCTACCCCTAATTTTATTCCGCCATAAATTCGGACTACAACTACAAGAACGTTCGTAAGTCCAAAAGATTGTATTTGCCCATAGATTGGCGCACCGGCTGTATTGCTTGGTTCTCCATCATCATTAGCTCTGTATTGAATGGTTTCTATTCCTATTTGATAGGCATAACAGTAGTGAACAGCGTGGGGATGTTTCTTTTTTAAGACTTCGATAATGGGTTTTACTTCTTCCTCGGTTTCTATTGGGAATGCATATCCGAAGAATTTGCTGCTTTTTTCCTTGAATAGAGATTCTTCAGAGGGGAATGCAATGGTATTGTAGGTGTCTTTCATTTTTCAATGGCAATTGCAATATCAAAAATCAATTTCAATTTGAAAAAAAATAATATTGAGAATTTAATATTGAATGTGTTTGTTGGATGTTTTTATTTTAATTTTTTATTGCCATTGCTGTTGAAATTGATTTTTGATATTGCAATTACTATTGAAGTATTTTTTTATCAAATAAATCAACGACATCTTCTTCTCCTACTTGTAAATTCCATATTTGAAGGCCTAGTGCCTGTGCAGCATCTGTATTTTCTTTTTTGTCATCTATGAATAATGTTTGTTTTGCCTGCAGTGCATTTTGATCCAATACAAAGCTGTAAACATCGGGATTTGGTTTTCTCATGCCAATTTCAAAGGAAAAATATACTTTTTCAAAACATTGATAAAAATCACTGTAAAATGAAGTTCCCGATTTTTGTTCAAAAGTATCGATGTGAATGGCATCAGTATTGCTTAATAAAAACAAGCGATACTTTTGAGAAAGCATTTGAAGAAATTCCAATCGGTATAATGGGAAGTCTGCTAATATAGAATTCCAAGCTTCACGAATATCTTCAATAGAAGCATTATTAGTGTGTTTTTGAATTCCAGACAAAAAATCTTCTCCCGAAATTGATCCAACTTCATATTGTAAGTTCAATTGATTTAAATCTTCGTTCCATTGGGATATGCCAAGATTTTTCAAACCATCCATTGTTGCTTGTTTATCTAAATTAATAAACACATCTCCAAAATCAAAAATTATAGCATTAATCATGGTTTCTTAGTATTGTAAGTTCGTCCTTTTCAATTAATTGTTTTTCAGAATTTGTTTTTGGGAGTAAAGGCGCTTGAATTCCTTTGCCCAAATTTATTTTTCCTGTAAAAATCCGAGCTTCATCCCAAAGATCAGCATCGATAAAGGTCTGTAAAGTTCGAAGTCCTCCTTCTATAATTACCGATTGAATATTATGAATGTGTAACGAATCAATAATTTGCTCGGCTATATTTTGTTTAAAATCTATTCTTTCAAAGGTAGTGTTTTCTTCGGGAATAGTATTTTTGGAATCAGTAAAAACGATTGTTTTTGTCTGATTGTCAAAAATTTCACTCTCTTTTGGAATACGATTGTTTTGATCTAATATTATTCTGACAGGATTGTTTCCTTGCCAATCTCTAGAATTTAGTTTTGGATTGTCATCGATAACGGTTTGTGTTCCTACCAAAATAGCTTGTTCTTCAGTTCGCCATTTGTGAACCAATTGGCGGGAATAGGTATTGGTAATCCAAACTGGTTTTTTCTCCAATTTTTCAAAAGGAGCAATAAATCCATCTTGGCTCTGTGCCCATTTTAAAATGATATAAGGTCTTTTCTTTTGATGAAAAGTAAAAAAACGTTTGTTGAGTTCGTTGCATTCGTCTTCAAGTGTTCCAACAGTGACATGAACACCTGCTTCAATTAATTTTTTGATGCCATTTCCAGCAACTTCACTAAAAGGATCTACAGTACCAACGACCACATTTGGAATTTTATTTTTTATGATCAAATCGCAGCATGGCGGTGTTTTTCCAAAATGACTACACGGTTCCAGACTCACGTAGATAGTAGCTTTTTTTAGCAATGATTTATCTTGTACCGAATTTACGGCATTGACTTCGGCATGAGGTTCGCCTGCTTTTTTGTGCCAGCCTTCACCTATAATTTTTCCTTCATAAACAATGACGCTTCCCACCATAGGATTGGGATAGGTTGTTCCTAGTCCGTTTTTGGCGAGAGCTATGCAGCGGTTCATGTATTTTTCATGTATTTTCACTTTGCAAAAGTAATAATTTAGGGATTAGGATTTAGTTTGAAAGTTTGGATGTTTTTACCATTTACAATCTCTATTTTTGTGTATTGAATTAATAAAAGGTTATTTTATGAACAATTGGATTATCAGAAAAATACAAAAAGAAGACAATCAGGCGGTTGCTAAATTGATAAGAGATGTTTTTGATGAATTGAATATCCCGAAAGTTGGTACAGCTTATGAAGACCCCTATCTTGATTTGATGTTTGAGGAATACAGTAAGCCAAGATCTGTTTATTATGTTGTGGAAAGTGATGGACGAATTGTAGGAGCAGCAGGAATAGCACAACTAGCAAACGAAGCGGAGATTTTTTGCGAACTACAAAAAATGTATTTTCTGCCAGAAACTCGTGGAAAGGGAATTGGAAGTCAAATGATGGAACAATGTTTGCAAAGTGCACGCGATTTCGGTTTTGAAAAATGTTATCTGGAAACGATGCCTTTTATGCTGGATGCTCAAAAGCTGTATAGAAAAGTGGGTTTCGAAAATATTTGTTCTCCAATGGGAAGTACTGGTCATACAAGCTGTCCAGTTTGGATGCTGAATGATTTAAAAAAATAATTTCTGATGAAAATAAAAGAATACAGAATCCAATTTATTGAAGCACTTGCTTCGATTTATGGAGAAGGAGAAGCCGAGAGTTTTTTTTATTTGATATTGGAAGAAAAACAACAGCTGAAAAGGATTGATTTGGCTTTACATCCCGATTTATTTTTTTCAGAAGATGAAATTACGGTTTGGAATTCAATTTTGGAACAATTAAAATTGGAAATTCCGATTCAGTATTTGTTAGGAAAAACAAGTTTTTATGGATTGGATTTTGAAGTCAATTCAACTGTTTTGATTCCAAGACCAGAGACTGAGGAATTAGTGGATTGGATTGTTTCCAATGTCTTAAAAAACGGACGGTCTAAGAGTATAAAGATTCTCGACATTGGAACAGGAAGCGGATGTATCGCAGTTTCGCTGGCAAAGAATCTTCCGAATGCAGAAGTTTTTGCAATTGATGTTTCTGAAAAAGCGTTGTCAACTGCCAAAAAAAATGCCGAAAGAAATACCGTAGAAGTTACTTTTATATCCCAAAATATTCTTGAAACTATAGATTTAGGACAAGAATTTGATATTATTGTTTCGAATCCGCCGTATGTTCGTAATCTCGAAAAACAGGAAATCAAGAAAAATGTTTTGGATAATGAACCACATTTGGCTCTTTTTGTTGAGGATGATGATGCTTTGATTTTTTATAGAAAAATAGCCGAATTGGCTCAAAAAAACCTATCTGATTCTGGACAATTGTATTTTGAAATTAATCAATATTTGGGAAAAGAAATGGTTGAATTATTGGAAGGAATGAATTTCAAAAATGTTGAATTACGTAAAGATATATATGATAACGATAGAATGACGAAGGCAGAATTCAGATAGTAGAAAAAAGATTTCAGATGGCAGAATTCAGGAAATCGAAACAGAAAATAATAGATTTTAAATCAATTAAATTTATCAGGATTAGACATCATATAATTTAATAGTTTTCCAACTTCTAGGCTTTTTGAGGTTAAGCTGTCAAAAGTTTCTTGATTTATATATTCGCAGGCAAGAGAATATTCCAGCCAAGATTGGGTTTCCGAGTTTTCGGCATCGCTATCTGAAAGTTTGGAAATAAAATGATTAATATAACCAGTTGGGTGAAATTATATTTAATGATTAAAACTTATGTTTTTTTATAGTTAATCTTAACGATTTTGTCATTCCGACGAAGGAGGAATCACATAACGTAATTAGCAGATGTGATTCCTCCTTCGTCGGAATGAC
>CAUPKA010000022.1:0-73533 GCA_963511725.1 uncultured Flavobacterium sp.
ATAAAAGAATCCAATCCCAGTCAAAATATGTCTATGATAGTAAACCCATTTTTTTCTTGTTTAACTTCGGGTGACTGAATAATGAACTTGAAAATATGTGGATATGAATTTCAGAAAAAAAAGGCTCTCAACTGAGGAAGCCAAAAAAATTGACATAACTGGTTATCTATCGTCACTAGGACACCAACCCGTTGAAATCCGAAATGCGGATTATTGGTATTGTTCACCGTTACGGGAGGAACAAGAACCCTCTTTTAAAGTCAATCAAAAATTGAATTTATGGTTTGACCACGGGCTTGGCAAAGGAGGAAATCTTATAGATTTTGGAATACTGTATTATCGCTGTACTGTCCGTGAACTTTTGCAAAAACTCGATACTGATTTTTCTCTTCAACAGCCAACTCTTTTGCCTTCAAATAAAAGTGTCGAAACGGAAAACAAAATCAAAATACTGGGAAATTTTCCACTTACTTCTCCTTCGCTTTTACGATACCTCGAAGAGAGAAAAATCCCTCTTGAAATTGCTAATGAATTTTGTTGTGAAGTCCGTTATGAACTAGGTAAAAAAACATATTTCGGAATCGGTTTTAAAAACAATTCCGGAGGATATGAAATTCGAAATCCTTATTTCAAAACCAGCAGTTCACCAAAGGACATTACCACCATAAATAATGCTAATGAAGAAGTTGTAGTCTTTGAAGGTTTTATAGACTTTTTATCCTTTAAACCGACAACCAAAAACCTTCCCGAAAAAGGTCAGGATTTTATTGTTTTAAATTCCGTTTCATTCTTTGAAAGAGCACGCCCTTTTATGGAAATCCACAAACAAATCCGACTTTATCTTGACAGGGATGCTACAGGAATAAATTGTACCCAGCGTGTACTTTCAATGAGTCCAAAATACCAAGATGGAAGTACCCTTTACAAAAATCACAAAGATTTTAACGATTGGATTATGAATCCTGAAAAAGCTCCAAAAAAACATTTGGGACGAAAATTGTAAAAATTACCAACAACTTATTTTAAGATTTTCAATTACTGATACCTTTTTGGCTGTCAGTTAAAAATTGAAAGTCTTGAAGACTTATAAAAAGCTGAAAAGTTACAACGTTCCTGTAACGGCCAGATGAACGGTTGTCGGACAACCGGATCTGGCCACCCTATGCCTCGGAACTCGGCGGTGGAGACACTAAAAGAATAAAAGAGTTTGAAAAACAATGAAAGCGAAAGATGATGGAAAGAGAAAATTCAAACAGATCACGCAGAATCACACTGCGCTTAACACCCGAAGAATATGCAAAAATTGAGCACAAATACAAAGCCAGCACATGCCGTAAGCTGAGCGATTATGTTCGCAAGCATCTATTTGACAAGCCCGTTACTACAACTTACAGAAATCAATCCTTGGATGATTTTATAGAAGAAACAGTAGTACTTCGCAATGAGCTGAGTGCAATCGGAAACAATGTCAATCAGGTTGTAAAAAAGTTGCACACCCTGCAACAGATTCCTGAATTCAGGGAATGGATTCTAAAATACGAATTGGAGAAAAGAATTCTTTTCAATAAGGTAAATGACATTCAGAAGCACATGCAAAAAATCACGGACAAATGGTTACAATCATAAAAACAAGCCATTCCATCCGTAGTATTTTAAACTACAACGAAAACAAGGTCAAGGCGGGTGTAGCGGAGTGTATCGGTGCGGGTAATTATCCCGTTGATGTCGACAAAATGAGTGATACGATGAAGTTAAATCGCTTTACCAAACGACTGGATTTAAACGAAAACGCAAAGCGGAACAGCGTGCATATTTCACTGAATTTTGACCCGTCAGAAAATCATTCCAAAGAAAAACTAATGGCAATTACCGATGCCTATATGGAGAAAATAGGCTTCGGAAAACAACCATATTTGGTGTACCAGCATCACGATGCGGGACATCCACATGTTCATGTGGTTTCAGTTAATATCGAAAGGGACGGAAAACGGATTGACCTCCATCATTTAGGAATACGAAAATCAGAACCCGCAAGAAAAGAAATTGAAGAATTATTTGGTCTCATAAAAGCAGAAGGACGAAAAAAGAAAGAAGAATTAAATTTGCGACCCATTTCAATGGGTAAGGTTAACTATGGAAGAATTGAATCAAAAAAAGCCATAACCAATGTTTTAAATAAGGTACTGAACGAGTACAAGTATTCAAGTCTTCCCGAACTCAATGCGGTTCTAAAACAATATAATGTCATGGCCGACCGTGGAAGTGAAAATTCAAAAATATTTTTGGCAAATGGATTGGTTTATCGAATACTTGACGGACAGGGAAAGCCAATTGGCGTGCCGATAAAAGCAAGTGATTTTTACTTCAAACCGACTTTGAAATTCTTGGAAGAAAAATTTAAGGAAAATGAAAATAGAAGAATTCCAGATAAATTAAGAGTAAAAACTATCATTGACAAGGCTCTGCTAAGAGATCGGACAATATCCATAAGCGAACTGACAAAGTTATTGGAAAAACAAGGTGTTCACACTGTGTTTAGAAGAAGTTCCCAAGGTCAGCTTTATAGCGTTACCTTTGTTGACCATACAACAAAAAACGTTTTTAACGGAAGTAGCCTAGGAAAACAATATAGTGCAAAAGCAATTGAAGGACGTTGTGGATTAAAGATTGCTGGTGAAGAAAAAAGGAATCAGATTTCTGAAAAACTCCCTCATCGAGGAATATTGATTGATGATCTTCAATATCAAAAAGACAACCTTTCCATTCCTGATTTGGTAAAAGCATTACATGTGATCATTCAGGCGGAATATTCTTCAGATTATATACCTAATCAATTGAAAAATAAACGAAAAAAGAAAAAGACTCTCTAATTAAAACATTTTATTAATTTCCTTAAATCGTCAAACTACTGTTTTATGCTGATTTCATTTTCATATGTTTTTTCAATGAAGTCATATAAATCTTTACTTACTGCAACTGGATCTTTATTTATTTCACTTCCGGAAAATCGAATTACCTGATATCCATTTAGTTTTAACAATCGATCTCGTTTTCTATCATTTTCAAAAGAATATTTTGAACTATGAAATTCATAACCATCACATTCAATAATTAATTTTATTTTTTCATTTCCAGGGCACCAAACTAGAATATCGGGTCTAATACTTTTTCCATCTATTTTGTAATGAGGAAAGCCCGGCTGCACTGTAAGATGATATCTATTGTAAGTGAAGTTCTTTACTATATAATAGTGATTAAAGATTTCATAATAATCATCTTTCGTGTATTTTCCAGAACTAATTTTTTCTTCAAAGGAAGATTCAAAATTTTCCAAATCATGGTCGTCAGTTTTGTTTTTATAGCTCTCGACAAACTTTAATATATTGAGATGATTATGTCTGTAATTGGCTATTCCTAACTCAATATCTGGTAAAGCAGGCGTTATGTTTAGCCCAAGGTCATCATTTTTTATAAATAACAATAAAAGTGAGCTGATAAAAATTCTTTCGATTGGAGATTGACAAAATTCAAAAATATAATCTGCATTTATTTGAGAATAGTTTTTAATGAATAGTTCATAGAAATTAGAATAGCTGTACGGATTGTCTTTATTTATCTCCAGATCTTTTTTATCTTTGATAGATTTCTGTATAAAATAATCCAACAATGGCTGAAAATTTTCTTTAGATTCTAATCGAATTTTTAATTCTGAAAATGAAAATTGATTTGTGTCTTGATTCATGATTAATATTGCTTTTAAATTGATACCAACTTGAAAACATGTTAAAAAATGGGCATGCTATTTATATTTTATATTCAAGGGGACAAACATGCGCGCAACGGCTGCAGCCTGAATTTTTTTTTCCATAAATACATGTTTGATGTAGTGTTCTGTCTGCAACGATCTCGGCATCTCGGGAATAATCATCTAATTTATGCAAATCAATTATATGCGCAGCTATTTTGGCAGCCTTAATAGCTTCAATAGATGATTCTAACGTGGGAATTTTACCTGTATGTTCTTCTCTTGTTACAGAAGTTATAATATCAACACAATTTAACATCCCTAAGATTACGGCACCAATTGAAGAAGCTATATGATCCTGATCAATTGCCGTATCCGTAGGTATTGGTCCTAAAGGCATTATTGGGTATCCCATTTCTGTATAGTACTTGGCAATTTCTTTTAGTCTTCTAGGAGAACTATGTCCAGGACCTTCAATTAGTACGTCGACACCCCGCTGGTGTATATAATCTGCAATCTGTTTTTGAATCTTAAATTCTTCAATTTGACACTCATCAAGGCTGTCAAAAATATTGGCAGATCTAAAAGAAGCACCTATACTAATAACTACATTAGCTTTTAGTGCTGATTTAATTGTGTTGTCTAATATCCTTAAATAAACATTTTCTACTTCAAAGCGACGACTTGAAAGATCCTTCATTACCATAACTCCACCCCTCGACGTCCATGGTACAATTCTTTTCTGTGCCAATTGCATTAGTTTAAAATTGACCGTCGGGTGAATAGTAATTAACCCTACACCATTCTCTATCTGTTGTTGAATAATTTCTAGTAATTCGTCGTCATCAATCATTCCATTCCTTACCTTACATTGATAAATAGGAAGCGTAGACACAATAAAATTTGGAAAATTTGTGATAATATCTTTATATAAAAATGATTTACTATTCTCTAAACTAAGGTCAGAAATAATATCAGGACATTCATCAATTTTAAGATTATTAATGGCCTCAATTTTTTTCAGTTGTTTTGAAACATCTTTACCAGAAGTTGCTCCTACTAGAACTGAAACCAAAGTCTTTGAGCAAGGACCAGCTTTTTTTACGCCATTTTTATATGCTAAACTAATGCTAAGTGTACTCATATGGTTAATTTAAAATTTGCTCAACTACAGTTAAGACATCGGTGTATAGAATATTTTTATTCTTTATTTTGTCAATAAAATATAAATCAAACTGTGACAAACGATTCTTAAGTAAATCATTGTTCAATAATATCCAAGTTTCCATAGTTTCATTTTGAAAGTAAGGAACTATAATACATCCTAATTCTAGTGCAGCCTCCATTTCTGCCTTAGTACCCATTCCTCCATCGAAAGCTATCATCACATGGGTTGATCTTAATAAGGGTATTCGCCACTGCTTCAAAAGTGGCAACAAACCGACATCATCAGCAAATTTAGGATTGGCAGAATAGGGATTTGGGAAAAATTTTATCCGGTTATTTATATCAAATTTATTTGTTATAATTGTTTCAATGAAAGTATTCGAGACAATTCTCATTAAACCAGAAGATTGTCCATCATTTAATATGTATTGTGAATTGTTAGCGAGTCCTTTGGCAAGTTGGATGGCATGATCACTGGTTTTAATGCTATGAGAACCTGTTATAAAGATACTTTTCCCTCTAGATTTTAATGATAATTTTTCTAAAATTTCAAGTAATATATCGTAATTATCAATTTTTATAACACGTATTCCATATCTTCTCAGATTCTTACACCATAAATCAAATTCGATAGAGCCAGGTTTGTCCTTTGTAATCAAGAAATGCTGAAGTGTATTATTTCCTGCTAGTCTTCTAGCTTCTGCAATTATATTTTTAATATTCGGGTCTTCATATCCATATCCTATAAATAGAAAAGATTTCCGCAGCAAATCAATTCTTAAACGATGAGCAATCGCAGGTTTATTAATAAAAAAATCTTCATAATCAGATTGTGTTATAACTATATCATCTCTATGAGAACTATAAACACATCCGTGCATTTTAATTATTTCAATTTGACTCTCAGGAACATCACGAGAAATAGAGTCATCAGAAAATTTCACATCTATAGTTGTTTTGGCAAATATTTCCTCTAGTAAGTTATCGTAATTAGTTGTCCAAATGGTTTTAAGATTAGTTTTAGCAATAGCTTCATGATATCTATTTGGAATATATCCTTTTTTAAGTTCTCGGGAAATTGCATTAATAAAAGGACCTCGGTTGCCTGCATCTTCATTAATGACGTATTGAGCCATTAATGGCAGATCTTTACAGTCGAGATCTTTAATTCCAATTTTTTCAGTGAAAGGTTTTATAAGTCCTATCCAATTTGGAAGTTTTGAATCGACAGAAATACCAGCTCCAACAAAGTAAGCTGCATTTCCAGAGACAAGTTCTCGCGAATAATCTTCAATAAATCGGTTAATTTCTTTTGACATATCTACTTAATGTTTATTTTTTCATTTTATTTGAAAGTTATATGCGAGAGGCAATTTCATTATTTTAGAATATCATCATAGACAAGATGCTTCAGAAATAGAGCGCTAGTTTTTGCAGCAAATTTTTTTGCTTCATCATCTTTATTTGTCATATTGTCCATAACTGATTTAAAGATAATCCATTTAGTCTTTCCGAAATTCGCAAATTTACACGCTCTTGCTATTCCATAACTTTCCATCTCTACTGCCACAATTTTCCGATCGACAGTTTTGATACTCTCTTCAAAATAGCCGGCATTATTTATTACCATAGAACTACAGGCGATTTTATCAAAATGTACTTTAAGAGCTGTCTTTTTAAATTTTTTTTCTATTTCATCATCTGCTTTTATGCTAATGTTAATTTGGTCTTTAATTCTATTTAATTCAGGTTGTACAGAATCCTGCAAATCAAATTCAATTATAGTATCGTGCTCAACTTCAAAACTCTCTACACTTATCTTAATTTGATTACCTTGTTCATCATAAACATGATTATAATCAAGTGGTTTTTTATTTTTATCAAAAAGCGTAATAGGTGTTTTATCAGCGTTGCTTAAACTAGAAATTTTACCCTTTTGAAAAGTAAGAATGCTTTTTGCTAATACAATATCACCAAAATTGGTACCTTTTTTACCACCGCACACTCCAGACATTATCAAAAATTTGGGCTTAAACACTTCCAACATCTGCGTTGCCACTATGGCCGAATCGACCATTCCTGTGGCATTAGGGATCGCAGCTACTACCTTTCGGTTAGGAAAACCATTTAAATGACCGATCCAATACCTTTTAGTTCCCAAATAAATATCCTTATTATTTTCCCATGTGAAATATTTTTTTACCTCTTCGAATTCATCTTCATACAATGCCGTAATAATACCAAATTCATACGTAATGCCTTTTTCCTGCATAATAGTTTCTTTTGTATATGTTGTAATTTTATCTCCTTTAATTTCTCTTAGTATATCACTGTATCCGTATATAACCCGATGTTCCTGCTCTCCTTCTAGCATCGATTTATAAACATCCGCATTATCACCTGAAGAAACAAATATAGCTCTGATATCAAATTCATCTTCAATACCGTCTCCTCTGAATCTTAAGAAGCCGGAATGCCTAACACCTTCACCATTTTCCTGATGGAAAACATGACAGATTAAAACAAACTTTTGACCTTCTTGTAAAATTTCTAACTCTTTTTTAAAATCTTCACCGCTTTGAATAAGGATAATATCTTTATATACATTATTTCCTAATCTTAATTGATTGGTTTTATTTTTAAAGTTTTCTTCAGTATCATATATGAATAAAACAACCTCATTTGGCTTCATATTATAGAATTTTAATTTTTAATTTTTGACTGAAATCTATTTCATTTTCTACATGAGTATATTTTACTAAGTTATCAGGGTATGAATTTAAATTTTTAAGCAGTTTTAGTCCCATACCACCTCCGATTTCAGTATTAGATTTATCTTTTTTATGGTTTGTAATTGTCAAGATTAGACTTTCCTGCTCAATATCGATTTCCAGAACAATCGGCTTAAGAACATCAGCATGTCTTAGATTACTTTTGATCTGTTCAAAAAATATATTCTTAAGCATATAGAGAGGAATAGCCAAAATAATGTCTGCACTACAATTAAGGTTTTCATCAATCTCAGCACCTAACTGCAAAGAAATATAGGTTTTAAAAATTTGGTATTCTTCCAGAAATTTATTTGTTGAAATGTTACAAAAAATTTGATGATAGATAGATTCACTTTTTATGAATTTATTTGAAATAAATACAAGGTCGTCCTGAATTTCCTCAAAATTTGAAGAGGAATTCAATTTAAGAATGCTATCAGACAATTTTCCATGTAATATTCTTAAAGATTTTTCCTGACCTTCTATCATATCATAAACAGACTGACCAAAAGACAATAAAAACTGCGGATAACTAATGGTAAATGATAGAAGATCAGCCAAAAATATATCTACTTCCTTCCAAGCATTACATACTTCCTTCTCTGACTGAACGTTATAGTCTACAACTAAACTTTCGAGTTGCATTATCAAAATTTCGAATTGTGTTGATACTGATTCTGTATGATAAGTATCATCAGTAATCTTATCGTAATTATATTTTACACGTGCAACTTTTGACATAAAACTCTCTGAACTATCCCGAAGCGTAGCAATGAATCCCCTAAATCTTTTAATTTTAATCAGGCGCCAGCCATGAATCAAGTCATTCTCAATGATAGCATTAATAATGGACTTAACTTCACTTTGACTGATAGAATTATCTTTTATCCTTCTTTCGTCATTAATATCAAGATAGTAGCATAATTTAAATAAAATATAATCGAGATCTGTTTGAGATTCCACAAAAGAATTGATCAGAACAGAAAAGTTCGCAACAGTTAGGTTATCAAACAAATTATCTTCTTTAAAAACTATAAATATCAAATGGAATAAATTTTTTCTATCCCAATCGTAAAATAGATCCGACCATTCTATTCCTTCATTTGCCCAAAATATTTTAACAACAAATTCTTGAATTTTCTCAACAATATCAGGAACTACTGCCTTAATCTTCTCGAAAAGATATGGCTCATGGATTATAATACCACAATAAAGCTCAATAAGATGATATGGATATTTGCCTCTGATTTCTCTACTCTTCGATTCATACTTTGAAATAAAATCATCAAAGTGTTGAAAATATTCCCTATAGAAGCGAAAATCAGTAATTTTACCAAAATGATCCCTTGCAGTTATAAGATCACCAAATGTACTGCTGCCATCTTTATTTTTTATGAGATGTATATTATTATTTTCTTTTATATTTTTTGGTTTTAATTCCAAAGAAACTCCTCTAGCAATTCTTTTAATTGTTTCAGGAGTGTTAGGAAACTCACCTAATTTTTTAAGCCAATACCTCTCCGCAACAACAGGGCTCTTAGCCTCATAATAAGTCGGTACGTGCCATTGTGAACCGAAAAATATTTTAATGTCGACATTTCTTGAGTCTTTTGTATTTATCGATTTAATTCTAGAAAAAAACTCTCTTTTATGTTCATTGACTCTCCCAATGATTGATAATACTGAAATCTCTCTAACATCTAAAAAGGCAACCTCATCTATCATCTGAAGTATAGATTCACCTGAACACGACCCATCATCTAATATTAAAACACTCTTTTCTCTACTTTTAGTTATCAAGAATTCTGGAGGGTGGGAGAATCTCCAACCCTCGTTAGTAGTAAATCGTTCCAGTTCATAAATTTCAATTTTATGATTTTTTAAAATATGGTTTTTTAAATAGTCGAAATCGATAAACTGTATAGAAGAATCTTTTGGATAGAAAATAATTTCGATTTCAGCCAATGAAATCTGCTGTCCAATTTTTTCAAATAGTGCATCTAATAACTTCTTTGAATTAACAATGTCTACAAGAATTTTACCCATATCAAAAAAATACGGATGTATTAGATTATTGAAACTGAAATATCCAACTTTAATATTTTTAGGATCAACAAACTTCAAAAAATCCTCATTTTCGACTAAAACGGAGTTTTTATAATTTGTATTGTAAATTGACTGGTAAATTGGGGTATTACTTAATGGATTTATCCTTACGACGTTTAATTTTTTCTCCTGCAGTAACTTAGAAATGTCAGAACGTTGAAATTTTTTCATCACGAAAGGATACAGTGTAATCAGCTTATTCTTGATATTGGAATAATCTACCCCTTTAAATAAGGGATCAATTGCATCGACCAAAACGCCAATCTTATCCAAACTTGCACCTAGTCTTTTTAACTGACTTTCCAGCTTATTTACCATAAATCCAGTAGAAATGACATCACATATTAAAATAACCTTATCTCCTTCTTTAAAAGAATCTACAAATTTCTTTTCTTTTTCAAACGAAAAATAATTATTGAGAAGCACACATTTTTCCGGAAGCACCCCTTCATTGTGAATAAATGACTGAATAATTTTCTGACTACTTGCCGTAATGCCGACAAAAATAAATTGTTCGATGTCAGAAATCTTCGAACTCATTTCCTGATATAATTCTCCCGCTAGATACTTTAAACTTTCCCTCTCATTTAACAGATCAAAAAGCTGAAGATACTCATACTGATAGTAATTTCCATTGCAAAGAAATATTGACCCCTCTTCCTTTTTTATATTGGGACGAATCAATGTATCTAACTCCTTATTTCTTGCTCGCCGAATTTTCTCCTTATAGAATTCTAAAATATGAGCAGAATTTATTACAGATACTAAATTTCCATTTTTGTCATACTTATTTATGTGGCTGACCAAGGCATCCGGATTTTCAAAATCTGCGTAACTTAGATCATGAGTTTTATAAAGTAATTTGTTAAGTTTATTTATATCATTCTCTGAATATACTCCAAGCCAAAATAACTCCAAACTATCATTTCCATTTTTAATATAAACAAATACAGTGGGGTGAATTTTAAAATTTTTCTCAACACTACTTAAATTTAAAATTTCATCTCTAATAGATTCTAAAAACTTTATTGGTGGCGGATTAATAACAACAATATTTTTTGAAGAATTGATTTCGTAATCTGATGTTAAGTAAAAAATGATTTTTTTGGTAATTCTCTCATCAATCTCATAACCTTTAAAATCTACATAAATTAGAGAATTATGTATACTTTCAATGTCGTATATAAGATTTTTAAACAAATCGTTATAAACGTCTTTTTTATCCAATTTTGACTGAATAATTTTATTTTGCAACTCAAAAATACTTATGTAATTTACTTCTGAGCTTGAAAAGTTAAATTTTAATTCCTGAGCGGGCAGTTTTATGGCGGAATTATCAAATCTTTTTTCTAAATTTCTTTCTGGTATGAAGATTGTTATGAGTGTGCCCGGAAAAAAGCAATCATTATTCTGAAAATGACGCACTGACGCTGAGAAATCGTTATTATTAGAAAAATCGAAAGCTACTTTACCTCTGTTGCTCCTAGCAACAACTATCCCTTCAAATCTTTTAACAATTGAAAGTAAATCAAAAAGTCCCCGAGGTGAAATAAATGACTTTTCATATCTTTCATGTAGCATATGCTGAGAGGATGTCGGCATAAATGCATATTCTAAAATATTTGAATCTATATTCGAAGTTGGAGTGTTTGTAAAAGCAATTTTATTGCTTTTTGTATAAGAATCGAACAGTGACTTTGGAATTCCTTCCCCAAAATCTAAAAAGGAAATTTGAAGTAGCGATTCGTTCTTAAATGTTTTTTCATTAAGATTATAGTAGAAACTTTTAATTTCTTCCATGGATTCTTCCTCAAAATTGCGCTGAAGGAAATATTGCTGTTGGCTTTCTGACCTTTCACCAGCAGGAAATATTTTTTTTCTAAGGGCAATGCTCATAAAAGCATAGTGATTACTAGTTTCAAAAATTGACCCTTTGAAATGATCAAGGAAATTCTCGTAAAGCTCTTTTGTAATAATTGTACCTATTGTTTCGTTCTCAAACGGAAGAAAACAGTTACTATCTTTTAATATCTCATTAGTAACATCGTTTAAGGCATAAATTTTTGAAATCATTTCACTGATTTTCCTGTCTTCGTACTTGTCAATTTTATCTAAAGTCAAAAATGGAGTTATTCCATACCTATCATAAATTTCCTGATTATTAATTTTTATACTAAATCTATTTTTTAAACTTTCAATCGTATTGCCATCAATGTCAAAGTAGTCTTTATACCTCTGATCAGGAACAATTTCATAAATTTTCCAAACTTCCCAAATTTCAACAAACTGTTTAGCAATTCTCCTGTCGGTTTCTACACTTGACCCATTTTTCAAAAAGTGAAACTTAAACGACACTTGCATATCTACCAAATATTTCAATAAAGAAGTAACAATCAACATTCCTTGATTATCAATCCACTCGACATCTGAGAAATCAAAAATATATTTATTAATTGAGGTCGAATCTTTTGTGAAAAAATGATAAAAGTTTGATACAATTAAATCAATTTGTTTTTCGCCTACTTTTTTGGGAAACCTGATTAATTTGGAATTTTCCATTATTTTTAATATAAATGCTATAAGTTTAGCTAATATATACTAAAAATTAGAAAATTCTGCCTAATTTTTTTTAGCATCGCTAACTACAACTTCTATTTTGCTCAAGATCAGTTAGAGAATTATCTTTTTTATTCCTATTTTCGTTTTGCCTAAAATTTATTCTAAATTTTTAAATAGCGACCGCTAGCGAACATTTGAAAGATACATAAACAAATGATAATTATCAATTAATGAAAGTTATAAAAGCACTATTAAAAGCACTCCAAAAGAATCATTATGTAGATTTTATAATCGAGCCATATTCTGAATTAGTTGATTTTACTGAACACGAAGTCCTTATTGAATATGACCGTAAAAATTACTATGAAATGAAACTTAATTCAATAGTTGTACGCCAAAATGAAGTAATAAAAAATGTAAGAGAATTATACAACAAAGCATTATCAGAACTATTTATAAAACTTGCAAACACTGATTCTAAAAATTTAAATTCGTTAATTACATTCTATATTGAGGCAATAAATTTAAATCTTAAAACACTTAAGTTAGATTTCTATATAGACGACCAAAAGTCAAGATATTTCTCTACTATTATAGACTGCAAGGAAGTTCAAACCCTTCATAAAAGTTTGATTAAAGACGATCCAAATAATTATGCTATCGATGGAAAATTTTTTAAAATGATCCAGAAAACATTTGGTAAGTACAATTATGAGACAGAAGAACCAATTCTTAATATTTATTATCTAGGATTTCTTGAAAAAAGATTTAAAGTATTAAGCAGGTTACCTTTTTACCTCTTTCATATCTCCATAAAGCTGATAAATGAATTAAAAAGAGTAAAAGCTTTAATTCAAATGGAAGAAGAAGCCAAACAATCTTTATGGAAAATAAAGTGGACGGGGAACAAAACTCAAATCGGATTTATTTTAGGTTCACTTGCCTTAGAAGGTTATATCCAAGCGCCTGAATCTACAAATGGCGAAATAAATTACACTTCATTTGCAAGACTAATAAAACAGGTCTTCGATGTTGATGTTGCACCTGATTCTTTGAGAAAGTATTTAAATCCTACAGATGAAAAATTTAATGAAAGTAAGTCGAATTTTGAAGGAAAAGGGTTCAATTTACCTAATAAAAAAATTGTTAGCTGACCGTTCCGGAACTTATAGGAACGCCTACTTTGCTTATCAATGTTTTTCTTTGATGAAAAAAAGATGATAAATTCTATAAATTACAATCTTATAATTCTTTTAGCATTTGCAATACTCTTAATTATAATTTTCTGGATAATGCCAAATAATAAGTCTAAAATTGTTGTACAACGCTTATGCAGTCTTTTAAAAGCATTATCAATTAAGGAAATTATAATTTGTATAATAGCACAATTAAAAAGCAAATAGACATTTATTCAAATACTCATTTTTAAGTCTTTGTAAATTCTATTTCTCTATCAAATTACACACAAAGTTAGGCGCGGACGAGCAGCGTAAATGGAATAAGTACTCTCTGTCTATGATAATTCTTCTTTGTGAAACCCCAATTTCCCGCTACTGAAAACACAAACGCCTTTTATGTGCAGGTTTAAATAAGGGTTCCAGGAATCTATTAAGAAAATTATTAGGCTATAAATTTTTATTGTAAATTACCTGAAAATCATAATAATATGAAGCATCTATATATTCCTGTTTTAATCATGATTGTATTTGTCGATACATCTGGACAAACTAAAAACATCGATACAGCAAAAGTTAAGCTTGCAATGATTAAAGCTGAAATCAAACCGCAAATTAAACTGAATGATACACTTAAAATTGAATTGAGTGATAAACCTATTTCGATAAAAGGAAATCGTGCTACCCAAATTGTTATAGTGAAAGAAAAAAATTCATCTAATAGCTTCAACACCTTACTTCCACTAATCTTTACATTAACGGGTTTGATTGTTGGTTTTTTCATAAACAGACTTTACGAATGGTATATCAATAGAAAAAGGATCAAGAAAAGTGGTAAGAGATGGAACATTGAACTGAAGACATTAGAAGAACCATTAAAACATCAAATTAAATCTATTGAAGAATTTATGTTAAGTGTTGCAAAAAGAGAATGGAAATACGATTCCTTAGAATTAATGACGACAATTAATAGTGATAGATTTTCATCACTTGATAAAAATGATTTGATGGATTATATCGATTATATCACTAAATTACATTGGTATAAACAACTTTTTTTTAGTGAAGCTAAAAGTCGAGAGCAATATGATAAAGCTGTAAAAATTTCAAATCACATACACGGGTTTATCGATGTTCTTAGTCATAATTTTCAGATGATTAATAATAAATGGGACGAATTTCAAGATGGAATTTCTGCAACTACAAAGAAATTAAATCAGGATTTGGAAACATTAAATATTCAAATGAGTAATTTAAATTTCCAAATTGCAAACGACACTTTGAAAATATATCAAAACCAAGATTACACTCCTTTTTTCAATTTATACTTTCAATTTATTTCACAGTTGCGACAAAATGCAAATTATAATATGCATAATTCACAAAAGGATTTTTTAGAGCCAGCCATAATCGAATTAGGAAAGTTAATGAAAGATAATCGCATTTTACCAATTACAGCATCCATTTCTATTTTATTTAATGATCTCCGTGCTATAAATGCAGAAAAAGATTATGTATTAGATAATATGACAGAATTGATTATGAGATACAATAAATCACTTGAATTACTTCCAAAAATTATTGAAAAACTTGAAGAAACAGTACTAGTTCGTTTCCAATGTAATTAACGATTTCATATTTTGATCAATGATATAGTGGTTAGTTTAAAAGTCAAAAAAACATTCACATAACCGGTATAAACGGAACTGGAGTTGCACTCTTTGCAACACAAAAAATTAAGGCGGTTTTTACGATATTAACAAGTATAATTTCTTGTAACAACATCACGGCATTCGGCATTTGGAGTGGATCCCTTTTTTTGTCACAAAAATTTAAGGGAGTTTTTAATGTTATTCAACAATATAAAGTTTTGTGGCACAAACTATTTTTACAAGCTAAAAATCCAGCACAAACATGGTATGGAAGAGTTAGGTTCGAAACTGTATTAGTTTAAAAAAGAAATTTTATAAAAAATAATTAAGAGTGTATTTTTGCATCCTTATCTTCGTCTTTAATTTTCGTTAGCACATCCAATCCGCTGCAGCAGCTTTTAGCTGTCTTGCATTTACCAATCTTCATATAGAAAATCTGCAATTTCTTTCGCTGTTTTATGGTTTAACATTGCCATATACTCTAAACTAATAACTGGTGAAAACTTTTCCATTTCTGCAATTCGTTTATTGTGCAGATTGAATTTTTCAACATTTTCAGCATTCTCTGTTACTGTAAGCTTAATTTCTTCTTTTGTTTCAGCATCTATTGCATTTAAGCCTTTCTCATTAAATTCTACATTTTCTAATTTTAAAATTAAGGAAGGAGGAAAATCATTTACCTGCTGTATAATCTTAGCACCTGTAATCGGAATAAAAACCCAAAGTGATTTACCTAAATTATTTATAATACCAGTTGTAAAAGGTCTTGCTCCATAGATTAATATTTTTGAGTTTTTATACTCTAAGATAAACAACCCTTTTACTAAATGCTCACTCTGTTTAAGCAAATTTTTAAGATTGTTTTCTTTATTTAATATAGCTGAAGATTCAAGAAAAATTGAATTTATTAGGTTTAAGTTATGTTTGAATGCATTCATTAGAAAAATACCAATAAGACCACCAGCTTCCCGATGCGCAAAATGATTTCTTAACTCTTTTGCTCCTCTCCATTGTTCAAATAAATCATTCGAACATAATTCTTTTAATCGTGTAAGCTTTGAATGTAATGATTCAAAACCATCTCTTTTTAAACCTGAAATTTCGAGTTTTAAGGTAATACTTGCTTCAAAAATTCGTGTCGATTTTGAAAATGCTTCATCTATTAATGGATAATTAAAATAGCTATAATAAATAAGTCTTTCAACTACTTTGTAATCATTAATTATCGTCTCAGGAACTAAAGAATGGAATTTCCCTTTTAGTAAATACTTTTCTCTAAAATCATCCTCAGATTTTACATCAAATATTTCCCAGATTTCATCAGGTTCTAAATAATTTATTTCTTTCATATAAGTTATTGTTATAAGTCTCGTGAGAGAGTATTACAGCTAATATTTCCACGCCTTGCACAATTTGCGACTTTCGAAATCGAGTCTTTTTAGCTAAACGAAAATATACTAAAAACGGTAATTCTGCTAAATTCCCAAATTGAATAAGAAGTGTGTTAGTAGCCGTTATTGTTTCGCTTTAGCCCTGTTTAAAAATTCAGGGACTGTTACGTTCATAAAAAAATTGATGTATTGTTCAGCGGCATTATTTCCACTTTTAATGTACAATAATCTCTCATTTTTGTATTTTTTTAGTTTATATTCCAATAAAAATTTAGGCATCATTTTTCTGAAGTCATCACCTAATTCCACATTAAATTTTTCTGAATTTTTGTAAATCATCATTGGAGCTTCAATATCATCTTTTTCGGAATCTTTGAATATTCCGCGATGAGTATTCAAATTTCTGGCTTTAATAATGTGCTCAAAACTTTTATGATAATATTCTATTACTTTTATTGATAATGAGTCTTTAACTACTTCCGATTTCATTAAATTACCCCAAGTACATTTTCTTTCGGAATACCCAAGTTCATATACTTCATTTGTAAATAATTTGAACAAATCTAAGAGTGTATTGGATTTGTGATAGAAAACTTCGGTATGATATTTAATATAATCTAAATGAGAAATTTCATTTTCTTCATAAAAATTTTTTAATGGAAAACGACGAAGAAAAACTTCTATTTTTCTTAAATCTTCTTTGATTTCATTTATTTTAGAATAAATTCCAAAAACTCTATTAGCATATTTCCCTTCTAGACTAAATAAATGATGATTGTTTTTGGACAAGCTATACTCTGGATGAATACGAATCTCTTCCATTGTACGATGAACAATTTCAAAAAAATCTTTAAATAATTCGCCGTTAAATTCGGTTATTTCCATTTAGTTCTTTTATCATGGTTACTAATATTATGATACTACGGGTTCGGGACTAAACTAATCCCATTCTTCTGAGTTGCCTAATCTTCCTAAATACAAAATCAGTTTACGATTGGGCGAATATTGCCCAAATCCAATGCAGCAGCTGTTCTTCCTTCGTTTTTTTTATTTGATAATTGCGGTATCTAATTTAGATATAATTACTATACAAGATCAAAGATACTTAAGCAGTACGCAGCTATTTTGCGCAGTTAAAAAATAATTATTATCAGGATTTAAACAAGAAAAAAAATATCTTCTGTGTTTAATGAAAAACCTCTTTAGCCAGCCTCCCCCTTCGCTGGCCAAAACAAAAACTAACTAACTAACTAACTAATTCTCCTATTAAATAAACGAACTTATCTGATCAACTTCATCGGGGCACCAGCCATAATAGAAAGCAAAAAAATCTAAAACTAACTAACAAACAGCTTAAATAAGAAAAAAAAAAAAAAAACAACCCGAAGGTTGTTTTAATTTTAATGTCACATTACTATAAATCACTGACCATCTGGAAATATTGGATGCAATAATTAACCACCAACACATCTGATATATTACCAAATAATTTTGAAAAGTCATTATAAAAATAGATGATCAAAACAATATTTAAAACCATCTAATTTCAAATTCTGAGTAATTAAAAAATGTCTTCGAAATATTCTATCCCTAATGATTTAACAAAATTCATTTCCTTTTCAACAATGCTCTCTCTTCTTCGTTTTAAAAAGATTTCAGCAGATTCACCGATATCTTCCATAAAATGATTTTCCTCAGTGAACGAATCCTTAGCCACATTATTAATTCTATGATAAACTACAGTGTTTTCTGAAGAATTACTAAAATTACGAACTGAATCATCTTTACCAGAAGAATGAATGATTTTTTCTAATCTAAGTCCTATTCCTTTTTCTTGAGTGTTCAAAGGTTTAAAATTACACGAATAATTAAGCATAAATAATGCTAAAGCTTTACCTCTTACACTTCCCATAGATATTTTTTTAGGAAATCTCTCGGTAGTAAATTTTTTCCTTGAATCATCAAAATATACTGGATCGTCATCAAACTCAATAAAGTTTTGAAATGTATCGTACGCTTTTCTTTGTTTACTTAAATTATAAATTGTAAAATAATTAGAGTACGTCGTTATCCAAAACCAACGCTTCAGTTCTTCTAATTGTCTTACGGTTGGATTACCAACTTTATTAAAAAAATCAGTTATAAAAATGAGCTGATTATTATAAGGCAACAGTTTACTGTCAACTACCAAAAGCTCAAAATACAAAAAACTAACAGCCTTTTGTATCGCTTGAAGGGTATCTCTAGTATTTTCAATAAAACTAGAATCATTAGCTAGTATTTCAATTTTCCTATTATCATTTTCAGAACTTTTATCGAAGAATACTACTCCAAAAGAATTTATTATAGAGTTAAAAATTACCTTTCTATCTAATCTATGAAAATTATAGTTTTTAAGATCAAGAAGCAGATTATCAATCTCATTTCCTAATCTGAACCCCTTTTCAATGTTAAAAGAAAGCGCATTTAGCTTCCATTCAGAAGTCACCTTTGCACCAGTAGAGTTTAATTTATCGAAAATTTCTACAGCTTCCTCAATATTCGCTCCAGTCAATTCTACAATTGGTAAATCGAACGTCGTTATCTGCTTTTGAAAATGAACATATCGATTTCTAAATAATTGTTTTTGTTCTGGAGAAATGTCAATATTTTGCATTTTATCAATAAAGTCAGCATACGAATCATGATCAATAAACCTATGTAATTCAACTTCAAATATTTGCAGATTTCTCCTCCCTTTCTCTATCTGATTACTCTGTAAATTATAAATTAAATTAAAACCCTGTTGTGTCCATAGCTTATTATTTTTCTTTAATGGCGTTTGATTTTCATCTATTAAACATCCAAAAAGTGTCGAGAGCCTCTGTAATCCATCTAAAACATAATAGTAGTCTATAGCTCTATTGGGTAAATCATATCCTCCAATGGAATCAGATTCAAAAAGTCTATAATTATCATTATCAATAAAGTCTGGTCTCCACAGAAATATAGTTCCAATCGGAAGCCCCTTTAAAATACTTTCAAAAAGCTGTACTTTTTTAGCATAATCCCATTCAAAGTCTCTTTGAAAAGCGGGCACACGAATAATTCCCGATTCAAAATCCTTTATAATTCTTAATAGACGAAAAACCCTAGTTGAGACTGAAACCTGGCTCATAATAGATATTTTATTTCGTTGATAATGTGTTCGAATTCATTGCGTTCATTTTGATCAGCTGGATTTACCTTTGACTTCAATAAAGGCTGATGCTGTATTCTTTTTTCAAGATCATCCACCTTTACATCATCAAATTTTTTTGAAAATTCTGATTTTAAACTTGGAAATGGCAATCCGCGTCCTACAACAGCATATTCCTTGTCAGTTAAATCCTTTCCGTCTTTAAGCTTTTCAAATAATTTTTGAACTTCTGTCTGCAGGGATTTTCTATCTTTCACGGCACCTTTATGGAAAAATCCTTTTTCTATATCAAAAAAATCTTTTTGATAAGCATTAAACCTCAGATATATTTGTGAAAATTCTTTTTTTCCATCACTTTTTTTTGCTGTCTGAAGAAAATTGTTATAAACGGAATCCGGCATATAATTTTCTTTTTCTCTCTTGTAAAGAATATGATAGGGAATCTGCTTATCTTCTAAAAAACCGAATTTCGCTGCTGGCAGGTCTATAGCACTAATTGTGCCGTCTTCATTAATTGTGCAATATTCTCTATCACTGTCTTTTATGACATAACATCTTAAATACTTTTCCTTGCTTTTTGTAAAAACTGAATCATTGAACAATTCTTTAATCATCCCTTTAATTGTGTTATCACTGGCTCCACCCCCATTTTCAAATTTCAGCCAATGCCTGTCCTTGGCTGTAATTAATTCATTTCCAAAGTTTCTGAAAATACAATTAATAAATACCGGCTCATATTCATAATTTTCAACTATAATTGATAGAGGCTGTTGCAAGTAAGAGTATGCTTCTTTAATTCTAAACTCATTATCAGATTGAGATTCAGAAATGATAATTTCTTTTTTATCAACTATTGTTATTCCTTCTTTTAAAAAATCGACATCACTTCTTGATAAAGTCTTTTTCCATTCCGAATTTTCAAATGCAGTAAAATCATCAATTTTTTTTAAATTCATCCTGTGTTTTCCTTTTTTAAAAAAATGCATCAGATCATTTAAATCAGAAAAATTTTTATTATTATCGAAAATGTCAGCTTTAATTGATACTATCATCTCTATCGGATTGGTTCTGCTTTAATAGTAATAATTCTCTGTAGCTTTCATTAAAAATTTCTTCGGGCCATTTTGTAAATTCACCATTTTCATCTATTTCCAATCGCTCTAATATACTCAGCTGTTCATGCTCCTTATAATCCACATAATATACAGCAATATCTTTATTTGAAAAGCCAACTTTTGGATCAGCAATCAAAGCCTGCAGGCGTAAAATAAAATTTTTTGAATGAGTTTCAATCAAATATCTTTTGTTCTTATTTTCCAAAAATGAATCCACAAATCGTTGTGCTAAATTTCCGTGTGCGGCTGGATGTAAATGGCTTTCAGGCTCTTCTATAATAATAAGAGTTTCCTCCTCGACCGGCATATAGCTTCTTACGATAAGGGGCAATACTTGTCTGATGCCAGAACCCGTATTGATAATATTTATATTCTTAATTTTATCATTAGACAATACAAAATCAAACCCTTCTATGGAAGCAGCTATCTCTTTAATTTCAATTTTCCATCCTTCAAAATTTGCTTCAAACCATTTAGAAATCGAAGATAGTAACAGATTATTTTCTTTACGATATTGTGCTAAAAGTTTAAATGCATTTAGTCCCGAAATTCCAATGCTATCAATCTTACCGTTAATATCAGTTATATATCCCCCTTTGGGAAACTCCCTAAAGGCATCTATATAATCAAAGGTTAATTTCAAAGATTTTACTTTCGAATGTTTAAAACCTTTTACATTTGATTTAGTAATTTTAATATCCTCATCATTTAAATTATAATTTTTAATTTCTATGTTATCTCCTCTGTTAATTCCTTTGATAGAGATCTTTAATTTTTCCTTTTCGTCAGAAATTTCGAAATCAATTGTATCAGCTAATATTTCTTTATTATAAAATAATTCCTCATATCTTTTCCCAACGCTGATTTTGCTATTTAGTGAGATCGGTTCATCAATTTCCCCTTTCAAACTTTCGCTGATCATTGTTGGCAGTTTTAGAATAGCACTTTTACCTGTATTATTCTTTCCAATTAATACTGTTATAGGTTTTATTTCTAGCTCTTGCCAGTTTTTGAATAACTTGAAGTTCTTAAATCTGATTTTTGATACCATTTAAATTACAATTTATACAAATTTAGGTTTTTATTTAACTGCTTCCTATTTTTTCCAGTTATTCCCTTTTTCAATTAAATAATTATTTTTTTAATCTATTCACCAAAGGAAGATTTTGCAAATCTGCGATTAAATAAGAGTTGTAAAAATATATCACCTGAATGGTGGACTTGATACTATTTCTGCCCAAAAAAGTTAAGGTGAATTTTTACAAACATTTCATAAGTCGAAGTTCTGTGGCAGTATCGTGGCACAAGATATTTTTAACAATTAAGAACCCAGCAAAACCAAGGTCTAAAAAATTTAGGTTCGAAACATATTATTTCGTGACATAAAAGCTAGATAGAAAATAAATCGTTAAAAGAAAAACAATTTTAGCAGTTATCTTTGCTTTTAAACTAATTCCCACAAATTCCTATTGGCATATTTATTGACTGATATAGAAGATCACCCATTCCATTCTATAGGGAACATTACAGCGGAAATTGCAAAACAAAGTTATAATTCCGTAACAGAAGGTCCACATAATTCAATAGTGATGGTTTTCTTTTGCCATCCAATCGGTAATTTAAATGTCTGCTTGCATCCTTCACATTTTAATGATAATATAGTAGTTTGCACATTTTCCACATAATTATGACACCAAAATAATTAGAAAATACTACCGCAGTTTTAAATAAAATTTACTCCTAAACTTGAAAAATATTTATTTACGTACTTAGAAACCGATTATAAAGAATCTAAGATTTGGTCATTAAATTACAAAAGGAATTTAAAATATCATAGTGCGGATTTATTAATAAATCCAAATTTGACATGTTGAAACACCATCTAAATTTAATCATCAATCAAAAAATAAATTGCAATCTTATTGTGTTTATATTTATCGGCTCATATTGATACGTTTCAATATAGATATCACATTCATCATTAGAATACACAGCCCATAAATTATCTCCTACCGTACCTTCTTCCTTTTTAGAAAAACCTTCATGTTTATCAATAATACTTTTAATTTCATTAAATTTTGCGAGCATTTTTTCCTTTTCTGGAAAATAATTAGGAAAGGACACCTCAATTAAAGAAATTTGTTGTGTATTATCAATTGTTACCGAGGTTGTCGTTTCTCCATCCAACTGAATTGAACTAACATATTTGAGTTCGTCCGGGTTAATTGTACTGTACTCCCCAATTCCTTTTATAAATTCATCGTTCTTAAAATTTTTCAGAACTAATATTTTTTCTAAAAAAATTTGAAAATTAAATGATATAGTTGAATCTGAGAAGTTCACATTAGTAATATTTTCCTGATAAACTCTATTTGAAAAATCATTAGTATAAGAACACAAATAGATTCCATCCTCCGTGGATTTTCCTGGATAAACTATTCTTGGCATTTCATTTTCCTGCATTTCAAAATTACCTCCAATATCATTTTCATTTTTAAGCCATAATAATTTATCCTCTACTGTTTTGGTCTGGCCAGGTAAGAGTGTAAAATCATAATGTCTAACATTTAATTTTCTGTAATTTTCAGGGGAATCCGGTTTTTCTCTACTTACAAGAACAACAAAAACCTCCATTTCGACATCTATACTTTTACTAGTAATATTTTTATAAGTTAAACTATAATCAACATAAGGATCTGTATTTGATTCATGATAGAAATGTCTTTTATCAGGAGGAGTTACTAATACAATTCCGGTGGCAATTTTCCTGTCATAGTTTACAATTTTTTTTGCCTGTCTGTAAGACCACAAAAGGATATCCTCATTATCTTTCAAATCTATAAATCTAAACTGATCTTTCATTTGTTTTTTAAATATCTCATGAGTAATACCACTCTGAATTGCTCTAACTGTATCCATTTTTACCCAATTATCGTAAACCATAGTAAAACCATTGGTAAATCCTAGTCGAGCAGCCAACATTCTATCTCGTTTAGATGGATGTGAACCTAGAGTATATTCACTTATTCCCATATTATAAGTAACTTTAAACAATTCATTGAATATTTTCTTAAAAAATTCAGGTTTAGTCTCTTTATAAACCTGTAATTCAGGACTTATCATTAAAAAAATAGATCCTGCCAAAATATCCGCCTGAGCCTCTATTAGCGTTTTTGAAACCAGATCATTGTTCATAAATTTGGGATTATTGCCAAATCTATAATATTGAATTTGATGGGCAAATTCATGAGCTACCACAAATCGAACAATATAAAATCTTATGTTCTTTTCAGTAATTGGTGATATGCGTTTTAATTCATCAAGACTTAATTCAATAACCTGATTAGGTAAGGAAACTATCTGCCCTTTATCTTTGACATTCATCTTTACGCCATACCCAAACATTTCATTCATTCTTTTAAGCTCAGTAGTCGCAACAGTAGCATCATTTTGCGAATAAATATAATTGCAAAGCAACAGTATCAAAACAAATAAAGAAATCTGTTTAAATTTCTTCATTTTTTGAGGTATAAAGAATTATCGTATTAATAAAACTTATCATAAAAACCGTTAATAAAACATATGATAGTATAATAAAAATAATCAGTTCATTTCTGTTGTAATCGATACTTTCCCTAGTCCATAACTTAGTTGCATCCCCCCAGACACATTTAAGCAAATCTTTGTCTCCTTCTTCCAAACCACAAGCTTTTATTTTGATTTTAAAATCTTTACGGACAATATTTCCAACAACTTTAGTTGATTGGTAATACGGAAGAGTGTTTGTTTCTCTCTTATTATCATAGGTATAAAATGATGTGAGAAAGAAAAAAAATGTAACTCCTGAGATCCATAGCCATAAATTTTTTCTTTTATAATTATAAGTCAATATAAGCATGAACCCAGCTACAACCGTGCTTATAAACAATATTAAACGTGTTTTGGAATCCTGCTGATCGACTGAATCCCATTCTGGCAGTGGAAGTAAAAATGATCCCGCAATAGTCCCAAACCAAATACCAAATAATGTCAACTGCTTCCAAACATCTTGAATATTTTTTATTTTATCACTTATGTAGCTCATAAAGTAAATATTAAAGTTTCCTTAGGCTTCATTAAGTTTCCTATATCTACTTTTTGTTTAGTTTGAGTAATTTCTCCATTTTTTTCAATCCAGAACACATAGTAACCAGGTGACATGTTTCTTATGGCATCATTAGTCTTATTAGTAAAAACATTTTTCTTTTCTTTCTTTTTAAAGTCCCACATATATGTATAAAAAACATCATATCCAGATATATTTCCACTTTCTGACTTGGTTAAAACAGTTACCTCAATACTTGTCATTACCTCTGAGACAGCTGCAAGGGGTGATGATGCTAATTTAATATCAAAATCATTTTTAACATCCGTAATTAAACGATTTGCATCATCAAGAGATTCCCATTCATCAAGCAATTGGTTAAGCGCTTTCTGAGAGTCTTCAATTGAGTCAATAAAGAGATTGTCATCTGACTCATTAAAATTGCTGTCATTACGGATCTTATCAAATAATTTTATTGCTGAATTTGAGAGTTCATTCAAACTGTTTACTAAAACCTGTTTATTTTGAAGACTTTTTACTTTTTTATTTAATTTATTAATGGTCTTAAAAGTAGTTAATTCGATCTTTTCAATTTTTGTCTGACAATGAATATTATTACTTTCAACAAACAACATAAACACAAGTAGTATTATAATGGGAGATTTACTGAATGTACGCATAACTTTTCATTTATTAACTATATAGTTTTAATCTTACTAAATATTTTTTATACAATCGTAATACAGATAAACTGCTTTATAAAAATCATTATAAATACAATAAAAATACTTTTAAGAGTATAAGATCCCTTACTGTTTAAATGAAGTTTTAAAATATTAAATTTTAATTCTACAATACTAAATAAGTATTTTATAATCAAAAAAAAACACGTACAAATACCTGTTTTTTTTAAAATATTTAACCTGGAGTTGATACCTTTTTTGCACGTAAAACTTAAGGCGGACTGCCTTTTATTTAAAAAGACAAATGTTAAGTGAGAGATTAATTTGTACTTCACAAACTAAATAACTTTGCGGGCATGAATTATTAATTACATTTTTTAAAGATTCACATAAAATTCGAAGAAAAAATTATTCAACAATATTAACTAATCGCTTCAAATCATCAAAAAAAGAGTTCGAAAATTGTTCAGGGAGGACGACAAAAAAGCCGAACAGCAATGTTCGGCTTTTTTTGTGTAAAAACCCCTATCTTTCGTTTAGCATTTTATAAAACACTATACGAAACCAATAAAATTTTAAGTTAAATTAAATCACAAACTAAAAAATCGGTTTTTCTGAATTACCCGAAAAATCGGTAGAAAAACACGTATCCAAATAAACATTACAATTCGGCATTCTTTCTTTCAAAATAAAAGCTTTCTCTACTATATTTTTTTCTTCTCCCTCTCCATTGATGATTGCTTAAAATATATTCTCCATTTTTAAGCTTGCCTCTTAAATTATAGTTTATCTTATATTTCAGCAGTTTTTTTCGATCAATGTTCTTATAGTAAAAATTAGCAATCGAAGCTTCCGTCTTTGTTACAAACTCAATATAGTCGGGATGCATTGTCCCCAAAATATCATTAAAAGATACGTTATCTGTGCCAAAATCATGAAATTCAGTAATTGAAGGACTCACATGAGATACTGACATATCAAAAAGATCGACGACATAATAATAGAACGGCTCCTTACTGATAATAGAATCCGTAAGATCATCGAAACATATTTTAGGCAAACCGTATTATGAATCGATCTATTTTATAATCCAACCAAACGTCGTGAAATTTTTGCATTTCTTTTATCCTAAATTTATTTTTTTTAAAATCAGTTTCAATATAAAAATAATAGTCACCATTAAAAGCAAACAAATACCGATTTACAATCAGTTAATGTTTTATATTTTTACACTCAAAACTAATATTTAACAATTTAGAAAGGCTAAAAACAATTATTTCCTGACTATCTATTTACCTTTTTACCTGTTTTATCTATATAAAATTCTTTACCATTCAGTTCGACCATTGCAAATCCATCATCGTCAAACTCGGTAACATTATCATATTTTAATGGTATAAATTCATTACCATACTTATCAATAAAACCATATTTATCATTCAGGCCAACACGAGCTATACCGTCACTAAAACCAAGAACAATGTCATATTTCAATGTGGTAATTTCTTTCCCTGACCTATTAATATAACTATGCTTACCATTAATGATAACTTCAGCAAATCCATCCTTAAATGAACTTACATTATCATACTTCAATGGAGTTAATTCTTTTCCAAACTTATCTATAAACCCATGTTTGCCATTCAGTTCAACTCTAGTAAGTCCATCTATAAAGTCTGTAACATAATCATATTTTAACGGGATAACTACTGCACCAGATTTATCAATAAACCCTCTTTTATTATTTAGCTCAACGGCTACTAATCCTTCATAAAACTCACTTCCTGATTCATACTTTGCTGGAATGATTACTTTTCCAGTCTCATCTTTATAGCCATACTTATAGTTTTCACCATAAAGTTTCAAATTTTGTGCATTTATTGTAATTGTTGTTACTAATAACAAGCAGAGTGTAAGCAGTTTTTTCATAGTTTAAAATTTTTAAATTAGTGATTATAATTACTGGTGGCTATACATGCCATTAGAAAATAAATAATTTAAAAAACATCATGTTTTTTTAAAATCAATTACTTCCTTTTAAGGTGTAAAATTATATAATCGTTAACAATAATTAATTATATATATTAAAATCTAGCGTGTTTCATAGCAAATAGAGTTAAACATAAAATTAACCTTACGAAAATAAAAATGAATTTTACTTTTAAAAATTTTAAATATTTAAAAAAGTAATAAATGATAATTCCTTTATCAAAATCAATCATATATGAAATCATAATAAATCAACAAAACATTAAACGTTTAAAAACTAAAATTAATGAATAATGATTAATAACTAAAAAGCATTCCGATATCAATAGATTTATTTCTATTTTTGCAACATAAACAAACAATTTAGTTATGCTCATTATAGGAATCGCAGGAGGAACGGGGTCTGGAAAAACAACAGTAGTACATCAAATCATGAATGAGCTGCCCGAAGCTGAAGTTGGGATTATATCACAGGACTCTTATTATAAAGAAACGCATGACTTAAGTTACGAAGATCGTTCCAATATTAATTTTGATCATCCAAGAGCTATTGATTTTGAATTATTAGTAGCACATCTCAAAGAATTAAAAGCAGGAAAAATCATCAATCAGCCTATTTATTCCTTTGTGCAGCACAACAGAACTGATGACGTTGTTATCACTCATCCGCGAAAAGTAATGATTGTAGAAGGAATTTTAATCCTGACAAATCCTGAATTAAGAAAACTTTTTGACATCAAAATATATGTGCACGCCGATTCTGATGAACGCTTAATTCGACGCTTAAAAAGAGATATCGCTGAACGTGGAAGGGATATGAATGAAGTTTTAAACCGCTATCAGCATACCCTAAAACCAATGCATGAGCAATTCATAGAACCGACAAAAGCCTTTGCGGATATCATTATTCCAAACGATAGATTTAACACGGTAGCAATCGACGTAGTTCGTGCTGTAATTAATCAACGTATTTTATAATTTTGTTGTAATTTTATTCCATAGTACAATGCGACAAATCTTTGCTTTTTTGTAAAATCAAAGTAATCCAAAACAAAATCTCGATTTTTTATTAAAATTAGGAAAAATACCCAATGAAGAACCCTTTTAAAAACAGCTATTGGTTTAAAATTCTGAGTAACAAGTACGTTTGGGTCTCGTTATCGTTTTTAGTCTGGATGGTTTTTCTCGATAATTACTCTTATTTTGAACATCGTTTTTTAGACAAACAAATTAATGAACTAGAGGATAATGCAACTTATTATCAAGGAGAAATCAATAAAGATGAAGAAAACATCAAACAGCTAAAAAATCCATTGCAGATAGAGAAATATGCTCGTGAAAAATACTATATGAAAAAAGATAGTGAAGACATTTATATCATCCAATTTGACGGTGATACTGTTAAGAAAAAATAATCCTGTCGCATATTAAATCTAATTAAAATTAAAAATGGCAAAGAATTTATTCGATGATTTTAGCCCGGTTTCCGCAAAACTTTGGAAACAAAAAATTCAATTTGAACTCAACGGAGCCGATTATAATGAGACCTTAATCTGGAATTCTCCCGAGGATATCAAAGTCAAGCCATTTTATGATAAAGAAGATTTTACTAAAAAACATGCCGTTTCTACAAAAGCTTCTCAATTCAAAATTTGCCAAAACATATTTGTTTTTGATCTTGATAAATCCATTGAAAAAGCTTTAAACTGTATCAATCGCGGAGCCGAAAGCCTTCGTTTTACAATTCCGGAAGAAAATATAAATATCATAAAACTATTGGAAAGACTTCCTTTGGAAGAAATTGTCGTTTACTTTCATTTTCAATTTATTTCAATCGATTTCGTTAAAAAGATTAATACATTTGCAAAAGAAAAAAACGCCACTATCTATTGCCTTTTAGACCCAATTGGCCAATTGGCCAAAGATGGAAATTGGTATGCTACGCAAGAAAAAAACAATTTTGAAACACTAAATATACTTACCAAAGAAGCTCCTTCGCTTTCACTCATCAGTATTAATAGTGGTTTGTATCAAAATGCCGGAGCCAATATGGCGCAGCAAATCGCATACGGCCTTGCTCACGCTAATGAATATTTCAATCGAATAAATGCAATTAGCAAACCTATTGTTTTTCAAATTTCAGTGGGAACCAATTATTTCTTTGAAATTGCAAAACTTCGAGCTTTTCGAATACTTTTTAAAAAAATAGCTCTTGAATATGATCACAATTTAGATTGCCAAATACTTGTTACTCCAACAAAACGCAACAAAACCATATACGATTATAATGTCAATATGCTTCGAACAACTACCGAATGCATGAGTGCAATTCTTGGTGGTGCTGATGCTATCGCGAATTTGCCTTATGATGCCTTATACCACAAAGACAATGAATTTGGCGACCGAATTGCTAGAAATCAATTGTTGATTCTAAAAAATGAGAGCTATTTTGACAAAGTAGATAATCCCGCAGATGGCAGTTATTATATTGAAAGCTTAACCAATCAATTGGCAGAAAAGGCGTTGTTATTATTTAAAGATATCGAAGCCAAAGGCGGTTTCCTAAAACAATTGAATGAAGGTGTTATCAAGAGAAAAATACAAGAAAGCGCAGATGCAGAACAAGCTCTTTTTGATTCTGGCAAAGAAACACTATTAGGAACCAATAAATACCCTAACAAAAATGACAAAATGAAAGAGGATTTAGAATTGTTTCCTTTTGTAAAAATCAAACCTAGAAAAACATTGATTACACCAATTATTGAAAAACGATTGGCAGAAAAATTGGAACAGGAACGACTTTTGGGAGAGTAATCAGTGGTCAGTTTTTAGTATTCAGTAAAAACAGTATAAATATCATGGACACAATTAAACAACTAATTTCGGTAAAAAACCATCCGATAGATATTATTTTATCTTCCGATTTTATTACTGATGAAGTAGTAATTACTATTCCTGACTGGCAAATAAATGAAGTTAGAGAAAAAACAACCGAATATTTAAAAGACCCATCTATTGCTCAAGATTTTTTTGACGCCATGAAAGAAATCGAAGATGAATTATAGCTTTAAAAAAATGAAAAGAAAAAACTTACAACATATAAAGCTTGATAATTCGAACAATTTGGAAACTGCTCCTTTAAACTCGGTACAGAATTTTCAGACTGCCGAAGGAATTGAGTTGCATAAAACCTATTCTCAAAAAGATATTAAAACTCTTGAGCATCTTGATTTTGCTGCAGGTTTTGCTCCCAATTTACGCGGGCCTTACGCTTCTATGTATGTTCGTAAACCTTGGACCATCCGCCAGTATGCAGGATTTTCTACAGCACAAGAAAGCAACGCTTTTTACAGACGAAATCTTGCCGCAGGACAAAAAGGACTTTCGATTGCTTTTGACCTGCCTACTCATAGAGGATATGATTCCGATCACGACCGTGTAGTTGGCGATGTTGGAAAAGCAGGAGTAGCCATAGACTCTGTTGAAGACATGAAAGTATTGTTTGATCAGATTCCGCTTGATGAAATGTCGGTTTCAATGACAATGAATGGTGCTGTGTTGCCAATTATGGCTTTTTATATTGTTGCTGCCGAAGAACAGGGCGTTAAGCCCGAACAACTTTCGGGAACCATACAAAATGATATACTAAAAGAGTTTATGGTGCGTAATACCTACATTTACCCACCTACTCCTTCAATGAAAATAATTGCTGATATATTTGAATTTACCAGCGACAAAATGCCAAAATTCAATTCCATTTCCATTTCGGGCTATCACATGCAGGAAGCTGGCGCAACCGCTGATATCGAATTGGCTTACACCCTTGCCGATGGATTGGAATACATTAGAACTGGATTGGCAACTGGAATGAAAATAGATGATTTTGCACCTCGTTTATCTTTTTTCTGGGCGATTGGAATGAACCATTTTATGGAAATTGCCAAAATGAGAGCCGGAAGAATGATTTGGGCAAAACTGCTAAAACAATTCAACCCAAAGGATGAAAAATCATTGGCATTGAGAACCCATTGCCAAACATCTGGCTGGAGTTTAACAGAACAAGATCCATTCAATAATGTGGCTCGCACCTGCATAGAAGCCACTGCTGCTGCCTTTGGAGGAACACAGTCTTTACATACCAATGCACTGGACGAAGCAATTGCTCTGCCTACCGATTTCTCGGCTCGAATAGCTCGGAATACCCAAATCTATCTACAAGAAGAAACCAAAATCACCAAAACTGTAGATCCTTGGGCAGGAAGTTATTATGTAGAAAGCTTAACCAATGAAATTGTCGAAAAAGCGTGGAAACTCATTGAAGAAGTGGAAGAATTAGGCGGAATGACCAAAGCCATTGAAACTGGCATTCCTAAAATTCGAATTGAAGAAGCGGCCGCTCGCAAGCAAGCCAGAATAGACAGTGGAAAAGATATTATTGTTGGAGTCAACAAATACCGATTAGAAAAAGAAGACCCATTACAAATTCTAGATGTGGACAACCAAATGGTTCGACAACAGCAACTAGAACAATTAGACCAAATAAAAGCAACCAGAGATTCTAACAAAGTAGAGGCATCTCTTCAAAAGCTAATTGACTGTGCGCAAACAGCTCAGGGAAATTTATTGGAAATTGCAATCGAAGCTGCCAGAAATCGTTGTACATTAGGAGAAATCAGCAATGCCTTAGAAACAGTCTTTGGAAGGTATAAAGCACAAATTAAATCTTTTAGCGGTGTATATAGCAAAGAAATGAAAGACGACAAAAGCTTTGAAAAAGCAAAACAGCTAGCAGACGACTTTGCCAAGCAAGAAGGCCGTCGTCCAAGAATAATGATTGCCAAAATGGGGCAAGATGGCCATGATCGCGGAGCCAAAGTAGTTGCAACTGGCTATGCCGATGTAGGTTTTGATGTGGATATTGGCCCTTTATTTCAAACTCCAGCCGAAGCAGCCAAACAAGCCGTCGAAAACGATGTACATATTCTTGGCGTTTCCTCACTGGCTGCAGGACATAAAACATTAGTCCCACAAGTCATCGAAGAGCTAAAAAAATACGGCCGAGAAGATATTATGGTAATTGTTGGCGGTGTAATCCCATCACAAGATTATCAATTTTTATTTGATGCTGGAGCTGTAGCTGTTTTTGGTCCAGGAACCAAAATTAGTGAAGCGGCTATTAAAATATTAGAAATCCTGATCGATTAAAATTATTCCGCAAAATAGCACAAAGCAAAACGTGAGATTCAACAAATTTGATCTTAAAAATACTTGCGCTTTTTTGTGCTTTTTCTTTTTACGGCTTTGCAAAATCAAAAGTTTGTGTAATACCAAGACAGCCTCGCGAATTTCTGTTACATATTATAATCCCAAATAATCCTACTTTAATGGAATAATGCAAATAACAGGGCTATACGGCTTTATCATCAAAAATTAGACATATCAATCTGAATAAAAGGGCTTCGCAAATTAACAAATACGAAATAAACAATTAACTATCAGTGCTTTATAATTAAATTACTTTTGAAGTTAGCATTTGAAACAAATAAAAAAACAAAAAGGGGAAGTAATATTAAAGAAGCCTTGCTATTTGTTTTGGAACACAATTTTCAAATATAATTTTAATTTAAAAAAAATATTATGAAAGCACTTATAATTATTGCACTCATTTTAGGAATATATACCCCCACCTATTCTCAAAATAAAATGACCGAAGGTAACAATGAAGGAACTATAAATACTGTAGATCTTCCCGAAGTTGTAATCAAAAATGCAGGAAAAGATTTTTCGTATTATCTCCCAGACAAAAATCCTGACCCAAGTATTAGACAGCTTCAAAGTGAATTTATTGCCTATAATTTAGGTAAAGACTTTGAAGGTTATGATAGATTTCTTGTTATGCTAGAAGTAAAAAAAGGTATCTTGACGGCAACTTATGATGCCAAAGGAAAACTCACTAGTGTTGTTGAAAAATATAATAACACATTACTCCCTCCTCCTGTTATTTATTCAGTCTATAAAGCATATCCTGGCTGGCAAATTGTAAATGACAAATATCTCTACACACAAGAAAACGGAGATATTACAAAAAAAGAATACAATTTAAAACTTAAAAAAAACAATGAAGTTCTTAAATTAAAAGTAAATCCTAATGGTGAAATTATTGCAAATGTAGATTAAAATTTAAGAGGCGGTTAGAAATACATTTCTAACCGCCTCTTAATAATTGCAAATTACGAAAATTTATTCAACACTTGCTGTACTATCTGCCTCAATAAAAGAAGTGTCATACCCTCCAAATCGAGTCAAATAACTTCTTAACGAAGTTCCATAAGCATCTCTAAAATAACGTTTTCCCTTATATCTGAAAAACTTTTTAACAGTACCCGCACCTGCGAGGTGTGCCGCTGCCAAAATTCCTGATTCGGTAATATGAATTCCGTTCATAACGGTTCCTTCATATCTTTGAATTATGAATCTTAAATGCCACTTATTTTGGGATAAAAGAGCAATAAATGCTTTTTCTTGCATTTTTGGACTATTCAGGAAAGCTGCGCTATCGTGGATGCCGATAGTTTTTAAAGTTTCAATACCGAATTGGTATTTTCCTAAATAACCATGAGAGTTAATTTTTCTGTATTTACCTTGTGACTCTTTGAAGCCGATTGCTTCTTTATATCCAATAAAGAAAGTTCCAGTATAGGGAATTTCAGAATTGGTATAATCTGTCACATTTAATGATGGTAGCAAGTAGGATGTATCATCTGATTCGTGAATTAGAAACCATGGGGTAGATTCTAATTTGGATGGTTTAAAACCTAAGCTTAAAAAAGCTACTACAACAATTAAAGTTGTGTAAAAATACCATTTTTTTATCATAAAGTAGTTTTCTTCAAACGCTGTCCCGTTATGAAATTTCTATGCCCAAAGATACGACTTAAAAAAACAAAGCTGAAAATCAACCCTTTAAACTTATCAACTACTCTTATAAAAACCCTGTAAGTAGCTAAGTCTACGGACGTTCTGTTGTTAACAACAAATCAAAAAAAAGGATTAAAATACAAAAAAACAAGTCTAATTAAATAAGTTTATTCCTGCTTAAAAAAAGTAAAAACGTCTTAAAAACATAAAATTAGGCGCAAATTAGTACTAAATTTTAATTTCACGATATCGTTTTAGTATAAAAAGAAGGAATTTTCAACTAATAAATTATTTTTTTGGGCATGACCGCAAGGGTCGGGCTGTATATTATATTCCCGATTAACAAAAACTACGGCAAAAAAGCCTTGTTTTTCTAAATCAGGAGATGCCATTTCCATCCCTCATGCAAATCCCGTTTTCATAACAGAATTTTTGGTAAAATTATAATTTGTAAAAGGAGGATTTTAGAAGAAAATAAAAAGCTTCAAAACTGTTACAAAACAATTTTGAAGCTTTTACAAAACATCCAATTACAGCTATAAAAACTATCGCTGTACGCCTTGACTGTTAATCCAGTCTGAATATTTCTTGGCATTGACATTATGCTCAGCCAAAGTCGCTGCAAATTCATGATATCCAAAACGGTCTACACTTGCACAGAAATAGATATAATTATTTTTTTCAGGATCTAAAACCGCTTCAAGTGCCGTAATATCCGGCATTGCAATTGGTCCTGGAGGAAGTCCAATATTCACATAAGTGTTATAAGGATTTTTCATAATCAAATCATTATAAAAAACTCTTTTGATTACCTGATTGAAATCATTGGACTTCTTTTTCATCGCAAAAATAACCGTTGGATCGGCCTGCAATGGCATTTCTAATTTCAATCGGTTCAAATAAACACCCGCAATTCTAGGTCTTTCATCTTTCTTAACCGACTCTTTATGTACTATCGAGGCCAAAATAGTTGCTTGAATAGGATTTAAACCTTGTTTTGCAGCTTTTGCTGTTCGTTCCTTGTTCCAAAAATTATGATATTCCTTAATCATTTTATCACGAAACTTTATAGCCGAAGTATTCCAATAAATATCATAAGTATTAGGAATAAACATAACCAATACATTTTCATCGGTAAAACCATTTTCTTTCAAAAATATAGAATCTTTAAACGTATTTAATAATTCCAAACTGTCTGGCTCAATTTGAGAACCAACACGTCCAGCAAAATTCTCTAAGCGCTCCTGATTATTGAAAGCCAAGCTTACAGGATCATTAAACTTCATCGCTTTGACCAATTCGTAGCTATTCATGCCTTTCTTTAGTAAAAAGCGGCCTGCTTTTACATTTTCTGGATAGCTCGTTTTTCCAGCTACCATTTCAAAACGGCTCATATCTTTGACATAAGGCTCTAAAAGATGTTTTACTTGCTCATAATTGGAGTCAGTAGGCACATAGACATACAACTCTTTTTCCTCAAACTTTGTGTTGCCACTAAAAATTTGATACATCAAAACAAATCCATAAACAATCAATACTGATATTAAAACTACAGATGCTAATGATACTATTTTCTTTAGATTCAAAATAAAAAAATTTAAAATTGCTGCTCCAGTTCGCTGTCGCTCGCATGATTATTAATTAATTGAAAAACGGCTTCATCTTTATAAACTCCATTTACCAAAGTCCAATCTTTTTTTATGCCTATTTTTTGAAAACCAAATTTAGTAAAAAGAGCAATACTAGCTTCATTTTCACACCCAATATTTGCATATAATTGATGCAAATTAAGATTATAAAAAGAGTAATGAATAAGCAAGTCTAAAGCTTCCGATCCAATATTCTGATTTCTATTTGCATCGGCTTGAATTACAATCCCTACACCAGCTCTATTATTCTTTGGATCAAAATCAAATAAATCAATTAATCCCAAAGCAGGAAAGTCTTGATCTTGACAAATCGCCAACCGCAATTGTTTGGCTTCATAAATATCCTGATGTGCATTTTCCAAATACTGCTTTACCAAAAACCGGCTATAAGGCGTTTGCGTATTGCTAACTTCCCAAATGCGCTGATCATTTTCGATGGCATAAATAAACTCCAAATCATTGGGTTCAAGTGCTCGGATGTATATGTTATCGCCTTTTAATGTTTTCATTTATGTATTTTGGATTGTACTTTTAAATCTCAATCATTCCTTTAAACACAAATTCCGCAGGGCCTTTCAGGAAAACATTGGTAAAGCCATTTTGATTTTTATCAAAAGAAACTACTAGTTTTCCACCTTCAACATTTACATTAATGGTTGTTGCATTCGTTTGTCCTGTAGCGTTCATTGCGATTGCAACTGCCGTAGCTCCAGTTCCACAAGCCAAAGTTTCGTCTTCCACTCCTCTTTCGTAGGTACGAAGTCTAAAAGTGGTATCGTCTATTTTTTTAACAAAATTGATATTGCTGCCTGCTGCTCCATACAATTCACCATAACGAATTGCAGCTCCATTATCTTTTACATTATAATGCTCTAAATCTTCAACCATTTGTACATGGTGAGGAGAACCTGTATTCAGGAACGAATATTCTTTTTTAATATCTATAGTTGGAACATCGATCATCTGTAGAGAGACTAATCCATTGTCCTCGAATGTGGCATCGTGCAATCCATCAGTAGCAATAAATGTTGTTTTATCTGCAATCACTTTCAAATCTTTGGCGAAAGCCACCAAACAACGCCCACCATTACCGCACATCGAACTTTGATTTCCATCGGAATTGTAATAAACCATCTTAAAATCATTTTCCAAATCATTTTCCAACAAAATAAGCCCATCACCTCCTATCCCAAAACGTCTGTCACACAAATGAGCAATCAGCTGTGTATTGTCTTCAGGGAAAAATTTTGAACGATTATCAATCATAACAAAATCGTTTCCAGCACCTTGATATTTATAAAATTCTAATTGCATTTTTTATTCTTTTTTAATCACACAAAAGTACAAACTATTAATGAATTGTTAATCATTGTTAAAGAGCGTTAAACCATATTGTCCAAAAAAAAAATTCTACTAAATTCGTAATCAAATAACTAATAAAAGCGTAAATTATTATGAAACAAATTTCAAAATTATTCGTGGTATCCTTGTTGAGTGGCGCAACAACACTTGGTGCGTATAAATTATTATTTGACAACAATGGTTATTTTTCGTCTAATAAGCAAGGAATTACAACACTTGCTCCAGAATCTTATGGCAGACAAGTTGGTTTAACAGCCGAAAACATTGATTTTACAATCGCTGCAGACAAAACGATACACACAGTTGTACACGTAAAAAATGTATCGGTCAGAACAATTTCTAATCCTATCATGGAATACTTTTATGGCTATGGAGGACAACAGCAACAGGAACAAGTCGGTACAGGTTCCGGAGTAATTATTTCGGAAGACGGTTATATCGTTACAAACAATCACGTAGTGAGAGATGCTTCTGATATTGAAATCACTCTGAACAACAAAAAAACATACAAAGCAAAACTTATTGGAACCGATTCAAAAATGGATATTGCTTTACTCAAAATTGATGCCGACGAAAAACTGCCGTATTCCACATTCGCAAATTCCGATTCAGTTAAAGTTGGAGAATGGGTACTTGCAGTTGGAAATCCATACAATTTAACTTCTACGGTTACAGCTGGAATTGTTTCGGCCAAAGCCAGAAATTTAGACACAAAGGGCATTCAATCATTCATACAAACTGATGCTGCTGTAAACCCTGGCAACAGTGGTGGTGCATTGGTAAATACTCGAGGAGAATTAATTGGAATCAACACCATGATTTCGTCAATGACTGGTTCTTATGTAGGTTACTCTTTTGCCATTCCTTCCAATAATGCCCGAAAAATAATCGAGGACATCATGGAATTTGGCAATGTGCAAAGAGGAATTCTTGGAGTTGAAGGCGGGGAGTTAAACGGAACTGCATCCAAAGAACTTGGTGTTATGCAAACTCAAGGTTTTTACATTAACAAAGTAGCCAAAAACTCTGGTGCCGAAAGAGCCAAACTGCAAAAAGGAGATATCATCATCAAATTAGACAATCAAGATGTTGCCACATTTGCCGATTTATCAGGCTATGTGAATACCAAAAGGCCAAATGATAAAATTCAGGTCACCATTCTTAGAGATAACAAAACAATGATTGTACCAGTTATATTGAGCAAAAACGAATCTTTTGCTACAGAATTCAAAGGAATCGAACTGGAAAACATTGATGTTGCTGACAAAAAGAAATTCAAATTGGATTATGGAGTAAAAATCAAATCCATTTCCAATGAAAACTTGGCACAATACAGTGAAGAATTACAAGGAAACATCATTATTAGCATTGATAATGTCAAAACTACAAATGTTGAAACCGTTTCTAAGATTTTAAATAATAAAGACGAAAAACAAAGTACCCGTATCGAAATGATAAATAAAAATGGAGAAATCATCCGAATCATAATCTAAAAAAGTTAAAACACTAAATCTAAAGTCGGCTTGCAATAGTAAGCCGACTTTTTTATTTCAAAAAAAGTTTAAAAAAAGTTACGAAATCGATTGAAATAAGTATTTTTGCACCATATTTTAAAAAATAATAACAATTAATTCATTTTTTGTTATTAAAAAATAAAGCTAACAATACAAATTTTCAGCATGACTAAAATGGATTTATACGAAAAAGAGGTTTCGTTTCAAGCCGACAGAAGACGTTCAGGTGTCGAGTTAATTAAAATTATCAGCGATTTATGGTATGACAAATCCATCGAATTGGTTTTGTTCCGCAATCAATTAATAGACCGGAATGTAAGCGAGATTATCAACTTGCATGAATACGCAGCCAAATTTGTTGGCAAGCCAATTTCAGTTTCTGACTCAGTGGAAATTGCCAATGTAATCCTGACTTTAGATTTGCCACCATCAAAATTAGATATCGGTAAATTGACTTATGAATACCGACTAGAAGACGAAAAATATCCAGATGTAAGACATTTTGTTTTACATAAATTAAAAAAAGCCAAAGCCTCCAAAGAAATAAAGCCTAAAGATGTTGTTCTTTATGGATTTGGCCGTATCGGACGCTTATTAGCACGAGAGCTAATGTCCAAAACAGGCAAAGGAGATCAAATGCGTTTGAGAGCCATCGTGACTAGAGATAAAAACGATGCTGTCAGTTTAGAGAAAAGAGCTTCTTTATTGCGCTACGATTCCATTCACGGAGATTTCCAAGGATCGGTTGTTGCCGATGCGACAAACAATGCCTTAATCATCAATGGCACAACAGTTCATATCATTACTGCCAACACTCCCGAAGAAATCGATTATACCAAATTTGGAATTGAAAACGCTCTTGTCATTGATAACACAGGCGCTTTCACTACCAAAGAAGCTTTGAACCGTCACTTAGTTTCAAAAGGAGTTGCTAAAGTTTTGCTTACTGCACCTGGAAAAGGAGTTCCAAACATCGTTTATGGAGTAAATCAAAACGAATATAATCCAGATGAAATCGATATTTTCTCTGCCGCTTCCTGTACAACCAATGCCATTACTCCGATTCTAAAAGCGATTGAAGAGACTTTGGGCGTAGTAAAAGGACATTTAGAAACCATTCATGCCTATACCAACGATCAAAATTTGGTCGATAACATGCACAGCAAATACCGTCGTGGCAGAGCTGCAGCGCTTAATATGGTTATTACCGAAACTGGTGCTGGCACTGCAGTAGCCAAAGCATTGCCATCTTTGGAAGGCAAATTAACCTCCAATGCGATACGTGTTCCAGTTCCAAATGGTTCATTGGTTGTGCTCAATCTTGAAGTAAACACAGAAACATCTGTAAAAGCCATCAATGCCATCATGAAAAAATATGCGCTGGAAGGCGAATTAGTAGAGCAAATCAAATATTCTTTAAATAACGAATTAGTTTCGTCAGATATCGTAGGAACCTCAGCACCTTCCATATACGACAGCAACGCAACAATCGTTTCAAAAGACGGAAAAAACATAGTGTTATACATTTGGTATGACAACGAATACGGTTACAGCCATCAAGTAATTCGCCTTGCCAAATACATTGCCAAAGTAAGACGCTTTACATATTATTAGCAACAGGATTTACAGGTTGGGAAATGCTCTTTTAGTTTTAATTTTAGTTTTTTAGATAATAAAATCGCCCCAACCTGAATGCATAAAACTGCCTTGTTCCAGCAACTTGGCGGTTTTTTTATTTCTATTCTTGAGATACAATATTCAAAAAAAATCATGGATCTATTTACGCAAAAGTCAAAATCAAACTGTGAATACAAAAACAATAACACACAAATTTTAAATGATTTGCGATATTTTTATTAAAATAGAATTACTATTTTTATTAACTTCGTCTACGTTTCATCTATATTTTACTAACAAAAAATGAATCCAGAAATACAAGCATATAACGACAAGCAAACTGCAGCTGACAAAGCAATTTGTGACCTGCTTGCATCAACTATTTACAGTGAATTAACCGAAGCTGAAAACAAAATTTGGCATGCTATCCCTGTTTGGTTTTTAGATGGCAACCCAATTGTAGGCTATGGTAAACTCAAAGACAGCGTACGCCTTTTATTTTGGAGCGGAGACACTTTTGAAGAAAAAAATCTTCAAAAAGAAGGAAAATTTAAAGCAGCTGATATTCGCTATACTTCGGCTGATCAAATTGATTTAGCCGATTTGTCACGCTGGCTAAAAAAATCAAGAAAAATTCAATGGGATTATAAAAACATCGTAAAGCGCAAGGGACAGCTTGAACGATTAAAATAAGAAGTTATTAAAATCATCTCAAAATTTTAAACCACATTCCAATCAAACCTTTTAAATCGGCAAAACCGTTGTGCTCTTCACTTCCGAAATAATAAAAAAACTATTAATTAAAGACACTTCGGGTAAAATGGATAATTTCATTTGGTGAAAATGATGATAGCTTTCCATGTCTGGCAATACAATTTTTAACATGTAGTCAAAATTTCCTGACACAAAATTACATTCCACTACTTCGGGTAAATTCAATATCGCCTGATTAAAACTGTCCGAAATATCAAAAGTCTGCTTCACCAAAGTCACCTGACAATAAACCGTGAGGTTTTTTCCTAGTTTTTTCTTATTCAAAATAGAAACATACCGTTCTATAATCCCTTCTTTTTCTAGTCGTTTCACACGATCATGAACTGGAGTTAGCGAGAGATTTATTTTATTCGAAATATCTTTTAAAGTCAAATGAGCATCCTCCTGCAGGAGGCGCAATATTTTTCTGTCGTTTTCATCTAAAATCATAACAAAAAGCAATTGAATAAATTGTTTTATAACAAACTCAATCCGATTAATTTTCTCTTTTGAAATCAAAAAAGAACCAATTAAAGAATTATTTCATGTAAAATTACCAAATAAAAACAATATTTTCCTATTTTAATATCGTATAAACAAAATTTTTCTTTATCACTTAAATTTGTAATTGAATTAATCACTTAATACAACAGTTATGATAATCGGTGTACCAAAAGAAATCAAGAATAACGAAAATCGTGTTGCTCTTACTCCAGCAGGTGTTGCTGAGATGAAAAATAACGGTCATAGTGTTTATGTTCAAGCAACAGCAGGTGAAGGAAGCGGTTTTGCAGATGACGAATATACTGCTGCTGGTGCTGTAATCTTGCCTACAATTGAAGAAGTATATAGTATTGCAGATATGATTATCAAAGTAAAAGAGCCTATCGCATCTGAATACCCTCTTATCAAAAAAGATCAATTACTTTTCACATACTTCCACTTTGCATCATCAGAACCGTTGACTCATGCAATGATTGAACGTCAAGCAATCTGTTTGGCATACGAAACTGTTGAAAAAACAGACCGCAGCTTGCCGTTGCTAGTTCCAATGTCTGAAGTTGCAGGCCGTATGTCTATTCAAGAAGGCGCAAAATACCTAGAAAAACCATTAAAAGGAAGAGGAATTCTTCTTGGTGGCGTTCCAGGCGTTCCTCCTGCAAAAGTCTTAGTACTTGGCGGTGGAATTGTAGGTACTCAAGCCGCAAAAATGGCTGCAGGCTTAGGAGCTCAAGTAACTATTATGGATGTGAGCTTGCCACGTTTACGTCAATTAGATGATATTATGCCAGCCAACGTTATGACTCAAATGTCTAACGAATATAACATCAAAAAAGCAATTACAGAAACTGATTTAATCATTGGAGCTGTATTAATTCCAGGTGCAAAAGCCCCGCATTTAATTAAACGCGATATGCTGAAATTAATGCGTCCAGGAACAGTTCTTGTTGATGTTGCTGTAGATCAAGGAGGCTGTATCGAGACTTGTACTCCAACTACACACGAAAATCCAACATTCATCATTGATGATATTGTACACTACTGCGTGGCAAATATGCCGGGTGCAGTTCCCTATACTTCAACATTAGCGCTTACCAATGCTACTTTGCCTTATGCTGTGCAATTGGCAAACAAAGGATGGCAAAAAGCTTGTGCTGAAAACGAAGAATTAAAAAAAGGATTAAACATCGCCAACGGAAAAATCCTTTACAAAGGAGTAGCCGATGCTTGGAATCTTCCTTTTAATGAAGAGTTAGTATTAGAAAACGCAGTTTGTTAATATTAAATAAGTGCTTACTACACTAGAAAAACCCGTTTTGTTCATCAAAACGGGTTTTCTGTTTTTTATCAATAACAAAAAAATCTGCCCCGGAATTGAGACAGATTTCATTTTTAATTTGAACATCATTATCACTACGAATGTGCTACTAAATTATTTATTTTAAAATTAACGGAACTTTATTGGAAGCTAATGAACCTGTAAAAAACTTAAAACCTTTTTTTTCTAAAGCATTAATTTTTTCTTTGGAAATATATTTTTCAATATATTCTCGATTTATTAAATACACCATTTGACCTTTATATTGTTTTAACCTATCTATTTCATAATATTTATGTATATTATTTTTTAAATATTTAATTACTAAATTAAAAGGAATCTTTAACTGTAGTGATTTCCCAGATTCTATCTCAAAAATAGTTAATGTGTTAACAAAACCATTCTTGAATAAATTTGAATACATCTTATTCTCATCCACTAATAAGGTATCTGATTTTTTACTTAAAAAATTTCCCTTTTTACTATTTAATTTTAAGTTTATAGAGTCATTATGAAAACCATGGTCTTTGATTTCAAGAATCATAGGAACATTTTTCCCTCTATTATCACATAAAAAGACTATTGGATTATGAAAATTACCATCATAAGAAAATTGATCTTTACTATAAAAAAGTGTATCAATAACAAAACAATAGTTATATTTTGTATTGTTTTTAAATACAATATTTACAAATTCCCCATCGTGTATATTAGTATTTAAAATTTTAAATTCTAAATTATGCTTTTGGGCTTTTAATGAACATACTGTAAAAACAAACAACACGTATAATAATGCTCTCATGTTTATTTTGTTTAAAATTCGCAACATTTGCTACAAACATTAAGTAACAATTCTACATATAATGAGTTGTATAAGCAGAAAACTAAAAAAACTACTCCTTTGGTTTAGTCAAATAATAAACTGGAATCCCTGTAAGCATTATCAATACTCCCCATCCGCAAGTAGAAAATTTAGTCAGCAATAATCCGATACAAATAGCAACCGCAACAATAATATAGACTAATGGTAAAAATGGATAACCAAAAGCTTTATATGGTCTTTCTGCTTCGGGCATTTTTTTTCTAAGAATAAAAATTCCGTAAATAGTAAGTATATAGAAAATCAAAACAATGATAATTACAAAATCCAGCAGATCGCCATATTTCCCTGTCAAACACAATGCCGAAGCCCAAAAACATTGAACCCACAAAGCCCATTCTGGTACACTGGCATTGTTAAGAGTTGCCGCTTTCTTTAAAAACAAACCATCTTTTGCCATCGTATAATACACTCTCGCTCCTGCCATAATCAATCCGTTATTACAGGCAAAAGTCGAAATCATAATCATCAAGGCAATTATAATAGTTCCCATGTCACCAAAAGTATATTGCGAAGCGACTACCGCAACCCTGTCAGATTTTGCCGTTGCAATTTCCTGCATCGGTATTACAGCCAAATACATTAAGTTGGTCAAAATATAGATGATAGTCACGATCAATGTCCCCAAAAACAAACTCAAGCCAACATTTCGTTTTGGATTTTTAATTTCTCCTGCAATAAAGGTAACTCCAACCCAGGCATCACTAGAAAACAAAGAGCCAACCATTGCGGCAGAGATTCCTGTCAGTAAAGCCGTTCCTCCGATAGAACTCCATGATCCGCTTTCTGTATCAAAAGCTCTAGAACTCCAAGCATCAGCCCAGTTGGCATTCCAAATATCAGCTTTTGCCGCTAATATAAATCCAAAGACAATTAATCCAAACAGTGATAGAATTTTAATTATAGTCAGAACCGTCTGAAGAATTTTACTGTTCTTCACTCCACGGCTATTAATATAAGTCAATAAGACAATCGTAATTATAGAAACAATTTGAGCCGCATTCAATTTGAATGAACCCAATTCGTACAAAACATTTTCATCGCTCAAAGGCGGGTATAAATAAGCTGCAAACTTTGAGAAACCAACACCAACAGCAGCAATAGTCCCCGTTTGAATTACAGCAAAGAAACTCCAGCCATACAAGAAAGCGATTAGTTTATTATAAGCCTCTTTAAGATAAACATACTGTCCTCCGGCATTTGGAAACATAGCGCTTAATTCTCCGTAGCTCACAGCCGCTATCATCGTAATTAAACCCGAAATAAGCCATATCAATATCAGCCAACCCGCAGATCCTACTTGTCTGGCAATATCAGCACTCACAATAAATATTCCGGATCCTATCATCGATCCTACAACAAGCATGGTTCCGTCTAATAATCCGAGTTCTCTTTTAAATTCTCCTGGTTTGTTTTCTTCCATTTTTATTGGTTTATTTTTTGGTTGGCTAAAGATATACTTTTTTTATAAACTGACTAATATTGAGAAAAAGATGATATTCTAAAAATCAATAACAATCAACTAGAGAAACAAAACATTTAATCAATTAAAACAATTCTGACATAAAATAAATAAAAACATCAAAACACTTTAAACAACAAGTAATCAATTGAAAACAAACAACTTAATCACTATTTATTAAAATTATTTCGTAAATTTATGTTCCTTTTTTGGTTATTTTAAAACCAAAATAAAAACTGGACTGAGCAAAAACAAACTCAACCTGAAATTTGCCATCTCAACAGACGCTATCCTGAAATAGCAGAAGACAAAAAGACTCTTGAAAAACCCCAAATCAAGCTTAGTTAACAAAAGAAATTTACATATTATTATTACAACTCTCTAATCATTCGTTAAGAAACAAATTGATAAAAGAGTAAAATTCAAATTCCTTGTAGTGAAATACAATACAGCTCCATGCACTAATGCTTTATAAAAGGTATACTCCAAAATAAAATTTTTCATTAAAAGGATGAGTATCAAAAACCATTTATAAACATCTAAAAAATAATGACATGGAAAACAAACCATCCAAAAGCGATCTCAATGCAAGTATAAATTCTAAAAACCGAATTTACGCTGCCTTGATTACATTTATTTCATTTCTGGCATTTTCAGGATGCGAGAATTATGAGTCCAATATGGATTCCGAAATAAACACAAATGGTACTGAAAAAAAATTCAAAACCAGCACCAATTACACTCAAGTAAATCTAGTTTCAGATGTTGAGGGATACAATGCGCAAATGATTGACGCAAATCTTGTGAATGCATGGGGCATTGCATTTTCAACTGGTGGTGGTGTGTGGATTTCAGCAGCAGAGACCGGCGTATCTACTATTTATGACCAGAACGGAAATATTCTTCGCGCTCCTGTTACCGTACCGTTTGGAACTGGCTTAGGCAATCCTACAGGGCAAGTTTTCAATTCAACTACCTCCTTTGTCATTCCTTCGAATGGAAGAGTAAGCCGTTTTATTTTTGTTACCGAAAACGGAACTGTAGCTGCATGGTCTAATGGAAATACAGCCATAACAGTTGCCGACAGATCGGCAGAAGGAGCAGTTTATAAAGGTGTTGAACTAGTAGATAACAATGGCGCATGGTTTCTTTATGCAACCGATTTTCACAATGGAAAAGTGGATATGTTCGACCAAAATTTTAATTTCGTCGGAAATAATATGTTTGCTGACGCTACAATTCCAGCTGGATTTGCACCTTTTAACATCAAAAAAATCGGAAATAAACTATTTGTTACCTACGCCAAACAACTAGCTCCAGACAATGAAGATGATGAAGCGGGCGCAGGCAATGGTTATGTAAATATCTTCGATACTGGTGGCCAACTTATTCATCGATTTGCTTCAGAGGGAACTCTTAATTCTCCTTGGGGAATTGAACTTATGAAATATACAATTGGATTTGAATTAACTCCAGATTCGCCTCCGTCACAAGAAACAATCCTTATAGGAAATTTTGGAGACGGACGCATTAATGCCTATGACGGCAAGGGAAAATTTATTGGTCAATTCCAAAAAAATGGCTCTCCACTGGAAATTGAAGGATTGTGGCAAATTTCATACCCTCCACAAGAAAACACTGCTTATGAAGCATCTCGTAACAGACTTTATTTCACAGCTGGTCCCGATGACGAAGAGCATGGATTATTTGGGTATATTATGGCATCAAAAAAGTAACTGAAATCATAATATTTAGGAATTTATTTCGACAATATTTTTTTCTAAAACAAAAAACTCCTAATTTTTCTTAGGAGTTTTATTTTATATTTAAAAGATTATTTCACAACCCGGTTCACCTGTGCAAAATTACGGCGATAATATGGCTCTTTTGTTGAAGAAATAATAACTCCTGAATGAGTCGAAGAATGAATAAATTTTATTTCTCCATCTACCACTTCAACAACCATTCCTACATGATTAATATGATGCCTGCCATTGGTTTTAAAGAAAATCAAATCTCCTTTTTGTGCATTATCATCATCTATTTTTTCACCAATAGAAGACTGTTCAATAGATGACCTAGGCAATTTTATATCAAATGCACCAAAGGTTGAATACATAAAACCAGAACAATCAAATCCTGCTGTTGTAGTACCACCACTTCTATATCTAGTTCCAATTTTGTCTGATGCAGATTGAATTATTTGAGCTATCAAATCTTCATTAGCAATAGATAGCCCTGTAGTTGTGCTGTCTGACTGTTTGTTAACCTGAGCTAACACTACTTCTTCTTTTTTTATTTGATTTCCGACAACACTATTAGGAGCCTGAATACTCAATTTTGAACCAACCTCTAATTTTTTTTGTTGAATTGACGGATTTTGCTTTTCTAATGCCGCTACAGTAATACCATATTTTTTTGCAATTCCGTATTTAGTTTCTTTTGTCAAAACCTCATGAGTAATTTCAGAAGTTGAAATTTGAGAATCTGCATTTGTAATTTTCTCTTCATTTTTACTTTCGGCGACAACAGCGGGGATAATTTCTTTTTTTTCAGAAACTACAACAGGAATCACTTTTGCTTCTGTCTGTACTTCCTCAACAACAGACTCTTTTGATGCTAATTTTCCATTACTCGGAATCATAATTACCTGTCCAACACTTAAACCTTTCTTTCCAATTTTAGGATTAGCATTTTGTAATTCCTTTAAAGATATACCATACTGCTTTGCAATTATATACAAAGATTCTTTAGGTTTCACTTCATGAGTTAAAGGCGCTGCATTTTCAACAGTTTCTTCAACCTTTGAATTTGATAAATTTGCGATTTCTTTTTTGGATAAACTAGACGGAATAATAAGCGTCTGACCAATTTTTAATCCTTCCGATTCTAATTTAGGATTTGCTTTATAGAGTAACTCTGCAGTAGTCTTGAATTGTTTGGTAATTCCGTATAATGTTTCTTTGGGTAATACTTGATGATTAATTTCTGTTGTTTTTTCAGAATCAGCAACCACCAAATCATTCGTTTTTTTAGCTTCAGAATTTGGAATCAACAAAATCTGATTAAGTTGTAACGTTTTTTTAGCCTTAGGATTTAGCTTGTAAATAGCATCGATAGAAACATTGTATTTCTGGGCAATACTAGAGATTGTTTCTCCTTTTACTATGCTGTGTTTAATGTTATTATCTTGCGAAAAAACACTGACGCTACATAAAAAAAGCGCTATAACAATTAATCTAGAATACTTCATTATTTTTTATTTATTCCTCATCTTTAACAATACACGCATTTTTGAGGGGGTTATTGAAATTTGCTGTATTTGTGTTCCAAAAAATATTTTTTTGAAGAATTACAAATATAGTTCATTGAATAGAAATGAAAACTAAAATGTTGCTAAAATTCTTAAGAAAAACACAATTATCATCCTTTCGTCGTTAATATTAACTTTTCATTAACCACTTTAGACTTCTCACAAACTTTCAAAAATGGCAACATAATGAAAAATCGTACCCAAAAGCACAAAAAAATGCCAAATAGTATGAAAGTATTTTTTGTGTCCTTTTACATAAAAATAAACCCCAACAGTATAGCACAATCCGCCAGCAAGAATCCACAGAAATACCGATAAAGGAATCACTCCCCACAAAGGTTTTATCACAAAAACAATCATCCAGCCCATCAACAAATACAGGGCAACAGAAACAAATTTAAAACGGTCAACGTAAAAAATCTTGAAAAAAGTTCCCAGCAAAACGATTGACCACATTATTCCTAGAAAAACCAAAGCGGTTTCTTTGTTCAGATAAATCACTATTAGAGGCGAGTAAGTCCCAGCAATGAGGTAATAAATACTGATGTGATCTGCAATTTTAAACAACTGTTTCGTTTTTTCTTTTTGTGCCAAATGATACAAAGACGAAAACGAATACACTAATAACATTCCAATTCCAAAAATGATAACGGATGATTCCGTGATTAAATTGTGTCCGTGTGATTTCGCAATTAGGAACGGCATGGCGAATAAACAAAAAAGCACCCCAAGTATATGCGAAATCCCATTGGCTAATTCTTCGTTGCGGGTTTGAATTCTTCCTTTCATTTACATTCTGATTTAATACTTTTATTTCCTTAAAGATACGATTTCATCATTTGATTTAAACCATACATAGGCATAAGCTTTTTAAAATTCTGTTCCGTTTACACCATACAATTTTTTTATAGTAAGATACATTTGCCGAGCTTCTTGTAGAAATCTCTCCTCTACAATTGTGAAAAGCAGTCTATTTAAATAAACTCTCGCAAAGCTGCAGACACGCAAAGGTTAGGGCTGTTTTCTTTGCGCCTTTGCGTCTTTGCGCCTTTGCGTCTTTGCGAGAATTTGACTTGCAAACCCAACTGCAATGATAAAAACCCCACAGCTTTAAAACAACACAGTAGTTCTTTACTTATATATTTAACAAAATACAGAAATAAAGAAAGAAAAACGCTATGCAAAAAAGTAAGAATAGTTTAGCTTTGGTTTTGCAATCTATTATTGCAATAACCATTAAAACAACCATTTATGTCAAATTTGCTTAACAATCGTGTAAACGCTGCTGCTACGGCAGCACAGGTAACGGCAGTCAAAGCCGCTTTTCAAACTATCTTGACCAATCTTCCTTTTCTGGTGGGCTTAACCGCCGATGAGAGAAAATCATTAAACACTATTGATGTAAGCAACAAGGCGTTTACCGAAGATGCCATTAATGCGGCGGCAAACAACCCTACGCTTGTTCCGTCCTATCTTTCGGTGGCGAATATGCAAAGTGACTTAACGCTATTTACGCAGCTGGATGAAATCTCGGGATTGGCAAACCAGCTTTGTGAGCGTATTGAAGATACTAAAATGCTAGCAGGAAGTGAGGCCTACAGTGTGGCACTTGCGTTATACAAAACCTTTGGTTCGGCTGCCGATGCCGGAGTTCAGGGTGCTGACAGCATTGTCGAGCAGCTCAAAAAACGTTTTGCTGCTAGTAGCGGTAATGCCGTAACGGTACCGCCCGTAATGCCTGCAGTGTAGTAAAACAAAACGTTTGAAAAATAACTGCAATCGCCTCTTTAGAAATAAAAGAGGCGATTTTTTTGCCGTTTATTTTCGTTACCAAAAGCAATTGTATGTAGTTCGAACCAACACTATATGTAGTTTAAACCTGCTTTATTGGTTTGTCGAACCAATAGAACAGGTAGTTTGAACCAATAGTATATGTAGTTCGAACCAATAAACCATGTAGTTAGAACCAATAACACATGCATTTCGAACCAACAATGTATGCAGTTCGAACCAATAAACTATGTAGTTCGAACCAATACTATTAGTGTTTTGCACTACTTTTTTAGAAAAACAGATCTATTCACAACATAAAAACACACCCAAAATGATATCCACCAGCAACAAATACAAGAATGGAAAAGGAGAACATTACCCAGCGATTGGCAATTTTATACATTATCACATTATCCAGAATAAAATCAAGAAAGCCGATGTAGCCAGAGCATTGGGCATACTCCCCACGGGATTGAACCAATATTTCAAGAAAGAGACCTTACAGTTTGCCATTTTATGGAAACTGAGCATGGCAATGAACTATAATTTTATTGCGCACTTGGGCGAATACCTGCCCTATCGTTTTGAAACCATTCGCGAAAAAGCCTTGAAGCAAGAACTGGCTGAGAAAGAGGCGATCATACAAAAAATGGAAATCCAGATGGAGATGATGCGGGAAATGATTAAAAAATAATAACAAATTGAAATTGTGGAGAAATCAATTATATTTGGGAGAATAATGTTGACGAATGTTTCGTCAAGCTGACCAACTGAAGGATGTATAAACGAAATTATGTTTCGCATATATGTTAGTTAACTGCCATTTTAAAAGAAAAAGAACTAAAAATGATACAAATGAAAATTAATACAATTAAAACTTTAATTATACTAATTGCAACTAGCACTCAATCATATTCGCAAGTACCAACAGTAATTTGGAGCAAATATTTTGGGGGAATTAATGGAGAAGCAAAATCAATACAGAAAACTTCAGATGGAGGTTATATAGTTGCAGGTTATGCAGAGAATGCACCTCCTGAAGTAGTAAATTTTCATGGAGGTAATGATGGTTTTGTTGTAAAATTAAATTCTTCTTTTGATTTAGAATGGGCAAATTGCTATGGCAGTAACGTGTATGAACAAATAAAAGAAATAAAACAAACAAGTGATGGCGGATATGTTTTTGTAGGTCGTGCAGGAGTGTATTATCCAAGCGAACCTGTGGGTGTAACTGGAACTGACTATTGGATAGTAAAAATTAATAGTTTAGGAACTGTATTATGGGAAAAAAAATACGGAGGCAGTAATGAAGATTGTGCATTTAGTATTGAAGAATCAATAAATAATGAATACATAGTAAACGGTTATTCTAGATCTATAGACGGTAACGTTGCGTCAAACTTTGGATATTCTGATTATTGGGTTATAAAACTTGACAATAATGGAAATATAATTCTCAATAAAAAATATGGAGGTCCTGATAATGATTATGGATATGCATGTGTAACAAATTCTGATGGAAGTTATGTTATAGCTGGAGAATCATTTTCTGAAACTGGTCAGGTAACATGTAGAAACCCTGCTTTAATATGTGAATCTGATTTTTGGGTAGTTAAATCAAATAATTCAGGAAATATAATATGGGCAAAATGTTTTGGCTCTACAGTATCTGGGACTAATTATTTTAACACTCCACATAAAATGATTAAAACTTCTGATAATGGTTACCTTATAGTTGGGAGTGGATATGATAGCTGGTCTACTAATACTTTTGGCTTATCTGATTTTTGGGTAAAAAAAATTGATACAAATGGCAATTTGCAATGGAAACAATTTTATGGAGGCACAGGTCATGACATAGCATATTCTGTAAAACAAACAATAGATGGAGGTTATATCCTTGTTGGTTCTACATATTCAGTTGATGGTCAAGTGACTGTAAACCTTAGCCCATATAGCTATGAAAATGGTTGGATAATAAAAATAGATAATATAGGTGCTTTACAATGGCAAAAAACTGTAGGTAGTGGTGGCTTTGCATGGGATTATTTTAACGATATTATTCAGATAAATAATAATGAATATATTTCTGTCGGCAAAGCCAATGGTACAAGCGATGATTGTGTTAATAGCAATGGTAGAGGTTTTTGGATAACTAAAATATCTACAAATAATTTGAATAATGATGATTTTTCGTTATCAAATTTTGAAATTTATCCAAATCCAGTAGATAATCTTTTAAATTTTAAAGCAAATGAATTAATAAAAGAAGTAAAAATTCATGACGTAAGTGGAAGAAAAGTTTTTGAATTAAAATCTGAAGATATAACTAAAGTAGATATAACAAAGCTATCAAAAGGAATTTACACAATAACTATCTCAAATGAAAGTCATAAAACCTCAAAAAAAATAGTAAAAAATTAGATTATCTACCCGATAGCGCGGATTTGCAATCCGTGCCCGCCACAATAAGCCACAATAAAAATCATACATAAATACAATTCACATTTATTTTGATATACGTTGTCGGCACAAATTGCAAATCCGCGCTATCGGTGGTTAGCTCCTTATTATGCAAATGTGTATAAACAAAAAACTCCCAAGCTGCCTTGGGAGTTTTTCATATATAAATTTTTAAAAACTTATGAATTAGCTTCAGCAGCGATTAAATTCAATGCAGAACCTGCAACGAACCAGCCAATTTGACTTGCATTATAAGTATGGTTAGCCAAGATGATATCTTTGCTTCCATCTGCGTGAACGAATTCTATACTTAATGGTTTCCCTGGAGCAAAATCAACTAAATCTGTAAAGTTGATAGTGTCATCTTCCTGGATTTTGTCATAATCGGCTTCGTTAGCAAATGTCAACCCTAACAATCCTTGTTTTTTAAGATTCGTTTCGTGGATACGGGCAAATGATTTTACCAATACTGCTTTTACTCCCAGAAAACGAGGTTCCATAGCCGCGTGCTCGCGAGAAGAACCTTCGCCATAGTTATGATCTCCAATAACCACTGAAGGTATTCCGGCAGCTTTGTAGGCACGCGCTACAGCAGGAACTGCGTCATAATCACCTGTCAATTGATTTTTGACAGAATTTGCCTTTTGGTTGAATGCATTGATAGCTCCAATCAGCATATTATTTGAAATATTATCTAAATGTCCACGGAAACGCAGCCATGGTCCAGCCATAGAAATGTGGTCTGTAGTACATTTTCCGAAAGCTTTGATTAATAATTTAGCTCCTGAAATATTTTTACCGTCCCAAGGTTCGAAAGGTGCTAACAACTGTAAACGATCTGAAGTTTCGCTTACTACAATCTTAACGCTTGATCCATCTTCGGCTGGTGCTTGAAAACCTGCGTCTTCAACAGCAAAACCTCTTTTTGGCAATTCGTCACCAAATGGAGCATTTAATTTTACAGCTTCACCATTATCGTTCAATAAAGTATCTGTCAATGGATTGAAATCCAATCTTCCTGAAATAGCCAGTGCGGCTACCATTTCTGGTGATGTTACAAAGGCGTGTGTATTTGGGTTGCCGTCTGCTCTTTTGGAAAAGTTACGGTTGAATGAATGTACGATAGTATTTTTTTCCTCTTTATCTGCACCTGCTCTATCCCATTGTCCGATACATGGTCCGCAGGCATTGGTAAATACTTTAGTTCCCATCTTTTCGAAAGTGGCGATGATACCATCTCTTTCAATAGTATAACGAATTTGCTCAGAACCAGGATTGATTCCAAACTCCGCTTTTGGAGTGATTCCATGCTCAACAGCTTGGTTTACGATTGAAGCGGCACGAGCCATATCTTCGTAAGAAGAGTTAGTACAAGAACCTATTAATCCCCATTCTATTTTAATTGGCCATCCATTTGCGGCCGCTTCCGCTTTCATTTTAGAAACTGGAGTTCCTCGGTCTGGCGTAAAAGGGCCGTTGATATGCGGTTCTAATTCTGATAAATTGATTTCGATGAGCTGGTCAAAATATTTTTCTGGATTAGCATATACTTCTGGATCTGCAGTTAAGTAAGAAGCTACTTTATCGGCAGCATCCACTACATCCTGACGATCTGTAGCCGTTAAATACCTGCGCATAGAATCATCATAACCAAATGTAGATGTTGTAGCACCAATTTCGGCACCCATGTTACAAATAGTTCCTTTTCCTGTACAAGACATGTTCAAGGCTCCTTCACCAAAATATTCTACAATAGCACCAGTTCCTCCTTTTACAGTAAGAATATCGGCAACTTTTAGGATAACGTCTTTTGGAGCTGTCCAACCAGATAATTTTCCGGTCAATTTTACTCCAATTAATTTAGGAAACTTTAATTCCCAAGACATTCCAGACATTACATCCACAGCGTCAGCACCGCCAACACCGATAGCCAACATTCCTAATCCACCTGCATTAACTGTATGTGAATCGGTACCAATCATCATTCCTCCTGGGAAAGCGTAGTTTTCTAAAACGATTTGATGAATAATTCCTGATCCTGGTTTCCAAAAACCAATTCCATATTTATTTGAAACTGACGACAAGAAATCAAAAACTTCTTTAGATTGCGTATTTGCTACCGCTAAATCTGTAGAAGCGCCAACTTTGGCTTGGATCAAGTGATCACAGTGAACCGTTGTAGGAACTGCTGCCTTTGATTTACCAGCATGCATAAATTGCAACAATGCCATTTGAGCTGTTGCATCTTGGCAAGCAACTCTGTCCGGAGCAAAATCAACATAATCAACTCCTCTTCCATAAGCTTGCTTAGCAGTTCCATCCCAAAGGTGGCTGTACAAAATCTTCTCCGTTAAAGTAAGTGGACGACCTACTATCTCACGTGCAGCATCAACACGAGTTTTCATGTTGTCATACACTTTTTTAATCATTTCAATATCAAAAGCCATAATGTTTAGTTTTTTGTCATTAATAATTTAAACATTACAAGGTACAAAAAAATAGAGCATAAAAAAAGCCTGAGTCATAAGACACAGGCTTTTAAACTATTATTAACTAATTATGTAAATTATTTAACTAATAACTTATGAGAAGGTGCAAACTTAGTTAAGTTGATTCCTTCTACTGCAGTTTTATATTCTTCTATTGTTGGAGTTCTACCAAGGATTGTAGACAAAACTACAACTGGTGTAGAAGAAAGTAATGACTCTCCTTTTTTACCCTCAGTATCCTCAACAACTCTTCCTTGAAAAAGACGAGTAGATGTTGCCATTACAGTATCTCCTTTGGCCGCTTTTTCTTGGTTACCCATACAAAGGTTACAACCTGGACGCTCTAGATAAAGCATATTTTCGTATGATGTACGTGCAGCAGCTTTAGGAACATTATCGTCGAATTCGAAACCAGAGTATTTTTGTAAAATTTCCCAGTCACCTTCTGCTTTTAATTCATCCACAATATTATAAGTAGGAGGAGCTACAACTAGTGGTGCTTTAAACTCTACTTTACCTTCCTGCTCATCAATATTTTTAAGCATTTGAGCTAGAATCTTCATATCTCCTTTGTGAACCATACAAGATCCAATAAATCCAAGATCTACTTTTTTAACCCCTCCGTAGAAAGATAAAGGTCTAATGGTATCGTGAGTGTATCTTTTAGAAACATCCGCATTATTAACATCTGGATCTGCAATCATTGGCTCAGCAATCACATCAAGATCTACAACAACTTCTGCATAATATTTAGCGTTTGAATCTGGTCTTAGCGCTGGTTTTTCACCTGAAATAATCTCAGCGATTCTCTTATCAGCTATAGCGATCAATCCTTTAAGAACTTGGTTTTTATTATCCATTCCCTTATCGATCATGATCTGGATTCTACCCTTCGCCATCTCTAGTGACTCAATCAAGGTATAATCTTCAGAAATACAAATAGAAGCTTTAGCCTTCATTTCTGCAGTCCAGTCTGTAAACGTAAATGCTTGATCCGCATTAAGAGTTCCTAAGTGAACCTCAATAATTCTTCCTTGGAATACATTTTCTCCACCAAACGTTTTAAGCATTTGAGATTGTGTAGCATGAACCACATCACGGAAATCCATGTACCCTTTCATGTCTCCTTTGAATGTAACCTTCACAGATTCTGGAATTGGCATTGAAGCTTCACCAGTAGCAAGAGCAAGAGCAACTGTTCCTGAGTCAGCACCAAAAGCAACACCTTTTGACATTCTTGTATGAGAGTCACCACCAATTATGATAGCCCACTCGTTTACAGTAATATCATTAAGTACTTTGTGAATTACATCAGTCATTGAATGATAAACGCCTTTCGGGTCACGAGCTGTGATCAATCCGAAGTCATTCATAAATTTCATCAATCTAGGAATATTTGCTTTAGATTTATTATCCCAAACTGAAGCCGTGTGACAACCAGACTGGTAAGCACCATCAACAATTGGAGAAATCACAGTAGCAGCCATAGACTCTAACTCCTGAGAAGTCATCAAACCAGTTGTATCTTGTGAGCCAACAATATTTACGGTAACACGAACATCTGAACCAGCGTGTAAAATTTTACCTGGAGTTGTTCCAACCGCATTTTTATTAAATATTTTTTCTACAGCTGTAAGACCTTGTCCTTCAACAGAAACCTCTTTTGACGGAGCATATACAGGAACAATATCAATACCAAGTACCTTTGATGCAAATGTTTGAAGTTTTTTTCCAAACACAATAGCGTAAGATCCACCAGCTTTTATAAATTCAATTTTCTGAGGCGTAAATGCTTTAGAAATATCAATTAATTCTTTATCGCCGCTATAAAGTTTCTTACTCTTTGTATTGATTGTAAGAACAGTACCAGTAGCAACAGAGTAAACTTCCTCTAGAATAGGATCACCGCTTTCATTACGAAGAACGTTACCATTTTCATCTAATTTTTTTACCCAGTTTTTAAGATCAAGACCAATACCACCAGTTACATCAACAGTTGTTAGGAAAATCGGAGAAATACCGTTTGTTCCTGCAACGATTGGAGCAATATTAATAAATGGAACATATGGACTTGCTTGTTTACCACTCCAAAGCGCCACGTTGTTTACACCTGACATTCTTGAAGAACCCACACCCATAGTACCTTTTTCAGCGATTAACATCACGCTCTTGTCAGGATTCGCTGTTGCTAATGCTTTGATTTCAGCTTGTGCTTCAGGAGAAATTAAACATTTACCATGAAGTTCACGATCTGAACGAGAGTGTGCTTGATTTCCTGGAGAAAGTAAATCAGTTGAAATATCTCCTTCACCAGCAATAAAAGTAACTACCTTAATTTCTTCTGTAATTTCAGGTAATTTAGTAAAGAACTCAGCCTTAGCATAGCTCTCTAAGATATCCTTAGCAATTTCGTTACCGCTTTTGAAAGCCTCAGCTAACCGATCTGTATCCGCTTCATAAAGATAAACTTGTGTTTTCAAAACTTCAGCAGCTTGTTTAGCAATAGCAATATCATTACCTAAAGCTAAATCAAGTAATACTTTTATAGAAGTTCCACCTTTCATGTGTGATAATAACTCTAAAGCAAAAGCAGGCGTGATTTCAGCAACTACTGATTGACCTAGAACGATTTCTTTTAAAAAATTAGCTTTAATATTAGCCGCAGGGGTAGTTCCTGGAACAACATTGTAAATAAAGAAGTTAAGAGAATCAGCTCTATACTCGTTATTTAAATCTTTAATTTGCGTAATGATTTCGCTTAATAATTCAGCGCCATCAATCGGTTTTGGGTGAAGCCCCTGACCTTTTCTTTCTTCAATCTCTTGAATGTAATCCTTATAAGTGTTCATAATTCAGAAGTCTTTAATAGCTGTTTTTATTTTTTTGTACGCAAATTTAGGAATTAAAGATGAGAATTTAAAAAAATTTAACGAATGTACATTTTTCAAAAATTATTATTATAAAATAAACGATTTCGGCACTTTAAAATAGCAAATAAGCATAATTGGTGTGCCAAATTTACAAATTCCGTAATTTTAATTTTTAATTTTAACAAAAACAAAAACTATTGTTAAAACAAAAAGTGCTACATTCCTATTAGAATATAACACTTTTCAATAATTTCTTATTTTTTTCTTTTAAATCAGCTTTCCAATTATCATTTCCTCAGAAATTCCTTCGGCATCTGCTTTATAGTTTTTTATGATTCGATGTCTCAATATTCCAGTTGCAACTGCTTTTACATCTTCTATATCTGGAGAAAACTTACCATGGAAAGCAGCATTGGCTTTGGCCGCTAAAATCAAATTCTGCGATGCTCTTGGCCCGGCACCCCAATCCAAATAATTTTTTACAAATTCATTAGAAAGTGCATTATCCGGACGAGTTTTACTTACCAATGTAACCGCATATTCAACCACATTATCTGCAACTGGAATACGGCGAATCAAATGCTGAAAATCAATAATTTCCTGAGCAGTAAATAATGCATCAATCGTTACATTTGAATCAGCAGTTGTTTGTTTCACAACCTGAACTTCTTCTTCAAAAGAAGGATACTCAAGCTTTATAGCAAACATAAAACGATCTAACTGTGCTTCAGGCAGAGGATATGTTCCTTCTTGCTCAATTGGATTCTGTGTTGCCAATACAAAATAAGGCAAACTCAATTTGTGATTTACACCAGCAATAGTTACCGAGCGCTCCTGCATTGCTTCCAGTAAAGCAGCTTGTGTTTTTGGTGGCGTTCTATTGATTTCATCAGCCAAAATAATATTGGAAAATATTGGCCCTTTTATAAATTTAAATTGTCTATTTTCATCCAATATTTCACTTCCTAATATATCCGAAGGCATTAAATCAGGAGTAAATTGAATTCTTTTGAAATCCAATCCTAACGCTTGCGCCAAAGTATTTACCAATAAAGTCTTGGCAAGACCGGGGACACCAACTAATAATGCATGGCCTCCAGAAAAAACACAAAGCAAAATTTGATCGACAACAGCTTCCTGACCTACAATAATTTTGGATATTTCCTTCTTTAATTCATTACGTTTTTGAACTAAATTCTGTATCGCTGCTACATCCGACATTTATATATTTTTTTAATTAAAAAAGAGTTAGTACTATGAAAACATAAAACTAACTCTTTTTATTTATTTAATGAAAATTATTTTTTTAGCCAATTATTGGTAAATGCACAATCTTTATATTCATCAACAATCTTTATATAAGTGTCCTTTATTTTTGTATCAAACCACTTTGCAATAGCTTTGATTTGCTTTTCTTTTAATGCCAAATCTTTAATTTTAATATAATCTTTAGCATAATCTGCAGTGTGCGAATCGATTCTATTCGTTACAATCATGATTTTATAATGTTTCTTTCCTTCTTTATCCTCAAGAAATGGTGTCGAAATCTCATTATCCTTCAAATTTGAAACCTGCGTATATATAGAAGGATCCATATTGGTCAATTCAAAATGCGTATCTTGAGTTTTAGGGTTTACCAACGCTCCACCATTAGCTCTTGTTTCTTTTTCATCAGACATGGTTCTTGCAGCTTCAGCAAAGGTAATTTCCTTATCTAATATCTTTTTTCTAATTAAGGTGATTTTCTCTTTAGCTTCTTTTAATGCATCTTGAGAAACTACTGGAGCTATTAATATGTGTCTCAATTCAATTTCTTGTCCCTTTATTTTTTCAACATAAATAATATGAAAACCGTATTGAGTTTCGAAAGGCTCTGAAATCTCACCCTCTGCAAGACTAAATGCAACATCTTTAAACTCTTTCACAAAAGGAGTTTTTCGAGTCATTTTATAATAACCTCCGTTTTTGCTAGAACCAGGATCTTCCGAATACAAAACAGCTTTGGTTGCAAAACTCGCTCCTTCCATGCACTCCTTCCTAAAACCATTCAATTTATCAATAACTTTTTTCTTATCTGCCTCCGTAACTGCAGGCTTAACAACAATTTGAGCCACTTCTAATTCAGCTCCAAAAACAGGTAAATCAGCAACAGGAATTTTTTTGAAAAATTCACGAACTTCTTCAGGAGTTATTTCAACCTTCTCGATTATCTTTTTGGTCATCTCACCAGTAAGTTTCTGCTCTTTCAAAACATCAAAGAAATACGTTCTAAATTCTTCTTCTGAATCTTTTTGATAGTATTGCACCAATTTTTCCATTGTTCCAACTTGTTGCAGCATATAGCTCAGCCTTTCATCCATCATTCCCTTTACCTCGGCATCACTTACAATAATACTATCCTGAACCGCTTGGTGAGCATACAATTTTTGTTCAAGCAATGTCCCTAAAACCTGACATCTTGTAACATCTGTTGTAGATCCTCCTTGACTTTTAATTTCCAAAAATCCTTTGTCTATATCCGAATCCAATATAATATAATCCCCAACGGTTGCAACAACTCCATCAATCTTAAGTTTTTTTGTTGAAACCAATGGTACTTTCGCTACTACCTTAGCAACACTATCTTTTATGATCTCTTGAGCATTTACAAAAGTCAAAGAAAAAAACAAAAGAAAAAAAGGCAACATAACTTTATTGGTTATGGATTTCATTTGTACAATTTTTAAAGGCATTTTTTATTTTTTATATTATTATTATCTCAAAAAAAATGTTTTAAAAAACGCATTTAACTTAAACACAACCTTTTAAAACCTTAGAAACTGTCCGCTTTAAACTCCGAATAATCAAAACACAATAATTCGGCAAAATACTTACAATTATCCAAACATATAACGAACAAAAATAACAATTCGAATGCATTAAACAAGTTTCCTAAGTACTATTAACAAAAAATTATTAAGTTCCGTTGCACACCTATATTAATAGAGTAAAAACCAAAAAATATTAACCTTCTCTAATTTATAATAATTTGACAACGAAGCCTTCCAGTCTATTATTTTCACAGTTCTCACTATAGCAACATTAATCATTTAAAAACACCATATAACTTTAATTCAAATACTATTTTTAGAAGCACCAAGATCTGGCATTTTTGGAAATATGGTTCCGGCTCTACACTTTATCTTTGTTTTTTTAAAGAAAAAAAAACAAAGGATATCGTTTCGATCAGGGCTAAAGAGAAGTATAGTACTTCCTTGCCAATATTTACAATCACAATCTAATTAAGATTTATAATACATCCTGAACCTTAAACCTATTTTTATAACTACATATTTTTTTTAAATCGCATTTATAAATAGTACTTTTGCAGACAATTGATATATAAATATGAGTTTTTTAAAAGAAATAGAAAGAAGACGCACTTTTGGGATTATCTCACATCCCGATGCCGGAAAAACAACACTTACAGAAAAATTACTGCTTTTTGGAGGAGCAATTCAAGAAGCTGGTGCTGTAAAAAATAATAAAATAAAAAAAGGAGCTACGAGTGACTTTATGGAAATTGAGCGTCAGAGAGGGATTTCTGTATCTACTTCTGTTTTAGCCTTTAATTATAAAGAAAAAAAAATAAACATTCTCGATACTCCCGGTCACAAGGATTTTGCCGAAGATACTTTTAGAACTTTAACAGCCGTTGACAGTGTAATTGTTGTAATTGACGTAGCAAAAGGAGTTGAAGAGCAAACAGAAAAACTGGTTGCCGTTTGCAGAATGCGAAAAATTCCTATCATTGTTTTCATCAATAAATTAGACCGAGAAGGAAAAGACGCTTTTGACTTAATGGACGAAGTGGAACAAAAACTTGGACTAACAGTTACTCCTCTAAGTTTTCCTATCGGAATGGGGTATGACTTTCAAGGAATTTACAATCTTTGGGAACAAAACATTAATTTATTTAGTGGTGACAGCCGTAAAAACATTGAAGAAACAATTGCTTTTTCAGATGTTCAAAGTCCTGAATTAGAAAAAATAATCGGTCAAAAACCCGCAGATCGTTTGCGCGAAGAATTAGAATTAATAGACGAAGTATATCCAAAATTTGATCGTCAAGATTATTTGGACGGTAAATTACAGCCTGTCTTTTTTGGCTCTGCTTTAAATAATTTTGGAGTTAGAGAATTATTAGATTGCTTTGTAAACATTGCACCATCTCCAAGACCAAAAGATTCAGAAACCAGATTAGTCGATCCTAAAGAAGAAAAAATGTCTGGATTTGTTTTTAAAATCCACGCCAATATGGATCCAAAACACAGAGACAGACTAGCATTTATAAAAATTGTTTCAGGAACCTTTGAGAGAAACAAACCCTATTATCATGTTCGTCAGAAGAAGAACTTAAAATTTTCAAGTCCGAATGCTTTTTTTGCTGAGAAGAAGGAAATTGTGGATATTTCATACCCTGGAGATATTGTAGGGTTGCATGATACTGGAAATTTCAAGATTGGCGATACTTTGACAGAAGGAGAAATCATGAGTTTCAAAGGAATTCCTAGTTTCTCGCCAGAACACTTTAGATACATCAATAACGCCGATCCAATGAAAGCCAAACAGCTAGACAAAGGAGTAGATCAATTAATGGATGAAGGTGTTGCCCAATTATTCACCTTAGAAATGAATAATCGAAAAGTAATTGGAACTGTAGGAGCACTACAATATGAAGTTATTCAATACCGATTGGAACACGAATATGGCGCAAAATGTACTTACGAGAATTTCCCTGTACACAAAGCCTGCTGGGTAAAACCAGACGATGCTAAAAACGAAGAATTTAAAGAATTTAAACGCATAAAGCAGAAATTTTTAGCAAAAGACAAATACAATCAACTTGTATTTCTTGCCGATTCTGACTTTACAATTCAAATGACTCAAAATAAATACCCAAGTGTAAAATTATTTTTTACCTCTGAATTTGATTAAACCATAAAAAATTAGAACAAAAAAACGCCAATTAGAAATTGGCGTTTTTTATATATACAAATTAAATTCAACCTTAAATACTTGCTAGCAAGACTTAATATTTAGTGCTTTTTTCAAAAGCGTTTTTACCAATAAATGATTTGGCTCTCTGCCCGAAGTCAAAAAACTTTTCTTAGAATACATATTATCATTAGAATATGTTTTTCCAATATCTTCTTTTGTTCCCATAAACCACAATATAAAATTCACATTTGAGTTTACAGCAGAATTAGACACTTTCACTGGACTCTCAATCACAATATTATTTTGAATATTTAACACTTTCTCATTAGAAATTTCTAAACTTTCTTTTTGTCCAAAAACAGTAGTTGTGGAAAAAAAAGTAAACAAAACGATAATAAATAAAGAACTTATATTTTTGTTATTTTGCAACCCCTTAAAAACTTTGCTCATCTTAATTATTTTCCTAATATGGTATGTTACACATATTCAGGGCGCGAAAGTAAACAAACAGTTAACTCAACAAAAAAATAGTCGTTCAAGTACTTGAATAGTCGTTTAAATACGTAAATGAACTTTATTTTAATACTATAATAAACATTTATTAAAAAAAGGCAAAAAAAAGACTCCATTTCTGGAGTCTTTAATCTTATAATTATGCTTGTCCTGCTGGACCAAAATTTAATGGAATTGGAGCTTGCTCGCCTTCTTTTATTTCGCCATGAGCTAATTCAAAACGATGAATATTTTCACCAATTGCCTTAAGTAGTCTTTTAGCATGTTGTGGTGTCAAAACAATTCTTGATTTAACTTTAGCCTTAGGAACACCAGGCATAATACAAACAAAATCTAATACAAATTCAGATGAAGAATGATTAATTATAGCCAAATTTGAATAAATTCCTTCAGCTATTTTTTCATCCAATTCAATATTAATCTGTTCTTGTTGTTGGTTAGAATTGCTCATAAAAATTTAAATTTTTCAATACTCTCTCCCTACGTTTGCAGAGAGAGAACACTGAGGAAAGAATTAATAAATATACTCTTCTTTATTTGCCATCATGTCATTATAGTCTTCTCTAGACCCTACAATTGCATTATCATATTCTCTCATACCAGTACCGGCAGGGATTCTATGTCCTACAATTACATTTTCTTTCAATCCTTCTAAATAATCAACTTTACCTGCAACAGCAGCTTCGTTTAATACTTTTGTTGTTTCTTGGAAAGAAGCAGCAGAAATAAATGATTTAGTTTGAAGAGAAGCTCTTGTAATACCTTGTAAAACCGGTGTTGCAGTAGCAGTAATTACATCACGTGCAGCAACAAGATTTTTATCAGTACGTTTTAATAATGAATTCTCATCACGCAATTGACGTGGCGTAATGATTTGACCCGCTTTTAAAACACCTGAATCTCCAGCATCTTCAACCACTTTCATTCCGTATAACTTATCGTTTTCAACAATAAAATCTTTAGTATGAATCAATTGATCTTCTAAGAATAAAGTATCACCTGGATCTTGAACTCTAACTTTACGCATCATTTGACGTATTACTACCTCGAAATGCTTGTCGTTAATTTTCACCCCTTGAAGACGGTAAACCTCTTGAATTTCATTTACCAAATACTGTTGAACAGCAGCAGGTCCTTGAATTCTCAAAATATCATCTGGAGTAATTGCTCCATCAGACAATGGCACACCAGCTCTAACAAAGTCATTTTCTTGAACTAAAATTTGGCTTGATAATTTAACCAAGTATTTTCTAATATCACCAAATTTAGACTCAATAACGATTTCACGGTTACCTCTTTTGATTTTTCCAAAAGAAACAACACCGTCAATCTCAGAAACTACAGCTGGATTCGAAGGATTACGAGCCTCTAACAACTCAGTAATTCTTGGCAAACCTCCTGTAATATCCCCAGATTTAGAAGAACGACGAGGAATTTTAACCAAAACTTTACCAGCTTTAATTTTCTCTCCGTTTTCTACCATCAAGTGAGCTCCAACTGGTAAGTTGTAAGAACGAATCAATTCACCTTCTTTACCGTAAACCAATAAAGTTGGAATTAATTTTTTGTTTCTTGACTCAGAGATTACTTTTTCTTGGAAACCAGTTTGCTCATCGATTTCAACCATGAACGATTGTCCTTGCTCTAAATCTTCATAAGCAATTTTACCCGTAAACTCGGAAACGATAACTCCATTATATGGATCCCATTTACAAATTACAGTTTCTTTAGCTACAGAATCGCCATCATTAACAAAGATGCTAGAACCGTAAGGAATATTATTTGTACTTAATAGAATTCCTGTTTTTTCGTCAATCAATTTTAATTCAGTAGAACGAGATACTACAATATCAACTGCATTACCTTCGCTGTCTTCACCTTTAACAGTTTTTAAATCTTCTATTTCTAGTTTACCTGCAAAACGAGTTACAATACTAGATTCCTCAGAAATACCACCCGCAACCCCTCCAACGTGGAAAGTACGTAATGTCAACTGTGTACCTGGCTCTCCAATAGACTGTGCAGCAATTACACCAACAGCCTCACCTCTTTGAGTCATTTTACCAGTAGCTAAGTTTCTACCATAACATTTAGCACAAATACCTTTAGTAGCCTCACAAACAAGTGGTGAACGTACTTCTACTTTCTCCACTGGAGAAGCTTCAATACCTTTCACTAATGCTTCAGTGATTTGCGTACCAGCATGTACTAAAATCTCACTTGTCAAAGGATTAATTACATCTTGCAATGCAACACGTCCTAAGATTCTTTCTCCTAATGATTCAACAATTTCCTCATTTTTCTTCAAAGCAGAAACCTCAATACCTCTAAGAGTACCACAATCCTCGATGTTAACAATAACATCTTGAGAAACGTCATGTAATCTTCTAGTTAAATATCCAGCATCAGCCGTTTTAAGAGCCGTATCCGCAAGACCTTTACGAGCACCGTGAGTAGAGATAAAGTACTCAAGGATAGAAAGACCTTCCTTAAAGTTAGAAAGAATCGGGTTTTCAATAATTTCACCACCACCAGCAGTAGATTTTTTAGGCTTAGCCATCAAACCACGCATACCGGTTAACTGACGAATCTGTTCTTTGGAACCCCTCGCTCCAGAATCAAGCATCATATACACCGAGTTGAAACCTTGTTGGTCTTCTCTAATGTTTTTCATAGCTAACTCTGTCAATTGAGCATTTGCTGAAGTCCATACGTCAATAACTTGGTTGTAACGTTCGTTATTGGTAATAAGACCCATATTATAATTCGCAGAAATACCTTCAACTTGCTCTCTGGCATCTGCAATTAATTTTGGTTTTTGTTCTGGGATTCTAATATCACCAAGAGAGAAAGATAATCCTCCTTTAAATGCGAATTTATACCCCATATCTTTCATATTGTCCAAGAAAGCCGCTGTTTCAGGTACACTAGTCGAACTCAATACGTGTCCGATAATGTCTCTAAGGTTTTTCTTAGTCAATACGTCATTGATATATCCAGCTGCTTCAGGTACTACTTCATTAAATAATACACGTCCAGCAGTAGTTTGAATAATTTTATATACTAATTCACCTGCTTCATTAAAATCTTTTGCTCTAATTTTTACCTGAGCATTCAATTCTAATCTTCCTTCATTTAAAGCAATATTAACCTCTTCAGCTGAATAGAAAGTAATTCCTTGTCCCAAAATAGTTTTTTCAGGTGTAGACAAACGTTCTTTGGTCATATAGTAAAGACCAAGTACCATGTCTTGAGAAGGTACAGTAATCGGAGCACCATTTGCAGGGTTCAAGATATTGTGAGAAGCCAACATTAACAATTGTGCTTCCAAAATAGCCTCTGGTCCTAACGGTAAGTGAACCGCCATTTGATCCCCATCAAAATCCGCGTTAAATGCGGTACAAACTAAAGGGTGCAATTGGATTGCTTTTCCTTCAATTAATTTTGGCTGGAAAGCTTGAATACCTAATCTGTGCAAAGTAGGAGCACGGTTCAATAATACTGGATGTCCTTTGATTACATTTTCAAGGATATCCCATACAACTGGCTCTTTCTTATCAATTATTTTCTTAGCAGATTTTACAGTTTTTACAATTCCTCTTTCTATCAATTTACGGATAACAAAAGGCTTGTATAATTCAGCAGCCATATCTTTTGGCAAACCGCATTCAAACAATTTCAATTCAGGTCCAACAACAATTACCGAACGAGCAGAATAATCCACACGTTTTCCAAGTAAGTTTTGACGGAAACGTCCTTGTTTACCTTTTAATGAATCAGATAATGATTTTAAAGGTCTGTTTGATTCCGTTTTTACAGCAGATGCTTTACGTGTGTTATCGAAAAGCGAATCTACAGATTCCTGCAACATACGTTTTTCGTTACGAAGGATTACTTCAGGAGCTTTAATCTCGATTAATCTTTTCAAACGGTTGTTACGGATAATCACACGACGGTATAAGTCATTCAAATCCGAAGTTGCAAAACGACCTCCGTCAAGAGGCACAAGAGGACGTAATTCTGGTGGAATAACCGGAACTACTTTCATAATCATCCATTCAGGACGATTTTCTCTGTTCAAACTAGACTCACGGAAAGATTCTACAACTTGCAGTCTCTTTAACGCTTCAGTTTTACGTTGTTTAGATGTTTCATTATTAGCCTTATGTCTCAAATCGTATGACAATTCGTCAAGATTAATACGAGCCAATAAATCCATAATACACTCTGCTCCCATTTTGGCAACAAATTTATTTGGATCAAAATCATCTAAATATTGATTATCTGCAGGAAGAGTATCTAATATATTTAAATATTCTTCTTCTGTCAAAAAATCTAATCTTTGTATGGATTCACCTTCAGCATTTTTAGCAATACCCGCTTGAATTACTACATATCTTTCGTAGTAGATAATCATATCTAATTTCTTAGATGGAAGACCAAGGATGTAACCAATTTTGTTAGGAAGTGAACGGAAATACCAGATATGAGCAATAGGCACAACAAGATTGATGTGTCCTACTCTGTCTCTACGTACTTTCTTTTCAGTAACTTCAACACCACAACGGTCACAGATAATACCTTTGTAACGTATTCTTTTATATTTACCACAAGCACATTCAAAATCTTTTACTGGCCCAAAAATTCTTTCGCAGAAAAGACCGTCACGCTCTGGTTTGTGAGTTCTGTAATTGATGGTTTCAGGTTTTAAAACCTCACCTCTAGATTCTTTTAAAATCGATTCCGGAGAAGCTAATCCAATTGAAATTTTATCAAATCTTTTTACAGGATTCTTATCTTTATTATTATTTCTATTATTCATCATAGTTTTTACTATTGATTTATTTGCAATTAAAAATTGATTTTTGTTTAAGTCGAAATTGTGACTTGCGACTATTAACATTACCTCGAATTACTTCTCTAAACTTCAAAATAAATTTTGAAATGCTAGTTATAAAATCTTTGAAAATTTTATAAAAAATCGGAACGGGTTACGGGCATAAATCCTAAAAACTCGTAAAAATGAGTAATCAGCCACGAAAAATATTCGGACTGATTACTACTAAACTTTAATTTATTCTTCTAAACGAATATCAAGTCCAAGGCCTTTCAATTCATGCATCAATACGTTGAATGATTCTGGTAATCCTGGCTCTGGCATAGACTCACCTTTTACGATTGCCTCGTAAGTTTTGGCTCTACCTATAACATCATCAGATTTAACAGTCAAGATTTCACGAAGAGTACTTGATGCTCCATAAGCTTCAAGTGCCCAAACCTCCATCTCTCCAAAACGCTGACCACCAAATTGAGCTTTACCTCCAAGTGGCTGTTGTGTAATCAACGAGTATGGACCGATAGAACGCGCGTGCATCTTATCATCAACCATGTGACCTAATTTTAACATATAGATTACACCTACGGTTGCTGCTTGATGGAAACGCTCTCCAGTACCACCATCATAAAGATGTGTATGTCCAAAACGTGGTACTCCAGCTTCATCAGTCAATTCATTGATTTGATCTAAAGTAGCACCATCAAAAATTGGAGTAGCAAATTTTCTACCTAAGTTTTGTCCAGCCCATCCAAGAACAGTTTCATAAATTTGACCAATATTCATACGTGAAGGTACCCCAAGTGGGTTCAACACTATATCAACTGGTGTTCCGTCTTCAAGGAAAGGCATGTCTTCATGACGAACAATACGAGCAACAATACCTTTGTTACCGTGACGTCCTGCCATTTTATCCCCAACTTTCAATTTACGTTTCTTAGCGATATACACTTTAGCTAATTTCAAGATTCCTGATGGCAATTCATCTCCAACAGTGATCGTGAATTTCTCTCTACGTAATGCTCCTTGTAAATCGTTCAATTTAATTTTATAGTTATGAATTAAATCATTAACCATTTTATTAGTTACATCATCTGCAACCCATTGACCTTTACTTAAGTGAGCAAAATCTTCAACAGCATAAAGCATTTTTTGAGTGTATTTTTTACCTTTTGGTAAAACTTCTTCACCCAAATCATTCATTACCCCTTGAGAAGTTTTTCCATTTACAATATTGAAAAGTTTCTCAATCAATTTATCTTTAAGCTCAACAAACTTAACTTCGAACTCCATTTCAAGTGCTCCTAAAGCATCTTTGTCCTGAGTACGTTTACGTTTATCTTTTACCGCTCTTGCAAATAATTTTTTATCTAAAACAACACCATGTAAAGAAGGAGAAGCTTTTAAAGAAGCATCTTTTACATCACCTGCTTTATCCCCGAAGATTGCACGAAGCAATTTCTCTTCCGGAGTAGGATCTGATTCTCCTTTTGGAGTAATTTTACCGATAAGAATGTCACCAGGTTTTACCTCGGCACCAATTCTAATCATACCATTTTCATCCAAATCTTTTGTAGCTTCTTCAGAAACGTTTGGTATATCATTCGTTAATTCTTCGTTACCTAACTTAGTATCTCTAACTTCTAATGAATAATCATCAACGTGAATAGAGGTAAAAATATCATCACGAACCACTTTTTCAGAAATTACAATCGCATCCTCAAAGTTGTATCCTTTCCATGGCATAAATGCAACTTTTAGGTTACGACCTAAAGCTAATTCTCCATTTTGAGTAGCATATCCTTCTGACAATACTTGACCAAGAATCACTCTATCCCCTTTTCTTACGATTGGTTTAAGGTTGATACTTGTTCCCTGATTGGTTTTTCTAAATTTGATTAAATTGTATGTTTTATCATCAGATTCAAAACTTACCATTCTTTCTTCCTCAGAACGATCGTATTTAATAGTAATGATATTAGCATCAACATATTCTACAACTCCAGGTCCTTCAGCGTTAATTAAAACTCTAGAATCTGAAGCCACTTGACGCTCTAAGCCAGTTCCAACGATTGGTGCTTCAGGACGAATTAATGGTACGGCCTGACGCATCATGTTAGATCCCATCAACGCTCTATTCGCATCATCATGTTCCAAGAAAGGAATCAAAGAAGCAGAAATCGAAGCAATCTGGTTTGGCGCAACGTCTGTATAATGTACTTGAGAAGGGTCAATTACTGGGAAATCACCTTCTTGACGCGCAATTACGTTTTCGGCAGTAATTTTACCAGTAGCATCCATTTTAATGTTTGCTTGAGCAATTAACATTCCTTCTTCTTCTTCAGCACTTAAGTATATTGGAGTAGATTCTAAATCAACAACTCCATTAGTTACTTTACGGTAAGGTGTTTCGATGAAACCCATTCCATTTACTTTAGCATAAACACCAAGAGATGAAATCAAACCAATGTTTGGTCCCTCAGGAGTTTCAATTGGACATAAACGTCCGTAGTGCGTATAGTGAACGTCACGTACCTCAAATCCGGCTCTCTCTCTCGAAAGTCCACCTGGTCCAAGTGCAGATAATCTTCTTTTGTGCGTGATCTCAGCTAATGGATTCGTTTGATCCATAAATTGAGACAACTGGTTGGTACCAAAGAAAGAGTTGATAACAGAAGATAATGTTTTAGCATTAATCAAATCTATTGGTGTAAACACCTCGTTATCTCTAACGTTCATTCTCTCACGAATGGTTCTTGCCATACGAGCTAAACCAACACCGAATTGTTGAGACAATTGTTCTCCAACTGTTCTAACACGACGGTTTGATAAGTGATCAATATCATCAATATCTGCTTTCGCATTTATTAACTCAATCAAATATTTTATAATAGTGATAATATCCTCTTTGGTCAAGACTTGCTTTTCCATCGGGGTATCTAACCCTAATTTTTTGTTTATTCTATAACGACCAACTTCACCTAAGTTATAACGTTGATCAGAGAAGAATAATTTATCTATAATACCACGAGCAGTTTCCTCATCAGGCGGTTCTGCGTTACGCAATTGTCTGTAGATATGCTCAACGGCTTCTTTTTCAGAATTGGTTGGATCTTTTTGTAACGTATTGTGAATAATTGAATAATCTACTTGATTATCATCTTCTTTATGCAACAAAATAGATTTAACGTTAGAATCGATAATTTCTTCCACATTATCTTTGTCGATAATGGTATCTCTGTCAAGGATAATTTCGTTACGTTCAATAGAAACAACTTCACCAGTATCTTCATCAACGAAATCCTCATGCCAAGTGTTCAAAACACGAGCCGCTAATTTTCTACCGATATATTTTTTAAGTCCTGTTTTAGAAACTTTAATTTCTTCAGCTAGGTCGAAAATCTCAAGGATATCCTTGTCTCTTTCGAAACCTATTGCCCTAAGCAAAGTCGTAACAGGTAATTTTTTCTTTCTGTCGATATAAGCATACATTACGCTATTGATATCTGTAGAAAATTCTATCCAAGATCCTTTAAAAGGAATAACTCTCGCAGAATATAATTTTGTTCCATTTGCATGGAATGACTGTCCAAAGAAAACACCCGGAGAACGGTGTAATTGTGAAACCACAACTCGCTCTGCTCCATTGATAACAAAAGTACCACTTGGTGTCATATAAGGTATTGTTCCAAGATATACATCTTGCACAATAGTTTCAAAATCTTCGTGTTCAGGATCTGTACAATATAGTTTTAACCTCGCTTTTAAAGGCACACTATACGTAAGACCTCTTTCTATACATTCTTGAATGGTGTAACGTGGTGGATCTACAAAGTAATCTAGGAATTCCAATACAAAGTTATTTCTTGTATCTGTAATTGGAAAGTTTTCCATGAAGGTGTTGTACAACCCTTCGTCGCCTCTTTCGTCAGATTTAGTTTCCAATTGGAAGAAATCTTTAAACGATTTTACCTGAACATCTAGAAAATCCGGATATTGAGGTATGTTTTTTGTTGAGGCAAAATTCAATCTTTCAGTCTGATTTGTTATCATCAATGGACAAAATTTTGATTAAAAAAAAGTAGTTTTTTGTGTAAAAACACAATGTTTAATTGATACCTTCTTTTTTGTAATCAATACATCTTTAAAAATGAATAGGTAAAATTCAGTTCAATTTTTTTTCTTCGTATTGATCAAAAACTTTTTCGTATTTTAAACTATTATTATAATAAAACTTGTTATAATTTTATTATACGAAAAATGGTTTAGGTCATTGAGTGATTAAACTCAAGACCTAAACCGAATTCTAAACTATGTAAGAGTTATTTTAACTCAACAACAGCTCCAGCTTCTTCTAAAGATTTTTTAAGACCTTCAGCCTCTTCTTTAGTTACACCTTCTTTAACGTTGCTAGGAGCACCATCAACTACATCTTTAGCTTCTTTCAAACCTAAACCTGTAAGTTCTTTAACTAATTTTACTACAGCTAATTTAGAAGCACCAGCTTCTTTCAATACAACTGTAAATTCTGTTTGTACTTCTTCAGCAGCAGCTTCTCCACCACCTGAAACTACTACAGCTGCAGCAGCTGGTTCGATTCCGTACTCATCTTTTAATATTGTTGCTAATTCGTTAACTTCTTTTACAGTTAAATTAACTAATTGTTCTGCGAATTGTTTCAAATCTGCCATTTTTTCTATCGTTTTAAA
>CAUPKA010000023.1:0-72619 GCA_963511725.1 uncultured Flavobacterium sp.
AACTTGAAATACGCATCTGGTGGCGGGAAACTCCTGAGATATGTTGCATCCTTAAAAATACGAAAAATCCTGTTTTAAAACAAATACTTTGCTATATTTGTTTAGAACAAAAACCGAAGTTTTTTCACAGACTGACGTTACCACCAATACAACAAGAAACAGAATATGAAACAATGGACAATTGGCTTAAGAAATTATGAGAGGAATTATTTTGGCAAATCCGAATAATGGGCTTAATTTAATCCAAAACCCACTGATTAGCAAGACGTTAGGTGTTAGTCAAAAGAAAAAACCGATGAAAGAAATTGATAAAATAGCATTAATAAAAATTGAAAATGGTCAAATTTTAAGCACAAAATCGAAAGGTAAAAACAAATATTATATTCCAGGAGGTAAAAGAGAAAATAATGAAACCGACCACCAAACTTTAAGCAGAGAAATTCAAGAAGAATTAAGTGTTGAAATAATAAATGAAACAATTGAATATGTTGGGACGTTTAAAGCCCAATCAGACGGAGCTATTGAAGGAGTAATTGTAAAAATGACGTGTTACAAAGCTAATTACATTGGAGAGCCGAAAGAGAATAATGAAATAGAAGAAATTAAATGGTTAAATTATACAGATTTAGATATAATATCAGAAGTTGATAAAATTATATTTAAACATCTCAAAGAAAACGGATTATTAATCTGAAAGAAAATAGACTGAAAAATTGAAGCGAAATCGGGAGACTAACTTGAAAAATGACCGAACGCCTAACAGGTACTAAAACGGATTTGGGCAATTGGTTTAATGGATGTTGGTTTTGTGTTTGGGATGTTAGGCAAATCCTAAACACAAAGCCAAAGGAACGTTCCTATTTAGTATCAAAACAAAAGCAAATAAAAAAAATCACCAATAAGAGTTGTCAATTCTTGTTGGTGATTTTTTTATGATTCTGTTATACTATTCTGTTGCCTCATTCAAATGCCTAATAATTTCAGCAATTAAACCAGTCCATCCGGTTTGATGATTAGCACCTAGACCTTTACCGCTGTCTCCGTCAAAATATTCAAAAAACAAGTGGTTTTTATTGAAAAGAGGATCTTCCTGAAATTTTTTATATTCTCCATACATTGGAATTTTTTTACTGGCATCAGGAACAAATAATGCCAATAATCGTTTGGCCACACCCTTGGCAGCTTCTTGTAAATTAACCAAATTGCCAGATTCACTTGGAAATTCTACCTTGAAGTCTTTGCCGTAATAACTATGAAATTTGTCTAAAGAGTCCAAAATCAAATAATTCATAGGAAACCAGATTGGGCCTCTCCAATTGGAGTTTCCGCCAAACATGTCGCCAGTAGCTTCGGCTGGAGTATAATCTACTTGAATAGTTCCTCCTTCATATTTAAATTTATAAGGATGTTCTTTATGGTATTTGGATAAAGAGCGAACTCCGTAATCTGACAAAAATTCCTTTTCGTCAAACATACGTTTGAGTATCATTTTCATTCTATGCCCTCTAAGGGTAGAGAGCAATCGGGTTTCACCTTTTCCTGGGTTGTACCAGCTTGAAACTAAACTGGCCAAGTCGGGACGGTTTTTTAAAACCCATTCGACGCGACGCTTAAATATTGGTAATTTTTCCAGTAATTCAGGTGTTAAAACTTCGACGGCAAATAGTGGAATCAACCCCACCATCGAACGAATTTTCAGCAATTCGGCATCCCCATTTTCTTTATGGAGCATGTCATAATAAAACTGGTCTTCCTCGTCCCAAAGGTTCAATTTATTGTCCCCCAATGATTGCATGGCTCCCGAAATTTGGAGAAAGTGCTCAAAGAATTTGGACGCCATATCTTGATAAACAGGGTTTTTTAGTGATATTTCGCAGGCTATACGCAACATGTTTAGGCAGTACATTGCCATCCATCCAGTACCGTCGGCTTGTTCCAAATGACCTCCTGTGGGCAAATCGGCGGAGCGGTCAAATACTCCAATATTATCCATTCCGAGGAATCCGCCCCCAAAGATGTTATTTCCATTTTTATCTTTCAAGTTCACCCACCACGTAAAATTAAGCAGCAGTTTATGAAAAATACGTTCCAAGAAAACAGTATCTCCCACACCATTGTTGGCTTCTTTATCAATTTCATATACTTTCCAAGTTGCCCAAGCATGGACGGGAGGATTAACATCTGAAAACGACCATTCATAAGCTGGGATCTGTCCGTTTGGATGCATATAATATTCGCGCAGAATAACCAATAATTGTCTTTTGGCAAAATCAGGGTCTAATCTGGCCAAAGGCAAGGTGTGAAACGCCAGATCCCATGCCGCAAACCATGGATATTCCCATTTGTCTGGCATTGAGAGAATGTTGGACGTGTACATGTGTTTCCAGGCACTGTTGCGTCCCTCTTTTCGATTGGCGTCAGGTCTAGGTGTTGATGGATCGCCTTTTAGCCATTCAAAAACATTGTAATAATACCATTGTTTTGTCCAAAGCATACCTGCATAAGCTTGACGCTGAATGGATTTTAATTTTTCGTCTTTTACTCCTTTTTGAACCTGATCATAAAACTCATCGGCTTCTTCTACTCTTTTTTTGAAAATAGCATCAAAATCTTCAAAGGGATCTTTTGGAGCAGTATTGGTAAATCGAAGACGGTATTCCTTTTTGCCGTTAGCAGGAATAACATCATCATAATGAACAGATGCCTTGGTGCCAATGGCTTCTGGATTTACACTGTTTTTTTTATTGATGATATAATCGTTAATTCCATCTTTGGCATAAGTGGATTGTGCAGGTGATTTATAAAGCTTTTCAAAATTGGTTTTATTATCACAAAACAATAGCTCTTTAGCATTTTCAGCATACAAATTAAAGGTGCCCACCAATCGGTGCTGTACTTCTATATGTGATTTTTCAACTCCAGTTAAGGTAGGTTTGTGTTTGTAATTTTCATATCCCCAGCTCCATGTGTTTCGAAACCAAATAGTAGGCAGTACCGAAATAGGAGCAGCTATTTTGGAACGATTTTCTACCGTAACTTTGATTAGGATGTCTTGTTCATCGGCTTTGGCATATTCTATAGTAATGTCAAAATACTCGTCTTTGTCAAAAATGCCTGTGTCGAGCAGTTCGTATTCGGGCTCTTGACGGCTTCTTTTTTTACTTTCCTGAATTAATTTTTCATAAGGGAATGCTGCATGAGGGTATTTATACAGCATTTTTTGGTAGGAATGGGTTGGAGTAGCATCTTGGTAATAATAAATTTCTTTTACATCCTCCCCGTGATTGGATTCAGCTGGCGTTAACCCAAATAAACGTTCTTTTAAGATGCGGTCTTTATGGTTCCAAAAAGCAAAAGCCAAACAGATATGCTGTTTATTATCTGAAATCCCTCCAATACCTTCTTCTCCCCATCGGTATGCTTTGGAACGAGCCATATCGTGAGTAGTGCTTCCCCAGGCGTAACCGCTTTGAGAATAGTCTTCTCTAACGGTTCCCCACTGTCTTTCGCTTAAATAAGGACCCCATTTTTTCCAGCCTTTATTGTCGGTTCTTAGTTGCAAACGTGTTTTTTCGGCACTGTTTTCTGGATTTATTTCTGGCATAACCTTAGTGATTTGATTCTAATTGCAATTTAGACAAAACACACGTAAAAATACCTATAGAATTGGCAAAAATCATCGGAGATAATTAATGAAAAGCGATTTATAAATTGTTTTATTATTGTATTTACAGAATTGGCATAAAAGGGAATTTGTTTTTGGTTTTTTTGAATCAGAGGCAGGAATGAAATTGCACCAAAAGGATTTTACACAACTAGAACTTAAAAATTGCAGCGATTATGATATATTTATTTTGGAAATGAAAGAATATATTGATGTTACTATTTGCTTTACTATTAGGTAAAAGCCTTTCAATCTATTTGTGGTAAATTAAAACATTTATTTTTCTTATATTCGATTTTTATTAATATGATAAATTCTAATTTAGAAATCGAAACGGTTGCACTTTGGCAATATTTAAAACCAAAATAACATGAAAAAAACAGTACTCCTTTTTATCTTTTTTCTGACCTTAATGTATTCAAACGAATCATTTAGTCAAATAGATATTGATTTAGTTGATATAAAGACTAGAAAGACTATTCCTTTTTCTGATATTAACAATACCTATAAATTGAAAAAAGAAATACCCACATTAATTATCACTTGGAGTGGTAAGTGGTGTTCTCCATGCCTAAAATTAATAGATCGTTATAATAATTGTGATTTATCATTGCTAAATATCATTACTGTTAATATTGACGCAGAAAGTAGTGTAGAGGAGGTTTTAAAAGAGGGTTATCACTTAAAATGGAATAAAACTTTAAACTTTCTTGCTAATATAGGTAAAGATAAAAAAGGTTTTGATAATATATTTAATATTTCATCGGCACCATTGCTGCTTTATTCAGATAATGGAAAAATAAGTGATGCTATAATTGATTATTCTTTGTTTCCTTATAAACTAATAGAGTCGGGCGTAATGACTGATGTAAAATTTATTTGGAATAGTTCAGAGGATTTGAATTCACTTGCTTGGAGCTATTATGAAAACCAAAATGATACTGCTAAATTAGAAACAGCTAAAAAATGGACTCTTCGTTCAATTGAATTGGATAAAAACTATCATAATACGGATACTTATGCGGCTTTACTTTTTAAAACAGGGGAATATACCAAAGCTCTAAAAACTGCAAAAGAAGCAATAGAAATTGCAAAAGCAAAAAGCATAGATTATAATTCTACAACGAATTTAATTAATAAAATAATTGAAAAATTATAAATTATTGGAAATAGATGATCCTTCATTGGATTAAAAAATCCAGCACTATAAAGAAAGGGATCGAATCACTGTATTGGTGATTCGATCCCTTTTTTTGTGGTATTCCAAGTGATATTAATTGGTGTACTATTGAATCTCGGTGTCGTATTGTGGAGCAAGGTTTTTCAGCATTTCGGAGGTCATCATTTCGAGATCGAATTGGTGATTCCATCCCCAGTCTTCTCTGGCTCGGCTGTCGTCTATACTGGCAGGCCAGCTGTCGGCAATTTTTTGGCGGAAATCTGGTGCATAGGTTACTTCGAGTTCTGGAATGTGCTTTTTGATTTCGGAAGCGATTTCGGTTGGGGTGAAACTCATTGCAGCCAAATTATAAGAAGAGCGGATCTTAATTTGTTCAACGGGCGCTTTCATGATGTTGATTGTGGCAGTAATGGCGTCGTCCATATACATCATTGGCATTTTTGTTTCAGAAGACAAAAAGCATTCATATTTTCCATCGCTTAGAGCTTTGTGGTAAATGTCTACTGCATAATCTGTAGTGCCGCCGCCAGGAAGCGTAGTCCAGCTGATTAGTCCAGGATAGCGAATGCTTCGTACATCGACTCCAAAAAGATTATGGTAGTATTCGCACCATCTTTCGCCGGCCTGTTTACTGATGCCGTATACGGTGGAAGGCTCCATGATAGTGTATTGAGGTGTGTTTTCCTTAGGAGTTGTTGGTCCAAAAACGGCGATGCTGGAAGGCCAGAATATCTTTTTTATTTTTTTGGCTTTGGCCAAATTCAAAACGTGAAACAGCGAATTCATATTTAGATCCCAAGCAAAGGCGGGGTTTTTTTCGGCTGTTGCCGATAGTAAAGCGGCCATCAAATAGACATCGGTAATTTGGTGGACTTCGACCAAATGCTCGATTTGATTAAAATCTAAGGCATTGATCACTTCAAATGGACCAGAATTGACTACATCGTTATTCAGCTTTCGAATATCAGAAGCAATCACATTATCGGTTCCATAAAGGGTTCGAAGCTGATGTGTTAATTCGGTGCCAATTTGACCGCAAGCGCCTATAATTAAGATCTTTGGATTCATATTACATAGTTTTGAAGTACAAAGATAACGATTTCGCTAAATATCACAATTTCTCAAAAAAAGTTACAAAAATCACAAAATCATTTTTAAAACAAGGAAGATTTATCATTTTTGATTGTTTAAATTCAAACAAAAAGAGGAATTATTAACAAATTGTTATTCTGGTATTGAAATTCGGTATTGTAAATTTACTTTGTAACTTTGTCGTTCAAATAATTTGGAAATGAACAATAAATTAGCGTTGCTTTTTTTGGTGATTTTAATGCAGTTTTCGTGTAATGATGGCAACGACAAACGTCTTGCTGATCAATTAAAGGATGCAAAAAAGAAAGAATTAATTTTTACCACTATTAAAAAAGGTTGGAATTTTTTTGACACACCAATCAATGAAACTTCCGAAGCTTCTATAAAAACATGGCCACAATGGCGTGAGTTTATGGATGAATTGGCCAAAAAACCAAAGAAAACAATTGGTGAATTTCAAAATAAATCCAAAGCATTATCAACAAAAGTAATGGCTTTGAATACTAATATTCCTACTCAATTTGATACGCCACAGATAAGAAGCAGAATTGCTACTTTGATTACACAAGTTCGAATGTTGGATTTGTATATAAATCTTACTGATATTTCGGAGAAAAAAGTAGTAAAACTAGTTGCAGAAATTAATATTGAGCTGGTTTCTTTGCAAAGGCAAATGGATAAGATTGTTGAAAAAAGCAAGATACCAATGGAGGAAGGGGAAACCGAATTGTTACAGATGATTATGGATACCACTAGAGCAATTCCTTCTGGAGGAACCCCCATGATTCCAGTTAATCCAAGCAGTTTAATGAATAGCAAAAATCCAAACGGAGCACGACCTTGAGTAAAGCCACTTCTATATATTCGGTTTATGATTCTTCTCCCAAAACGGCTCAGATTGTAGCGCAGTTGCTGGAAAATAATCAAGTAAAAATACAGTTGGACGGTTTGCTGGGATCAGCGGCTTCCTTTGTGATTCAGTCCGTTTTCAAGAAATCGGAACTTCCTTTTTTGGTGGTTTTGAACAATAAGGAAGAGGCGGCGTATTATTTGAACGATTTGGAACAAATGATAGGCGAGCAGGATGTGCTGTTTTACCCAGGTTCTTTCCGTCGTCCGTACCAAATTGAAGAAACCGACAATGCCAATGTTCTGCTTCGATCCGAAGTACTTAATAGAATTAATTCCCGCAAAAAATCGGCCGTAATTGTAACGTATCCAGAAGCACTTTTTGAAAAAGTAGTGACCAGACAAAACTTGGATAAAAATACATTGAAAGTTACGGTTGGCGATAAAATTTCGATTGATTTCCTAAACGAAGTTTTGTTTGAATACGAATTTAAAAGAGTAGATTTTATCACGGAACCGGGAGAGTTCTCCGTTCGCGGAGGAATTGTCGATGTGTTTTCGTTTTCGAATGATAATCCGTACCGAATTGAGTTTTTCGGTAACGAAGTCGAAAGCATCCGCAGTTTTGACGTTGGCACGCAATTGTCATTAGAGAAGCAGAAAAAAATCACCATTATTCCGAATGTCGAGAATAAAGTTTTTCAGGAAAACAGAGAAAGTTTTTTGGATTATATAGCAGAAAGAACGGTTTTGTTTTTTCAAAATACCGAGAATCTTTTATACGAATTGGATAAGCAATTTGCCAGAGCCGAAGAAGCTTTTGAGAAATTATCCAAAGATATTAAACATGCGACTCCAGATCAATTGTTCCTGAATCAAAAGGAATTTGTAAAAAGAGCATTGGATTTTTCGGTGGTGGAATTCCATTCGAAACCAGTTTTTAAAACGACCAAGAAGTTTGAATTTCACATTCAGCCGCAACCGTCGTTCAATAAACAGTTTGATTTGTTGCTGAATAATTTGAGTGACAACCATTTTAACGGGTATCAAAATTATTTGTTCTGTTCGAATGAGGCGCAGACAAAACGTTTTCATGATATTTTCGAAAGTTTAGATGAAGCCAATTCTGAAAATGTCCGCAAGCAATACAAGACGATTGTGTTGCCGTTGTACCAAGGTTTTATCGATCAGGAAAATCAAATTACTTGTTATACCGATCATCAGATTTTTGAGCGTTACCATAAATTCAGCATCAAAAACGGCTATTCCAAAAAGCAAAATTTAACTTTAAAGGAACTCACGACTTTGTCCGTAGGCGATTATGTAACGCATATTGACCACGGAATCGGGAAGTTTGGCGGTTTGCAAAAAATACAGGTTGAAGGCAAAACACAGGAAGCCATTAAGCTCGTTTATGCTGACAATGATATCGTGTATGTGAGTATTCACTCGCTGCACAAGATTTCGAAATACAACGGAAAAGACGGAACGCCACCCAAAATTTATAAATTAGGTTCGAATGCCTGGAAGACTTTAAAACAAAAAACCAAAGCGAGAGTTAAAAATATTGCTTTCAATTTGATTCAGTTATATGCCAAACGTAGACTGGAAAAAGGATTCCAGTTTGCCCCAGACAGTTACCTGCAAAATGAGTTGGAAAGTTCGTTTATCTACGAAGACACGCCCGATCAAATCAAATCGACGCAGGAAGTCAAAGCTGATATGGAAAGCGAACGCCCTATGGATCGCTTGGTTTGCGGTGATGTAGGATTTGGTAAAACCGAGGTGGCGATTCGTGCGGCTTTCAAAGCTGTGGATAATTCAAAGCAAGTGGCAATTTTGGTTCCAACGACAATTTTGGCTTATCAGCATTACCGTACTTTTACCGAAAGATTAAAAGATATGCCGGTTTCTATTGGTTATTTGAACCGTTTTAGAACCGCCAAACAAAAAGCCGAAACCCTAAAACAACTCGCCGAAGGAAAACTCGATATTGTCATTGGAACGCACCAATTGGTCAACAAAAATGTGGTTTTCAAAGACCTTGGATTATTGATTGTCGATGAGGAGCAGAAGTTTGGAGTTAACGTAAAAGACAAACTCAAAACCATTGCAGCTAATGTTGATACTTTGACATTGACGGCAACTCCAATCCCGAGAACTTTGCAGTTTTCATTAATGGCTGCGAGGGATTTATCGGTAATTACAACACCACCGCCAAATAGATATCCTATCGAAACGAATGTGGTTGGGTTTAATGAAGAGCTGATTCGCGATGCGATTTCGTATGAAATTCAGCGAAACGGACAGGTTTTCTTCATCAATAACCGAATCGAAAATATCAAGGAATTTGCAGGAATGATTCAGCGATTGGTTCCAAATGCACGAGTGGGAATTGGCCACGGACAAATGGAAGGCGCCAAATTGGAAGAATTGATGCTCGCCTTTATGAACGGTGAATTCGATGTTCTAGTTGCAACGACTATTATTGAAAGCGGATTAGACGTTCCGAATGCGAATACCATTTTTATCAATAATGCCAATAATTTTGGTTTGTCTGATCTGCATCAAATGCGGGGTAGAGTAGGGCGAAGCAACAAGAAAGCATTTTGTTATTTCATCTGTCCGCCGTATTCTCACATGACCGAAGATGCTCGAAAACGAATTCAGGCTTTGGAACAATTCAGCGAATTGGGAAGCGGTTTGAACATTGCGATGAAAGATCTCGAGATTCGTGGTGCAGGTGATTTATTGGGAGGAGAGCAAAGCGGTTTCATCAACGACATTGGTTTTGATACGTATCAAAAAATTATGAACGAGGCCATCGAGGAATTGAAGGAAAATGAATTCAAGGATTTATACCCCGAAGAAAATAATATTGAAACCAAGGAATATGTAAAAGATCTGCAGATAGATACCGATTTTGAGTTGTTGTTTTCAGATGAATATATCAATAACGTCACCGAGCGTTTGAGTTTGTATAACGAATTGGGCAACGTCAAGAACGAAGAAGAATTGGTTGTTTTCCAAAACAAACTGATTGACCGTTTTGGCCCAATGCCTCCAAGAGCCCTTGCCTTAATGAACAGTATCCGCATCAAATGGATTGCAACAAGAGTTGGTATAGAAAAACTGGTGATGAAAAAAGGCAAGATGATTGGCTATTTTGTGTCTGATCAGCAATCGGATTATTACCATTCTACACGTTTCCATAAAGTGATTCAGTTTGTGCAGACCCACAGCAGTATCTGTGTAATGAAAGAGAAACAAACTCCAGCCGGTTTACGCCTTTTATTGACTTTTGATAATGTGAAATCAACTAGGAGAGCTTTGGAATTGATGGAATTGTTGGGAGGGGAGTAGTCTAATAAAATAAAAATTTATTTTAACCTTTGAAAATGAAAAGGTTAGTTAAACTTTGGCGTTTGTTTTTAATAGCTAATCAAAATAGATATATTTGTTATACTAAAATTTTAAGTCATGAATTTAGCTGCCAGAAAATATAATTTCATTCAGGAAATAACCGCCATGGATGAAGTCCTTCTAGAAAAGCTTGAATTGGTTTTAAAAGCCAACAAAAAGGATTGGTATGAAGATTTAAGTTCAGAAGAGAAAGAAGAAATTGAAGTAGGTCTAAAAGAAGCAGATAATGACCAATTGATTAGTCATAAAGAAGCAATGAGTAAATTTGCTAAATGGCATTAGTAGTCAAATGGACTTTACAGGCTGATAAAGGCTTGTCAAAAGTTATCACTTATCTAGAAGAAGAATGGACTTTTAGAGAAATTCTGCAATTAGAAAAAAACATTATCCAAGTTACAAGTCAGATTGTGCTTTTTCCAGATTTATATCCAAAATCTGTAGCCTATAAAAATCTTCACAAAGCCATAGTAGATAAAAATAATTATTTGGTTTATCGTGTAAATCATAAAAAGGCTATTATCGAAATCATTAATTTTAGAGGTACAAAACAAAAACCAAAATATTGATTTTGTAATAGTTCAACTGTCATAAACACTCCAGATTTTTAATTTGTAAATATTCCCTATATTTGATTTTTACAAATTCATTCTCAATGAAATCAAAATCAATTGAAGAGTTCTATCAGGAAATTTCTGGAGACTCTAGTATAGAACCAAGCTCATTATTACCCAAGGATATCCAAAAAGAAATTGGGCATTTTAATGTTTTCAGTATCAAAGAACTTTATGAAAGGCTAAAGGAAAAATCTTTTATGCCTTATGACCGAAGAGCTTATTATAAAATTAGTTTGATCCGAGGAAAAAATCGAATGGAGTATGCCGACCGAGTAATTGAGATTGAAGAGAATGCACTTCTATTTGCCACACCAAAAATCCCCTATAATTATGTTCCATTAGATACCCAGCAGTCTGGACATTTTTGTGTTTTCACGACTGAGTTCTTGACGAAGGACAAAAGCGGAATTGACTTGGACAAACTGCCTATTTTTCAGACTGATGGCTATCCCGTTTTTCAATTGAAAGAAGCTGATGCTATTGCAGTTGATTTGATTTTCAAAAAGATACATCAAGAAATCAATTCGGATTATGTTTATAAATACGATCTGATTCGGAATTATGTGGCGGAGCTGATTCATTTTGGACAAAAACTGCAGCCCGTGACAGCTTTGTATTCTAAACATAATTCGGCCGCAAGGGTTTCGTCCTTATTTGCGGAGTTACTCGAAAGACAATTCCCTATTGAATCGCCCCGCCAGCGATTGGAGTTGAAATCGGCGAAAGATTTTGCTACCCGTTTGTCCGTTCATGTCAATCACCTTAATAAAGTTCTAAAGGAAAATACAGGAAAAACTACAACCGAAATAATCAGCGACCGATTGATTCATGAGGCCAAAATTTTATTGAAAGAAACGGACTGGAATATTTCGGAAATTGCTTATTCACTTGGTTTTGAAGAATTGGCTCATTTTTCTAATTTTTTCAAAAAACAAACAAAATTGACGCCGTTATCTTTTAGGGTTTAAATAACTTGATTTGAATTTTGCAAACTCTGGATTGAATTTTGCAATTCTGGAACTTTACATCTGTACTAATTTTGTGGTATCAATTTAAAACAAAATTAAAGATGGAAAATAAAAACAAAATAGCATTAGTTACCGGAGGAAGCCGCGGATTAGGAAAAGATATGGCTTTGAATCTTGCCAAAAAAGGTCTTGACCTTGTACTGACTTATAATAGTAAAAAAGAAGAAGCCGAAAGTGTTGTAAACGAAATTGAAAAATTGGGTCAAAAAGCAGTAGCGATTCAGTTGAATGTTGCAGAGGCAATCAGTTTCGATCAGTTTTTTCAAAAGGTTGAAACTGCTTTGAAAGACACATTTGTAACCGATAAAATCGATTTTTTAATAAACAATGCGGGAGTTGGCCTTCACGAAAGTTTTTCGGCAACGACCACTGCCCAATTTGACGATTTGGTTAACATTCAGTTCAAAGGACCATTTTTTCTGACTCAAAAAGCTTTGTCACTAATGAATGACGGCGGAGGAATTGTAAATATTTCGTCTGGATTGACCCGTTTTTCATTTCCGGGATACGCAGCTTATGCTAGTATGAAAGGAGCGATGGAAACATTGACAAAATATCAGGCGAAAGAATTGGGAGCAAGAAAAATTAGAGTTAATATTGTCGCGCCTGGTGCTATAGAAACCGATTTTGGTGGCGGAGTTGTTCGCGATAACGAACAGTTAAATCAATTTATTTCTTCGGTAACTGCATTGGGAAGAGTTGGTTTACCTGATGATATTGGGAGTGTAGTCGCCTTTTTGTGTACTGATGATGCTAAATGGATAAATGGACAACGCATTGAAGTTTCGGGAGGAATGAATTTGTAATTAGAGTATCGTATTAAAACGAAAAAAGAAGCTTCAAAAGCTTCTTTTTTCGTTTTATTTCTGTTGCAACAACTGTAATTCAATCCACAGTATTTACACTTGCAGCAGTTTCGTTACCGGAGAGTTAAGTTACAGATTAAGTTGTTGCCCCGTCTTTTCCGTTTGGCGTTAATTTCGAAAAATCATCGGTCAATTTTACGTTATTTTCTTTTCCGAAAGCCCAAGTGTTTTTTCCAGCAACGAAATATTCCCACCAGATTCCGATATACTTTACTGGCTTTATCCAAGAAACATTTTTGTAGCTTGTTGGTTCGTTGAGGTTCAATATTAATTTTTACGCTAATATATCAGTTGCTTTATCGCTCACAACTATTGTTCTCCAAGGCGATTGTGCATCAGTCTGCATATAGCCTTTATTTTCTACGGCATCTGAGCCTAAATGACTGCACATTTTATAAGTTACAGAATCAAGTATATAAAAATATTATTCGCAACGACATTTAAAGAAAAAACTGCTTTTGTTTTTTTGAAGAGAATTTAAATTTTAAGCATAAAAAACCGCTGATTTCTCAACGGTAATTTCTATTATTTGGGTTTGGTATTGCTTCCTTGAATTAATTTCATAAGAAAAAATTAATCGAAAAATATAAGAGAATTTAATAGCAATTTGTACAAAAAGAAATCAGCATCTGTTATGTGATTCAGGGATTCTCAATTTACATTTAAAAGCTAAAGTTTAAGTCAATCATCATTTCAAACTTAGACACTTTTGGAAATGTTTTTTTAAAATACTACTCCATCTGGTAATGGTTCGATACTTTTTATATGTATTCCTCTAAAACAATCGTCTTGACAATTATTTTCAACATAACCGCAGGTTGATATTAACCCATTGTTTTTGGTTTCAAAATAGGTTTCTGCATTATCTCTTTTTATTAGCCACTCTTGTTCAGCTTTATTATATATTTCGTCCAATGTTAGAGCAGTTGCGGTTATATTTTTATGCGTGCCTATTTCACTTCGATTTTCAGTCCATTCTAATTCTTCTTTAGGAATATCATTTCTTAATCCTTGGGTATTAGTGTATTTAAACTGCCTTTGAATTACTTTTCCGTTAGAAACAATTATAGTAGTTTCCCAAGCAGGACCTGACCAGGATGAGCCTGTGACTGTGTATTGATAGGAATTATTAGTTGATTTTTTGAAATCTAATAAAGCATTGGTGCTTTTCTGGAAATCATTTTGAAAGGTTGAATTTTCCGATTCACAAGAAGAAATTAAACTACTGATCAATACTAAAGCAATGAAGTAAATTCTGTTTTTCATGATTTCTACGTTTTATTAGTATAGATGTAATTTTAATTATTTGGTTGCGTATTAATTTGTTATGTTTTTTAAAGTATAAAAAAACCGCTGATTTCTCAACGGTTAGTTTTAATGTTTTTTAGCAAACAACAGCGCTTTTTTAAGCTTCTGGTTGTTCGTACTGCCAGCCTTCTTCAAGAAAATCCTGAACGATTACACTATATTGGGCACCTACTTTTTCGGAAAGAATATCAGTCTTAAAAACAATTTTTTCTGACAAATAGTTTTTAAATATAAACCCAGCAATCAATATAATTACTGCTGGTATTATTCCGTCAAAAAAAGCGTCAAAACTAAATGTCAATAAGAAAGGTAAAATAAATATAATACCCGCAGCAATAAAAATATATTTTTGAGCTTTTGCGTCAGCTCCTTCATGAATTGATCTGCAGTTTTCGCACCTAGGAACTCCAATAGATACTTTATTGAAATTTACTTTTCTAACAACCAGATAATTAGATCTTTTTTGTTCAAAGAATAAAGTTTCAAAAAAACAGCTATCGATCAATGTCATATCTTTTTTTCGGCAATAACTGCATTTCTTTTCAAGAGGTTCAATTCTTTTTTGTGTTTCGTTTATAACGTATTTTTCTTCCATAGGTTAATGTTTGTAGATGATTAGGTTATATGTAATTATAAAATTTGAAAACCAAATCTAGTTAATTTATTCATGCAAAAAGAATTATTATTTTCTTATCTCGTCACTTCATCCACCAAATAAAAAATAGATTTAAAGTCAATTCCACTCACATTTTCTAATCCGATTTCGCAGGTTCTGCTGGTTGAATATCCTTCTTTGCAGTGCGTTGGAATTTGCGCTTTTAAATCCCGCAATCCATGTTCGTTTAATTCAGGAATTAGGAAGCCTCTGTCTCCAGCAAAACCGCAGCAATTGCTGTCAATAATGGTAACGTTATTAGCACAAATTTGCGACAAAGCAAGAAGCTGTTCCATTTTTCCAATTTTTTTAACCGAACAAACAGGAAAAATTGCTACTGTATCTTTTTTGTTTTTTACAACCAATTGTGGCATCACATAATCCAGCATGAATTCGATGGGATCCACAATTTTTAAGGTGGTGGAAAATTCCTCTTTCGAATGATAAAAACACGGGCTCATGTCATACAACACGGGATATTTTCCATTTTCTGAAGCCTTTAAAAGTGCTGTTTCCAATGCATTCGATTGTTCGTGATTGGCATCTGTAAAACCTTTGCTCGAAAAAGGCATACCGCAGCAATGACTGTCTATAGCTTCGGGATAAATTATTGTAAAACCAGCACGTACCAATAATTTATGGGTTAGTTCGGTCAATTGAAGATCGTCTGCACTTTGAAAACTATTTTTCCCCATACTTCTATTGATGCAGGAAGGAAAGTAAACGACTTTTAAATTAGTGGTTGTATTCATTGCTTCTTAATTAAAGGGCTGACCGCAGATTCGCAGATTTATAAGTAAGCGTTTCAAATTTTTGATTAAAAATTAAAAAAATAATCAGCGAATCAGCGGTTAATTTTTTATGTTAATTTTATTGGCTCCTTTGGGCATTTCAGGAATCCATTTCGGGACTTTTCCAAAACTTATAAAATGGAATCCATTAGATAGCGCCTTCATAATTTTTGTTCCAAATATCGAATGAAACAACGATACTGTTTTCAATCCAATTCTCAAAACTGCTGTAGTTCCAGCCATATGAGAACTGATATAAGCTGCAACTTTTTTATCACTAGCATTTATTTGGTTGGCACGCCATTCTTTTACAAATTTTCCGGTATCGATATAAACGGGGCAGGCTAAGGCACAAAGTCCATCTGTAGCACAAGTTTCATCCAGTTGGTAGGTAACGTCTTTTCGAATATCGGCCAATCGTTGCGGATTTTCATTTGTTTCTTCCAAACGGCTGATTTCTCTGGCAATCACAATACGCTGTCTTGGCGACAAAGTCAAACCTTCGGAAACGCAATGCGGTTCACAAAATCCGCATTCCATACATTTATCAATGATGGCGTGGGATTCGGGCATTGGTTTTAAATTTTTAAGATGCGCTTTGGGATCTGGATTGATTAAAACATCTGGATTGATTTTATTATGAGGATCAAAGATGTTTTTGATGCGTTTCATAATTTCATAGGCTGTAGCTCCCCATTCTTTTTCCACAAATGGAGCCATATTGCGACCTGTTCCATGTTCGGCTTTTAAGGAACCATCGAAACGATCCACGACCAAAATTGCCAATTCCGACATTAATTTTTCGTAACGATCAATTTCGGCTTGGTTTGAAAAGTCCTGAGAAAAAACAAAATGCAGGTTGCCTTCTAAAGCATGGCCAAATAAAACGGCATCATGATATTCATATTTTTTGAACAGATCTTTCAATGCTAAACATGCATCAGCGAGTTGTGATAATGGAAAAGCAACATCTTCAATAATAACAGAAGTTCCGTTTTTTCGTAGCCCTCCAACAGTCGGCAACAAACCTTTTCGAGCTTTCCAATTGAAATAATATTGTTTCGGATTTGAAGTGAATTCATAATCCGTATAGGTAGGAATGGACTGAATTTGAAATCTAATTTGTTCCTGCTTCTGATGTAAAACTATCAAATCATTATCCCGACATTCGACCAATAAGGCACAAGCTGATTCTGGTAATGTTTTGAAATATTTGGGAGCTTCAGGATCATTTTCAACAGACCGAATAGATTCTCTATCCAATAATTCAACAGCAGCAACTGGACTTGATTTTAATAAGATCGTCGCATTACAAGCATCTTGGATAGTATTAAAAATAAGTAGTGAACAGGATTTGTATTTTTCATCAATAATTGTTTTGAAAGTCACATTCGAAATAAAAGCCAAAGTCCCTTCGGATCCGACCATCAGGTGTTTGATGATTTCGATTGGGTCTTCATAGTCAATCAGGGAGTTAATGCTGTAACCTGTGGTATTTTTTATCTTGAATTTATTTTTGATGAGATGATAAAGTGTTTCGTTACTTTTGATAGCATCTCTTAGGTTTTCAATTTCTTGAATTAAACCGTTGTGATTATTTTTGAAAGAGGCAACACTCTCTAAATCTGCTGTGTCAAGAATAGTTCCATCATTCAATATAATCCGAATATCGGCAATAGTTTGATAGGAGTTTTGAGCCGTCCCGCAACACATACCGCTGGCATTGTTGGCAACAATTCCTCCAACCATGGCGGCTCCAATAGACGCTGGATCAGGACCAATCTTTAAACCATGAGGCGCTAAAAAAGTATTCGCTCTAGCTCCTACAATTCCTGGTTCTAATTTTATTTTTTGATTGTTGTCTAAAAGTTCAAAATTCTTCCAGCCATGTGTGGCAACTACCAAAACCGAATCTGTAATGGCCTGACCGGACAAACTTGTTCCAGCCGCACGAAAAGTCAAGGCAATATCTAGTAATTTAGCATGCTTTATAATTTCGACAACTTCAGTTTCATTATGAGCCAGAATTACAATTTTTGGTATGAGCCTATAAAAACTGGCATCTGTGCCATAAGCAAGAGTTTGAAGGGGATTGGTTAAAATACGTTTGGGATCAATAGATTTTGATAAAATGTCTTTTAACTTTTGATAGGATGGAGCCAACATAGCGATTGTATTTTATAAATAATTGCTTTTTTGCCATTTAGAATTTAAATGCATTAAGTCTAAATTTTTCTAAATCTTAATGGTAAATTTAAAGTAAAGCGGTATAAAACCTCTTGTGATAAAAGTGTAAATTTAGGCATAAATAAAAAACGAAGCACTAGGCTCCGTTTTCAAATTTATAAAAAAACAATTCTTAATTTTTCAAATCTTTTATCACTTTAAAAGCAACATCTACTTCATTTTCACTAACCATAATCGTAAATTCATTAGAAGTTGAAATTACCTCATTGATGATGATTCCTTCCCAAGCCAAACGTTGGAAAATGAAATAATAAATCCCAGGGACTACAATATTTTCTTTAGGCAGTTTAACGGTAATAGAAGCTAGGTTTTCTAGTTTTTGAATCAATTTTTCGGATGAAAAATGCTTCTCTACTAAGTGATTCACACTATTGCTTACTACAATATTAGTTTCGTTTACTCCTTTGGATGAAGTATAAAAAATATCTGGTAATGAATTGATATCGGTGATTAAATCGGCTTGTTTGTTCAAAACAGTATCCGAAACGACATAAGTATAATCTGTTAAAGCTGAACGAACTGTAATTTCGCCTATGTTTTTTATGACTTTATTAATTTTGTGATTCAATCGGAAGTCTAATTCTTCCGTTAAACGTTTTAGAGCCATTACTACAGCTCCTTGTTTTACTTCTTTTCCAAATTCACTTTCCAACTCAGTCATAATATTTCGTGACAAAGAAGTCAAATTGATGATTCCAAGTGACAATGCATTTAATAAAAATGGTTTTGTTTTGATGTAATTTTCAACAATTGAGGAAACTGTTTTCATGATGTGTAGTGGTTTGTACGTAGTTAATACTTAGTTTTTGGATCTAAATTCTCCGCAAAGATACATAAAAAACAATTTGTTACAAATATAACATTGTTAAATTTTTTCAAAAATGATAAAAAGCATCTATAAGGTGCTCAATTGCAAAGGATTTCCCTTCTTTGTGGATGGCAATGATGTCAAAACGGACATCAACATCCAAATCTCTTTCGATTACATAAGCATCTACAGCTTTTACTAAAAGTTGAATTTTTTTTGGTTTCACAAAATCTTGAGGCAAACCAAATTCTAGAGACGAACGGGTTTTTACCTCTACGATGGCGAGTGTATTTTCTATTTTGGCAATAATGTCAATTTCGGCTTTTTGAAACGTCCAGTTGGTGTTTAGGATGGTGTACCCATTTTTTTTGAGATACTCTACCGCTAGGTCTTCTCCCAGTTTTCCCAGTTCGTTGTGTGCAGCCATTGTGATTTTAGATTTTAGAGTGAAGATTTTAGATTTAAGAAGTAGAAAATTCAAAATTTAATTTCAAATTTCCGTTGCAACAAATCCGCAATCAAAAATCTGCAATTATTTTACTTTTCAAAAACCACCGTATTGCAGTTTTCATTTACATCCATCGTTACTGTATTTCCCATAATCAAGGCTCTATTATCGTGAACGTGTCCAGCAGGAAAATTATAAAGTATCGGAATGTTGTATTTTTTGGTTACATCCTGTACAATTTCATTGGCATTTTTTCCCCACGGAATATCATTGTCTTTCATTTTAGTCATTCCTCCCACAATAATTCCTTTGATGCTTTCTAGACAGCCGTTGCGTTTCAGGTTCATCATCATTCGGTCAATATGATATAGATATTCGTCAAGATCTTCTATGAATAAAATTTTATCAGTGCAGTCAATTGCCGATTTAGATCCCAATAAACTGTATAAAATAGAAAGGTTTCCACCGACTAATTCTCCAGTGGCTTTCCCGAAACGATTCATTGGAAATGGGTCGATTTTATATTCTAAAGGATCACCAAACAAAGCTGTTCTCAAAGTTGAGATGGATTCGGGAGCAGTTCTTTCTACACTAACGGGCATCGTTCCATGAATTGATTTGTACCCCATCGTATTGAGATGATTGTGCAAAACCGTTACATCGCTAAAACCGACAATCCATTTTGGGTGCTGTTTGAATTTGGTAAAATCCAATAAATCAATCATGCGTACCGTACCATAACCGCCACGGGCACACCAAATCGCTTTAATGTTTTTGTTGTCCATTTGTTGCTGAAAATCGGCAGCACGCTGTTCATCGGTTCCTGCCAATTGATTAAGGTCTAATCCAATGGTACTTCCAATAACGACTTCCAGACCCCAAGAATGCAATAAATCTATCGTAGGTTTCAAATTATCATCAACGTTTTTTCTGGCGGTTGCCACAATGGCAACAGTATCTCCTTTTTGTAAATAAGGTGGTGTAATCATAGTAGTTTGAGCTTGAGTGTTCATAGATTGTAACATAAAAATAAGCAATAGCATTGAATACAAAACAGATTGTTTTTGAATAAAAGAAAATGGATTGGTTTGCATGCTCTACTTTATTTGAAAAATGAATTGTTTATGGATAAAAGCAAAGATATACATTTCTTAAAGACAATAAATAATTGTAATCAAATTACTATATTTACAAAATATGAACCCATTTTAGAAAGTATAATGATTAACAAAAAGATCTGTTTTTATCTGATTTTATTTCTTTTAATTTCAAAAAGCTATGCACAAACTAAGGCTTTTTCGATACATACAGTAGCGTTTTATAATTTTGAAAATCTTTTTGACACTATTAACGACCCAATTACAAATGATGAGGAATGGACGCCAACGGGAGATCAACATTGGAACGCTAAAAAATACCGTCAAAAACTGGAAAATTTAGCCCGGGTTTTATCCGAAATAGGAACTGCCGAAAATCCTAATTCTCCAACATTCATTGGCGGAGCCGAAATTGAAAATCAAGGCGTTCTCGAAGATTTAATCAAACAGCCGAAGTTGATTGACAAAGAGTACGGAATTATCCACTTTGATTCCCCCGACAAAAGAGGAATTGATGTTGCCCTGTTGTACCAGAAGAAACAATTTCAGCCAACGAGCTATATTAATGTTCCTTTGTATGTATATAAAGGTGAACAGCCTGTTCAAGAAACTCCAAAAACAGATGCTGTGGAGAATTTAGATACCGAAGATGTTATTCAAATCAACACGAAAAACTATCGGGTTTATACTAGAGACCAATTGCTGGTAACCGGTTTTTTGAATGGCGAAGAGATTCATATTATTGTCAACCACTGGCCGTCACGATCTGGAGGCGAAAAGAAATCGAGCCCATATCGGGAAGCTGCGGGAGCTTTGAACAGAAAAATTATTGATTCTTTACAACGAATTAACTCCAATGCCAAAGTGATTACCATGGGAGATTTAAACGACAGTCCTTTTAATAATAGTGTAAAAAAAGCTCTGGGAGCTAAAGGAAAAATACAAGATGTTAGCGCATTTGGGATTTATAACCCATTCGAAGAAATGGGGAACAAAGGATTAGGCACAATTGCCTTTCGGGATGCTTGGGATATTTTTGACCAAGTGATGGTTTCGAGTTCGCTGTTGCAAAAGGATTATAAAACGTATCAATATTGGAAAGCAGGAATTTACAATAAACCTTTTTTAATCCAAAAAAGCGGTAAATACAAAGGTTATCCGTTACGGCATTCACTCACCGAAATTGGTTTTAGCGACCACTTTCCAGTTTATGTTTATTTGATAAGAGAGAAAAAGTAATGGGTGATTTGAGTTAAAATTACAATTCAAATTTCCTTCCTTGTTCTGGAAATATAAAATCAACTCCTAAAGAGTTTTCTTTTTTCAATTGCTCTTTAATTTTTTGAATATTTTTTGTTGGCGGTTTTCTATGAGTGATGATAATTTTAAAATCCTGTAGGCTTCCTTTTCCGGCGAATTCCTCCAATTTGTTGAGTTCTTTCATTAAATGATTCGGAGTTAAATGCCCATATAAAGCATTATCAGGCTGTTCATTTGGGAACGAAACTTCAATAAAAATTCCTCTCAGCTGTTTTTCTTTAATCAAAGGAGCAACAGCTTGCCATAATATTCGTAAATCATTGCTTTTTTCAATTTCATCAGGACCAGTATCACCTAAATACAAAACAAAATTCTCTTCATTTTTGATTAAAAAAGCAGTGCTTTCAAATGGATTCACATGACTTAGCGGAAATGCTTTTACAGTCATTGCAGTATTGCTTAGTTTGGTTTCTTCTCCAAGAGGAAGCGTTTGAAAATGATATTTTTTTATTTGAAAACCAGGACCTTCATCACCAAAATTAGCCCAAGTTTCTCCATTAAAATAATGCTTTTCCATCATTTCCATACATTTTTTTGTAGCATAAACTGTTTTGGAAGAATCGGCTGGAGAGTTTATAATCAAACCCGAAACATGGTCAAGATGGGCATGAGAAATAAGATACCCTTTGATATATTTTCGCAAAACTTCATCAGCCGAAACTGTGAATACATTATTTGCAATTGCTTTTTCAATTCCAGCATTTATAGTACCGGCATCGAGGCAGATGAAATCATTCGTATTTTTAGGAGCAACTAAATAGGCCGAAAGATTGGTTTCGTCAACACCCCCTTTTACCCCCAAAGGAACTACCTCAAAAACTTTTTTCTGAGCAAGCAATGGTGAAAAAATCAAAAACATACCAATAAAATATAGCGAGATGGATTTCATGTTAAAACAGGATTATAAGTTTATTTCAGACTATAAAATTACTCCCTTCTTTTTTAATGGCTGTATTTTTTTATAAAAATTGGTAACAGCACATTAGAAAATTATAATTTTGCTGTTATAATTTAAAAAATAAAAAGCATTTCGATTTGTTTCGTTAGTTTTTATCACTTTAATAATATCAAAGTTTCTCTTTAAAATAATATCTTTACAAAAAAATATAACATTTTTAACTAAAAAAGTTACAATGACAACAATAACAGATCAATTTGGGATGAAAGAGGCATTAGCGCAATTGGGAGTTAAAGCCATAAACGAAGGAACTTCGACGGGAATTAATCATTTTTCGAATGGAGAAATTCTAGAAAGTTTTTCGCCAGTAGATGGTCAATTAATTGCTTCTGTAAAAATGAGCACACCAGCAGATTACGAAAAAGTAATGCAGACTGCTGCCGAAGCTTTCAAAATATTCCGATTGATGCCAGCCCCGCAACGTGGAGAAATTGTGCGTCAGTTTGGAGAAAAATTGCGTCAAAATAAAGAAGCTTTAGGGAAATTGGTTTCTTATGAAATGGGTAAATCACTACAGGAAGGATATGGTGAAGTACAGGAAATGATTGATATCTGTGATTTTGCAGTAGGATTATCACGTCAATTGCACGGATTAACGATGCACTCAGAACGTCCGGGACATAGAATGTATGAGCAATATCATCCGTTAGGAATTGTGGGAATCATTTCGGCTTTTAACTTTCCAGTAGCTGTTTGGGCTTGGAATACAGCATTGGCTTGGATTTGTGGTGATGTTTGCGTTTGGAAACCATCAGAGAAAACACCATTGTGCGGGATTGCCTGTCAAAATATTATTGCTGAGGTAATCAGAGAAAATAATCTTCCAGAAGGAATTTCTTGTTTGATTAATGGTGATTATACTATTGGTCAATTAATGACTGCCGATAAACGTGTGCCTTTGGTTTCGGCTACTGGTTCTACTCGTATGGGGAAAATCGTGGCACAAGATGTTGCAGGTCGTCTAGGAAAATCATTATTGGAATTAGGCGGAAACAATGCTATTATTGTCACTCCAGATGCTGATATAAAAATGACCGTTATCGGAGCTGTTTTTGGAGCTGTAGGAACAGCTGGTCAACGTTGTACTTCTACTCGTCGTTTGATTATTCACGAAAGTATTTATGATAAAGTAAAAGATGCAGTCGTTTCTGCTTACGGACAATTGAGAATTGGAAATCCATTGGACGAAAAAAATCACGTTGGACCGTTAATTGACACACACGCAGTTGAAATGTATAAAAATGCTTTGACTAAAGTAGTTGCCGAAGGAGGGAAAATTTTGGTTGAAGGCGGCGTACTTTCGGGAGAAGGATATGAAAGCGGCTGTTATGTAAAACCAGCTATTGCCGAAGCACAAAATTCATTCGAAATCGTTCAGCACGAAACTTTTGCTCCAGTTTTATATTTAATTAAATATTCTGGAACAGTTGAGAATGCAATCGATGTTCAAAACGGGGTAGCTCAAGGATTGTCTTCAGCGATTATGACAAATAACTTGCGTGAAGCAGAACATTTCTTGTCTGTAGTAGGATCAGATTGTGGAATTGCCAATGTAAATATAGGAACTTCTGGAGCCGAAATTGGCGGTGCTTTTGGAGGAGAAAAAGAAACTGGTGGAGGTAGAGAATCTGGTTCTGATGCTTGGAAAATTTATATGAGAAGACAAACCAATACGATCAATTATACCACAAGTTTACCATTGGCACAAGGAATAAAATTTGATTTGTAGGTGATTTTAAAGCATAAAAAAAGTGGCTTGTTTTAGTTAACAAGCCACTTTTTTTGTGATTAATCTAAATTAAATGAAGCGCCTATACTAAAGGTAACTTGATTGTTTAAATGATCGAATGGATCTTTATCATCGCTGTATTTTGCAATTGGGAAGCCAAGTTCAGTAAAAACACCAAAACCTTCAGTAAAAAAGTAACGACCGCCAAGATGACCGCCAAAATTGTGCAATCCTAAGCTTAAACCTGGATAGATATCTAATTGTTCTACACCAATTACACTGCTTAAATTGGCGTTAACTCTAAATTTAGCATCAAAACGATCTTGAAATTCTGGTTTTATCTTTTCACCATTGATACCTGAAAATTCATCTACTCCCAATAAATAAGTAGTTACAAATCCGTAAGAGAAATTTTCACCAATACCAAAATCAGCAGATGCTTGAATTCCAGAACCTCCGTCTTGTATATTGGCTCCAATATTAATTTTGGCATCACCTTTACCTTTAAAGGCCTGTTGTGCATTTGCTACGCAAAAAGAAACTAAAAATAAAACTGTAATAATTTTTTTCATTTGTTAAAAATATAAATAATTAATTTTTAGCAAATATAGTGTTTAGATTCTATTTCGTCCTTTTTCTGTAGGATATAAACTAGGTAAAAGTTCGCTTTGCCAAAACTCTTTCGTGTCAACGTCCAGTATCGTTAGTGGTCCTTTGAAAGCGGCACTAGTATCGATATTCCAAACATTAGCCTTTTGTACAGGAATTATTTTTCCAATACGGGAAACAGGAGTATGGCCAATGTAGATTTCGCTGTATAATGTAAATCGTTTTGGATAATAGGGATGATCTGATTTTATTTTTGGATCTAATGCCAAAGCCGTTTCCCAAAGGGTTCTGTCCCAATAAAACAACTTCGGGAAATATTCATAATTTACGCCATTCATGTTGGTAAATCCTGCGTGTATGAACATTCTGTTTTGTTCATCTAAGTAATAATCTTTTAAGGATTCTAAGAATTTTACATGCTTTTTTTTGGTTTCTTCATCTACATTTTCATAAGCCAAAACGGTAGCTTCTCCACCATGCTGATACCATTGTTCATTGTCCTTATTATCCTTGAGCCATTCTCTTAGCAACTCATCATGATTGCCGCGAATGCAAACGACTTCATGAGTTTTTTGTAATGCAATCAAAAAATCAATTACTTGCGGGGATTGACTCCAGCCATCTACATAATCGCCCAAAAAAATCAGTTTGTCTGTTGTGCTTACGTTTGCTCTTTCCAGAATTTGATGCAGGGCTCTCAAGCCGCCATGTATATCCCCAATTACTAATGTTCTCATATTCTCAATTTGTTCTTTTACAAAAATAGCAGAAAAGTGTAATCTATGGATTTTTTTTTAAAGAGATAAAGTAGTTTATCTATAAAAATGGAAATAGCTTGAATTTCAGAGATAAAGTGACATTAGAAAATAATGTAAGAATTAATCCTAAAATAAATTTAAGTTTTTTTTAAGAATAAATCGGTCGAAAGGGCACTTTTAGCCGTTGAATGTCAACAGGATAATTGACTTAGTATAGTAATTTTCAGTATTTTTGAATTCCAAAATATCATTATTTTTAGTGATTGTTTTGTATTAGGAATCATTGTAATTTTACTTAAAGTTTTTTAAAATGAATGCACTTCTCACCTTATTGCTTTTAATGACCAATTTTATTTGTCAAGTTATTGTTGATTTGGTTACTTGGGTAGCGGGATTGTTTAGCTAATAAAGACAAACGGAATTGTAATAAGAAAAATATCTTATTGTACATCATATTTCATTTTTCTTAAAATTCGTAAAGCTTCTTTGAACGAAAGATATACTTGCGTGAAAGGTTTTAATAACTCTTTGGCATCAATCAATTTTTGTTTGGCATCTTCAAAACCATTCAGGTAGCAAATCATAAAGGTGGAAGGCAAATGATTCAAATCCTTTTTTTCCCGTTCCGTTAGTTTGATGTTTTTTTCAAGTTTATAAAGCAAAGCCATATTCGAATTATAAATGTGGTACAGCATTTTCTTATTGTATTCAGGAGGCTCAAAAAGTATTTTTCGGTCAATTTTATAATACCCATTATCATGAAAATGAATTGTTTGCTGTTCTAAAGGATAGTAGCTGGTCTTGTCGTTCAACCCTAGCGGAACATATTCAATAATCGTAAAACTGTCTTCGTCGTAGCTAATTTCAACGACATCTTGGGCCGAATAGAATAATTTGATCTGTTCGTTAATCAGTTCAATATCAACTCGGGACAAGTAGGTTTTGTTCTTAGATTTTTTGGCAATTCCTGCCCAGCAAATGACAAATAATTCTTTGAAGACATAATATTTTGGAGCCATGTCTTTATGGCGGTAATTCATAAAATCAATTACACCATCAAGAGTATATTTGATACTGTTTCTCGAGTTATTTTCAATACCGATAACGGTTTCAGTATTTTGATGATTTTTTTCTACCTCACCTTCAATCGGCATCGTATTGCTTCCTCGTCGCACAAAAATACTATTGGCAGGAATTGTATGTATGCCTTTTTTAAAAAAAGAAGTTTTACTATTGGGTTTTATAGTAACAAGTCCAATTACTTTGTCCTTTGGCAAATTAGGAAAAGGGACATTTTCATATTGAATTCTGGGCGGATTTTCAAGAAAAGCATTCACTAAATTTTGAATTCTGCTATCGTCAAAAAAATCATCTCCTACAATTTCATTGTTTTCATCTTCGACGCCAACAACTATATAAGAGTTATTAGTTGGATTAGAATTGGATAAAGCACAAATATGTTTCAAAAATTTTGCTTTGCCTTCTCGGGTATGTAAATTCAGTTGTCTTTTTTTGTCATAAAAGCTGCTCTCATCATTGTGAGCAAGTAGGTTTTTGATAAGAAGACGTTTGTTAATCATTGTTAATACTGAATAGTTTGAATAAAAAACATACTAAACTAACGATTTAGTACGTTCTAAATTTACTGATTTTATATCAATTAAATTTACTAAAAATGTAATTATCAATGATTATGAAAACAATTAAGTCAAGTACATTAGTTTTTTTTGCAATGACAATGTTAAGTTTTATTTTTATTGGATGTAATGAAAATGATGATTCTTCAAGTTCAGGTACGTCAAATGTCATCGTAAGAATGTCTGATGCTCCCGGAGATTATAATGAGGTAAATCTTGAGGTTAAAGATGTTTTGATAAAAAACAACTCAAGTACTGATGATCAAGGCTGGGTAAGTATTGGAAAAAATCCAGGAGTTTATAATTTGCTGGATTTAACAGGAGGGGTAACTGTTTTAATAGCAGATAACACAATTCCTTCGGGGAATTTGGGACAAATTCGATTATTGCTTGGTGAAAATAATACTGTAGTGCTTAAAGATGGTACTACACATTCTTTGAAAACACCGAGTGCTCAACAATCGGGATTAAAATTACAAGTTAACCAAACATTGCTTGCAGACAAAACCTATGAATTCTTATTGGATTTCGATGTAGAGCATTCAATTGTTGTCCAAGCAGGAGCTTCTGGTATTTATAATTTACATCCAGTCATCCGAGTTTCAACAAAGGAAACTTCGGGAAGTATTAAAGGAACTATTAACCCGCCATTAGTTGGCTATCAAGTTCTGGCCTCTGTTCAAGTTGGAACAACAACAGTGTCTGCCTACGCAAACGAAACAGGAGTGTTTCAATTGGATGGTCTGCCAGTTGGGACTTATATAGTTACCTTAACTCCAGATATAGCTTCAGGTAAGGCTGTAAAAACGATTATTGGAGTGATAGTTGTTAATGGAACAGTAACGGATATAGGGAATATTGCATTATAAAATAAATTTGCATTATTTCATAAAACAAAAAAACAGCCGATCTCAGCTGTTTTTTGTTTTTAATTAAGGCACATCATTTCCGGTGCTTGATGTCCAAAGAGAAAACCAATCTTCTAATTCCATTTCAAAAGTTGTTGCCTGCATTAAGTTAGCGAGTCTTTTTTTGTCGGAGGTACCGCAAACGGGTAAAATTCCAGAGGGATGTTTCAATATCCAAGACAGCAGAATAACATCATTGGAAACCTGATATTTGGAGGCTAATTCATTAGAAATTTTTTGAATACGCTGTGATTGCTCGTCATTTTTTCTAAAAACAGTTCCTAGCGGAGACCAGCACATAGGAGCGATTAGGTTGGTTTGCATGTGATCCAAACTTCCGTCAAGCATTGGTTCGAGATGAGTGATGGAAAACTCAATTTGATTGTAATTTATTTTGGTTTTTGTTTCGATCAAATTGCACTGGCTAGGCGTAAAATTGGAAACACCAAAATCCAAAATCTTTCCGGTTGTTTTTAGCTTTTCAACAGCTTCGGCAATTTCATCGGCTTGCATTAATGGACTTGGCCGATGCAACAGCAGAAGGTCTAAATAATCAGTCTGCAAATGCTTCAAAGATTGCTCTGCCGATTCTATAATGTAGTCTTTGGAATAGGAATAATGCTTGATTGTATTATTTCTGTTTTCGGATATCATTTGGATACCGCATTTCGAAATTAACTGAATATCACTGCGGTTTATTTTGCTGTCGCTGAAAGCTTTTCCAAAATCTTTTTCGGTAGTATATCCTCCATAAATGTCTGCATGATCGAAAGTAGAAATACCACTTTCGAGACATAAATTTATTAGTTCTGTCATTTGTGGCGTAGAGCAGTTTTTGCCCCAAATACCCCAAGTCATGGTACCGGCAATAATTTTTGAAAATGGAATTTTACTCATGGTTTATTTTTTAATATACCCCTAGCGATTATAGGGTCGATTTTCATATTTTGAAGTTTATTTTTTCAGGTTCTTAAAAATAGATAAATACAATCATAATTCGTCCTTAAAATTAGGGGATTCATAGAAGTTTTAACCATTTTTTAACATCTTACGTCTAAAAAAAAATTCAATTTGCAGCATCAAATAAAGGATAGCAAAAACAAGAGGTTTAAATATAATAATATGGAACAAAATACAGCGACTTTAGACATTAGAGCAATCAATGAAAAAATCGAAAGAGAAAGTGCTTTTATAGACCTTCTCACAATGGAAATGAACAAAGTTATTGTGGGACAAAAACACATGGTCGAAAGATTGTTAATTGGACTTTTGGGACAAGGGCATATTCTATTGGAAGGAGTTCCTGGACTAGCCAAAACATTAGCCATAAACACACTGTCACAAGCCATTCAAGGTTCTTTTAGCAGAATCCAGTTTACGCCGGATTTATTGCCTGCTGACGTTGTTGGAACCATGATTTATAATATTAAATCCAATGAGTTTTCTATAAAAAAAGGACCAATTTTTGCTAATTTCGTTCTTGCCGATGAGATTAACCGTGCTCCTGCCAAAGTACAATCGGCTTTGCTAGAAGCGATGCAGGAAAAACAAGTTACTATTGGCGATACGACTTTCAAATTAGACAGGCCGTTTTTAGTTTTAGCAACTCAAAACCCTATTGAGCAAGAAGGAACTTATCAATTGCCTGAAGCACAAGTTGACCGTTTTATGCTGAAAACTGTTATCGATTATCCAAAGATGGAAGACGAGCGTTTGGTAATTCGCCAAAATCTTAAAGGAAGTTATGAAAAAGTAAATCCTGTAGTTTCTGTTGAACAAATTTTAAGAGCTCAAGAAGCTGTTCGCGAAGTCTATATGGACGAAAAAATAGAAAAATACATACTGGATATTATTTTTGCTACTCGTTATCCAGAGAAATATAAATTGGCTGATTTGAAACCTTTAATCAGTTTTGGAGCTTCCCCACGTGGAAGTATCAATCTTGCTACGGCGGCGAAATGTTATGCTTTTATCAAACGCCGCGGGTATGTAATTCCTGAAGATGTTCGTGCTGTAGTACATGATATTTTACGTCATAGAATTGGGATTACTTATGAAGCGGAAGCCGAAAATATTACATCGGTAGATATTATCAATAAAATTATAAACGAAATTGAAGTACCTTAAAAGTTGATGGTTGATAGTTTGTGGTTGATGGTTTTAAACCGACAGCCAGCAACCAACTGCCATAAACCAAATTAAAAATGGATACAAAAGAACTTTTAAAAAAAGTACGTAAAATAGAAATCAAAACCCGAAGATTGAGCGATCATATCTTTTCGGGCGAGTACCATACATCGTTCAAAGGGCGAGGAATGACTTTTAGCGAAGTTCGTCAATATCAGTTTGGCGATGACATTCGTGCTATCGATTGGAATGTAACTGCCCGCTACAATGAAGCTCACGTTAAAGTTTTTGAAGAAGAAAGAGAATTGACCATGATGTTAATGGTTGATATTTCTGGTTCAGAAAGTTTTGGCTCTAAAAACCAATTTAAAAAAGAAATTGTTACCGAGATTGCCGCTACAATGGCATTTTCGGCTACTCAGAACAATGATAAAATTGGATTGATTTTATTCTCGGATCAAATCGAATTGTACATTCCGCCAAAAAAAGGCAGATCTCACGTACTAAGAATCATTCGTGAATTGATAGAATTTGAACCTAAAAGCTATAAAACGGATATTGCACAAGCCTTGAAATTTTTATCGGGTACTCAAAAAAAGAAAGCGATTGTATTCGTTATTTCCGATTTTATGTCAGGAGATTATGAACATACATTAAAGATTGCTTCCAAGAAACACGATATTACTGGCATTCGGGTATATGACATTCGTGAAGAAAAAATGCCAAATCTAGGAATGGTTTCCATGATTGATGCCGAGACTGGCGAAACGAGATTGATAAATACAGGATCAAAATCGGTGCGAATGAATTACGAGAAAAATTATCATGATAATTTGAATTATTTTAAGGAAACTTTCAGCAAATCAGGTTCGGGTGTTGTAAATACTAGAGTGGACGAAAGTTATGTCACTAAATTGTTAGGCTATTTTAAATCGAGGTAGGGATTTCAGATTGAAGATTAACGATTTTTGATTCCAGATTTATTGTTAAACTAAATATAAATAATGAATAAACAAGAACTTGAAAATAGATTAATAGATTTTGCTGCTACTATAATAATTTCGGCTAGTGCTTTTAAAGTAAACTACGCAGGAAATCATTTAGGAGGACAAATAATTAGATCTGGAACTTCACCAGCATTAAATTATGGAGAAGCTCAAAGTGCGGAAAGCGCAAAGGATTTTATTCATAAAATGGGTATCTGTCTAAAAGAATTAAGAGAAACTTTCGTGTGTTTAAGAATAGTCGAAAAAGCAAATTTAAGTTCAGATTTAAATAATTTAACGATGGCAAAGACAGAAGTAAATGAGTTGATTTCTATTTTCGTATCAAGTATAAAAACGGCAAAAACAAATTTGAAATAATATATTTTCTGGATTGAAAACAATTTTTGTTAGGTGGAAAATCTGAAATCAAAAATCGTTAATCAAAAATCAGAAATTAAAGTTCCCAAAATAAATGTTTAAAAAATTATTAATATTCCTACTGTTTTCAACTTCACTCTTTGCACAGCAAAAAGTAGTTACCAGTATCGATACTACAAAAAATAAAATTGGAGCTGAGTTTAAATTGACTTTAAAAACGTCTGTAGATACGTTGTCTAAAGTTGTTTTTCCAAAACTAAAAAACATAGGAGCGCTGGAGGTAATTCAGTCGTATCCAATTGACACCATCAAAAAAGACGACCGATACGAATTAATTAAAAAGTACGGCTTAACTCAATTTGATTCGGGAAGATACACGATTCCAAGAATAAAAATTCTGATAAACAATAAAGCATTCATGAGTGACTCAATCAAAGTTGAGGTTGCCAATGTGCAGGTCGATACATTGAGACAAAAGATGTATGACATTAAAGAGATTGTAAAAGCCGAAGACTCTTCGGATTGGTGGAAATATCTTTTGGGGATACTATTGATTTTAGGAATTGGAGCTTTTGTTTATTGGTACACAAAAATTCGCCAAAAGAAAAAAATTGAAGAGGAAGTTTATAAAACGCCAATTGAAAAAGCGACGAGTTTACTTAATATATTAGAAAAGAAAGAACTTTGGCAACATGGAGAAGTCAAAGAATACTATAGTGAATTGACGGATATTGCCAGAAATTATATTGAGGAAGCGATAGAAATTCCAGCGATGGAAAGCACTACTTCTGAATTGATTGACGGATTGAAAACGGCTTCTTTAAAAAAGAAAATGAAGCTTTCTCAGGAAACGATAGAAAATTTGTTTACTGTTTTGAAACAAGCCGATTTAGTAAAATTCGCCAAATCGAAACCGCTGGAATTTGAAATCACAGAAGATAGAAATAGAATTCAAAAAGCGATTTTAACACTTGACGAAGCGATTCCAGTTGAGGTGCCAATCGAGGAAGACACTATTTTGAACGAAGCTCAAAAGCAGAAACAAATTCAAATTTTGCTTCGAAAAAAGAGAAACCAGCGTATTGCTTTATCGATAGGATCTGTTCTTTTTTTACTTTTTGCAACGACAACATTTTTTATAGTTACAAAAGGTTTTGATTACGTAAAAGATAATGTATTGGGACACCCAACCAAAGAATTGCTGGAAGGCGAATGGGTTAAAAGTGAGTATGGAAATCCTGGGGTTATTGTAGAAACTCCAAAAGTTTTGAAACGAGTAGATTTGACAAAATCATTGCCAAAAGATGGAATGGCATTGATAAAAGAGATGCAGTCTTTTGGATACGGAAGCTTATTAGACAATTTTTATATTATGGTATCCACTATAAAATATAAACAAGAAGGAGCTTTGGATTTATCGAAAGCAATCGAAAGTTCATTGAAAGTATTGGAAACTCAAGGGGCACAAAATATGATTGTTAAAGAAGAAGATTTCCAAACGAATAAGGGAATTACAGGTAAAAAAGGATACGGAACATTTTCTAGAATCGACGGTGAAAGTCAATCCAGTTCCAAAATATATTATGAGATTGTACTTTTTGGACAAGAGGGAGGATTACAGCAAATTATGATTCTTCATGAAGAAGGAGATAAATATGCAACGGAATTGACAGACCGTATCATGAATTCGGTTGAACTTAAATCAGCAAGTAACTAATGGAAAAAATAACCTTTTTAAATCCAGAATTTTTTTGGTTGTTTCTTCTGATGCCTGTTGCAATTGCTTGGCTATTTTGGAAAAGAAACGAACAGACAGCGACTTTAAAAATGAGTTCACTTCAAGGATTCATAGGAGCTGATTCATTATTAACAAAACTAAAACCTGGATTAGATGTTTTGCGCATATTATCATTATCATTATTAATAGTTGCATTAGCTAGACCAAGAACGGTAGATATTAGCAATAAAACAAAAACTACAAAAGGAATTGATATCGTTGTGGCTATCGACGTATCAGGAAGTATGTTGGCGAAGGATTTTAAGCCCAACAGAATGGAAGCTATAAAAAGAGTGGCTTCTGAATTCGTAGACGAAAGGCCAAATGACAGAATCGGATTGGTGGTTTATGCCTCTGAAGCTTATACAAAATCGCCTGTAACAAGTGATAAAGCAGTTATTCAAGAAGCCATTGCAAGCATTAAATACGATAATGTTTTACAAGATGGCACTGGAATTGGGATGGGATTGGCTACAGCTGTTAACCGTCTTAAAGACAGTAAAGCCAAAAGCAAAGTGGTTATTTTGTTGACAGATGGAGTTAATAATGCGGGATTTATCGAGCCAGAAACTGCATCAGATATTGCGCAACAATATGGTATAAAAGTATACACTATCGGGATTGGTACCAATGGAATGGCCGAATCTCCTTATGCAATTGGACCAAATGGGCAACTGCTTTTTCAAATGATGAAAGTAGAAATCGATGAGCAATTAATGAAGAGTATTGCCATGAAAACAGGAGGTAAATATTTTAGAGCAACCAGCAATGACAAATTAGCAGCAATCTATAACGAAATTAATAAGCTTGAAACTACCGAAATTGAAGAATTAAAATTCTATGATTATGACGAAAAATTCAGGTTTTTTGCATTATTAGCTGGATTTTTATTATTGATAGAAATAGGTTTACGAAATACAGTATACAGGAGTTTTATATAAAGATTTTTGATTGCTTCGCCAGTTCGTCTATCAGGCTTGGGTGAAGATTTGAGATTTGTGATTAACGATTTAGTCGTAGTAACAAATCTAAAATCAGCAATCGTTAATCAAAAATCACAAATCAAATGGAATTAGACGAACGCAACTATTTATACTTACTTTTTATACTGCCAGTTGTGGCGGTACTTTTTCTAATTAATTTATATTGGAAAAGAAAAAAACAGCGTGAGTTTGGAGACTTAGAAGTAATTAAAAGACTAAGTCCAGAGCGTTCTGTTTTCAAACCTTTTTTAAAATTAGGAGTAATGCTTTTGGGTTTAACCTGTTTGATTATTGGGTTGGTTAATCCAAAAATTGGAACCAAAGTAGAAACCGTAAAAAGAGAAGGGATTGATATTGTCTTTGCAATGGACGTTTCCAAAAGTATGCTTTGCGAGGATGTTGCACCAAGCCGTTTGGAAAAAAGCAAGCAAATTGTATCGCAAATTATTAATCAATTGGGAAGCGATAGAATTGGAATTGTTGCCTACGCAGGAAGCGCTTTTCCTGTGTTGCCGATAACAACTGATTATAGCGTGGCCAAAATGTTTTTGCAGAGTATGGGACCTGGAATGGTTTCATCACAGGGAACATCGCTTGACGAGGCTATAAAATTGGCTGGAACTTATTTTGATGAAAAAAGCAAAACCAGCAAATTGTTAATTATGATTTCAGATGGAGAAGATCATTCTGAAGGTGCCGAAGCTGCTGCAGAAGAAGCCAAAAAATTAGGAATGAAAATTGTAACTATTGGCCTAGGGACCGAAAAAGGAGGGACCATTCCATTAAAGAAAAACGGAATAGTTGAAAGTTACCAAAGAGATAATAATGGTGAAGTGGTGATTACTAAATTAAACCCAAACAGTTTAGCCACCATTGCAAAAATCGCAGACGGCGGATATGTAAATGGAAACAATACCAAAGAGGTTTTGGATTACATAAAAACAACATTAGATAAAATTCAAAAAACCGAATTTGAATCTACACAAATGGCCGACTTTCAATCGCAATTTCAATGGTTTTTGGGGATTGGTTTCGTGCTGTTGTTTATGGATGTTTTCTTCTTAGAAAGAAAAACCAACTGGGTAAACAAATTGAATTTATTTAACGAAAATAAATAAAGTATTAAAATCGGAGTGAATTTACACGTTGATTGCTATTCAATACTTTGTAAGGAACATTTAATGAAAATGAAAAATAGAATTATATACTTACTGCTAATGCTTTTGACTTTTGTGGCCAATGCCCAAGAGAAAGACAAAGTTTTGCCTGAAGCAAATGAGGAATATGCTGCCAAAAAATTTGTTGATGCCGAAGCCAATTACAGAATATCACACTCTAAATTTCCAAATAGAACGGTGGCTTCCTATAATTTAGGGAATTCTATTTACAGACAAAATCAATTTTCGGAATCTAAATTTGCGTATGCCAATGCGTTGAAAAATCTAAAAACAAGATCGCAAAAACACAAAGCTTTCCATAATTTAGGAAATGTTTTCATGAAAGAGAAGGATTATACGCAAGCTGTAGAAGCCTATAAAAATGCATTGAGAAACAATCCCGAGGATGAAGAAACGCGTTATAATTATGCTTTGGCCAAGAAAATGCTAAAAGATAATCCTCCTCCAAAAGACGATAAAAAGAAGGACAAGAATAAGGATAAGGACAAAGACAAGGATAAAGATAAAAAGGACGATAAAAAAGACCAAAATAAAAAGGACGACAAGAAAGACGGTGATAAAGATAAAAAGGATGATGGTAAACCCAAAGATGATCAAGGGCAGCCAAAACCAAAACCTGGCGGGATTCCAAAACAGCGAATGGAAAATCTTTTGGATGCAGTAAACAATGAAGAAAAGAAAATTCAGGATAAAGTAAATGCTAATAAAGTAAAAGGAGCTCCTGTAAAAACAGAGAAAGACTGGTAAGATTTAGTTGATTCGTTTAATCGTTGATTTGTTTATTAGATACAAAACAGTTCAACGATTAAACAGTTAAATAATAAACGATTAAACAATAAACGATTAAAACAAGAATGAAAAGATATTTAATTCTATTCTTATTATGTTTTCAAGGACTTTTGGCTCAGGTTCAATTTGAGGCAAGAGTGAGCAAAACGACGCTAGGACTCAACGAGAGACTTCGTATCGATTTTATAATGAATATCGATGGCGATAATTTTGTTCAGCCTTCTTTTGAGGGTTTTAGAATTATTGCTGGACCAAGTCAGCAGGTTAGCCAATCTTGGATCAACGGAAAAACATCTTTCGAGAAAAGTTATTCTTATTATTTATTGCCTACTCAAAAAGGAACTTTGACAATCCGGCAGGCTGTTATCGAATTTAACGGGCAGATTTACAAAACACAGCCTATAAAAATAAATGTAACTGCCGCTACAGAACAGCCTAGAGATCCAAATGATTCTCAAATTTCGGCAGATGATAATCTCTATTTAGTTGCCGATATTACAAATACCAACCCTTATATAAATCAGCCGATTACGGTGGTATATAAATTGTATTTCAGTTATAATATAGGGATTAGTAATTTTAAAGAGCTTAGCAAACCCAAATATAACGACTTTTGGAGCCAAAATATTGAAATCAAGCAATTGGTCGCCGAAGAGGGAATGTTTAAAGGCGAGAAATATCGTTATATCGTATTAAAGAAAGTAATTCTATATCCGCAAAAATCAGGAAAGCTGGTGATTGAACCTTTGGCAATGGATATTGATGTTCAATTGCCTACCAATCGTAGAGATTATTATGGTCGTGTAATAGTGAACGATGGAAATAAACGAGTATCGGCGGGAGCTAAAACAATAAATGTGCGAGCTCTACCAGAAGCGAGTAAACCTATTGATTTTACAGGAGCTGTAGGTAAATTTGATTTCAAAGCCATTCCTTCTAAAACCACTTTGAAAAATGGTGAAAGCTTAGATCTTGTTTTGAGTGTTGCTGGGACAGGAAATCTAAAATTATTTACATTGCCTAAACCAGAAGTACCAAATGCATTGGAAATGTATGATGCGGTTCACGACGAAAAAGTAAATATACCATTATCTGGAATGAATGGAAAAATATCTGATTCCTATACTATTGTGCCACAATACAAAGGCGATTATATTATTAAGCCAATGCATTTCTCTTATTTTGATTTAGGAACAGGTACTTATAAAACAATAAGTTCTTCGGAAATAAAAATCAGTGTTTTGGATGGTCCTTCACAAACGGCAGAAACTCATGACACAGCAAGCGCTGGCAAAAATAAGATTGAACCTGCTGAACAATTTAGATATATTGATTTAAGAACAAAGCTTGTGTCAAGTAAAGAGCCAGTTTTTTTCGGATCTAATAAATTCTATGCTTTATTGTTTTTGCCGTTCTTATTGCTACCAATAATTGTACTCTTCAAAAAGAAAAAAGAAGCTATTGACAGTGATGTTTTTGGAAACCGTATCAAAATGAACAATAAATTGGCTAAGAAATATTTATCTGAAGCCAAAAAGCAAATCAATAACAAAGAGCTTTTCTATGTTGCTTTGGAAAAAGCAATGCACAATTTCCTAAAAGCCAAACTGCATATTGAAACTTCGGAAATGAGTAAAGATAATATTCAAGAATTGCTGTTGTCCAGAAAAGCCAGTCCAGAAGCTGTGGGTCATTTTATTGCACTTACAGAGAATTGTGAGATTGCCAGATATGCGCCATCATCGAGCGCAACAATACAGCATGATTTTGATAAAGCGGTTAGCATCATTTCTGAATTAGAAAAACAGATTTAATTCTGAAATTGAAATTTGATATTTATTAAAAATGAAAAAAATTTTTTACTTATTATTATTTGTTACTCAAGTTTTCTTTGCTCAAACAGGCTTTGAAAAAGGGAACGATTTATACAATAAAGGGAAGTACGATCTTGCTGCCAAAGAGTATGAAGCAGTTTTGGTAACTAATAAAGAATCTGTTGAGCTGTATTTTAATTTAGGAAATTGCTATTTTAAATTGCACAAAACAGCTCCTGCAATTTATAATTATGAGAAAGCTTTGGTTTTAAATCCTTCTAACGCAGCTGTTTTAAACAATATAAAATTTGCCCAAAAACAAAATATTGACGAAATCAAAGTTGTTCCAAAAGTAGGTTTCGGAAAGTTGCTTCGTGATTTTACAGGAATTTATCCTTTTGACACTTGGGCTTGGATAAGCATTTCTTTTGCATTCTTGTTTTTATCTTTTTTTATTGGCTATTATTTTTCACAAACAGTAGTCTTGAAAAGGATTTTCTTTCTGGGGATGTTTGTAATATTACTACTACTTTTAATGAGTATTTCGGCAGCCTTTTTTGAGAAAAGCCATTTCGATAATGAAAAACCAGCCATTGTTTTTGCTGAATCCACAGAGCTTAGAAGTGAACCTCAAAAATCAAGTTCTGTTACTTTTGTCCTGCATGAAGGCACCAAAGTATATGTGGAAGAAACTTTAGGAAACTGGAAAAAAATTCAGTTGACCGATGGAACCGAAGGTTGGATTGAAGGTAAATCAATTAAAGAAGTGAAGTAATCAGTGTTCAGGTTGTAGAAAGCAGATTTCAGTTTGAAAGTTGAGACTTTGATAAAAAAATATAAAAAACAGAATAGCCCGTAGTTTTCACTATAGGCTATTCTGTTTTAAAAGGATTAAGAATTAATATTTTACGTAGATAAACTTCCATCTGTAACCTGAAATTTTCTATCTCAAAAACTACTTCCTAGCTTTATCATACCATTTTTCAATAGACGGAAAAATAAATCCTGCAACTTTTTGAATCGGATTAAAGAAAATGGATTTGTCAAGCGTTTCTTTTTTTGCCAGATAATTGTGGTAATTTATTTTTTCGAAAATAGTAAGAAATACACTGATGATTAGAATGGTTTTCAAAACTCTGAAAAAACCGCCACCAAGACTGTTAATCCAACCCAAAAAGGCAAAATCAGCTATATTGGTCAAGAATTTTCCAAGCATATAAATGCCAATAACGACGATGATAAAAGTCAGAATAAAAGCAAAAACTTGAATAGTGTAGGGATTCCAGTGCAGCCAACCGTATAAAATATCCTTTACTACCGCAGAAAATTTTATGGCAATGTAAATTCCTAAAATAAGCGAAAGCAAAGAAGCCAATTCTACAAAAAGTCCATTTCTAATTCCTTTGTACAGCGAATAACATAACAATCCTCCAATGATAATATCAAAAAAACTCATTTTTTTATTTTAAAATTATAAGGAGCAAAGATAAAAGAATTGTTCGGTAACCATTGTCAAATTTCAAGTTCTTATCTTTGCGTGAAATAACTTGATTTCATTTTTTGAGAATCAGAGAATTTATATCTGAAATCAAAAATCTGCAGTCAAAAATCAAAAATCATAATGTCAAGAGACACACAACTGAAAGAACGCTGGGAACGGCTTGTCGATATACTTTCCAATCAATTTTCACAAGGTGAAGATTTGGATTTGGATGCCATTATTTATTTAATAGGAGTGCAGGAACTTGGAAAAGTGCACCGTGAATTCAAAAAAGACGAGAAACTTAATTTGATGCATATCGCAATTTGCCGATTATTAGAGCCTTACGGATTTTACGAATTCGACTATTTTGACGAAGAAGGCTGGCCACATTATACAGTAAAAGAACAATTACCGCCTCTAAAAGCAGGAGAACAATCTGTTTTGATGAAAGAAGCAATCGTTAATTATTTCTTGGAAAGAGAAGTGATTGATTGATGATTGATGATTTTGAGTCGAAACTTTAAACTTTAAACGGTAAACTTGAAACAAATTACTTAAATTTGCACTCTCAATTACGGAATGAAAATGATAGATAAGATAAAAGAATATATTGGTGAAGCTCAGGCATTCTCCACACAAAATACAGCAGAGCTAGAAGCATTTAGAATAAAATTTCTTGGAACCAAAGGTTTGTTGAAAGACCTTTTCGCTGAGTTTAAAAACGTGCCCAACAACCAAAAAAAGGAATTTGGACAGGTAATCAATTTACTTAAAACTTCTGCCGAAGACAAAGTAAAATCCATTCAGGAAACCTTAGCAAGCAAAGAAGAAGTTAAAGGTTTTTACGGAGATTTAACCCGTACGGCCGAACCAGCAATCATTGGTTCTCGTCACCCTATTTCATTGGTAAAAAACCAAATTATCGATGTTTTTTCAAACATCGGATTCAACGTTTCCGAAGGTCCCGAAATTGAGGACGATTGGCACAATTTTACCGCATTGAATTTGCCAGAATACCATCCGGCACGTGATATGCAGGATACATTTTTCATTCAGACCAACCCAGATATTTTGTTGCGCACGCACACTTCATCTGTTCAGGTGCGTTACATGGAGAACAATAAACCGCCAATTAGAACCATTTCTCCTGGTAGAGTTTTTCGTAACGAAGCTGTTTCATCGCGTTCACACTGTATCTTTCACCAAGTGGAAGGATTGTATATTGACAAAGACGTTTCTTTTGCCGACTTGAAACAAACCCTTTTGTATTTCACCAAGGAGATGTTTGGCAAATCAAAAATCCGTTTGCGTCCTTCGTATTTTCCGTTTACAGAACCAAGCGCCGAGGTTGATATTTATTGGGGCTTAAAAACCGAAACCGATTACCGTATCACAAAAGGAACAGGTTGGCTGGAAATCATGGGTTGCGGTATGGTAGATCCTAATGTTCTTACTAACTGCGGAATCAATCCTGCCGAGTACAATGGTTTTGCATTTGGAATGGGAATTGAACGTATTGCGATGTTACTGTATCAAATTGGAGACATCCGTATGTTTTATGAAAATGATGTGCGTTTCTTAGAGCAATTTAAATCAAGCATATAAAGATTTAAGATTTTTGATTAACGATTTTTGATTTCAGATATAGAAGGAAAATCATTAATCATAATCAAAGCAAGGAGCTATTTCCAGCTGTTCACTATATCTTTTTCTTTTTAAAGAAAAAAGAAAAAGGATGCCGTTTCCATCTGGGCTAGGGCATTCCGTATTCAAAATATTTAGTATAGTTTAACAATAAATATAAATTTAAGGTTAATGATTTTTGATTTTAGAGTCCAATCTGAAATCAAAAATCGTTAATCTGAAATCAAAAATCAAATGAAATCCGACATCACCATCCCCGAAGTAGAAAACGTATTCCTTGCTGCCGTTCAAGAATGGAGCGACGATTTTATGGAAAAAGTATGGTATGCTTATTTGATAAACGACAGCGATTTCCAACTAGACAGCATTATGGTTGTTTCCAAAGCCTTTGGAACGATCGACGGAGAAATGAAGAAAACTTCTCTTTTGCGTCACGCTTTTATAGAAGTTCCAGCTGTTTCGGTTGTGAAAATCGAAATGATAGAAAAAAGCGTATTGGCACTCAACAATGAGTTTATGGTAACTTATTTCATCGGAAACACTTTATATGATAAAAAATTTATTTTCAAAGCAAATTCTATCAATGAAGAAACTACCGAAGAAGTGCCTATTTTATTTGTAGAAGGAGTGATGGTAAAATAAGTGTTCAGTTTTTAGTATTCAGTGATTAGCTGAGTAAATGAAACAAAAAAGGCATTTTCTTAAATATAGAAAATGCCTTTTTTTTGTTTTTTTGGGTGATGGCAAAAAAGCCAAGTCTCTCCCTTTAGCCCCGGTAGAAGTAGAAATCCTTTTTGTTTTTCTTTAAAAATAAAAAGATTACTTCACTATACTTTTATTTCCATAGGAGTTCAGTGAACTTTGTTTGCAACGGATAACGGGACAATATTTCCAAAAGTGCCAAATCTTTCTGCTTCAAATTATCGAACTCAGGTTCAATCTTAAATCTAAATTCTGCAGTCTAAATTCTGCAATCTTTAGTCAAGTTCCTCAGTCAATTTTTTAAACACGGCTTTGGCTTCTTTTCCTTCATATAAAATCGCATAAACAGCATCAATAATAGGAGTTTTTGCACCATAGCCTTGGTTGAGTTTATAGGCGCTTTTTACGGCATAATAACCCTCTGCAACCATACTCATTTCCATTTGTGCCGATTTTACGGTATATCCTTTTCCAATCATGTTTCCGAACATTCTGTTTCTCGAAAAAACGGAATAGCCCGTAACCAATAAATCGCCCAAATAAGCAGAATCATTGATATTCCGTTTCATTTTATGCACTTTCTTGATGAACTTTTTCATCTCCCGAATCGCATTACTCATAATAACCGACTGGAAATTATCTCCATAACCCAATCCGTGCGCAATACCGGCTGCGATTGCATAAATGTTTTTAAGCATAGCTGCATATTCAGTACCAATGATATCGTCTGAGATTTTTGCTTTGATATAATTTCCGGATAAATTTTCGGCTACAATAGACGCTTTATCTGGGTCACCACAAGCAATAGTAAGATAAGAAAGCCTTTCCAGTGCTACTTCTTCAGCGTGGCAAGGACCTGTAATTACACCAATATTGTAATAAGGGATATCGTATTTATAATGAAAATGTTCTCCCACAATCAAACTGGTTTCAGGAACAATCCCTTTTATGGCAGAAAAAATTATTTTATCTTTTAGAGAAACAGTTAGTTTTTCTAATTCAGCATTCAAAAAAGCAGAAGGAATTGCAAATATAATGTAATCGGCATAAGCAACAGCTTCGTTGATATCGTTGGTAAGTTTTAATTTTTGGTTGTCAAACTCTACAGAGCTTAAATAATTAGGATTGTGTTTGTGATTTTTAATGTGTTCTATAGCAGCGTCATTTCGCATATACCATGAAATCTCGGGAAGATTTACGCACAACATTTTAGCTATAGCAGTAGCCCAGCTTCCGCCACCAATCACTGCAAATTTTAAATTATCGGCCATTTTTTTATTAAATTTCATCAAAAGTACTTAAAAATACACCAATAACACAAATTAATTTTTTTGGCAAGCCTAGAATTTATGGGACTTTACAAAGTTTTTGCTAAAAAAATAAATTATTTATGTTTTTTTTTGATTTTATGCAATATATATACAACACTTACGTTGTAAGTCATTATAAATAAAATGTTTAAGTTTAAATATGAATTTTGAGTTAGTTTTGTTTTAGTATTTTAAGAAGGCGTACATTGTGGTTAAATGAACGCCTTTTTTATGCAGTAATCAGTAACTCATTAAAACAATTTCTTTCACTCTATCTAAAGTGATATTTTGTTTTTCTCCCAATGCTTTCCAGCCTCTTTTTTCAAAACGATCTACTATAAAATCAGCTGTTTTTTCAAAGTTTTCAGCATTTTCTGAAAGCAAAGTTTTCATTCCCATAGTGTGAAAGAAGGCCACTGTTTTTTCAATAGCTTCTGTGGCAATTTCTTCCTCGGATCCAGTTAAATTAAAGACACGTTTTCCGTATTGTGCCAATTTTTCTTTTTTAGTTTCAAACATTACTTTATGTAGGTTAGGTCCTATAATTGCTAATGTTCTGGCATGGTCAATTCCATAAAGAGCAGTCAATTCGTGTCCAATCAAGTGGGTCGCCCAGTCAGAAGGAACACCTTTTTGAATTAGTCCATTTAAAGCCATAGTACAGCTCCACATGAAATTGGAGGCCAAAGCATAATCAGTTGGTTTTTCTACAACATCAGGGCCTATTTGAACTAAAGTCTGCAAAATGCTTTCAGCGATTCGATCTTGCAAAAAGCCTTCGTGTACATACGTTAGGTATTGTTCAAGGACATGAGTGTAAGCATCTACAACCCCATTTTGCAATTGTCTTTTGGGTAATGACGCAATAACGGTAGGGTCACAAACAGAAAATTTAGGGAATAAGGCTGAACCTCCAAAATCTAGTTTTTCTTGGGTCGCTGCAATAGTTACTACTGAACCGGAGTTCATTTCACTTCCAGTTGCAGGTAAAGTCAGAACAGTACCAAATGGAATTACTGTAGCTCCTTCTTTGAAAAGAATTCTCTTTTTAAGTATGTCAATAGGATCGCCTTCAAATGGAACGGCAGCCGAAATAAATTTCACGCCGTCAATAACGCTTCCGCCTCCGACAGCCAGAATAAAATCAATTTTTTGCTCTCTGATAATCGCAACAGCTTTCATTAAAGTTTCAAAATGTGGATTGGCTTCAATTCCTCCAAATTCAACAATATCATGTCCTTCCAGACTTTTACGGACTTGCTCGTGAACGCCATTTTTGAAAATGCTACCTCCGCCATAAGCTAGTAGGATTTTGGCATTGGCAGGAATTAATGTTGGTAATTTTTCTATTTGTCCTTTTCCAAAAACTAATTTGGTAGGATTATATAATTCGAAATTTAACATGATGTTTGTTTTTTATTAAAGATGCTAAGAGACTAAGTTCCTAAGTTTAAATCTTAGGAACTTAACGTCTCAGAAACTACTTTCTTGATTGTTTTTTTGAATTCAATTGGGCTAATAGTTTTTCGGCAACTAATTTAGATGAAGCTGGATTTTGACCTGTAATTAATAAGCCATCTTCTACAGCATACGGATGCCAATTTTCAGTTTTACTATAAATTGCTCCATTTGCCTGCAGTGCATCTTCCAATAAAAAAGGAACAATTTTGGTTAACCCAACTGCTTCTTCTTCGGTGTTGGCGAATCCGGTAACTTTTTTTCCTTTTACCAAAAATTGGCCATTTACTTTTACATTTTTCAAAACCGCAGGAGCATGACAAACAAAAGCTACTGGTTTTTTATGCGTATAAAAAGATTCAATTAGCGCAATGGAATTTTTATCTTCAACCAAATCCCAAAGCGGACCGTGACCTCCTGGATAAAAAACCGCATCATAATCAGCTTGATTAACATCGGCAAGTTTTTTGGTGTTTTTTAGTTTTTCCAATAAAACAGTATCGGCATCAAATCGTTTTGTGTCTTCGGTTGCTGATGATGGATCGGAGCTTTTTGGGTCAATTGGCGGTTGTCCTCCCTTTGGCGTAGCGATGTCAATAATCACGCCTTGATCAAGCAATGCATAGTATGGCGCAGCCAATTCTTCTGTCCAAAATCCTGTTTTTTCTCCTGTGTTACCCAATTGATTGTGGCTGGTAACTACGAATAATACTTTTTTCATTTTCTTGTTATTTTGTTTTTGCGCGTTTGCCATAAAGCAGCTCACGGTTAATGCTAGAATAGTTAATACTGTAACTTTTTTCATAATTTAATTAGTTTGATAATTATTGATGGAGCAAATTTATGGCGAATATGATATTAGTAAAAATAATTTAAATTATGTTTGTGATAAATATATTTATATCATGGTTAATTTAGAATGGTACCGAACATTTAAATCAGTTTATAAAAACGGAAATTTTTCTTTGGCTGCCAAAGAATTATTCATAAGCCAACCAGCTGTAAGTCAACAAATAGTGATGTTGGAGGCACATGTAGGCTACAAGCTTTTCAATCGAAAGTCCAAAGGGGTTGAACCAACCGAGTACGCTAAGTTACTCAATAATCTAATTATTGATGCTTTAGACCGACTTGAAAATGTTGAGAACGGTTTTCGTGCCAAAGCTTTTAACGCGAATAGATTATTGTCTGTTGGTATTTCCAGACATTTGATGAGCAGTATTGGGAGTGCATTGGTGGCTAAATTTGATTTTATCGATTTTACATTCCATAATAATGATGCGCTTTTTGATTTAGTGAATTCCAAAAAATTGGATTTTGCCATAGTGACCAAAAAATTCGACACTTTTGACACGATTCAAAAAAAGGCGGGTGATATTAAGCAAGTTATAGTTGGTTCTGCAAACATTGAACTTTCGGCTTTTAAGCAAAATATTAAAACCAAAGATTTTAAAACCATTGAAAATTGGTTAAACGATCAAAAATGGTACAGCCATGATGCAGGAATTCCGCATATTAAATTATTTTGGCTACATGTTTTTGCTAAAAAAAGACCTTCGATTATAGCCAATTATATCATTCCGTCAGAATATGAAATGCTGGAAATCCTTAGCAAAAATAATGGAGTTGCGGTTACTTGGAATATTAATGCCAAAAAATTGATTCAAGAAAAGAAATTACAGCTGATTTGGAACAGCAAAGAAATGCCAAGTACAGAAGTGTTTTTATTGTCCGGCAAAAATGAAAATTTGAGTCCGATTTTTCAGGATATAATGAATGAATTAAAGTTGGTTTTGGAGTAGTAACTTTGAAATTAGTCTTTGCATAAAATCATTATAAATGTTCAGTAATGCTATAATGCAGTTCATTAAATTTGTTTCTCAAGGCAGAGGTTTGATTTGCGTTAATCGTTTTTTGAATTGAAACTTTAGATTCAAAAACGTAAGAAATATAAAACTATTTTTATATTTGTGTAAATCTTACGCATTTATTATGAGTGAAAATCAAAATATCAGAGTAGCTGTTGATGCTATAGTATTTGGTTACCAAAACAATCAGCTTTATGTGTTGTTAATTCAACAAAAATTTGGAACACAGGAATCTTATTGGGCGTTGCCTGGCGGTTTAGTCAAAAATGATGAATCCCTGCAGGATGCAGTGAAAAGAGAATTAAAGGAAGAAACCAATATTACCGTAAATTATTTCGAACAGCTCTTTACTTTCGGGGACGATGTGTTTCGTGATCCCAGAAACCGAGTTATTTCAGTGGCTTATTTTGCTTTAGTGGACTCTTCAAAATTAAAAGCAATAGCCGATACGGATGCTGAAAAGGCACAATGGTTTAAAATTGATGAAATTCCATCATTGGCTTTTGACCATACAATTATTTTGGGCAAAGGAATCGAGCGATTAAAAGCTAAGCTTACGTATGAACCAATCGGGTTTGATTTGTTGCCAAAAGAGTTCTTATTCTCGGAACTTGAAAATTTATACTGCACCATTTTGGAAAAAGAAATCGATCGGAGAAACTTTAGAAAGAAAATATTAAGTTTTGAAATTATTGAAGAAACGGATCTTTTTTCTCCCGTTAAAAGCGGAAGACCAGCTAAACTATTCAAATTTAATAAAGAGAAATACAATGCTTTATTGAAGAAAGGTTTTCACTTTGAAATAAAGTTTGCGTAATTTTTACACAAAATAATTTGCTTGATAAAAATAAATATTTATATTTGCGTATAATTAACGCAAAATCAAAAACCATGATACTCAATTTAGACCCAAATTTCAAACCATTTGTCACAGAGTCAGTAATCAATTTTCAAAATTTTACTTTTTCTGGAGGCGAGCCTCATATCAAAATAGATCCCAATTTTGATGTAACACAAAAAATAACCATTACACATCGACTAAATTCATTCAATGATTTAGGATTATTATGCATTGCAGTTGATGCATTGCGTAGAATGGATGTAAAAAATATGGAGCTTTTTATTCCTTATTTTCCTGCTGCAAGACAAGACAGAGTGATGATTAAAGGTGAGCCATTATCTGTTAAAGTGTATGCCGATATTATTAATGGAATGCAATTCGACAAAGTGTTTGTTTTTGATGCACATTCTGAAGTTACTCCAGCATTAGTAAACAATTGTGAAGTAATCTCAAACCATACTTTTATTGAAGTGGTTGTTAAAGCAATCGGAAACGAAGTCAAATTGATTTCTCCAGACGGAGGTGCCTTGAAGAAAATTTATAAAGTTTCAGAATTTTTAGGAGGTGTTGAAGTGGTGGAATGCAGTAAAAGCCGAGATGTAAAAACAGGAAGGTTATCTGGTTTCAAAGTGTATAATGACGATCTGCAGGGAGCCGATTGTTTGATTGTCGATGATATTTGTGATGGTGGAGGAACTTTTGTAGGTCTTGCCGAAGAACTGAAAAACAAGAATGCCGGCAAGTTATATTTAGCTGTAAGCCACGGGATTTTCAATAAAGGATTTGCTGTTTTAGATTGTTTCGAAAAAATATTTACCACCAATTCATTTAAGGATTTTGAAGGAGAGAGTGTTGAAGTGATACAATTAGGAGATGGACTTTTATCTTAACCCAGAAAATTCTTTTAGTAGATTATTAGAAGAGTATAATCAGCATGAATCAATTGTAGTTGCATTTGATTTTGACGACACAGTATATGATTTCCACAAAAAAGGGAGATTATACAATGACGTAATTGAGTTATTGAAAAAGCTGAAATCAATAAATTGTTATTTGATTTGTTGGACAGGACAGCAAGATTTGGAGTTTGTTTCGGATTATTTAAAGATTAACAACATTCCTTTTGATGCTATAAATGAAAATCCACCGTTTCATAAATCCATAAGTAAAAAGATTTATGCCAATGCATATTTGGATGATAGAGCAGGATTGAAACAGGTTTATGATGAATTGAATGGATTAGTTTTAAAAGTCAGAAATATTCAAGAGCCGGATAAATTAGAAATTATATCCAAAAAGATTCATCAATTTTGGACATTTTGGGCAACGGAATTAGTAAAATCTGAACCTAATTTATCAAATGAAAGAATTAAGCGTTGGCAAAACGAATGTTTTTTGGATTATGAAAATTTATCAGAAGAAATGAAAAAATTGGATAGAAAATTCGCAAGAGAAATTATAAAATTGATCTAAAAATCAAAAATCATGAACGAAAAAGCAACAAAAGGCATCAGCAAATTTTTGAGTTTTGTTCTTCGGCATTCGCCTGAAACAATCGGATTAGAATTAGACGAGAATGGCTGGGCAGATGTAGAAGATTTAATTTCAAAATGTTCCAAAGATGGAAATACATTAAATCTGGAACTTTTAGAATTTGTTGTAGAAAACAATGATAAAAAACGTTTTGTTTTTAATGAAGATAAAACCAAAATAAGAGCAAGTCAAGGACATTCGATTTCGGTTGAATTAGATTTAGCAGAAACAGAACCTTCGGATTATTTATATCATGGAACCGTTGGAAAGTTTCTGGAAAATATTCGAAAAGAAGGTTTGCAAAAAATGAGCCGTCAGCATGTTCATCTTTCAAAAGATAAAGAAACTGCAATTAAAGTTGGAAGCAGACGAGGCGTTGCGCAAATTTTGACGATCAGAAGCGGTGAGATGTACAAAGATGGATTTAAATTTTATTTGTCTGAAAATAATGTTTGGCTTACAGATCAAGTCCCCATAAAATATATTGAATTTTGATTTCGCAATAATTTATAAATTAACCAATAAGAATATGAACCCACTATTATTAACAGACGGTTACAAAGTTGACCACAAGAGACAATACCCAGACGGAACAACATTAGTATATTCTAACTGGACTCCAAGAAAATCAAGGATAGAAGGCATTGATGAAGTTGTATTTTTTGGATTGCAATATTTCCTAAAAAAATACATCATTCAAGATTTTGATTTGCATTTTTTCAAACAGCCAAAAGAGGAAGTTGTAAAAAAATATGCCCGCAGAATCAATAATTATTTGGGTGAAAACCAAGTGGGAACAAAACATATTGAGGATCTGCACGATTTAGGATATATTCCGATGGTTTTCAAAGCCTTGCCAGAAGGAGCCAGCGTGCCTATTCGTGTGCCTATGTTCACAATGTACAATACGATTCCTGAGTTTTTCTGGTTAACCAATTATTTTGAGACATTGCTTTCGGCAGTAATTTGGTTGCCTTGTAATTCGGCTACAATTGCAAAACAATATAGAAAAGTATTGGACAAATATGCCGAAGAAACATCGTCAATGCCGGAGTTTGTCGATTGGCAAGGACACGATTTCTCGATGCGGGGAATGGGAGGTATTGAAGCAGCAGTAACATCGGCATCAGGGCATTTATTGAGTTTTACGGGTTCTGATACAATTCCGGCAATTGATTTTTTTGAAGAATATTACAATGCTAATTCAGATACCGAATTAATAGCCGGTTCAGTTGCAGCCACAGAACATTCCGTAATGTGCATGGGTACTACCGAAGGAGAATACGAAACTTTCAGGAGATTAATTTGTGAAGTGTATCCAAAGGGAATCGTTTCTATCGTTTCAGACACTTGGGATTTATGGAAAGTGCTTACAGATTATCTGCCTCGATTGAAAGATGAAATCATTAGCAGGGAAGGAAAAGTAGTGGTGCGTCCAGATAGCGGCGATCCAGTTGACATTATTTGCGGTAATCCAAATGGTAAAACCGAACAGGAAAAGAAAGGGGTAATCGAATTACTTTGGGATGTTTTTGGAGGCACTGTAAATGCAAAAGGATTTAAAGAATTAGCTCCTCAAATAGGTGCTATTTATGGAGACAGCATTACCGTGGCTAGAGCAACTGCAATCTGTGAACGATTAAAAGCTAAAGGTTTTGCGTCTACTAATGTAGTTCTTGGAATTGGATCATTCACCTATCAATATAATACCAGAGACACATTTGGATTTGCAATGAAAGCGACTTATGGAGAAGTGAATGGGGAAGGCAGAGCCATTTTTAAAGACCCAATCACAGATGACGGTACCAAAAAATCAGCTAAAGGATTAATGAAAATTGAATTGGTTGATGGTCAATATACCTTAACAGATGAAGTGTCTTGGGATGAAGAACAAAAAGGCGAATTGAAAGAAGTTTTTAGAGACGGAAAACTTTTAATAGACCAAAGTTTATCTGAGATTCGAAGTCAAGTCAAAAATAGTGTGATGCAACTGAGTTTGTAAAACAGTAAGAGCCTAAATGTTAATTCATTTAGGTTTTTTTTTGAATTTTATTTTTTGTAAAAATTATTATGATCAATATAATCCCAAACTTTGTGGGGTAATAAGGGCTGAATATTTTTCCCTTTCTTAATTGTATCCCGAATAATAGTTGAAGATATTTCTACAACGGGTGCATCAATCAAATGAATTTTTGGATGATTTTTTAGTTCCAAATTTTCCGCTTCTGATGAAATGCGGGGATAGACATAAATTGCATGATTTTCTAAAATTACCTCATAATTTTTCCATTTATGAAGCGTTTTCAAATTGTCTTCCCCCATTATAAGTGAAAATTCATAATCAGGATACTTTTCATGTAAATGAATTAAAGTATTCACTGTATAATTGGGTTGCGGAAGTTTAAACTCAATATCAGATGGTTTTATTTTTGGAAAATCTTCTGTTGCTAAATAAACCATTTGCAAACGTTGATGATCATCAAGTAAAGTCGCTTTCTTTTTTAACGGATTGTGTGGCGTAACCACCATCCAAACCTGATCTAAATCGGCATGTTCTGCCATGTGATTGGCAATAATAAGATGCCCAACATGAATGGGATTATAAGTTCCGAAATAAAGTCCGATTTTCATTTTTTTAGTCATTAGCCATTAGTCAAAAGGCATTAGGAAAACTAATTACTAATGACTTTTGCCTAGTGCTTATTTTACAAAATTTTTAACCAATTGATACGCTTCTTCAAGTGCAACAGGCAAATCGTAGTTTTTTATAATAACGTCAAACTGTGGTGCAGTTGCCAGTTCTACCGAAGCTTTTGCAATTCGCATGTTGATTTTGTCCTCGCTTTCGGTGGAGCGTTCTTTCAGTCTTCTTTTAAGTTCATCTACGCTTGGAGGTTTTACAAAAACAGCCAAAGTTTCCTCAGGAAATTTATGTTTAATACGCAAGCCGCCAGCAACGTCAATGTCAAAAATTACGTTTTTTCCCTTTGCCCAAATGCGTTCTACTTCGCTTTTTAGTGTACCATAGAAATTGTCGCGATAGACTTCTTCCCATTCCACAAAATCCTCAGCTTTGATGTGGTTTTTAAACTCTTTTAAGGACATGAAATAATAATCTTTTCCGCTTACTTCTTCGCCACGTGCTTCACGCGTAGCTGCCGATATGGAAAATTCAAGATTCAAATCTTCTTTTCCTAATAAATGTCTAACGATAGTGGTTTTCCCAGATCCCGATGGCGCCGAGAATACGATTAATTTTCCTTTTTTCATTTTCCTTTACTTCTTAAATCTGCAATCTAATATCTACAATACGTTTAGTACCTGTTCCTTTATTTTTTCCAATTCATCTTTCATCTGCACAACTAATTTTTGCATTTGAGCGTGATTCGACTTGGAACCCATAGTGTTGATTTCACGACCCATTTCTTGAGTAATGAATCCCAGTTTTCTGCCGTTGGCTTCCTTTCCGTTGATGGTTTCCAAGAAATAGTCAAGGTGGTTTGTCAAACGAACTTTCTCTTCGGTGATGTCCAGTTTCTCTAGGTAATAGATTAATTCCTGCTCAAAACGATTTTCATCCACGTTTACTTTCAATTCTGCAATGGCAGTCTGCAAACGGTCTTTTATTGCTTGGACACGCTCTGGATCTAGTGCCAAAGCTTCATTCATGTATTGGCGAATATTCCCAATGCGCAATTGGAATTCATTTTCTAGCGATTGTCCTTCGTCTTTTCTAAAAGTCAGGATGTTTTGCAACGCTTCTTCGATAACAGTTTGGATTTGAACCCAGTCATTTTCGTCGATTTCGTCGCGTTCTATTTTCATGGTGTCCGGCATGCGCACGGCCATTTTCATCAATTCGGTTTCATCGGCATCGGCATACACTTCTCTCAATTGACTGATGTAGGCTTTTACGATAGGAACATTAACTTTAGTCGAAGTTTGTTCTGCGGTACTTTCGATAAAAATAGAAAAATCTACTTTACCTCTTTCCAGTTTCAAAGCGATTTGGTTGCGTAAACCCAATTCCATTTCGCGGTAGAGAGAAGGCATTCGTACATTTAAATCCAAACCTTTACTGTTTAAAGATTTTACTTCCACTGTAATTTTTTTGGATGGTAATTGCAAAGTCGCTTTACCAAAACCAGTCATCGATTGTATCATATATTTTTCTAAAAGTGTTCAAAGATAATAAAAAACGTGGTCAGCTTTCACTTTTTGCATTTATGGGACTGTTCACAGTTCAAGCCACCTAGGTTCGATTATAAATTTGGAGCAGAAAGATTTGCTTCGCCTGTTCGCTTCGCTCGGGTGGCTTTTTTGGAAACATCGTCCCGCTTTCCGTTTCAATCTTATAAGCCGAACCCCGGCTTATAAGGATTTCCACTGCAAACGAAGTTCACGGAACTCCTATAAAAATAAAAGTATAGTGAAGTAATCGGGGCTAAAGGGAAGATTTGGCTTTTTTGCTGTCATTCAAAAACAGACAACAGACAAAAAACTAAGCCAAGGCTTTCATTACTTGAAGAATGTTTTGTTGCGTGTTGCCAATGTATATTTTGTCATTTATGATAAAAACGGGACGGCTCAGGAAAGTATAATGTTCCAAGATGTATTTTTTATAATCATCTTCGGTAAGGGATTTGTTTTTTAAATCCATCGATTTATACAATTGCGCTTTTTTGCTGAACAAAGCTTCATAACTTCCAGAAAGGCGATACATTTCCTCCAGTTCTTCAACCGTAATAGGATTTTGCTTAATGTCATGAAAAGCCAAATCATGGTCTTTTGGAAGTGATTTTATTATTTTTCGGCAAGTGTCACAAGATGCGAGGTAGTATATTTTGTTCATTATTTTTCTATTTTCTAAATGCAAAGGAAAACATTTGACATTTAAAATGTTTATTTTTATGCAAAAATTAAAAACATGAAAGATACATTTGAAGTTAATAGTACTAGCCGAAAAATGCTAAATGCTTATTTTGAAAATTATACATTAGAACAATTGAATAAAATTCCAGAAGGATTTACTAATAATTTAATTTGGAATATTGCACATATTGTTGTGACTCAACAAATATTGGTTTATAAATTATCAGGACTGCCAATGATGGTTTCTGATGAAATGGTCGAAAAATATCGAAAAGGAAGTAAGCCAGCGCAGGATGTCACACAAGCAGAAGCAGATGAAATTAAAATATTGTTGTTTGATACTTTACATAAGTTAGAAATAGATTACAACAATGGCATTTTTGTAAATTACCAAGAATATCCAACATCTACAGGATATATTTTGAAAAGCGCTGTAGGTGCTATCGAATTCAATAACTTTCACGAAGGCTTGCATATTGGAATTATGATGAGCATCAGAAAGTTTGTATAAAGTTGTTTATTAGTAAAAGAAAACAAAGAGGTTATTCTAGATATTAAGAGAAAGAATCTAAAAAAGATAAAATGAAATTCAATACCAAAGTCATTCATGGAGGTCAGCATCATGATCCGAGTACAGGCGCAGTAATGCCTCCAGTTTACCAAACTTCCACATTTGTGCAAACAAGTCCAGGAAAACCGTTAAACCCAGATTATGAATACAGCAGAGCGGCAAACCCAACACGGACTGCTCTGGAAAACGCATTGGCCAGTATCGAGAATGGAACACGAGGATTAGCTTTTTCGTCAGGACTTGCAGCTACCGATTGTATTTTAAGGTCGTTTAAAGCAGGTGACGAAATCATTGCAATGGACGATTTATACGGCGGAACCTATCGCATGTTTACCCGTATTTATAAAGATTCGGGGATCAAGTTTCATTTTGTGGATATGAATGATTTGGATAAATTCAAGTCATTGATTAATGGCAATACCAAATTAGTTTGGGTAGAAACGCCAACAAATCCTTTGATGAAATTGGCCGATATTCAGGAAATTGCAAAAGTAACCAAAGCTAATAATATTCTTTTTGCTGTAGATAATACTTTTGCGACACCTTATTTACAAAAACCGTTGGATTTAGGTGCTGATATAGTAATGCATTCGGCAACCAAATATTTGGGAGGGCATTCGGATGTAATTGCGGGAGCATTAATCGTAAAAGACGAAGATCTTGGAAATCAATTGCATTTTCAGCAATTTGCTACAGGAGCAACTCTTGGGCCAATGGATAGTTTCTTGGTGCTTAGAGGGATTAAAACCCTTTCTTTACGTGTGCAAAGACATTGTGAAAATGGAACTAAAGTTGTCGAATTTTTGAGCAATCATCCTAAAATAAAAACCGTTTATTATCCGGGATTGCCAAGTCATCCATTTTACGAAATTGCCAAAAAGCAGATGAGTGGATTCGGGGGGATGGTTTCCTTTACTTTTGTGTCTGGTAAAAAAGAAGATGCAATCGATTTTCTTGAAAAGCTAAAAGTTTTTACTCTTGCAGAATCCTTAGGAGGTGTAGAATCATTAGCCAATCATCCGGCATTAATGACCCACGCATCGATTCCGGAGGAGAAACGAAAAGAAGTAGGAATCACTGATGATTTGGTTCGTTTGAGCGTAGGCATAGAAGATGCCGAGGATTTAATAGCCGATTTGAATCAAGCATTAGCATAAAACAAAAATCCCAACTTTAATAAATAAGAGTTGGGATTTTTTGAATAGTATGATTTATTAATTGTCCAGATAAAGGATATAACCTAGACCAACAAAAGTTTGCCAGTCATTGTTTTTGTTTTCTTTGAACAAATCTTTGTTAGGATTAAGACCATCAACCCAATCCGAACTGAAATATTGGGCTCTCATATCAAATACAAGATCAGAAAGTGGGGTCAGTTTATAGCGTGTTCCAATATTTAGAACCCCAGAAAAAACTGTTTTACTTTCATTAGAATATCCATGAGGATGTCCGTCTGATGGGATTAAATATTTTGGATGGGTGGTGATTGCATTTCCAAGTTCTCCTAATTCAGATGTAGCAGTAGCGGTATAATAACTGACTTGCGGACCCAAACCTATATATGGTGCAAAACTTCCAATTGTTCTCTCAAAATCGTGAATATGTATAAAGCTATATTCAAGTTGGAAACCCAAATTAACCAATTGAGTTGAGCCTCGCATTGCTTTTAGCTGTTTGGATGGGATTGTGTTTTTTTCAACCCATTCCCCGTAATGTTTTAAATTGGTTTTACTATAGGAAAACTCATTTCTCACTTTGAAATGTTCAGAAAAATAGGCATTTATAAAGTCGGTATAGGAGAAATTCATATAGTCGACAAGCGCAATTTCAAACCCCATATTGTTTAAATTGGTTTGCGTGTCGTTTCGTTGTCCGTAATCAGAACGTAACTCAATTCGTCCAGCAATTACACCTATCTCATGGCTGATTCCTGATTGCGAAAAGGAATTAAATGGCAAGCCAATTAATAGTAATATTGCAATTATTTTTAGTTTAGCCATAAGTACGTGGTATTTCAGTGATCGAGCAAAGATATGAAAAGTGCTAAGATAGAATTTATTAAATAATAAAAATAAAATTCAATTTAAAAAAAAGGGCATATCTTTATAATCATTATCAATACTATATCGATTTCGTAAAAATACTATTCGATGTGTTGAATTTTTTATAAATGATTAATAAAAAGATAATTTTGCTTTAATACGGCATTAAAAAAGTTAAAATATTTCAATAAGATGTATATTTGCAAAACTAACCGAAGCCTTTATCAAGCTTTTATAATTTAATAATCATGTCACAAAGCATTACAGATTTTATAGAATTGGTTGCTAAAAAAAATCCAAATGAGCCAGAATTCATGCAAGCTGTTACAGAAGTTGCTGAAACAGTAATTCCTTTCATCGAAGAAAATAAAAAATATCAAAACAAAATGATTTTGGAAAGGATGGTTGAATCCGATCGTATCATTATGTTTCGTGTAGTTTGGACAGACGATAAAGGTGACACACAAGTAAATAGAGGTTACCGTATTCAAATGAACTCGGCTATCGGACCATATAAAGGAGGAATTCGTTTCCATCCGTCTGTTAATTTAAGTATTTTGAAGTTCTTGGCTTTCGAACAAACTTTTAAAAACAGCTTGACTACGTTACCAATGGGTGGCGGAAAGGGAGGAGCAGATTTTGATCCAAAAGGAAAATCAGATAACGAGGTAATGCGTTTTTGTCAAGCATTCATGACTGAATTGTCTAAACATATTGGCGCTGATACTGATGTACCTGCAGGTGATATTGGTGTAGGCGGAAGAGAAGTAGGATATATGTTTGGACAGTACAAAAGATTAAGAAACGAATTTACAGGAGTTTTAACTGGTAAAGGAATTTCTTTTGGAGGATCCTTAATTCGTCCGGAAGCAACTGGATATGGAGATGTGTATTTTGCACAAAGCATGCTGGCTACCAAAGGAGAAAGTTTTGAAGGTAAAACAATAGTGATTTCTGGATCTGGAAACGTAGCGCAATATGCAGCTGAAAAAGCAACGCAGCTGGGAGCCAAAGTAGTAACTATGTCAGATTCTGCTGGGTATATCTACGATGCAGATGGAATTGATGCTGATAAATTAGCTCATGTAATGGAAATTAAAAATGAGTTAAGAGGAAGAATCAGCGATTACGTTGCAAAATATCCAAATGCAAAATATGTAGCTGGTAAACGTCCTTGGGAAGTAAAATGTGAGGTTGCCTTACCTTGTGCGACTCAAAATGAGCTGAACGAAGACGAAGCAAAAGAACTTGTTGCCAACGGATGCATCTGTGTTGCCGAAGGAGCAAATATGCCTTCAACACCAGAAGCGGTTCATGTTTTCCAAAAAGCTAAAATTTTATTCGCTCCAGGAAAAGCTTCAAATGCTGGTGGAGTTGCCACTTCAGGACTTGAAATGTCACAAAATTCATTGCGTTTAAGCTGGTCTTCCGAAGAAGTGGACGAAAGATTAAAAAACATCATGAAAGACATTCACGCTTCCTGTGTAAAATACGGCACCGATGCTACAGGTTTTACAGACTACGTGAGAGGAGCCAACATCGCCGGATTCGTAAAAGTAGCCGATGCAATGCTTGCTCAAGGAGTGGTTTAAAGATTTTAGATTGTTGATTAACGATTTCTGATTTTAGATTTTAAAGCAGGATTGATTAATCACCATTAATAAATACAAAATGCCTTTTTTCTGTAAAGATTAAAGGCATTTTTTGTGCTCATAAAATTCAGTTCTAATATCATTTACTTCGTCAGTTCGCAAAAGCTCGTGTGGGCGAAACCCCATTATAAAAAGCGGGCTACTTTAGATGCCGCTTATTCGCCCCCTTTCCATAATGGGGTCGGGCTATCTGGGCTACTTCGGTAGCTTCCGTCTATCCCTTTCGCAGCATTAGTGATCCTAAGATATTTTTCGTTTAACGAAACCATTCTTCTTTCTTTTTGGCACGAAGTATTTTGCAGTATTTTATTCCTAGTAATAGTATTTTTTGATTTTATTAGCCTTCTTCACTAATAGACTTTGCCTTAAATATTAATAAAATTAGTATACTTTATTAATTAAGTTAGCCTTTAAGGTGAACTTGACTTGCCTTTAAGGCAAATAAAGTTAGTTTTTTTGCATAACTAAGTTAGCCTTTAAGGACAACTTAGTTGGTATTTACTATTATTTTAGTTAGTATTTAAGGCTAATTATATTAGCCTTAAATACTAACTAAATTGAATAATTTTATCAATTGTAACTTACACGTAAGCAAAAGAATCATTGCAAACAGAATTGAGGTGTTTAAAAAGGTTCACAAAATAGGGTAATAGCAAAAGTGCTTTAAATGATTTACAATCTTTATTTTATATATTTGAGAATAAATATTGTATGATACTTATTACACATACAAATAAGTTAGCAAACCTATTATGAGACGAATAGTAGACATCATATTATTTATACTAATTTTTGGTTTCTTTGGATGTGATAATAAAATCACAGATAAAGAATTCGAACAAAACATTTTTGATAAATTATTTATCACAATTGTTGATTCAACATATATAGACCAAAGGCTTTATACCTGTTTTCCAGAACAAGGTAAACCAATTTACGATAAAAATGGAAAGTGGATTGGATTGGATTCTGTCGGTCAACATAGGAGAGATTTAGAATGTGAAGTAAAAAGATCTGCTTTAAAAAAAGACACATTAAACCTAATAATTGCATTAGAAAATGAAGGGTTGATTAATGAGAAAACTGACTTAACAAAATATAAAAGTTCTAAATTTATTTTTAGACATTTAAGTGAACATCCAAGAGGTGAAGATTTAGAATATAATGATTGGAAAACAAACTATATTAAATTTGCGGGTGTTATGTCCTTTTCCAAAATAAAATTCGACACCAAAAAAGAATCTGGAAGTTTAGATGTCAGTTACAGATGTGGCGGAAAATGTGGTTTGGGTTATTCAGTTTTCATTAAAAAAATAAACGATAGATGGGTGATTATTAAAGTTAAGGAAACTTGGATTTCATAAAAACACTTTTGCTACCAGGTACTAAAACGGATTTAGATAATTGGCTTAATGAAAAGTTGGTTTTTTAGGAGGTAATTGTTAGTGGCTTATTTGTCAAAAAATAAAGAAAACTGAAATTAGTAGAAACTATGATTGCATTGTACATAAACTGGGATTTTGACTCAGAAATAATTAATATTTTTGGGTTCCCATTAAAATATTACGAACTGTTATTTGCATGCGGTTTGCTTTTATGTATGTTCATTCTTAAAGGAATTTTTAAAGAAGAAAAGTTAGATAATAGCGCACACGAAGCATTATTTGTTTACGGAATAATTGGAATTTTTGTGGGAGCCAGATTGGGGCATTGCTTATTTTATGACTTTGATTATTACTCAAAAAATCTATTGGAAATTATTTTGCCCATTAAGAAAACTTTAAATGGAGATTACAAATTTATTGGATTTGCAGGTTTGGCGAGTCACGGCGGAACAGTTGGTCTGATTATTTCACTTTATCTATATTCGAAAAAATTCAAAATAAAATATCTTAAAATCCTTGATTTAATTGCTGTTGTTGCGCCACTTGGAGCCACATTTATAAGACTTGCCAACTTAATGAACTCTGAAATGATTGGTAATCCAACAACAATGCCCTGGGCATTTGTTTTTAAACGTATTGACAATATACCAAGACATCCAGCCCAGCTTTATGAAGCGGTCTCCTATTTTATAATTTTTATAATAATTTTCAGCACATACAAAACTAAAAACATAAAATTTGGAAATGGTTTTTACTTTGGTTTAGCAATAACTTTAATTTTTACAATGAGAATTTTAATTGAGTTTGTCAAAATAAATCAAGTAGAATTTGAAGAAGGAATGAAATTAAATATGGGGCAAATATTGAGTATTCCGTTTATAATAATTGGAATGTATTTCGTGTCAAAAAATCTAATAAAAAAAGAAGTAAACTAAAAATCCCAATGCCTGCTCTTAGCCCAATGTCATTAAGTTAAGGATATAAAGTCATCGTTTTGTCAGTCCGAAGAATGAGGAATCTCACTAGTGACTCACGTTATGTGATTTGCTTCGCCTGTTCGCTATCGCTCGAGTCTCCTTCGTCGAAATGACATAAAAAACGCTTAAATTAATAACATTGCTCTTAGCCCCGATTACAGTGGAAATCCTTTTGTTCCGGTGTTCGGCACAAAAGATTGAAACGGAAAGCGGGACGATGCTCACTGAAAACACCTATCCTTTCTGCTCCAAAAATTAATAATCGAGTTCCCATTTTAAACCAATTTTAACTTGTTTATCCTGAGAATTCCCATTCAGAAATCCTTAATTCTTTCCTTTGTGCTATATTTGTGAACCAATTTGTTGTTCAATGCAAAAAAGACTTTTATACCTGCTTTTTTTATTCGTGGTTCAAATCACTTTTGCCCAAAGCAATTTGTCTTGGCAGGGATATTTCTCTTATACCCAAATCAAAGCCGTTTCCGAATCTCCAAAAGCAATTTACGCCGCTTCCGAAAACGCCTTGTTCTCGAAAGATAACAGCACCAGCATTATAAAAACCACCACAACAGTCGATGGACTTGCCGGCGAAACCATTACGGCACTGTATTACAGCCCAATTTTTAATAAAACAATTATTGGATATCAAAATGGTTTACTAACTGTAATCAACGAAGCCGATGGGTCGATGCTCAAAGTTGTGGATATTATCAATAAAAATTTGCCGTCAAACGTAAAACAAATCAACAATTTCATGGAGTACAACGGAATTGTTTATGTCTCCACCGATTTTGGAATCGTACAATTCAATTTAACCACTTCACAATTTGGCGACACTTATTTTATTGGCGACAACGGTGCCGAAATTAAAGTTTCTCAAACAGCAATTCACGGAGGATTTATTTATGCAGCGACATCCAATGGCATTCGAAAAGGAAATATTGCCAATCCCAATTTAATAGATTACAAACAATGGCAAGTAACCGTAGCAGGTAATTGGGTTGGAGTTGCCTCTTTAGGTACAGAATTGTATGCTGTAAATTCGACAGGATATGTTCATAAATACGATTCGGGTTCCAGTACGTTTAATGGCTTTTTGCAATTATCAGAGGCGACTGCTAATTTTAGATCAACCGCCGATTATTTGATTGTGACAACACCCAATTCTATTTTGATTTACAATAAACAAATGGTTTTGCAGCGCCAAATAAACAGGAATCAGATTCTGGAGATGAATTCAGCTTTTAGCTGTGCCATTATAATAAACAATGTGATTTATATTGGAACTACCGAAAACGGATTACTTACCACTCCGCTTTTGACAGTAACCAATTATGATAATATAACCCCAATTGGGCCTTCCCGAAATAATATTTTTGCGCTGCAAGTTACCCCAACTCAGCTTTGGACAGTCTATGGGGATTATGATAATTTTTATAATCCATATCCATTGGACGATTTGGGAATTAGCAAGTATTCAACATCTGGATGGTTAAATATTCCTTTTGATGAGGTGCTTGGCGCCAAATCCATGACCCGAATTGCAATTAATCCAACCAATGAAAAAGAAGTGTATGCGAGTTCTTATTTTTCAGGTTTATTAAAAATGCAAAGTGATATTCCAACTATTTTATACAATCAAACCAACAGCAGTTTAGAGTCTCTAACTATTAATCCGCCGAATCCTAATTATATCGATATTAGAATCGGAGGGACGACCTTTGATAAATCTGGAAATTTATGGATTAACAATTCTAGAGTTGTAAATGGTTTAAAAATGCTAAGTTCTGGCGGACAATGGAAGACTTATGCCATGGGTAAAGTTATAACGACACCTAGCAGTAATGATTTTGGGACTATGGTTATTGATAAGTATGGGACAAAATGGATGTCAACCAATATAAATGGCGTAATTGGTTTTAACGAAAGCAGCAATACGTTCAAAAAAATGACTTTTGGCGCAGATCAGGGAAATTTGCCAATAAAAGATGTTCGGGCTCTTGCCGTGGATACCAAAAATCAGCTTTGGATTGGAACCACAAAAGGATTGAGAGTTTTGTATAATGTAAACAATTTTACAACCGAAAGCCAATTAACAGCCGAAAGCATTATTATTATGGAAGATGGTCTTGCTCAAGAACTGCTTTACGAACAATTTATAACGGACATCGAAGTAAATGGTGCCAATGAAAAATGGATTGCAACAGCAGATGCCGGCGTATTTTTGGTCTCTTCAAATGGCCAAGAAACCAAGTATCATTTTACAACAGACAATTCTCCTTTGCCAAGTAACGTAATAAACGACATAAGCATCGATAAAAATACGGGCGAAGTCTTTATAGCTACTTCCAAAGGTTTAATTTCTTTCAAAGGGATAGCCACATCGTCCAGCGATAACCTAAGTAACGTTTATGTATATCCCAATCCCGTTCGCCCAGAATATGCTGGGACAGTAAAAATAAACGGATTGCTTAACAAAGCCAATGTAAAAATTACTGATGTTGCAGGCAATCTAGTATTCGAAGCTACTACCGAAGGCGGAACTTTAGAATGGGACACCACCGCTTTCGGGAAATACAAAGTGGCATCTGGGGTGTACATGATTTTTGTATCTGCTCAAGATGGCAGTGAAACAAAGGTTAAGAAAGTGATGATTATAAGGTAGTCGAAAGTTAAAAAGTCAAAAATCTTAAATTCTAAGAAGTCAAATAATCTAACAATCCAATTTTGCTAGTCAAAACCAAAGCCATCGTTATTTCAGCTTTAAAATTTCAGGAGAAAAGCTTGATTGTGAAATGTTTTACGCTTTCAAATGGGTTGAAATCTTATATTGTGCGTGATGCTTTTTCCTCTAGAAAAGGGAGTTCTAAAATGGCATATTTTCAACCGCTGACTATTATAGAAATTGAAGCCGTTCATAAAAACAAAGGAACTCTCGAAAATTTCAAAGAAGTAAAAATTTCATCTCCTTTTCATTCGATACATTCGAATATTTTTAAGAGCACTATGGTTTTGTTTCTCTCCGAAATTTTGCATCATTCAATACATGAAGAAGAGAAAAACGAATCGTTGTTTACTTTTCTAGAAACCGCTTTGCATTGGTTGGATGAACACGATGAAATTTCTAATTTTCATTTGATTCTAATGTTGGAAATCACAAAATACCTTGGATTTTACCCTGATACTTCCGACATGGATATGTCTTTTTTTGAAATGGTTGAAGGTGTTTTTACTCCTTTTCACGCCATTAGTTCGCTCACAGAACATGAAACTCAATTGTTCAAAAAACTAATCCAGCTGAAATTTGATAACGACCAAAAAACGTTTCATGTCATCGAAAGACAATTGCTTCTAAAGATTTTAATCGATTATTACAGTTTTCATCTCGACGGCTTCAAAAGACCAAAATCTTTGGATGTTCTGAAAGAAGTTTTTTCTTGATATTTTGCTTTTTTTTTAATTCAAATCAAAGGATAGAACAATAACTAGTAGTAAACTGCAACTTTTGCCTTTTGCCTTTTGCCTTTTTACTTATATTCACTACTTTCGCACCTCGATTAAGAAAAGGATAAAATGAGTACAAAATTTACTGAATACAAAGGACTTGACTTGCCTACAGTGGCATCCGAAGTGCTGGATTTTTGGAAGAAAGAAAATATATTTGAAAAGAGCGTAACCACTCGTGAAGGAGCCGAACCTTTTGTGTTTTTTGAAGGACCGCCTTCAGCAAATGGATTGCCTGGAATTCACCACGTGATGGCGCGTGCTATTAAAGATATTTTTTGCAGATATAAAACCCAAAAAGGATTTCAAGTAAAGCGTAAAGCCGGTTGGGATACGCATGGATTGCCTGTGGAATTAGGTACCGAGAAAGAACTTGGAATTACCAAAGAAGATATTGGAAAAAAAATAACCGTAGAAGAGTATAACGAAGCGTGTAAGAAAACCGTAATGCGTTATACCGATGTATGGAATGATCTGACCGAAAAAATGGGATATTGGGTTGATATGGAAGATCCATATGTGACTTACAAATCCAAATACATGGAATCGGTTTGGTGGTTGTTAAAGCAAATCTACAACAAGGATTTGATGTACAAAGGCTATACTATTCAGCCTTATTCACCAAAAGCAGGAACAGGATTGTCTTCTCACGAAGTAAATCAGCCCGGAAGTTACAGAGACGTTACCGATACAACAGTTGTGGCTCAGTTTAAAGTATTAGAAGATCAAAAAGAATTGGTTTTTAATACTTTTTATGATTACATCAGTTCCAATAATTTAAAACATTATAAGTTAGAAAGATTGGATTTGGACGAAATCCATTTCTTAGCTTGGACGACTACACCTTGGACTTTGCCTAGTAATACTGCATTGACAGTTGGACCTAGAATTGAATATGTTTTGGTAAAAACTTTCAACCAATATACTTTCCGTCCATCGAACGTGATTTTGGCAAAAAATCTTGTTGGCAAACAATTTGGAAAAGGATTTTTTGAAAGTACCGAGCCATTCGATTTTGAAAATTTCAAAGAAGGTGACAAAAAAATACCATTTCATATCCTTGCAGAATGCAAAGGAGCCGATTTAGTAGATATCCGTTACGAGCAATTATTACAATATGCATTACCCTACCAAAATCCTGAAAATGCTTTTAGAGTAATTTCAGGAGATTTTGTGACAACCGAAGACGGAACCGGAATTGTACATACTGCTCCGACTTTTGGTGCAGATGATGCCAAAGTTGCCAAAGAAGCTACTCCCGAAGTTCCGCCAATGCTGGTTTTAGACGAAAACGGAACTCCAGTTCCATTAGTAAATCTTCAAGGAAAATTCATTAATGGATTAGGAAGCTACTCTGGAAAATATGTTAAAAACGAATACTATACAGCTGCTGATGGACCCGCTCCAGAGCGTTCTATTGATGTAGAAATTGCAATTCAGTTAAAAGAAGAAAATAAAGCATTCAAAGTAGAGAAATATGTGCACAGTTATCCGCATTGCTGGAGAACAGATACGCCAATTTTATACTATCCTTTGGATTCTTGGTTTATAAAAATTACTGAGGTTAGAGATAGAATGTTCGACCTTAACGAAACCATCAACTGGAAGCCAAAAGCAACTGGTGAAGGACGTTTTGGAAATTGGCTGAAAAATGCTAATGACTGGAATTTATCACGTTCTCGTTTTTGGGGAATCCCATTGCCAATTTGGAGAAACGAAGAAGGAACCGAAGAAATGCTGATAGGTTCTGTCGAAGAATTATACAATGAAATTGAAAAATCAATCGCAGCAGGTTTTCAAAAAGAAAACCCTTTCAAAGGTTTTGAAATTGGAAATATGGATGAATCAAATTATGATTTGATTGATTTACATAAAAATGTAGTAGATCAAATCACTTTAGTTTCCGCTTCTGGAAAACCAATGATGCGTGAATCTGATTTGATTGATGTTTGGTTTGATTCTGGAGCAATGCCTTATGCGCAATGGCATTATCCTTTTGAAAACAAAGAAAAAATAGACGAAAACAAAGATTTTCCAGCGAATTTTATTGCCGAAGGAGTAGACCAGACACGTGGTTGGTTTTATACTTTGCACGCTATCGGAACTTTGGTTTTTGATAAAATAGCCTATAAAAATGTAGTGTCAAACGGTTTGGTTTTAGATAAAAATGGACAAAAAATGTCTAAACGTCTAGGAAATGCAGCCGATCCTTTTGAAACCTTAAAAGAATATGGTCCTGATGCTACGCGTTGGTACATGATTTCAAACGCCAATCCTTGGGATAACTTAAAATTCGATTTAGAAGGAATTGCCGAGGTGCGCCGTAAGTTTTTTGGAACGCTGTATAACACTTATTCGTTCTTTAGTTTATATGCTAATATTGATGGATTCAAATATGAAGAAGCTGAAATTCCTGTAAACGAAAGACCAGAAATCGATCAATGGATTATATCCGAATTGAATACTTTAATAAAAGTAGCCGATGAAGCGTATGCGGATTATGAACCAACAAAAGCTGCTCGTGCAATATCCGAATTCGTACAAGAGAATTTGAGTAACTGGTATGTTCGTTTATGCCGTCGCCGTTTCTGGAAAGGTGAATATGCACAAGATAAAATCGCGGCTTATCAAACACTTTATACATGCTTGCTGACAATCAGTAAATTGAGCGCACCTATCGCTCCGTTCTTTATGGATGCTCTTTATAGAGACCTGACAAAAGCTACAACAACCGAAAATTTTGAGTCAGTTCATTTGGCTCAATTCCCAATTTCAGTTGAAAAGTATGTTAATAAAATGTTAGAGAGCAAAATGCAGAAAGCGCAGACCATCTCTTCCCTTGTTTTATCACTAAGAAAAAAGGAGATGATTAAGGTGCGTCAACCACTGCAAAAGGTAATGATTCCAGTACTTGACGAGAATCAAAGGCTCGAAATTGAAGCGGTTTCAGACCTGATAAAAGCAGAGGTAAACGTGAAAGAAATCGTACTTTTAGATGATGCTTCGGGTATTTTAATCAAGCAAATTAAACCAAATTTCAAGGCTTTAGGGCCTCGTTTTGGAAAAGATATGGGATTGATTTCCAAAGAGATACAAGGTTTGTCTGCGGAACAAATCTCACAATTTGACAAAGAAGGCGCGCTAACGGTTGTAATTGCGGGAAAAAGTGTAATTTTATCATTAGAAGATGTAGAAATATCGTCACAAGACATCGAGGGTTGGCTGGTTGCCAATTCAAATGGAATAACGGTTGCGTTGGATATTACAATTTCTCCTGAATTAAAACAAGAAGGAATTGCGAGAGAATTGGTAAATAGAATTCAAAACATCCGTAAAGATGCTGGATTTGAGGTGACGGATAAAATTAAAGTTCATTTGCAAAAGAATGATACTTTGGAAATAGCAGTAAATGCCAATAAAGACTACATAAAATCAGAAACTCTGACAGAAGTTCTTGTTTTTGAGGATATTATGGATAACGGCACGGAAATTGACTTTGATGGAATAACAACAAGTATAATAATTACAAAAAATTAGTATTATGGTAGATGAAGTTGCAAGATACTCTGACGCTGATTTAGCAGAGTTTAAGGAAATCATTCAGAATAAAATCGTAAAGGCTCAAGCCGATTTAGATTTGATTAAAAGCGCCTACATGAATGACCTTAACAATGGTACAGATGATACATCTCCAACGTTTAAAGCATTTGAAGAAGGCAGTGAAATCATGTCGAAAGAAGCTAACTCACAGCTTGCAATTCGTCAAGAAAAGTTTATACGAGATTTGAAGAGTGCATTATTCCGAGTAGAAAATAAAACGTACGGTGTTTGTAGAATTACCGGAAAATTAATTGGAAAAGAAAGACTAAAAATTGTTCCTCACGCCACAATGAGCATCGAGGCAAAAAATCTACAGAGATAAAGTCTTTAACCCACAATAATTAACGCTCCATTAGGAGCGTTTTTTTTTCTTAATTTATTACTTTTACGCCGTTAAAATTTTCATAGATGTCATTAGTCAAAGCGTACTTTCTTATTATTCTTATATTATTAGTAGATCAGGTCTCTAAAATATATGTAAAAACAAATTTTATTTTAGGAGAAGAGGTCCATGTGTTCAATTGGTTTCAAATTCATTTTATTGAAAATGAAGGAATGGCATGGGGAACCAAAATTCCGGGGGCTTATGGAAAATTAATCCTAACTGTTTTTAGGCTTTTTGCCGTAACGGGAATTGGTTATTGGCTGTGGGACGCTGTCGAAAGAAAGAAAAGCTCTAATTATCTTGTCGTTGCTATTGCCTTGATATTTGCAGGTGCATTAGGAAACATAATTGACTCAGTATTTTATGGCGTTATATTTGATGACAGCCACCAGCAACTAGCAACTATATTTGCTGAGCAACCTTACGGAACTTGGCTAAACGGGCAGGTAGTCGATATGTTTTATTTCCCTTTTATAAGAGATTATCCAATGCCAGAATGGATTCCTTATTTTGGCGGACGTAATTTTACTTTTTTCAATGCCATTTTCAACATTGCCGATATGGCTATTTCAACAGGAGTAGGAATTTTAATTGTCTTCAATAAAAAAGCATTTCATAAAACACATTAATATTGCTTTCCATTCCTTTGATAAGAAGGATTTGGGCAAGACCACATTTAAAAAAAGGGGCAAACTCAGCATATCGCTTAGTCGCCCCTTTTTTAATGCGGTCGGGCTATACGCGCTACTTCGGTAGCTAGCTTCAAATGGAATTCACTGAACTCCTATGAAAATAAATATATAGTGAAGTAATCCCTCTTGCGGTTGTAATCAAGATAATTTGCAGTCAATAACTGCCTCAAAGGGCTTTGAAACTTTCTAAGTCTAAATCTAGAATTTATCTAAAAACAAAAAGGCTGACCTTTTACGGACAGCCTCATTCGATTATTTATTATGGCCTGGAGCATAATTTTTAGCGCTTTTTGCTCCAGCTGCTTTTTTAGCTTGCCCTGGTGGAACCTTTTTTGTTTTGGCATGACTATGATTTGGTCCAACTTTAACACTGCAGTTTGTGAATGTAAAAGCAAATAACATAATCAGGATTTGGGCAACGAATCTTGGGGTTTTAAACATTTTCATAATTTAATAGTAGATTTATAAAAGCAAAAATACTGCTTATAAATTAGAATTCATAAACCCCGTTTGGCATAACACAATAATCCAACAACACATCACTCTCCAAGACATCCGCTCCTCAAAGTCTCATGACTTTGCGCTTTTTTTCTGACGCTCTTGTAAGTCGTAAATCTAATTAAAGGCGGTTGACTTTTTTTGTAAATATTTTATAAAATTTAAATTTTTACTTATAAATATGTTTCCGTTTTAAATATGGAAGTAAAAACTGCAAAACAGTGGCATTGTTTTTTTTTAGTTTTTTATAATTTTAGAAAGTTATGTAGCTCTATACATATTCACAGTAAAAGGCGGGAGGCTTTTGACATATTTGTGACTTACAAGAGCTTTAAAAAAACTGCACAAAGTCGCGTCCAGAAAGCTTTAGGGATTGCGCAGCTTTTCATAAAGAACTATTCGGAGAGCAGGGTAAACACAAATTTATCTGATATAAAACCAACTTCAAATTTATCCAAATGCCCAAATTGCTTGTAGCTGTTAGTGGCTGGCATTTTTTATTTTCATATAATTGTCCGGCGTCATTACAGCTAACAAACTATTTTTAAAATCTTTTATATTTCGAGTTAATATTAGATCAATTTCTTTATCTAATTCTGCTGAATAATTTTGTAATGCATCTTCAAAATCCTTAAAATCTGAGTTCAATGCTTGAAGTATTACATCTTTATCGATTATTAATATTTCAGTAATTAAAACTAATAGTTTTAATTTCTCGATTACCTTTTCATGTTTAGCAGTTTGTCTAAGTAAATAGTAGACATTACTTATAATTACGGGTGTTACAAAGCCTTTTATTTTCTTTGATTCACATAGAGAAAAAATTTTTGCTGCGTTTTCTGCAAAAGGTTGTCTGTCAAAAAAGAAATCAAGAATTACATCTGTATCAATTAAAATTCTAGTCATTGATTATAAATATTTTTCAGATAAACGACTAGTCAATTCTTTTTTATAATCAAAGTTTTTTGGAGCTGTAAAAGAACCTTTTAAAGATTTTACAATAGGAGTTAATTCTATTTCATTTGAATTATCTTCTTTCGTAAGAGCTTTTAAATAATTCTCTATTAAGTTTGACAAACTACGCTCTCTATCTTTTGCATATTTTTTTGCTTTTTCGATAACAGTTTGCTCAATCGTCAATGTTAACTTCGTGTTCATGATTTTTGACATTAAATATTATGAAGTAAATATATAGAGATATTTATTCACGTGCAAATATTTTTTTAATAACACGTGTTGTTTGTTTTCACGAGCCACTAATCCGCTCTACGATTCCGAAACCTTTCTGAACCAGACTTTGCGTCTTTTTCTGACATCCTTTAAAGCTGTAAATCTAACATAAGTATCCCGACTTTTTCCGGAAACATCTTATGAATTAAAAACGGTTGTATAAATCGAAATGCTCACTTTTTACATAAAAATACAAACAGTTCTAAAAACATTCACATTAAAAGTCGGGAGACTTTTGACATATTTGAGCCTTACAAGAGCTTTAAAAAAAAATTACGCAAAGTCGTGAGACATTTGCGTAGCTTTTCATAAGGAACTCTTCGGTGAGCGGGGTGCAACAAGGCATCAATGCACAAAACGGGTTGCACTATTTGGCATCAGACATCAATTATTCTCGCATAACACCCTTTACCAATTTGTATCAGTACAACGAAGCAGATTATAATACTGCCGATGCCAGTTTGTTTGAGCAAGCATTGTCTGTACTATACCGTGCCAGCAACAAGACCAAATTTGTAGATAACACTACTTATAAACAAATTAAAAACACAGTTACAAGTAATAAACCCGATTTGCAAATAGGAATCATCAATACCGACTTTGATTTTTTGAATTATAATGAAGAAATCACAGTAATGAAACCTTACAATTAATCAATGGTGTTTTTCAACCTATTAAAACTACAGAGCCATATTTTATTTAGAAAAGCTTTAAATGCCATTTTTATTTCATTACAAAAAAACTCAAAAAACATTACAGAATTTAAAATTATTGTAAGTAAATATTTAATATATTTACAAGCTAGCTTTTGTGTATAATACTACAAAGAAGTTAGTTATATACAACCCGTGAGCTACCCGAAACACATAGAAACCACATAAAATTACACAAATCATAAAACAAAAATTTAATAACAACTAACTATGAAAACAACAATCGCAACACTTATTTCTATTGCCATGCTTGGTGCATGCACCAGCGACAAACCAGCAGACTACAACCCACAACTACCTGCTATAACTCAAACAGGAGCCAATACTTTTGGGTGTAAAATAAATGGTGTTATTATGATACCTAGAGATGCTAAAATTGAAGGAGTTCCAGGAGGAACTCTTCCAAAAGGAATTGAATATTCTAGCAACAGAAATGATTTGTATAATTTAGATTATGAGCAGATAGAAGCAAAAGATTGCCTAGAAACGAATAGAGGAGCCTTATTTATTAAACTTTACAAAGTATTTAATAAAGAAGCTTCTCTATATCCAATAGCAAATGTTATTGGAGGTTTCTCAGCAGATTGGGGAGATACTACATATATTCAAGTTCTATACAAAAACGCCTTTTATGGTTCTATTGAGAATACAGGTAATGTACAGATTACAAAATATACTAAAGAAATTATTTCAGGAACTTTTTCTTGCACATTGAAGAACAAAAATAACCCTAATGATGTTATCGAAATTACCGATGGAAGATTCGATTTTAGTAAACCAACCATAAACTCTACAAAATTTCTTTAAAACATGAAAATAATTTTAAAAACAATTTTACTAGTGGTAAGTTTTACCACTTATGCACAACAACCCCAAACCGTAGCACAACTACAACAACAAGAAAATGCTTTTTGGCAAACCGCCACTACAGTTGTACAACAAGGCATCAATGCACAAAACGGGTTGCACTATTTGGCATCAGGCATCAATTATTCTCGGATAACACCCTTTACCAATTTGTATCAGTACAACGAAGCAGATTATAACACTGCCGATGCCAGTTTGTTTGAGCAAGCATTGTCTGAACTATACCGTGCCAGCAACAAGACCAAATTTGTAGATAACACTACCTACAAACAAATCAAAAACACAGTTACAAGCAATAAACCCGATTTGCAAATAGGAATCATCAATACCGACTTTGATTTTTTGAATTATAATGAAGAAAACGAAAGTCTAGGTGGGTTAAGGCTCGTAAACGGAGTCTATCAACCCATTGCAGGCAAGCCTTCAGCATATACCAAACACGTTACGCTTATTGCTCCGTTAACCAAAACCGTTACTGCATTTGCAGGAAGTTTAACCATAGGGGTCAATCCCCAATTGTTTTTTAATCTTGACAAAAAAATAACACAAATCAATGCTGATTTTGGTAGCGGATTTGTGCCAATTATAACCAATCAAATACCAACCAACAATAGTACAGTAACTTATACCACCTTTAGATTTGCATAATAAATTATTCGTAAATTTAAATTAACAACCAAACTGACAAAGTGCACCATTGGTACTACAAAGTTTTTAGACTTATCCGCTGATTAGGACTTTGTCAGTTTATATTGAACAAGCATCAAATAG
>CAUPKA010000024.1:0-69267 GCA_963511725.1 uncultured Flavobacterium sp.
CAATATCTGATGTTTTGTCATTCCGACGAAGGAGGAATCACATCTGCTAATTACGTTATGTGATTCCTCCTTCGTCGGAATGACAAAATCGTTAAGATTAACTATAAAAAAACATAAGTTTTAATCATTAAATATAATTTTACTCGAATAATGTTAGTAAATTTTTTTATGCCTTTGTAAATAAGAAATTTTGACTTTCTATTTTTAATGTAAATTCATTTTTAGATTCATTAAATTGAATTTCAATACCACCTTCTCTTTCAGAACCAAATTTATCTTTACCAATACTTTCAAAAGAAATGGCCGAACCCTGACCCTCTTCAGGTGTTCCTGTAAGAGTTCCGTTTTCTTCAGTGAAACTAAGCTTTACTGGAAGTTGTTTACTTGCATAGTTTCCTAAATAACTATCTAAAATTACTGCTTTCTCTAACTCACTTTTGTCAGCACTCCAAACATTATTTGCAGTATTTATATCAGGAAAAACATGATCAGGGTCTATTGTTATGGTGTCAATTTCTTCGGTAGAAGCATTTTTAAATGACCAAGAAGTATTGCGTTGCCATATTTCTACAGGAAGTTGAACACGGTTAACAGCACCACTTTTGGTTTTGATTTCCAAAACAACTGGCATAGCCATTTTTTCTAAATTTTCGATTGAAATAATGGCACCCAATTTAGGATCGTTTTTCAAATATTTGATTTTTGTAATTCCTTGATCCAATTGCCAGTTATTTACGAACCAAGATCTCCAAAACCAATTCAGATCTTCTCCGGAAACGTTCTCCATTGTTCGAAAAAAGTCATCTGGTGTTGGGTGTTTAAAGGCCCAACGTTCTGTGTAAGTTCTAAAAGCCTTGTCGAAACGTTCTTTTCCTAATACTTGTTCGCGCAACACAATTAGTCCCGATGCCGGTTTTTCGTATGCCAATATTCCCATATTTCCTTCCTTCATTCCGTCTGGTGCAGTCATAATAGGCTCTAATTCGGGTTTGAATAGTACTTTAGCCTTTTTTTGCATGTTTTTTGGGTTGGATTTGTATTCTCCGTTATTGAAATCAACAGAACTTAGTGTGTTAATAAAGGTGTTGAACCCTTCGTCCATCCAAGCAAATAAACGTTCGTTGGAACCTACAATCATAGGGAACCAGCTATGACCAAATTCATGATCGGTTACGCTCCATAAATCTTCACCCTTTGATTTCCAATCACAAAAAACAATTCCTGGATATTCCATCCCACGTGCGTTGCCAGCTACATTAACGGCTGCAGGATAGGGGTGTTCAAACCAGCGTTTAGAATAATTTTCTATTGATGATTTTGTGTATTCAGTGGCACGACTCCATGCTTCCTGTCCTGAGCTTTCAACGGGGTATGCAGAAATGGCTAATGATTTTTTATCGCTTGGCAAATTGATTTTTGCAGCATCAATAATAAATGCCGATGAAGAGGCCCATGAAACATCACGTGCGTTTTTAATTTTAAAATGCCAGTTCAATGTAGATTTCCCGGTAGGTCTTGAAGTTGTATTGGTAACTTCTTCTGCCGAACGTATTATTACTGTTTTGTCACTTTGTGATGCAACAGCCCAACGTTTTTGTTGTTCAGAGGTATATACTTCGGAAGGGTTTGTCAATTCACCTGAGCAAACAACGATGTGATTTGAGGGAGCGGTAATTGTTACATCAAAATCGCCATACTCAAGATAAAATTCACCTGCACCGAGATAGGGTAAGCTATTCCATCCCTTAACATCGTCATAAACACACATTCTCGGATACCATTGCGCCATAGTGAAGATTTTTCCGTTTTTAGTTTCCAATACACCCATTCTGTTTGAGCCAAAATCTGGAGAAATAAAGGAAAACTCCATTTTAAGTTTTATAGTTCCTCCATTTGGATTTAGATCCTGTGGAAGAAAAACCTGCATTCTAGTGTCGGTTATTTCAAATTTTACTTCTTTTTCAATGGTTTTTCCATTTTGGATTGCAACTGTTTTTATTGATTTTATTTTATGTCCTCCGTCAAATATTTGCCCTTTGTCTCCATCACGGTTACCAGTTACTGGAATTACTGCTTTTCCTCGAGAGTTGTTTTTAAACAAATTTTGATCAACGTTCATCCATAAAAAAGAGATTTTGTCAGGACTATTGTTAGTGTACGTTAAAATTTCGGTGCCAATAATTTCATTTTTTTTCTCATTCAAGGTAGCTGTCAATAGATAATCAGCTTTGTTTTGCCAATATTTTGCTCCCGGTTGCCCGCTGGCTGAATGTGTGTCAGTACCATTTTTAGTGTAAAAGTTGGGAGCAAAAGCATCGTGATAGTTATACTTTGATGTTGGCTTAGCACTCGCTCCCCCTGTGGTGGACTGTTCCTGTGCCTGTGCCTGAAGACACATGCCTCCTAAAAATAAAGCTAAAAAACTAGCTTTGAATTGATTGTTTTTCATGATTTGATTGATTTAAAGTGATGATTTTATGTGTGAATGTTTATTGTAGTAAATTAATGGTTAATAATTTAATTTTGAATTAAAAAAAACATCCATTGTTATGAATGTTTTTTAAGTTTGAATTACTTATTCTTGATGAACACTTCCTCCAGAATTCTCCTCTTTTTGAATAGATTTTGGAGTTTTGTTATAAGAGATGCTTCCTCCGCTTGAAGCCTCCGCTTTCAAATTCACAATAGGCAAAACAGTTGTTGATGATCCGCTCGAAGCATGGGCAACTACTTCATTTGCTAATAATTCACCAGCATTTAAAACCGAACCGCTGGAAGAGGATGTTTCTAAATGAATCGCTTTTCCATTGATGGTTTGATTACTGGCACTGCTGCTAGTTAATTGAATGTTTTCATATTCTGCTGTGACATGAATGGATCCAGCACTTGATGAGGTTAAATTTAAACTGCTTCCTTTTAATGTGTTGTTGCCATTGATTGTTGAGGCTGATGAAGCTTCAAGTCCTTCGATAACAGGCATTTTTATAGTTATTTTTTTGGAAGAAACATTTATATAGTTACCTACTTTGCAAGAAATAATAAGCACTCCATTTTCTACTTTTGTAGTGATTTCTTTTTGCAAATTATCATCGGCTTCGACAATTATTTCTGTTTTATCCGATTGCTCGATAACTAGATCTAAAGCATTGCTTACTTCTACATTTTTAAAATCACCTGTTACAGTTCTTTTTTCGGTGGTAACATGACCGCTTCCTGTTATAGAGCCTAGTTCGCCTAGCTGATTGCAAGATCCAAAAAATAGCGCTATTAACGTAATAACAATAAATTTGGTAATTAATGTGATGACTTTTATCATGGCTATTGGTTTTTAATTTACATTCGATTGCTTTTGCGTTAGCTTATTCTGTTTTGATAATGATACCGTCTTTATTGATTTTCAATTCCTTGAAATTCTTTTTAGTTTTAACTACCGAATCACTTTCTATTGTAACTCCATTTTTATTAATAGTTATATTGCTTTCATTTTCATCGTTGTCGCTTTCATCATTTTCATCATCAGGACAATTCAAACATTTTATTTTTTCATCCTCTACTCTAAAGACGCTTTTGTCTGAATCTTCTGGATGCCAATAAAAGAAATCATCATCAGTACGATCATAATGTGCTGCAGATTCGTCTACTTTTAGTAAAGTTCCTATTGGTAAAAAAAGAGTAATTTCTATTTCTTGATCACGGAATTTGTTCTTTAAGTCAGTAATTAAATAATTGTCAAAGATCAATTGATTGCCTTGAATTTTATAACTGTATTTGATTGCATCTGCTCTTTTTTTGGCTTCAGACAATGATTTGCCTTTTGCTTCCTTTTCAATTTGTATGTAAGCATATTTTTCGTCAGATTTTTCAATCCTGATGCTTACATCATTAGAGTAGATAATGTCGTTGTTCAATGAGTCTTTGGTAATCATGAAATCATGTCTGTCATCTACATCTTTAGCAAAATAATCATTGTGCTTGAATTTTACTAAAAGCGTATCTGTTGGCGTAAAGTTGATTGTTTCTTTTTGAACCGTTCTGCCATTTACTGCAAATGCTGTAGCTTGTTTTATACCAATTGAGATTGCAATTGAAAGAGCGATTAGCCAAAGTGCCAATAAAGTGTATTTTGCAATATTTCCAATGGATTTCATATTAGGAGCCAATAATTTGAAGCCCAATAAAGTCATGAAAAAGAACGGAATACCTACAGCAAGGAACATCAATAAGCCAAATGACCAGATTGGATAATCGGTAAAATTACCTGCTTCGACAAAACTTTGCCAAGGAAAATCCATAGAAACGCTTGTTCCCAAAGTGAATACTCCAATAAAAAGCAATACTAGAACCGTTAAGCCACCCATTATTAAAATCACTCCAAGAAATTTAGCAAATATTTTAAAAACAGTCATGATAAAATCGCTAAATGAGTTTCCCAATTTCTCAGCTCCAGTTTTTATTTGATTGCCATATTTGTCATAATCTGCATTTTTAAATTTGCCTGAAACATTTTCAAATTCTTCACGAACTTTTTTCTCAATGTTCGAAATAGTAACAGGTTCTCCCGTCATTTCCAGTTTTTCCGATGTTGTTATTGCTTCTGGAGTTACTACCCAAAGAATAACATAAGCCAAAATTCCAGTTCCAAATCCAGCAAAAACAAATACTAAGAACATGATTTTTAACCAAACCGCGTCAATTCCAAAATAGTGTCCTAAACCTGTTGCAACACCGCCTATCATTCCGTTTTCTTTGTCACGGTACAATTTTTTTGTAGTTCTAGGAGCAGAAAAATCATTTGTTGTTGAGGAGCTTGGGCCATCTTCCTCAATGATATAATCCTCAGGCTGTCCCATAACAGTAATAACTTCGTCAACTTCTCTAATTGTAACTACGTGTTTCTCTGTTTTTTGTTTTTCTGTCAATAATTCCGAAACTCTCATTTCGATATCCTTGATGATTTCTTCTTGTCCAGATGATTTTGACAGCGATCGTTTTATAGCATCAAAATAACGGGTTAACTTTTGGTATGCATCTTCGTCAATATGGAAGAACATTCCACCTAAATTTATATTTACAGTTTTGTTCATGACTATTAGTTTTGGTTGGTTATCAAATTTACGGCATTAGACAATTCAGTCCAAGTGCTATCTAGTTCTTTTAAAAAAGTTTGTCCTATCTCGGTCAAACCATAGTATTTTCTTGGTGGTCCAGATGTGGATTCCTCCCAACGATAGTTGAGCAGTCCGTCGTTTTTTAATCGAGTTAATAACGGATAAATGGTTCCCTCTACGACCAATAATTTTGCGTTTTTCAAAGTGTCTAATATTTCTGAGGTATAAGCGTCTTTCTCTTTTAATACTGATAAGATACAAAACTCAAGAACACCTTTACGCATCTGGGCTTTTGTGTTTTCAATGTTCATAATTCTTTAATTTGAGTTGATTTGATTTGTTGGTGAAACTGTTCATTTTTTGATTGATGATTGATTATTATTTAGTTATTAGCGAATAGTAATTAGTGATTAGCTTTTGGCAGTACTATTGTAAAATAACCATTTCTGATTTATTTGAGTGATATTGATTACGTACTAATTACTATTAACTAGTTACTAATGACTTAAAGATTTATTTAAGAAAAGGAATCGTTAATGGATAATTATATTCTTCTCCATTTGAAGCTTTTACCGAAGCATAAATAATTAAAAAGAATTCAGCAACTTTAATACAGGCAAATCCAAAAAGTGCCAAAGCGCCTACTGTCAACATTCCGATGCTGTTTCCGTAATCGAAATTTTCAAAAATAATATCGTCATTGTGCATTAAATCATTGAATGAGATGTTTTTCAAAACAGTGTATAATAGCACTGGAATGGCGATCATTGCTAAAACTAAAGAGTAAATTAAAATGCTTAATTGAAAATTCAGTACTTGTTTGCCGTTATAATCTACAAATTCAGATTCTTCTTTCTTTGAAGTCCAAAGGATTATCGGAAAAATATAATTCCCAAAAGGAATGATATATTGGCTAAAAGTGCTCAAGTGTATAAAAGCAGCAATTTTTTTTTCGGTTGAAGTTTCCATGATTTGATTTTTGTTTTTTGATTGATGATTGATTTCAGAAATCAGCTAAATGACTTACCTAGTAATTTCTTATGCAAATATATGTCTAAAGAAGAGTATCTTGTATCGCATAGTAGTGTATATTAACATAATATTAAGGAATGTTATGTATTTTGAAGCTAAATACTTACGCTTAAGCTTTAAAAATACAAATTGTCTTATTTAACGATTTTGTTTTTTTGCGTGAAGGATGGAAGCTTAATGTTATTAAGTGAAGGAAAAATGATAAATTTGATTGCAGATTTTTGATTAACGATTTTTGATTGCAGAAGTCCTAGATCTTCAAAACTGACAAATTTTTATTTACTAACACCAAATCTTAAATCATGAATCGTTAATCTTAAATCAAAAATCTCTTAACTTCATGACACACCCAAAGTTTTAAATGCTTAATTTTTATATGTACGCATAGTATTTTTTGTATTTTAGCACAAAAAAAAGACTCTTATGGAATTAACGGTATCAAAATTGAATCGGTTTATATTTTTCAAATTGCCTTCAGCATTTATCTGTGGAGTACGAGTGAAATCTATTGATAAAGACCAATGCGTGGTAACTGTGAAGCACAGATGGATAAATCAGAATCCCTTTAATTCTATGTATTTTGCTGTGCAGGCAATGGCAGCCGAGATGACAACTGGAGCATTGGTGATTGATAAAATCCAAAATAGCGGCAAAAAAATATCAATGCTGGTTGCTAATAGTAAGTCTAATTTTTCCAAAAAAGCCACAGGTCGAATTACTTTTGCCTGCAAGGATGGACATTTAATAGAAGAAGCAGTTCAAAAGACAATTGCCAATGGTGAAGGCCAAACGTTTTGGATGAAGTCCATTGGGACTAATGAAGAAGGTGTGCAGGTTTCTGAAATGGATTTTGAATGGAGTGTTCGATTGAAATAATCTCTATTTTATAAATAAAAAAAAGCTTCGTTATCTTAAAACGAAGCTTTTTTGATATAAGGCATGGTGAATTAATAATTATAATATAGAAACAACCTTAAATTCGGATTTTTGGAGTTGTATCCTTGGGGCTAGAATAAAAATCTGTTTCAAATTTAGGTAAACTATATCGTAATAGTCTTAAAATTATATTAATTTTTTGAATCAAAATCCTCAAACTTTTTTAAATGAGTTCTTTTATTTTTTAAAAAGTGTGACAATTTGACATTTTATAAGTTTTGGCAGTACTTTTGCAATCAAAAATTAACGAATAAAACTATGTTTAAGAATTTTTTTAAAAATAAAAGTAATATGACTACAGAAAATACAGAATTCGATCAAGAAATAGATGACGTGACATTAGAAAATAATGCAAATGGTGAGCAAATTATTATTGAAGAATTAAGTGTTGAAGAGCAATTAGCGCAAGACTTAGCAAAAGAAAAAGATAAGTTTCTGAGATTATTTGCTGAATTTGAAAATTACAAAAGACGTACTACTAAAGAGAGAATCGAATTGTTTAAAACAGCTAATCAAGAAGTTTTACTTGCGATGTTGCCAGTTTTAGATGATTTTGACAGAGCAATAATTGAAATCAACAAGTCTGAAGACCAGCTGTTGGCTAAAGGTGTGGAATTGATTCACGAAAAATTGAAAAGCACTTTAGTAACTAAGGGATTAGAGCAAGTTGAGGTTAAAGCAGGTGATTCATTTGATGCTGATTTTGCTGAAGCAATCACTCAAATACCAGCACCTTCTGATGATATGAAAGGGAAAATTGTAGATGTTCTTGAGAAAGGTTACAAACTAGGAGACAAAATCATTCGTTTTCCAAAAGTGGTAATTGGTAGTTAAATTCCAATTTATAGGAATTTAGGATTTTTAATTTGGAATTACTTTAATTATGAAAAAAGATTTTTACGAAATATTAGGCATTTCAAAAAACGCAGATGCTGCTGAAATTAAAAAAGCATACCGAAAAAGCGCTTTGAAATACCATCCTGACAAGAATCCTGACGACAAATCGGCAGAAGAAAATTTTAAGCTGGCTGCCGAAGCTTATGAAGTATTGAGTGATCCTGCCAAAAAAGCAAAATACGATCAATACGGTCACCAAGCATTTGATGGTTCAGGCGGATTTGGCGGTGGTGGTCATGGCGGCATGAACATGGATGACATATTCAGCCAGTTTGGTGATATTTTTGGAGGTGGTTTCGGTGGATTTGGCGGAGGCGGAGGTTCTCGTCGCGTTAAAGGAAGCAATTTACGTATCAAAGTAAAATTGACTATTGAAGAAATTGCTAATGGTGTTGAGAAAAAAGTAAAAGTTAAGCGTAAAGTTCAAGCGCCTGGTGTAAGCTATAAAACGTGTTCTACTTGTAATGGTCAAGGACAGGTAATGCGTGTAACTAATACTATTTTGGGAAGAATGCAATCGGCTTCTACTTGTCCAACATGTGGAGGTTCAGGTCAAATATTGGATAAAAAACCAAACAATGCCGATTCTCAAGGAATGGTTGCCGAAGATGAAACTGTTTCTATAAAAATTCCTGCAGGTGTTGTCGACGGAATGCAATTGAAAGTTTCCGGTAAAGGTAATGATGCTCCAGGAAACAGTGTTTCGGGAGATTTGATTGTTGTTATCGAAGAAATTGAGCATGAGTTTTTGAAACGTGAAGGCGAAAATCTGCACTACGATCTATACATCAGTTTTGCAGAAGCAGTTCTTGGAATTTCAAAAGATATTGATGCTGTAAACGGTAAAGTGAGAATCAAACTGGAAGAAGGAATTCAATCCGGTAAAATTTTGAGATTAAAAGGAAAAGGTATTCCAAGTATCAATGGTTATGGTAGTGGAGATTTACTGGTTCATGTAAATGTTTGGACTCCAAAAACCTTAAGCAAAGAACAAAAACAATTCTTTGAAAAAGCGTTGACGGATGATAACTTTACTCCAAACCCTGAAAAATCAGATAAATCATTTTTTGAAAAAGTAAAAGATATGTTTTCTTAATTTTTTTAAATAATAAAATACAAACCCATCCTTTATTGTTAAGGATGGGTTTTTTAATGGATAATTAAGAGAATTTAGGCTCGAAATTATTTACTTTTACGCCAGTTAAAAAATAAGCATGAGCAATATTCTTGAAGTAAATAAAGTCGTAAAGCAATATGGTGATTATGTTGCGCTTAACGAAGTCTCATTAGCCGTTCCCAAAGGAAGTATATACGGACTTCTAGGTCCAAATGGAGCAGGAAAAACTTCCTTAATTCGAATTATCAATCAGATAACAATGCCTGATAGCGGCGAAATTATCCTTGATGGTGAAAAACTCCAGCCAAAACACATACAATACATCGGATATCTTCCCGAAGAAAGAGGATTGTACAGCACTATGAAAGTAGGAGAACAATGCTTGTATTTGGCACAAATGAAAGGATTATCTAAAGCCGAAGCCAAAAAACAACTCGAATATTGGTTTGACCGCTTAGGAATTCAAGGTTGGTGGAACAAGAAAATTCAAGAATTGTCCAAAGGAATGGCGCAGAAAATCCAGTTTGTGGTTTGCGTTTTGCATAAACCCAAATTATTGATTTTTGATGAGCCTTTTTCTGGATTTGATCCTGTAAATGCGAATGTAATTAAAGATGAAATTTTAGCATTGAAAGAGGACGGAGCAACTATTATTTTTTCGACCCACAGAATGGAAAGCGTAGAGGAATTGTGCGATCATATTGCATTGATTCACAAATCGAATAAGCTGATAGAAGGCAAATTAATTGATGTAAAAAGACAATTCAAGACCAATAGTTTTGAAGTGGGGATATTGTCAGACAATGTTGAAGGACTAATGTTTGACATTACTCAGAAGTTTAAAGTTGGTCAAGCTAATTTCAAATCATTAAACGATGAAATAAAATTAGAGATTCAGCTGGGGGATAAAACGCCAAATGAATTGTTACATGTTTTGACACAACGTGGCCAAGTAACGCATTTTGTCGAAAAAATTCCCAGCGTAAATGATATTTTTATCCAAACAGTAACTGAATAGATCGTCAGATTTTTAGATGCTTAGATTTTTAGACTAAATCTGGTAATCTAAAAAAAGCCTAACGATCAAAAAATCTAAAATCGAATAATCTATATAAATGAGCATTATTTCATTAATCATAAAAAGAGAGTTTATAGCCAAGGTTCGCAATAAGTCATTTATTGTAATGACTTTTTTAAGTCCGTTGCTATTTGTTGCTATCACTGGATTTATTACGTATTTAAGTTCGATGAAACCCGAAACTAAACGTATTGCCATTCACGACGAATCGGGTTTATTCGTCAATGAGTTTATAGCGTTAAACAACAAAAACAGTGATTATAAATATTTGGATTTGTCCAAAATTGATATTCAATTTCTGAAAGACAGTATTGTTAAAGAGAATTTTGAGGCCTTGCTGTATGTGCCCAAAACAACTAACAATAAAGATTTGGAATCTAAAATTCAGTTGGTTTCCAATGAAAGTCCGAGTATTGGTTTTATCGAAAGCACACAAGGAATAATTGCTGATAAATTAACCAAGAATAATCTGGAATTAGCACATTTAGATACTTTAGCCATTAAAAAAGCGAAAGCGGAAGTGGTTTTAAATTTATCCAAAGCATCTGGTGAGGAAAGTCTCAGAGGATTGAATGAAATAAAGATTGGAATAGGAGGGGCTTTTGGTTACCTTATTATGATGTTTATTATTATCTATGGCAATATGGTGATGCGAAGCGTGATTGAAGAGAAAACCAACCGTATTGTTGAGATTATTATATCTTCAGTAAAACCTTTTCAATTGATGATGGGGAAAATAATAGGAACATCATTGGCTGGATTACTGCAGTTTTTAATTTGGTCTGTAATAGGTTTGTCGATAATGTTTGCAGCTTCAGTATTTTTTGGAGTTAATATTGGGCCAACGGCTAGGGTTTCTCCAGAAATGATGCAGGTAGCGCAACAGGAATTCTCGGGTACTGCCCAAATGTATATTAAAGAAATTTGGAATCTTCCTATCGCGAGTATTTTGATTGGTTTTGTTGTATATTTTATTGGAGGCTATTTTTTATACAGTTCTTTTTATGCGGCTATTGGAGCAGCGGTAGATAACCAAACAGATTCGCAACAATTTCTTCTGCCAATTATCATGCCGTTGATGCTGAGTGTTTATATTGGTTTTTTTACAGTAATAAATAATCCGCATGGTACTGTCGCTGTAGTTTTCTCTATGATTCCTTTAACCTCTCCGATAGTAATGCTAATGCGTATTCCTTTTGGTGTGCCATGGTGGCAAATTGCAATTTCCGTATCTTTGTTATTCAGTGCATTTTTTGGCGTAGTTTGGTTCGCATCCAAAATTTACCGCGTCGGAATTTTGATGTATGGTAAAAAACCGAGTTGGGGAGAATTATATAAATGGCTGAAATATTAGGAGGAAGTTACTAAGCCACTGAGAAACTAAGATACTAAGTTTTTTAGTTTTAAAGTGCTTTAGAAAAACCTTAGAATACCAGAAACTTCAAGAAAATAACTTAGAATCTTAGTAACTTTAAGAAAAAAGAATGAGTAAAATACTAATTATTGAAGACGAAGAAGCGATTAGAAGAGTATTGGTTCGGATACTTTGTGAAGAAAACGAGTCTTATGAAGTGGATGCTGCCGAAGATGGTGTTATTGGACTCGAAAAAATAAAAGAGAACGACTATGATTTAGTTTTATGCGATATAAAGATGCCAAGAATGGATGGTGTCGAGTTGCTCGAAGCAGTAAAAAAGTTCGATACCGAAGTTCCAATAGTTATGATTTCTGGTCATGGCGATATGGAAACTGCGATTAATACGATGCGTCTTGGAGCTTTCGATTATATTTCGAAACCACCTGATTTAAATCGGTTGCTGAATACGGTTCGAAATGCTTTGGACAGAAAAAAACTGGTTGTCGAAAATAAAATTTTAAAAAAGAAAGTCAGTAAAAAATACGATATAATAGGTGATTGCGAACCTATCAATCTCGTAAAAATAATGATTGATAAAGTAGCTCCAACCGATGCGAGAGTTTTGATTACTGGACCAAATGGAACTGGAAAGGAATTGGTTGCACATCAATTGCATGATAAAAGTGAACGCTCTGCTGCTCCAATGGTAGAAGTTAATTGTGCAGCGATACCAAGTGAATTGATTGAAAGCGAATTATTTGGTCATGTAAAAGGCGCATTTACTTCGGCAGTGAAAGATCGTGCCGGAAAATTTGAAGCGGCTAATAAAGGAACTATTTTCTTAGATGAAATTGGCGACATGAGTTTATCGGCTCAAGCCAAAGTTTTGAGAGCCTTGCAGGAAGGAATCATTACGCGTGTAGGTGCAGATAGCGATATAAAAGTAGATGTGCGCGTGATTGCTGCAACGAATAAAGATTTGAAAGCCGAAATCGCAGCAGGCCGTTTCAGAGAAGATTTATATCATCGTTTGGCTGTTATTCTGATTAGTGTTCCATCCTTAAATGACAGAAGAAGTGATATTCCAGCGTTGATAGAGCATTTTACCGTTAAAATTGCAAATGAGCACGGAAATGCCGTTAAGCATTTTTCAAAGGAAGCAATTAGTCTGCTGCAGGAATACGATTGGACTGGAAATATCAGAGAATTACGAAATGTGGTAGAGCGTTTGATAATCCTTGGCGGAAACGAAATTTCCGAGAGTGATGTTACCGCTTTTGCAAGTAAATAAATGAATGAATGAGCCATTAGCCAAAAGGCAATAGCCAAAAGTAAAAATCTGTTGCGAAAAAATCTTTTGACTATTGCCTTTTGGCTTTTGCCTAATACAAAAAGAAATGAAATTAAAAAAAATTAATCAAGTATTACAAGAAGCCTTAATAGATTTAGGATTGACTGATGCTAATGCAATGCAGAAAGAGACTTTTTCGACAATAAAAAGTGGTTCGGATGCTATTATTATTTCACCAGCAGGTTCAGGAAAATCTACGACAATCGTGATGAATGTCATTCAACAATTGGTTTCTGAAGGTGAAGAATCGCCTCGTGCCTTAATCATTGTAGAGGACAAAACCAAGGTTCTTGAAATGGAAGAACTTTTCGAGAAGTTTGGAAAATTTACCAATTTGAGAGTGTATGGGGTTCACGATAAAGGTGATATGGAATATGATAAAAATTATATTTCTACAGGTATTGATGTTCTGATTGGGACTCCAAATAAATTAAGTGATATGTTTACCACAGCGGGATATAATGTAAATCGATTAAGAATGTTTATTCTTGATGATGCAGACCCGATTTTGAAACTGCGCCATGAAACAAAAATCATGCGAATTTCAAATAGTATTGCCAAAACGCAGCGTATTATTTTTACTGACCAATTGACCGAACGAATTGAAATCTTGGCAGAAAAAATGCTGCTAGAGCCTTATATTTTTGATTTTGATGAAGAGTATGATGAAGATGAGGAGGATTTGGATGAAGAAGAATCAGTAAATCCAGATGTTGATGATTTTGAAGAAGAAGATGAGGAAATTGATGGTGATGAAGAGGAATAGTTTTTCAAAATCATGGAGAAATGTAATTAGCTAGAAAATAGAAGATGCAGTTACTGGCAACTTTAATCAACAATATTTTTAAAAATGGCAAATATTGAAATAAGAAAAGTAGCGTTAGACGATATTGATCAGCTACAGAAAATTGGCAGAAAAACTTTTCAAGAAACATTCTCAGAATCAAATTCTGAAGAGAATATGAAAAGCTATTTAGAAGAAGGATTTTCTAATGAAAAACTAACTGAGGAACTTAATGATGTCAACTCTGAATTTTATTTTGCTACAGTTGATAACGAAGTAATAGGGTATTTAAAACTCAACTTTGGAGATTCACAAACGGAATTAAAAGATAGTAAATCTCTTGAAATTGAACGAATCTATGTGTCAAAAGAATTTCATGGAAAAAGTGTTGGACAATTACTCTATGACAAAGCAATTCAAAAAGCTAAAGAGAAAAACTCCGAATATGTTTGGCTTGGTGTTTGGGAAGAAAATCCTAGAGCAATAAGTTTTTATAAGAAGAATGGTTTCGTTGAGTTTGATAAACATATTTTCAAACTAGGTGATGACGAACAGACAGATATAATGATGAAACTTAAATTGTAGTTAGCGAAATTTGAGTTTTTAAGATGTAATTTAATATTGGCTTTGATAAAGCAATAAATTTGGATAAACCATTTTTCAAACTAATTGAAAAATGGGGACGATAAACAAGATTTAATTCATTTTTTAGTTTGATATAGTAATAATTTAAAAAAAATAAAACATCATGGGATTAATGAAAGTATTTTCGGGAAGTGAGATTTTAGCTTTGGCACTGCAAAAAAAAATTGAAGATGCGGGAGTAGAAACATCTATTAAAAATAACATTCAATCGGCTAGAATGTCTGGTTTTCCAAATACAGATTCGGCAGTTGAGGTGTTTATTCAAGAAACTGATTTTGCAAAAGCAAATCCAGTTATCGAAGAATTTAGGTTGAGTATCTAGTTAAATTAAATTGATTTTAATTTTTGAAAAACCTTGATACTTATTCCAGTATCAAGGTTTTTTTAATATAATAATTTTATAATGAAAGAAATGCAATACAAAATGATTGTCGTAGATATGGATGATACGCTGTTGATGGACGATCATACCATATCTGATGAGAATAGAGAAATGATTTTTAAAGCTCAAGAAATGGGAGTTTATGTGGTTTTGGCCTCTGGCAGACCAACTTCAGCGATGACAGCTTATGCCAAAGAATTGAAAATGGATTACTATAATTCCTATATGATTTCTTTTAATGGTTCAACTATTACTGATTTAAAAGAAGACAAAGTACTTTTTGAGCACGCCTTGACTAAAGAACAAATTCATTCTCTTTACGATTTTAGCCAACAAAATAATACTCATATTATTACTTATTTGGGCGAACAAATTATCAGTGAAAGGCATTCAGAATATATTGATATTGAAAGTACAATTACTGGGTTGGAACTTTTAATTGTTCCAAGTTTTAAAGATGCGGTAACAACTTCTGCTGTAAAATGTTTATTGCTTGAAGAGCCAAGTTATCTAAAAACTGTGGAATCTGTTTTGAAAGATGCTATGCCGGATTTGAGTATATGCATGTCTAAACCGTTTTTTCTGGAAGCTGCGCCAAACGGAATTGACAAAGGAGCTGCTATTCAAGTTTTGGCCAAAAAACTTAACATTCATCAAAGTGAAATAATTGCCGTTGGAAATGCAGGAAATGATTTGAGCATGGTGCAATATGCAGGATTAGGCGTTTGGGTTGATAATGTTGATCCAGAATTAAGAGAATTTGGCGATGTTATTGTGGCTTCCAATAATGATCATGGCGTTGCTGAGGTGATTAAACGATATATTTTGGATTAATGAAATCCCGTATTGAGACTGAAAGATTGATTTTGAGGGAAATGATTTCTTCGGATGATGTAGGAATGTTCGAATTGGATTCGAATCTCGAGGTGCATTGTTTTTTAGGAAAAAAGCCTGTAAAAGATATTGATGAAAGTCGGCTGATGATCGAAAATTTAAGCAAGCAATATGCTGAGAATGGAATTGGTCGTTGGGCTGTAATTCTCAAAGAGACCAATGAATTTATTGGTTGGTCAGGAATAAAATTAATTGCCGATACGATAAACAATCATCAAAATTTTTATGAAATAGGATATCGTTTCATACAAAAGCATTGGGGAAAAGGATATGCAACCGAAGCAGGATTAGCTTTCGTTGATTTTGCATTTAATGAAATGAAAGTTGATGTCCTTCATGCTTATGCAGATGCTGGAAATGAAGGTTCAAGGAGTATTCTGGAAAAACTGGGAATGCTTTATGTCAATTCTTTTGAATACGAAGGAGAAGAACATATTTGGTATAGCGTGAAAAATCCAAATTTATAATTTGCTTTAAAAATAATAAATCCGTCTCGTTGTTGAATGAGACGGATTTTTTTTTGTTGTTGTCGAAACACACCGTATAGTAGAGATGGATTGCAGTCCATCTCTACATGAACAATTGCGTTTTTTTATTATTTTTTGGCAACCGAAATAAAATAATTGTTTCCGTCACCCATTGTCAGTTTTACCCTTTCGTCACATACATCTATTACGAATTTGTCATTGTTATAACAAGTACATGTTGTTTTCTTGTCTTTTGACATTTCATTATCACATTTTCCTGTTTTATAACCGGCCAATTGTGGAGTGTAAAAAGAAACCAAATCCGTAGATGCAGTTACTAATGAAATTATACTAGCGGAATTGTCATTAGCAATTCTGTAAACAATTCTGTCTGTATAGTTAATGTTGTCCACCGAAACTTTTCTGATATAAGTATAAGAAGTTGAAGCCGTTTCAACTGATTTTTCTTCAAATTTAAAGCCTAGTGTTCGGATGTCAAGATTGAATTTTTCTTGTGAATTATAACTAGCCCAAGCAGTCAAGGTGCTGATAGTAGGAAACGGATTTTTAGTTGTTATTGTTGGTGTATTTTGAGCTTGAGAGTAAAGTGTGATTAATAGTAGGGAGATTGTGAGGCAGAATGATTTCATTTTTTGTTATTATTTATTTTAATATTTACCTACTCTTTATGGTTTTCGGCGATCCCATTTATTTTATTTAAAAAATTTAGTTTCTCAAAGGATTTTTATTTGATCAAAAACAGCTCCGAAAACTGAATATAGTAAACAGATAAAAGCATGTAATATTTTACCCTCTATTAATTATTTTCAAAGATAATCAGATTTTCAATTTTCGATGAAGGCAAGCAGTGGCTTTATTTGGTATGTGATAAACCCAGTACCGCTATATTGTTTTTGGAAGTGTGAAATTAATATTTAAATAAATAAGAACAAAACGCTGAAAGGAAAAATAAAGTTTTTTTATGAGAAAATTGAATTAGCTTTTAATTGTTTTTTGGGTTTAAAATGATATTTTTAGTTTAGTATAATAAAAATTATCGGATAATTTTAATTACGCACTATATAAATTATCGGATAATTTTAATATTTGTTTGAAAATTATCTGATAATAGGTCTTATATGCTTATATTTGAGGTATGGTAAGAAGGAAAAAACATATCGTTATTTTAAATCATATTTCTAAAAGGGAATTCACGATTCTTATTGGTGCCAGGCAGATTGGAAAATCTACTTTGCTGAAACAATTGTTTGCCGATTTGGAACAAAAAGGCGAAATCGTTTATTTTCTAAATTTAGATCGAAAGGATATTTTGGATGATTTGAACCAAAATCCTGAAAACCTATTTGCTATTTGTCCGTTGCAGGAAGATAAAAAAATCATTGTTTTTATTGATGAAATCCAATATTTAAATGATGCCACGTCTTTTTTAAAATTGCTTTTTGACGAATATTCAAATCGGTTGAAAATTGTTGCAACAGGTAGTTCTGCTTTTTATATTGACAAGCAGTTTAATGATTCGCTTGTGGGGAGAAAGAAAATATTTCAAATGGGAACCTTGGATTTTGAAGAATTTTTGTTGTTTAAGAACAGGGAAGATTTGGTTTTGGAACTGAATAAGTTAAGAAGCAAGAAAAAAGCGAAATCAATTCAGGAAAACTTACTTTGGACTTATATGGATGAATTTATGAATTATGGCGGATACCCTGCGGTAGTTTTAGAAAATAATATAGAAGAAAAAGTAGAACTGCTCAAGGAAATTCGTGATTCATACATTAAGCGTGATGTGCTGGAATCTGGAGTTTCAGATCAGGGGAAATTCTACAGAATGTTATTGCTTTTGGCAAGTCAATCGGGGAATTTATTAAATGTTAATGAAATTTCAAATACATTAAAAATAACTAATGCAACGGTCGAAAATTATTTGTATGTTTTACAGAAATGCTTTCATATTACATTAATTCGTCCTTTTTACAACAATATCCGAAAAGAATTAACTAAAATGCCAAAAGTGTATATTAATGATTTGGGTCTGAGGAATGTGCTGATTAATTATTTTTCACCATTGGAACAAAGAGCTGATAAAGGTGCAGTTTTAGAAAATTTAGCTTTTAGGGTATTGTCCGAAAGATATGATCAAGACCAAATAAAATATTGGCGTACAGCCGATGGAAATGAAGTCGATTTTGTCGTGGAAACCTCCTATTTAAAAGGTTTTGCGGTTGAAGTAAAATTCAATGAACAAGATGCCAAACCTAATAAGTACAATAAATTTACCCAAAATTATCCTGATTTCCCTCTGGACTTTTGGTGGTGGAGAAAAATGGATTTGATGGTTTAGATAATCGTGATAGGGTTGTGATTGGATTCTAAAGCTAGAATAATGTTGCAATCTTCAATGATTACAGAATATTTATCTTAATTGTTAAACAAATTTTAACCGCCACAATTATATTGTGACGGTTAAAATTTAAAACAAAAACGATGTCCTTTTTACCCTCTTTTGTGCCAACTCATTCCATTTGTTGTTGAATAAAAAAGACCTTTTGAGGTATTGGCTAATATTTCTTTACCATTGTCAATTAAATCTTGAAAATCGCCACAACCAGAACCTGAATATCGAGTGTGCCAAGATCTTCCAGTGGTAGTTGATTATTCGATTTGGTTGTTCTTTTTTTGGTTGATTCTAATTAATTCTCCTGCCCTGTTAATCATTTGTGACATAATCGTTTGTTTTTTGTTTACCTACTCTAAGTTGGTTTTCGGCTTTCCCAGAAGACGAAATTAGCAGGGGAGTAGGGCAAAGGGAGGCGGAGTGAAATTTTTATGGATAAAAAAAAACGACACTTGGGTGGGGAGTGTCGTTTTTGGAAATAAAGAATATTGAAGTGTTGCTTCGAGTATTTTTGGATTAAATTTTCTATTTTTCGAATAGATAATCCACTATTTTTTTGATTTCATATTCTTTTCTCTTTTTGCATAAATATAAATCCCATTCTTTGTGTTTTTCAATATGCTTTTGGATAATTGTATAAATACTTTCAGGATAACGGACTATTTTTTCGGAATAAGGATTATTACTTATTGAGCGATTAATATATTGTTCTAAGATAACAAGATTTCCAATAGAGTTTAATTCTTCTCCCCAATCTTTCCAAATATGGTCTCTTTTTTCTACATCACTGTCATTATAGGATTGAATATGTTCAATATCAATTTCTTTTTCAAATAAATTTACTCTAATTTTTTCTGATTCTTCAAAATTTGAAGTTTTATAATTTTCTTCAAGCATTGCGGATAAACGACAAAGGATGTTTTTTAGTTTTCCATTATAAATAATATTTCCGTTCAGAATAGTTTCTAAATTATACCACCCTTTATGGTTTTCAATCGTGCCAATCTCATTATTAATTAACTCAATAACTTCATCATAAGTACCATTAATGATTTTGTTTACAACAGAATAAGTGAATGTATGGACATGATTAATTGCTTTTTGACATTTTATACTGTAAATAGTGTATAATTTACTCAATTGTCTTGAGAACAAGAACATTTTATCAAAAGAATCTTCGGTATTGTCAAATTTATATAAAAAAACAAATATTAGCTTCCAATATCTACTATATCTTGACCACCATATAAAATGCATAGCACATGCATCTTCTGCTGTTGCATAATAATGATTTTGCCAAGCATAACGAACTTCAATTATTCGGTCTATATCTTCTATCGAAAGTTCAACATCTTTAATGTTATTTTTGAAATGTTCCCACTGATTTATATTCAGTATACTATCAAATAACCTTTCAAAGAAAGTATCTGTTCCATAGCTGTAAAGTGTAACTGGCAAGTTATATTTTGCAATCAAAATATATTGATAAATACTAAGGATATCATTGATATTTGATTTAGCAGAACCTAAATCAGAATTGTATTTGTCTATTTTGTTATATAAGTCACTAATTTCTTCAAACGATTTTTCTCCTTTTTGTTTTATATCAGTCAGATATTCGTACATTCTTATTTTAAAAAGATCACTTCCATTCAAGTCCAAACCAGTTGTATTGATTGCATTGAATATTTGTAAAGTTTTTGAAAGTCCAGCTTGTGTTTCTATTACTACAAAATAAATATTGCTAAACAGATATTTTACAAAGCGGTCAATTTCAAAAATTCCTAGATTTTCATCTTCATTATCTACTTTTTCGTTTATTAGTTCCTTTATTAAAAAGGCATTTTTTAAATAAGGGTTCAATGAATTTTCCATAGATAATAATTCATTTGTAATCATTTCTTCGAGAAATATTTGCTGTGTTCCATTATTTACTCTTGTACTCAACCAATTAAGGCTTACGTTTTCTAATTCTTTACAATTAGAAAATTTGTTCTTTAGAACCTTGATAAGAATTAAAAAAGTTGATATCCGTTGTTGTCCATCTATTATTTCCTGTTTTGTTTCTGATTTCTCTTTATTTTTTTCGGATAATTGCATTGTTCCAATAAACATTGGTTCTTCATTTGATATACAATCATTTCCCCAAAACGAAGTGAAAATATCAGAAATAAATTTCTTGATTTGATCTTCAGTCCAAGAATAAGGTCTTTGATATATAGGAATGATGTATTTTGTCTCATTATCCAATATAATGGCTTGACCATTTTGATTATTGTATTTTAGTGTGCAAGTTTTTGCATTAATTATAAATTTTTTTTCTGATTCCATATTTAATTTATTTCAAATGTTTTGTTTCTTTATCAATATTCAACCTCTTCAACCACAACTCCGCACATGCCCTAGCATCGCTCAACATATCGTGATGGTTCATGTAAAGTAAATTTTTTATTGTTTAAAAGCTTTAATTTCAACTATTTGTGATATTTTACACCTATGCCCTTTTATATAGAATTCATGATTAAAAAAGAAAGATATTATTTCAGGATTTGGATTGTAAGGAGCGAGTGTTCCATAATATTCTAAATAGAATTTATCCCATAATTTATCTTGAGCTTCTCTTCTTAAATCTATATTTTCAACGAAATCTAATTTTTTGTGAAATTCAATTACTAAATCTTCTTTTGTCATAATTATTTTTTATTTTCATTTTAAACTCTTCAAATACAACTTCGCACAAGCCCTAGCATCGCTCAATGCGTCGTGATGATTCAGTGGAATATTGTGTTCCTTGCACAAGTTAGCCAAGTTTGACTTATAAATCTTATAAGTGCAAAATTTAGTATAGTCTGGCGTTGGTAAATTATAATAGGCAAGTGTTTTGTCCAAAACAGGGAAATCAAAACCAAAACCATTGTGTGCCACTACATTTTGGTTTTCGATATAAGACGCAATTTGGTGCCAAATTTGGTCGAAAGTAAGTGCATTCGAAGTTGTCTTTGCAGAAATTCCATGAATATCTGTAAAGCGACTCCAATAATAATTATCGGGTGGCTGAACCAGTATATTGATTTCTTTGGTAATGATTCCGTTTTCTACTCTAACCAATCCAACTTGGCAAATACTATTCCTGTAACCCGTTGCTGTTTCAAAATCAATGGCTGTAAAATCCATTATTGATAAAGATTAGACATTTCCGAAATTCTATTTTTGATTTCGTTTTGAAGTGAATTCGGAGCAATTACTTTTACATTCGATCCGTATTTCAATAATTCCATAATAATATCATTGGTAGTATGAATGTAAATTTCCAGTATAACGATGTCTTCGGTTTCTTCTATAATGCGTTGGGATTCGTGCAATGGAAATGTTTTGATATAGTTACCCTGTTTATTAGAAAACTCCAAGACCACTTTTTCGGCAGCCTCATAAGTTTCAACTCCAAAAGCGTGTTGAAATTCTTTTTCTACATTATAAGCAATGGGTTTAAACTTGGTATCAGTAATTTTAAGATTGGAAATTCGGTCTAAACCAAAGGTTTTTACGGTTTCGTCTTTTTTGTCCAAGGCAACCAAATACCATCTTTGTTGTGATTCTTTGATGGCTAAGGGTTTTACTTCGCGTTGGGTACTAAAATCATCCCAATGCTTTTGGTGTGTAAATTGCAGAATATACCCATTTTGTATGGAGTGAATAATACCGTAAATATGTTCGGTTCCCAATGATTTTCGCTTTTCAAGGAATACACTTGGCGACAATTTATTTCCCTCTTGCAGTGCGTGATGTATCGAAAAAGCATCTATCATCCGGGTTACCGATTGGTCTCCTATTTCGTCTTCATCAATAGTATAGGTTTTGTCTTTGCGGTTGTAATGAATGTCAATTCCAAAAAGGGTAGAAATATCTTTCTTATCCCGTTCAAAAGTGCGAATGGCATATTCAAAAGCGATGTCGATATCGTCATTCTCCAGTTTACGCATTACATGTTCCTGTAAATCGTTGAAACTGCAAGGTCGGCTTCTCAAACGGTCAATAACGTAGAGATACCTTTTAAAATAGATTAATTTAGACATAATGTTTTAATTTATTTTTCAAAGATAATTAGTTTGTCTGTCAATATGTGACGGAGTAAATAATTTATTGAATTACAGAGAATTGAAACACGGCATTCGCTTTTGAAATTTTTTACCACAAATTACACAGATTATCACAAATTTTTAAAATTGTATTGAACAAATTTTAACTGTTTTAAGAGTTCGTGTAATTAAAGCAGATTGTAATTCGTGTAAATTTGTGTAATTCGTGTTTAACTTTTTTAAACGCAAATGCCCTAGGATTGAAATAGAATTTCCTTTTATAAATTTTTGTTCGTAAATTTGCACACTTAAATTTTTTGACAACGATTTCATTAATTTAAGATACTTATGGAGAATAGAAAAAAAGTCGCTTTTTACACGTTGGGTTGCAAATTGAATTTTTCGGAGACATCAACTATCGCACGTAATTTAGAAGACGAAGGTTTTGACCGTGTCGATTTTGAGGAAGTAGCCGATATGTATGTTATCAATACTTGTTCGGTTACCGAGAATGCCGATAAACAATTCAAACAAGTGGTGCGCAAGGCGATGAAATTGAACAACAAAGCTTTTGTTGCTGCGGTTGGCTGTTATGCACAGCTGAAACCAGAAGAACTGGCGAATGTGGATGGAGTAGATCTAGTCCTTGGAGCTACGGAGAAATTCAAACTTGCCGATTATATCAATGATTTATCGAAAAATGATTTTGGAGAAGTGCATTCCTGCGAAATTTCCGAAGCCGATTTTTATGTAGGTAGTTATTCAATAGGAGACAGAACCCGTGCTTTCTTGAAAGTTCAGGATGGTTGTGATTATAAATGTACCTATTGTACGATTCCGCTTGCGCGAGGAATTTCTCGAAGCGATGAATTGGAAAATGTTTTGAAAAATGCCTACGAAATTTCAAAACAAAACATCAAAGAAATTGTTTTAACAGGTGTAAATATAGGGGATTATGGAAAAGGGGAATTCGGGAATAAAAAACACGAACATACTTTTCTGGAATTGGTTCAGGCTTTAGATGAGGTTGAAGGAATCGAAAGATTGCGTATTTCTTCGATAGAGCCAAATTTATTGAAGAATGAAACGATAGAATTTGTGTCGAAAAGCAGAACTTTTGTACCGCATTTTCACATTCCGTTGCAATCAGGAAGCAACGATATTTTGAAATTGATGAAACGCCGTTATCTGCGCGAAGTTTATACGGAAAGAGTGAATAAGATTCGCGAAGTTATGCCACATGCCTGTATAGGCGTGGACGTGATTGTTGGTTTTCCTGGAGAAACCGATGAACATTTCCTTGAAACCTACCATTTCTTGAACGAAATGGATATTTCCTATTTACACGTTTTTACATACTCGGAGCGTGATAATACTGAAGCTGTCGAAATGGAAGGCGTAGTTCCTGGTAATGTTCGTGCGAAACGAAGTAAAATGTTACGAGGTTTATCGGTTAAAAAGCGTCGTGCTTTTTATGAAAGCCAGTTGGGAAGTAATAGAACCGTGCTTTTTGAAAGCGAAAATAAAGAAGGCTACATTCATGGTTTTACAGAGAATTATGTAAAAGTGAAAACGCCTTGGAATCCTGAATTAGTAAACACTCTGCACGAAATCAATTTGACAAAAATTGATGAAGACGGAAGCGTTCGAATGGAATTTTTGAATGTTGAGGTTTAAAAACAAATAAGTAGAGATAGAAATATTTTAAAAATTAAAATATTTTTTGAACCATTAAGATATTAAGTTTCATTAAGATTTTGCTCTTAATTTTCTTAATATCTTAATGGTTTAATTTTTTTTGCATTTGTGGCAGGACAAACTTTTTTTAAGGATTTGTTGACCAAATACTGCTGTTTTTGATAAATACGCGTCGGTTTAATTTTAGTTGAGAAATAATTAATTCGGCCACGTCTTCTGATTGCATTACTTTTTCAGGATTACCATCGGTAAGTTTTAATTCTTTTGCCAAATCGGTTGCAACAGTGCTTGGCGTTAAAGCGGTAACACGAATATTGTGTTTGCGTACTTCCTGCATTAATGAATCCGTCAATCCAAGAACAGCAAATTTCGAAGCACTATAAGCACTGGTTAATGCATTTCCGTTTAATCCTGCTGTTGAGGAAATATTGATAATGTCACCTGTTTGTCTTTCGATCATGTTGGGCAAAATAGCGCGGGTTACATAATACGTTCCCATTAAGTTTACCTGAATGATTCGTTCCCAATCGGCTGGCTCTAATTCTAAGAATTTACCAAATGCAGCAATTCCAGCGTTATTGATTAAAATGTCAATGGTTTTAAATTCGGCTAAGGCTTTTTCTACAGCGGTGTTTACCGAGTTGATATCGGCTACATCTGCAGTTATTGCTAGAGATTTCACTCTTAATGAGCGTGCTTTTGCGGCTACATTTTCGATTTCATCTTGCGTTCGAGCCAGTAAAATTACGTTTACGCCTTCTTTTGCCAAAGCAAGGGCTATCGCTTTTCCAATTCCTTTTCCAGCACCCGTAATCAGGGCATTTTTATTTTTTAAGTCGTTCATTATTTTGTTGTTTTAATGTTTCTTTGCTATTGTCAATTTATAAATAGTGGTTTCTAATACTTCGGTATCTTTATCTTCGCAAAGCAGGAATTCGATTGTGTCTGATGAATTTTTAAAAACTGTAATTCCTTCGAATTTTTGAGTGTCGCTGATTTTTTTTGTAAAATCGATTTTCATGGTTTTGGCATCAATACAGCCAATGAAACTTCCTAGAATTTCGCCATCATGATAAGTGGATTTTGTGTCTTCGGAAGTTGCTAGAAAGTAAATTTTCCCATCTATTGCAACGGCATCGGTAAAACTGCTTCGTACTCCTTTAATTTTTGGTAATTTATAATTGTTCGAAAGGATGTTGAATTCGTTGATCAAGTTTTTGCCTTGAATAGTGAACATTACATTTTTGGCTGATTCTCCGTTTCCTCGGTTGAATAAATACCATTCTTCTCCTGTGTAAATTGCTCCCTCAATATTAAAGTCTTCGGGTTTAATTTGTGCAAAACTTTGCATTACGGAATACAAATCGGCGAGATCATTGGTTCTTATTTCTTTTTCGACCGTGTTGATTTCAACCATATTATTCCTTTTTTGGGTTGAACCCGATCCAAAAACATAAAGATTATCTCCAAAATGAGTGATAGCCTCAAAATCGGGTTTTTCACTTTTTATAATATTTGTTTTGGCATTTTCTATGATTTTATGTTGTTGCAATGTTTGTGAAGAAATCGCGTACTCGTATAGAAATCCGCTGTTGTCACCAATGATAAATAAGCTATTGTCTTTGTAAATGAGTCCGGAGGCAGAACCTATTCCGATGATGTGAAAAAGGATTTCGAGTGTAAATTTTTCCATTAATGCTGTTTTGAAAATGAATGCCCTAGCCCAGATGGAAGTGGAAATCCTTTTGAAAAGAAGGGCTGTTTTTTTCTTGTACTGGCAGAGCGACCAACGGAAGCTCCTGCAAGTGCTTAGAAAAAAAAGCAGTTCTTGAAAAAGGTTGTAACGAACAGCTGGATTTAGCTCCTCAAAAATAGTCTTTTTTGTTGGGAAGGAAACTCGGAATTTTAATTTGAATTGAAATTAGTAAAGAGGTGTTTTATAAATTTATATTTTATTAGATATTAAGGTAGTGGTCTATAATATTTTTGCTAAAATCAGTTGGATGCAAATGCAAAAACGTACCTAATAAAAGAATCTAAGTTAGATGATAAAGTCAAAGCTAATTTTGAAATGCGTAATGAGATATTGAATAAGAAAAGTAAATTAAGTGAGGCTATACATTGAGATAGCCTCACTTAATTATATAACTTACTTTTTATAAGAATAACTTGTTTTAATCAATAGAATGATAGAAGTTTATCATGTCGTAGTTATTAGGATCAGATACGGAAGATATTTTTACCGTAGTATAACTAGAAGGTGAATAAGCTTCACTTGTGAAGCCATTATTAGGGGTGTTAAATGTAGTGTATAATTGTCCATCAGCAAATATTTCAATTTTAACATTCGATTCATTAATAAGCTTAGACTTCCAATATATATAAAATTGAGGGCCCCCAGTCATAAGATTTTCATTCTCATAGGGTGTTAAAATAACTAAATCAGTATTATGATCAGGATAAAGATATCTTGCTGAATAAGTATCATCTCCAGAAAAGCCAGAATATGAATACAATGCTGTACCTCCATTCATAACTGACGCAGAGTCATTTGAAGTGTTAGGAATGTTATTTGCACCAAGATCAATGCCACCAGGGTTAATGTCTTCTCCTCTTATTATCCAATTAGTATGTCTAAAGCCTATACAATGTCCAAGTTCATGAACAATATTATAGCTTTTTTGACCTTCAAGAACTGAAATATTGGAGAGAAAATCTAAATTTACCATTATATATACTCCAGGATGGGAGTTTGAAGGAAATTCTGCTGCAGCAATAACTCTATCTTCTAAGGTACCATTGTCACTGTATATTGTAATATCAGCAGTTGCATTTGTTGTGAAAATGAAATTTACTCGTGAGCCAGATATATTATTCCAATATGAGATTGCAGAATTTACAGCAGTTCTCCAATTATCAATTCCTGATGTAGGGATTGAAGCATCTACTCTTACAGTTATATTATTAACCTTATCCATACTGACTAATAAATTGGTATAATATTGTTTTGCTTTTCCTGTTATGTTTTTCCTGTTTTTTTTAAATATAATATCTTTTTCAACAAGATAGTAGTCTTTGAATTCTTCAATGTTCTTTAATTCAAATCCCATTTCTGTTAACTTGATAACATTCGGGTCACTTTCATTTGCCGGATTTGAGGTGCTGACTGCCAGATTAATTGCTGGATCAGCATCGTTTTGACAACTTGTAATTAACATGTTCGATAAAAGAAGTACTGTTAGCAGTTTAAAATAATTAATTTTCATAATAGTTTAATTTAAAGTTTTTACAAATTTAAATTAAGACAATGGGTATTGGATTAAGTAAGTATTTACATATTGTTAATTGTAAAAAAATATTTAATTTATTGATAGATATCTTTAAAATATTTGAATCCTTTGAGTAAAGCGATTTATCAGATGCAATTAGATTTAAAAATTCCTTTTTTTAAAGAAAGCCGGGGATTGAAAGTGACAGCTCAGACCTTATTTGATAAAAATGCTTTTGATGCTGAAGCCTTTTCTGGATTTCCAGATTATGTGACGACAAAAGAAAAAATTGAATTGGGCAAAATGCTGTTTAATGACCCCGTTTTGTCGGGTGATAATTCCCGTTCTTGTGCTTCTTGCCATCATGCGGACAAAGCTTTTACAGATGGTTTGGAGAAAGCAGTTTCTCTGGATGGAACAATGATGGTGAAAAGGAATACGCCTACACTTTCTAATATCGCTTTTCAGCGTAGTTTTTTTTATGATTCGAGAGTAAGTTATCTCGAAGATCAAGCGGTTGCCGTAATTACAAATGAGAATGAAATGCACGGGTCTTTAGAGAAATCTGTTTCGGATTTAAAAAAGAGCAAAAAATATACTGCCGATTTTAAAAAAGCATTTCCAAATAAAGAAATTACCGCTTTTGCGATTAAAAATGTTTTAGCATCCTACATTCGATCTCTGAGTAATTATGACTCCAGATTTGATGATTTTATGCGAGAGGAAGAAAAATTTAATATTGATGAAATAGCCGGTTTTAATTTATTTGCAGGCAAAGCCAAATGTGCCACCTGCCATTTTATTCCTTTAACAAACGGAACAGTTCCTCCCAATTTTGACCGATCGGAAAGTGAAGTTCTTGGTGTTCCCGGAAGAAACAAAAAGCTGGATATTGATTTTGGAAAATATGATCTGACACATGCTGAAGTAAATCGTTATTCTTTTAAAACACCAACAATTCGAAACATTGCACTAACAGCGCCCTATATGCACAACGGTGTTTTTAAAACTTTAGAAGAAGTTGTAGATTTTTATGATCTTGGAGGTGGACAAGGTTTAGGTTTTAACTTGCCTAATCAAACTTTGCCGATCGATAAGCTAAAATTAACTCCTTTGGAGAAAAAACAGCTGATAGCTTTTATGAAGACTTTGACAGATAAAAAACTGTATTAAGAAAAAGATCCGCCTTGTATTTAATTTTAAAACAAAAAAAAGGTGCTGAACTACAGCACATTTTTTTTAAAGAATTCTAATGTTTTTATAAATCAAAACCATAAGCCACACGAACGCCTATTTGACCAACACCTTTACCTGTACTTCCATCATTATTCCATCTGTTAAAGTCGTTATAATGCTCGTATCGTAAGGAAACGTCAATATATTTTGTGGCATAACCAATACTTGGAGCCAAAAGCAATGAGGTTTTATGGTAATGAGGGTCAGTTACAAAAGCGGCACCACCTTCTCCCATGATATAAAATTGATCATTCCAAATAAAAGCTTTAAACCCAAGTTTTGCTGGAACAAATCCAAGATCATCTCCATCAGCTTCACTTACAAATAAACGGCTATATCCAGTTGTTAAGGTTAAAGAGTATCTTTTGGATAAGTCATATTGTAATCTGGCATCGGCACCTAAGGCTAATTTATAAGGATCGTGAGCAGCATATCCTCCAGTGATACCTAGTCCAAGACGAAATCCTTGATCATAATTTTGAGAGCTTGATTCTTGTGCATGAGTGTTATTCGCGAATAGTACCGAGACTATTAATGCCATAACGATTTTAATTTTTTCTGTAGTTTTCATAATTTTAATTTTTAGTTTGTAAAAAATATATAGAGCACTCATTTTATATTGAAGAGCTTTACAAAAGTATAACCCTAATTTTTCTGTATTATTATAGAATTATTTTGATTTTTTATATAATTCCGAGTTTTGGAGGCATTAAGTTTTTTTTATAAATGAAATAATATTGATAGAATCAGTTTGTTCTAATTACCTTTGGCGACTCAATAAATCAAGATGAACTTTTCTCAATACACCAAAGAATTCGCATATAATATCAAACTGGCTTATCCCGTAATTTTAGGAATGCTGGGGCATACTTTGATAGGTATTGTGGATAATTATATGGTTGGAAATTTGGGTTCAACAGAGTTGGCGGCAGTTTCTTTGGGGAATAGCTTTATCTTTTTGGCTATGGCCATAGGAATAGGGTTTTCTACTGCGATTACACCTCTCGTGGCAGAAGCTGATGCTGAAAAAAATGATAAAAAAATCCGAACTACATTTCATCATGGTCTGTTGCTGTGTACTATTTTGGGCGTTTCGTTGTTCATCATAACGGTATTATCCAAGCAATTAATGTATTTTATGGATCAGCCAAAGGCGGTCGTGTTACTAGCTGCACCTTATATAGATTGGGTTGCTTTTTCTTTGATTCCAGTTGTGATGTATCAGGGCTATAAACAATTTGCCGATGGGTTGTCTTTGACTAAATACTCGATGTATTCCATTATTTTGACAAATGTGGTGCATGTTTTTTTTAATTATGTATTGATTTATGGTTTTTGGATTTTTCCAAAATTAGGTATGACTGGTGCTGCTTTGGGGACTGTAATTTCTAGAATCATGATGGTTGTTTTTATGCATTATCTTATGAAGCACAATGCTATTATGAAAAATTATTTTAAAGACTTCACTTTTAAAGAAATTAAAAAATCAATAATTAAAAAAATCATTAATCTCGGAATTCCTTCTGCTATGCAAATGCTGTTTGAGGTAACTTTGTTTACAGCTGCAATCTGGCTTTCTGGATCTTTAGGAAAAAACAGTCAGGCGGCGAATCAAATTGCGCTTATATTGGCTTCGTCAACGTTTATGGTGGCTATGGGATTGAGCGTTACTGCGATGATTAGAGTAGGGCATTCTAGAGGAGTGGCAGATTATAAAAACTTAATTATTATAGCTCGATCTATCTTTTTATTAGCGGTAATTACAGAGGCTGTTTTTGCATTAATCTTTGTGATTTTTCATAATTTCTTACCGCATTTGTTTTTAAATATGCACGATCAGGCTCAAGTTTTGGACAATAGAGAAATCATTATGATTACTTCAAAATTGTTATTGATAGCAGCAATTTTTCAAATTTCCGATGGAATACAGGTTGTTGTTTTGGGAGCTTTGAGAGGTTTGCAGGATGTAAAAGTTCCAATGTATATTACTTTTGTAGCCTATTGGATTATAGGTTTCCCCATATCTTTTTATCTTGGCAGATATACCGATTTGAAAGCGGTTGGAGTTTGGATAGGTCTTTTGGCTGGTTTGACTGCTGCTGCCGTGTTCTTATATATTCGATTTGCCTATTTGACAAAAAAGTTGGTTTTGGAAAAATCAGAATAATAAGTGTTTGTAAGAATGTAACTTATAATTAGTTTTAACGTATAATCACCGTACCAATTAAAAAACTATAAAATGATACTACTTATTATTCTTGGAATAATTTTACTGATTGTTGGATTTGCATTAAGCCAAAAAGTTAATGTATTTTCAAAATTTGCGCGTGTATTGAGAATTGTTGGATTTGTCTTAATCGCTTTAGGAATTTTTTCTTCGATGTTTAAGCAAATAGATGCTGGGGAAGTAGGAGTGAAGTCTTTATATGGAAGTGTAGAATCTGATGTGCTGGAAAGTGGTTTGCACGTTATAAATCCGCTTTTGGATGTTACCACATTTGACATTCAAACACAAAATTATACCATGTCTGCTGTTCACGGAGAAGGATCACAAGCAGGAGATGATGCTATTCGGGTTTTGTCTAATGATGGACTTGAAGTGGTTATTGATTTGACTGTTTTGTATCGTGTGGTTCCTACCGATGCGCCAAAGATTTTTAAGACTATTGGAGTTGATTATTCAGATAAAATTGTGCGACCGATTACTAGAACCAGAATAAGAGATAATGCTGTTTTTTATGATGCTGTAGCCTTGTATTCGACCAAAAGAAATGAGTTTCAGGATCGAATTTTTAAAAGTATTGAAGCTGATTTTAAAAGGAGAGGTTTAGTATTGGAGCAATTGTTAATTAGAAATATTGATCTTCCTATTTCGGTCAAAAAATCGATAGAAAGTAAAATTAATGCAGAACAAGATGCTCAAAAAATGACATTCGTTCTTCAAAAAGAAAAACAGGAAGCCGAACGTAAAAGAGTAGAAGCACAAGGTATTGCCGATTATCAGAGGATTATTTCTCTAGGATTAACAGACAAACAATTACAATATGAACAAATTAAGGCTCAAAAAGAGTTGGCAGCTTCTCCAAATTCTAAAATTATTTTTATGAATGGAAAAGGAAGTGCACCAGTTATTTTGTCTGACAAATAGAATCTAAAAAGTTTAATCGGTTAATCGTTTGTTCGGTTAATCGATTAAACATATTACCAAATTAACGATTAAACATAAGAACATGGAATTACCAAAATTTTTACTAGGAGACAATACCGATTTCCCAGATGATATTTTTATCATTCACTTAGATTACCCAAGATTTATCATCAATCTGAAAGATGATGAGGTTGAATTTATGGAAGAAGCCGAAGATCTTGATGAAGCGGAACTAAACGCCGAAATGGAAGGATTGATTGTTCTTGCCAATGAATTTTACGATAGAGAAATAGGTCGTTACGAAGAATAATTATTTCTTCGTAACGATATAGTATATTCTCGTCAATCGGTCGTTATGTTTCTTTGATTCTTTTGGGACGTGATTCAAATCTATATATGAAGCCTCTTTTAAAATGTAATTACTAAATTCTTTTTTGGCAGTAACACTATCTCTTTTTAAAGCCAATAAACCAAATTTATGCTCAATAGGTAAGTTTAGTTTTTTGGTTTTTTTATTTAATAAAATAGGCATGCTAAATCCATAATCCCAAATTATTTCTGGAGTAAATGAATTTAATTCATAAGTTCGAATTCCTAGATTTTTTTCATTATTTCTAATTGCTTTAGCGCTGGCATACTCGGGATTTTTTAAAATGAGTTTGGTAAACGGTATTCCAAAAGCTACCACAGCAACTTGCACAGCTATTACCGAATAAAATACTTTTGTGAAGTTTTTGTTTTTAAGATTGGTAAACAATAAAAATCCTATTGTAAATAATGAAACGGTAAAACCAATCAGCCAAATTTCAAATCCAGCAATATCATTTTTTACTTTAATAAATATAGCGATAGGGATGGCGAAGCAAATAAGTACAATAAGTCCAAAAGCAAAATAAACAATTCCTTTTTCTTTTTTTAGACTGATATTTTTGAAATTATTAATCAAGTATTCGATGTAGAATCCAGTATTTAAAGCCATCGGAATCAAAACGGGCAATAAGTATCTTGATTTTTTTTCGGGTACAATTGAAAGCAAAACTACCGAAGCCAATGTCCATATCAGCGTAAATTGATAAGTTTTTAAATTACTGACTCTAGTTTTTAGATATGGATAAATTAAGGCAATTAAAGCAGGAACAGTCCAAATACCGCTTTGGGTAAAAAAGCTCCAGTAATAATAAAAAGGTCTGGTGTTGTAATTTCCCCATCGGTCGCTTTCTATTTTTGTCACTTTCAAATAGGTCTCAGAATCTGCCCATTTTACATATAAAGGCCATGACAGACCAATACTCAATCCTATTAGAAGAATGAATATAAGGTATATTTTTTTGTCTTTTAATTGAAACTTATAGGTGAATCCGTAAGCAATTAAAAAAGGCACTAATAAAGCATAAACAGAAATTGGTCCTTTGCTTAAAAAAGAGAAGCCAAAAAATAAACCTGCCATTACAGAATTGAAAAGAGGCTTCTTAGAATCATTCAATAAATTCAATAAAAACAATATGCAAATTATCATAAAACTATGGGTGTACATATCCCATTGATTGTCTCTTCCTGCAAAATAGATGTAAAAAGAAGTGATTAAAATGAGTCCGTTGTGAAAATTTTGTTTTTGAGATAATCCTAGTTTTTCAGAAAGTTTAAAAGTGCCAAAAACAAGCAGCAATGTTATTAAAACCACTGGTAAACGCATGTAATACATACTGTCAAAACCAAAAAGTATTCCCGAAATTGCAGTTAGCCAAGTTGGTAATGGTGGTTTTTCATAACGGGGCAAATCGTTTAAAGTTGTTAGTATCCAATGATTATGGGTTACCATTTCTCTAGCTGTAATAAAGTTACGAGACTCCATGATGTTGGTCTCAATAACATCTAAATGAGGGAAAAGCATCAAAGAGGCAACTATAAAAAGCCAAAAAGCGTAATTATGAATTAATTTTGACATCCTTCTTTATGATTATTATATTTCTTGTATAAATGACTAAACCTATGGCATGACCGGCTAATAATACTGGGTCTTTGCGAATTATTGCGTATATAAAAATGATAAGCGATCCCGCCAAACTAATAATCCAAAAACCTAACGGCAAAACGGAATCTTTTATCTTTTCAGAATAAATCCATTGATAGACAAAACGTAATGTAAATAATACTTGACCAATGATACCTGTCCAAAGCAGCCATTTTGGTATTGCTTCATTTTTTAATAAATTATCTAAATCGTAGACGTTGTTGTTGTAGGAATACCAAACAATAATGGCAGGAAATAAAAGTATGAACCATCGGAGAATAACATGGATTTTTTTCCAGTCATTTTGCAGCTGAATGTTTCTGATGTAAATGTAATAGGTGATAGTTTGACCTAACATAATCGAGAAATCATGTCTTAAATAGCCATATACAAATAGCAAAAAGGAAGCAAATAAGCTGATTTCCCAAAACAAAACAGGAGTTAGAATCTTTTTGTTTTTTTCAGAAATAATCCATTGCAATATCATTCTGCTGGAAAACAAAATTTGAGCAATGAATCCTATGGAATATATGATGGTGCTATTCATTATCCTTGTTTTGCTACGCTATAATTGATGTATTTTTTCTTCATCCACAAATAAGCAAAGCAATCCTGCAGCGGTCCCAATAATCGATTCCATAGATTAAATTTTGAAACGCCTGCAAGTCTAGGAAAATGTCTCACTGGAGTTTGCTTAATCTTACCGTTTTGCAATAAAATCATAGCTGGCAAAAAACGGTGCAAACCATTGAACATTGGGATTTTTTTTGCCATATCCGTGCGGATTATTTTCAAAGGACAACCAGTATCGTCCATGCCGTCATCGGTAAAAGCTCTTCGAATGCCATTGGCAATTTTAGAAGACATGTTTTTTGTAAAGGAATCTTTTCGATTTGATCTTACTCCTGTAACCAAATCAAATTCACCTGTATGTTCCATTAATATATTAAAATCTTCAGGAGCAGTTTGCAAATCGGCATCAATGTAGCCAACCCAAGGGGTATCTGTATAATCAAAACCAGCTTTGATTGCGGCACTTAAACCCGTATTTTTTTCGAAAGAGATAAAAGTGAACTCTTCGTTATCCTTGCAGATTTTTTCAATTAAGGTTTGACTGTTGTCTTTGGAACCATCATTGACAAATAGGATTTTTGTCTTTTTTTTAGAAATTGACAGAAACTGTTTCATTTCCTGATGGACACGATTCAGGTTGTCTTGTTCGTTATAAACGGGTATAATGATTGTTAATTCAAAACTCATAACTGATGGAATTTATACAAAAGTATTTTATTTAAAGAAGAGCTAGATTAAATTTTCATTAAAATTCAAGCTGTTAGGTAAAGATAATAATGTTTATTCTTACTTTTATATATAAAATTTTTATTTATGAAAATATTAGTTACAGGTGCAGCAGGATACATTGGTTCACATGTTGCTGAAAGGCTGAAATCACTTGGAAATGATGTGGTCGGTTTGGATAATTTTTCAGATTATTACGATGTATCTTTAAAAAAGTTAAATGCAAAAGCTTTAGAAACAAAAGGGATCGTGATTGAGAAAATAGATTTGCGGTTTATTGAACACATTCAAGCATTACCAACGGATTTTGATTATATTTTTCATTTTGCAGCACAACCAGGAATTTCTGCTACTTCTAGTTTTGAAGATTACTTAGGAAACAATGTTGTAGGAACCAAAAATTTACTTGATTTTGCTTTAAAAAATAAAAAATTAGCTCTTTTTGTAAATATAGCTACTTCCTCAATCTATGGCATGAATGCGACTTTTGATGAATCAGTTCCTCCAACACCTGTTTCTCATTATGGTGTGACTAAATTGGCTGCGGAGCAATTGGTTTTAGAAAGCAGCAGACTTGGGCAATTAAAAGCTTGTTCTTTGAGATTGTATTCTGTTTATGGACCAAGGGAAAGACCCGAGAAATTATATACTAAATTGATTGCAAGTGCCTTTAAGAATATTCCCTTTCCGTTATATATAGGAAGCAAGAATCATTTACGGAGTTTTACGTATGTCCAGGATATTGTGGATGGTGTGGTAAGCGTTATTGGTAAGGAAGATATAATTAATAATGAAATTATCAATCTGGGGACAGAAGAAGAAAACACAACGCAGCATGGTATTGAAATTGTTGAGCAAATTTTAAATAAAAAAATTGACTTACAAATTGTAGAGGCTAGGATAGGAGATCAATTGAGGACTAAAGCTGTGATTGATAAAGCAAGGAGGCTATTGGGGTACAACCCGACAACCAGTTTGTATGAGGGTTTGGAAGCGCAAGTACAATGGTATAAGAATAATTTTTAAATAAAATAAAAACCGCAAAGGTTGATTATATTGTTTTTGCAGTTTTTGTTTAAAGGTTTTTAATACAAAGTTTTGTCGTTATTTATTTTTATTGATCCGTAACGGTTTTTTAATTGAAGAAAATTTAAGCAACATTCTAGTAAAATAGCTGTAATTTTAAGGTGTTGAATTTTAGATTTTTATAATAATATTGGTTTTGAAAGTAAAAGAGGGTAACAAAAATTAAACGTTGTTGATCTAATATTAAATCATTAAAATGAAAGCGATATGAAAAATTTTAAAAGAACAATTTTTGCAACAACATTTGCATTGTGTTGTTTAGCAAATGTAAAGGGACAAAACAGTAAAAGCGTAAAAGAAAAAACGATTCAATCAAGTTCAGCTTTGGAAACAACTTTAGGAGATTCTTCTCAAAAAAGCAATATAAATGGTATAAATAGCAACGGAATGCCAAATAGAATTTCGATGAATGTCACTGTTGCAAAGCAAACTCAAGGAGCGACTTTTGGTGAAAAAGTAAATTCTGGTAAAATAAATGTAACATTGGTCGAAGGCGGATGCATTGTTTTATTTCCTTCCAATGAGGGCTACAGAGTTAATACTGTGAATAAAAGCATTAATGATTTGAGCGCCAATGAATGTGTTGCTTTTGGCGAAAAAGTAAATCAAGGTTTACATGCAGCAGGTAGCGCTTTGGCACAAGGAGCATCTTTATTAGGTGGCGCTTTGCCTGGCGGTGCAATTATTTCGGCTACAGTTTCGAGTGTTGGCAATTTAGCAGGCGGTGGCGCAGCGGCAGCTTCGTATGCGGCTACTGGAAGAGTGACAAAACCTGATTCAGAAAAAAATGTTTTAAAAATTAAAGATGATGAAAAAGATGCCGTATTAGATTTGGCAGATGGAGAATATGAATTGACATTTGTTATTGTCGAAAAAGCAACATCGGGTTTGAAAGATACATTAAAAACGCAAGTTCGTATGGCTTTTATAGTAGAAAAAGGAGTGTTGAAAACTAAACATGATACCGCTAAAAATTCAGTAGGGAACATTCGTTAAATAAAACTTCCTTGTTTTAGAATGTTTATTTTAAGTGTATTATTTATAGTCACTAAATTTTAAAATATTTTTTCAATAATAATTGAGCGGCTGCAAAAGGTGAAATTTCATCGGTTGAAACCGCTTTTTTAGTTGAAGTTAAAAGTCTTTGGATTTCAGGATGATTGTAGAAATTGTCTTTTAATTGTTCATTAATGGTTTCTAACAGCCAATATTGATTTTGTCCTTTTCGTTTTTCTAAGAAATAATTATTGGATTGCACCAATTCAAGATAATTTGTGATAGTTTGCCAAACGTTGTCAATACCGTCATGAGTTATAGCGCTGCAAGTTGCCGTAGTTGGAATCCAGCCTGATTTTTTTACAGGAAATAAATGCAGCGCTCTGTTGAATTCTACCTTTGCTAAAGTTGCTTTTTTAATATTGTCACCATCGGCCTTGTTGATAACTATCGCATCTGCCATTTCCATAATCCCGCGTTTAATTCCCTGTAATTCATCTCCTGCACCGGAAATTTTCAGCAGTAAAAAGAAATCGACCATACTGTGAACGGCAGTTTCGCTTTGCCCTACACCAACAGTTTCTATTAGGATAACATCAAATCCGCCTGCTTCACAAAGAATGATTGTTTCTCTTGTTTTTCGGGCAACGCCGCCCAAAGTTTCCCCAGATGCCGATGGTCGGATGAATGCGTTTTCATCTTTTACCAATTCTTCCATTCTGGTTTTATCTCCTAAAATGCTTCCATGAGAAATTGTACTGCTTGGATCTACAGCAAGAACGGCTACTTTTTTACCTAAGTTTGTTAAATACTTACCGAAAGCTTCAATAAAAGTGCTTTTTCCAACGCCTGGAACGCCTGTGATACCTATGCGTATGGAGTTATTGGCATGAGGCAGGCAGGCTTGGATAATTTCATTGGCTTTGGATAAATGGTCGTTATTGGTACTTTCTATTAAAGTAATGGCGCGACTTAGAGCCGTTATGTTTTTTGATAAAATTCCTTCGATTAATTCAGAAGCCGAAGGCTGTTTTTTTCTAAACGTTTTGATGTTTTGCATAGTGCTAGAACTGATAATTTCGGGTGGAGAAATACCAGCTTTTTCATTTAAAGCGCTTGGGTTATTTTTTTTGTTAGGCAAAATGCTTTTCTTTTTGAATAGTAAAAGTAGTGAAAACAAAAACAGTTTCAAAAACGCAATTGTTTTTGAAACTGTTTTTTGTTTTTCTGAATTAGAACAAAATTAATAAGCAGCAGTAAAACGAACTTGATGATGTTTTGGATTTCCTACTTCATCAGCAATAACGACAGCTAAATCTTCTACCGAAAGTATGCTTCGCTGTTCATCGTTAAAAACCGGATTCTCTAAGCCTAAACGATACTTGCCTGTTCGTCCTGTAGTAATTCCTTGGTGCATTTCGAAAGCGGGACTGAAAAATGCCCAATCTAAATCTTTTTCTAGTTTAATAATGTTCAAATAATCTCTTGCTGCTGTAGCGGCAACATAATATTCTTTTGGGAAGTCTGGAGTGTCAACAGCTTGTAAATTTGGCGCAACAAATAAACTTCCGCCACCACCAATGGTAATAAACCGTTTCACTCCTGATTTTTTTACAGCTTCTTGGATTGATTTTGAACCTTTGATAAAATCATCGTAAATGTTTGGGTTTGTCCAGCCTGAGTTGTAAGCATTGACAACCACATCATGACCTTTTAAGATTTCTGCCAAAGAATCTGTATTAAAAATGTCTGCGGAAATCCATTTAGCTTCTGGAGTGTCTTTTGGAGTTCTTGCTATGGCAGTCAGTTCATGGTTTCTGTCTGCTAATTCATTTAAAATTGCTGAGCCTACGAATCCTGTGGCTCCAATAATTGCGATTTTCATAATTGTATATATTTAAAAGTAATAAAAAATGTTACAGTTTAATGTAAAAAAATAGAACTAAAATTTATTTGAAAATTCTTCCAATGTGATGTCGCTCAATTGCAGGCTGATCGTTTGATTAATATCTTCATATAAATTTTCTAAATTTTTATTTATTTGTTTGCCTACTGGGCAATCTGGATTCGGTTCGTTCTTTGAAAAACCCAATGTTACTGTATCAAAAGTCATTTTGAATACGGCATCTAAAGTTATTTTTGAAGCCGATTTTAATAATCTCGTACCTCCATTTTTACCTTCTTTGCTTTCTACAATATTGTTTTTTTTTAGATTTGAAATTTCTTTTCTAACCAAAACAGGATGTAAATTCATACTGCCCGCTATAAAATCTGATGATAAATATTCGTCTGGAAATTTTGAAAGAAGGGTTAGAATGTGAATTGTTATGGCAAATTTACCTGAAATCATACTGTAATAAAATTTATTGCAAATATATGGATTAAAATCGCTTCCACAACTTTTTCCGTTATAAATTTCAATACCTACTATTTTATTAAATAGATTATTAATGGTATTTTTGCGTTCAATTCTGCTTTATGTATAACATTATTTTAATCTTCGTTTGTTTATTGATTGGCATCTTTTTACAAAAAGTAAAACGCTTACCAGCCAATACATACAAGCGGTTGAATTATATTGTTATTTATTTTTGTCTTCCTTCTTTAGCCTTATTTTATATTCCAAAAATTGAGTTAGATACAAAATTATTGTATCCCATTGCTGTAACTTGGATTAGTTTTACGGTTTCTTTGTTGTTTTTTAGTTTGTTAGGAAACAAGTACGGATGGTCTAGAAAACTCACAGGATGTTTGATTATGACGGCTGGTTTTAGTAATACTTCTTTTTTAGGTTTTCCAATTGTCCAAGCTTTGTATGGTGAAGAAGGAATGAAAATGGCAATTCTGGTCGATCAACCAGGAACATTTGTGGTGCTTTCTACTTTGGGTGTTTTTGTTGCTACTCTGTATTCTAAAGGAAGTTCTAATGGAGTTGAAATTGCTAAAAAAATACTTTTTTTTCCGCCGTTTATAGCCTTTCTTTTTGCTTGTTTTATGAATCTGTTTCATTTCGATTTTCATCAATATATTCAGTTTGGTCTGCAAAAGATGGGAAGTGTGATGACTCCGCTGGCAATGCTTTCGGTAGGTTTGCAACTGCATTTTGATAGAAGAAGCAAGCACTTTAAATTTTTAGGTTTGGGACTTTTTTATAAATTAATACTGACTCCAGCTATAATTTATTTATTGTATGTTGTCATTTTAGATCAGCATTCCAAAATGATTCAAGTATCACTTATGGAAGCGGCAATGGCTCCTATGATTTCGTCCAGTATTATAGCTGCTTCTTATGGTTTAAAACCTAGATTATGCAGTATGATGATTGGTTTTGGAATTCCTCTTTCTTTTATCAGCTTGCTATTTTGGTATTTCGTAGCCAATTCTATTTTGTAGAATTACTTGTCAGACTAAGTGAAAAAACAGCTGACTGGATAAATGAATTAAAGCCAAATTTTTTATTTTCTAATATCAGTTAAGATACTAAATTATAAATTTTGGCATATTGCAATAGCATAATAGTTTTGGCATCTTTTATCTCTCCTGATTCGATCATAACATAAGCTTGGTCAAAAGGGATTTCGATAACATCGATTTCTTCATGTTCGTGCTCAAGTCCGCCACCAGCACTTACTTTCATGCTTTTGTCATATTCTCCTATAAAGCAATATAGAATTTCGGTCACTGCACCTGGAGACATATAGGATTCAAAAACTTTTTTGACTGAATGCAATCGGTAACCTGTTTCTTCTTCTGTTTCTCGAATAATGCAAGTTTCGGGATCATCTTTATCAAGTAATCCTGCACATACTTCAATCATTAAGCCACTTTTGTTTCCGTTTAAATAGGTTGGAAGCCTAAATTGTCGGGTTAGTATAACCGTTCCTTTGAGTGAATTGTACAGTAAAATTGCGGCTCCATTCCCTCTATCGTATACTTCGCGTATTTGCGTGTCCCAAGTATCATCTTTTTTTTTATAATCTACAGTAACTTTATTAAGGATATACCAGTTGTCTGATAGTAATTCTGTTTTTTGTATTTTATATTTTGGATTGTCCATTTGTATGGTTTGGAATTGATAGTTCGAAAGTTGTAGTTCGATTTCAAGAAATCAGTACGATAAAATATTTTAATTCATAAAATTCTCTGCTTCTACAACAATAGGCACTGTTTAAATTTCTGTAAAGTTAAGATAATAAATCTGGATTAAATTATCAAAAAGTTTGTCTATAATTTTAGAAAACTCTTTTAGTCAATCCAAATCTTGTTTTTAACTAAATTTAACGTTTGTTTTAAATGTTGATTAAACGCAATCAGAACAATTAAAACCAGCAAACCATACCCAACAACCGTATAAATTTCCATATTGGTCAGCAAAGTCGATTGTTTTGCAACGGTACTGAAAACTTTTTTTAATGCCAAAGCATTAGATTCATCAAGCGAATATCCTTTCGCCATAAAGCTTTGACTTATTTTTGTTAATGTTTCCTGTGTTTCGGAGCTACTGTCGGTTACAAATTGGCTTAGTTTCAGGAAGTGTTTTTTGTTTAAAAAACCTATTGCATTCTGCATGATACAAAAACCAATTGTGCTTCCCCAAAAACGTCCAGAAACACCAACAATTCCAGCTGAAACTGCCATTTTATGGGGTACTGACGATATGGTAAATAGAATTAAAGGAACAAACAAAATACCGACTCCGATTCCTTGTAAAGTATATGGAATTATAATATCGCTTAAAGCAATATCTGGCACAAAAAGATACGTAAACCAAAAATGAAACAAGGCAAGAAGCGAAAAACCAATCATAAAAATATATTTGGTCGATATTGATTTTATCATGAAAAATGCTCCTAGAACTAATCCAATTACATTTCCTAATCCGTTAATATATTGTACTCCTGCTACTCGAGACGGATCCCAATTCCAGATGGTAAACATTGTCGCATGACAAAGACTAAGCGTTGCTCTACTTATATAAAACAGGAAAAACAATAAAAATCCAATACGCAGATTGGCATATTTAAAAACTTCAAATTTAAAAGTGGGACGTTTTACCGAAAGCTCTTTAAAAATAAATAAACCTGCTGTAATTAAAGATATCATCAACATCAAAACCAACTCCGAAGACTCAAACCAGAATTTTTTTTCGGCATAAACAAAAAAATAGGCTCCAGTAAGGATCGCAGTCAAAACCAAAATATAACTTATCCAATCTATTTGGTATAAAGGTATTTTCTTTGTTATCCTGTGTCCTTTGAAAGTAATCAATATCAAAAAAACATTCAAAACTTGTAGCATTCCCGATACATACAACATATATTTCCAATCGTAGTTATCCAGAAACCAAACTGCAATGTTCATAATAAACGGCGTTGATAATAATAGTGAGCCGTAGTAAAAAGAGAAACCAATTATTACGGCATTTTTAGACTTAAATTGTTCAATTAATAATTGTCTAATGGTGATTGCAGGCAATGTCATTAGGATTCCTTCGGCTACTCTAAGCAATAAAAAAACAGTAAAATTAGTAATGTATGCAGATGAAATAATGGTAATCCCGATTAGAGAATAAACTGCCATTAGATAATTTTTGGTCGGAAAAAAATTGGAGAATCTAGCTTCAATCAAAATCGTTGCTAACAGAGTTCCATAGGTTACACACATGCCAAACTGAAGATCCTCGGGTTCTATATTTAGAAAGCTAGCGGCGTAGGTTACGTTTGAAGTGTAAACTCCAAGCAAAATCATCGAGTGCAGCAAACACACAAATAGAATTATAATAATTGCCCAATTGGGGATCCAAGATTTGAAAATACTATTATCATTCATTTTATTGGTGTTCAGCAATAACGGTGATATTCATTCCCGCTCTCAGAAAATCAGCTTTTTTATCAGTTTCTTTTATTTGAATTCTAACGGGTATTCTTTGTTCTATTTTAACAAAATTTCCTGTTGCATTATCTGGAGGCAACAGCGAAAATCGTGCGCCACTTGCTGGAGATAATGACATAATAGTTCCTGTGAATTCTTTACCGCTTAAAGCATCAGCCTTGATCTGTACTTCCTGTCCGATAGTTAAATATTGTATTTGTGTTTCTTTAAAATTGGCTGTAATCCATTTTTCTTTACTTACAATAGAAAGCAGTGACTGCCCTTCTTTAACTAGTTGTCTTGGCTGTAAAACTCTTTTTCCAATCCATCCATCGTAAGGCGCTGTAATTACAGTATACGAAAGATACAAGGTTGCATTGTCTGCTACAGCTTGTTTAGACGATATAACGGTTTGCGTTGTAGGAACATTTGCTGCAGCTTGTGAAGTGCTTAAATTAGCGGATTGAATTCGGTTTTGGATTTCTTGATAATGAGCTTGAGCCGTTTCGTAATCTGCTTTTACCTTTTCTAATTGCTGTGAAGTTGCTGCTTCTTCTTTCACAAGTGCTTTATAGCGTTCGTATTCTAATTTTGTTTTCCATAAATTGGTTTTTGCTCCTGCCAATTGCGATTCTCCAACTGCAGTTGAACTTGCCGTTACAGCCACATTTTTCTCGGCTACAACGCTGCTTTGTTTTGCATTTTGAACATCGGCCAAAGCCACATTCAATTTCGATTGATATTCTCTATTATCGATCAAAACTAAGGTGTCGCCTTTATGCACAAATTGATTTTCTTCAAAACGTACTTCCTGTATATAACCTGTAATTCTAGACATGATTGGTGTAACATATTGCTCCACTTGTGCGTCATTGGTTTCTTCATGATTTTTATTAAACACATAAAACCAAATTCCCAAAATAATTCCGCATACAACCAACGCGCTTGCTACCAACTTTACAAAAACATGAAAGAACTTATTTGTTTTTTTTTCTTTATTTGCCATAAATTTTTTTTCTATTTTTTTTTGAATTTTAAGCTATTATTTTAGCATACCAGCAGTATGCAATAATTCGTAATATTTCATCGAAGCATCGATTCGGGTTGATATTTTGTTGAATTTTGCTTGTAATAATGCATTGTCAGCATCAATCATTTCAGTAGCCAAAACCAATTGGTTAAAATATTTTAGTTTAACGATACGATAGTTTTCATTCGCTAATTCCAAAGCTTTATCGACGACTTTAAATTTTTCCAGTATTTCCTGATATTGTACATGATCCTTATATAATTGATCTTGGACTTTATCTTTTACAATATCAGACTGCATTTCCTGCCATTGAACTTGAGTGTTTGCGATTTGTACTTTTGTTTTGTTTTTGTATAACTCAGAAAGATTAAAACTTGCTTTGACTCCTACCTGTCCTAAACTGTATAAATATGGATTTGGAGGAAAAAACAGATAGTTTGGATATTTAAGACTGTAATTTCCAAATAAATGAATGCTCGGATAGTAATTTCCTTTTACCAGATTCAATTCGGTTTTCTTGATGTCAATTTCCTGACTTGAAATTCTCATTTCTTCGTTTTGTAAAGCATGATTCATATAAAAATTATAAGGATCTATTGGTCGTATTTCATCAATATTTACTGTTGTGTCTATTGCGATTTCTTGATTTTCTGGAAACTGAAGTATTGTTTTGAAATCATGAAGTGCAATTTGAATGTTTTTTGAATTGGTCAAAGCGTTTAGCTCACGATCAGAAAGTTGTAATTCGGCACGAATTACTTCATTTTTAGTTACAGTTCCGTGCTTTTGAAGCGATACAACTTCTTTTAATCGATTTTGACCTTCTTTAATATTTTCTTCAATAATTTTTTGCAGTTCCATCATTTTATAAATCCCAAGATAGGATCCGATAACTTCTAACTGAATATCATTTTCTGATTTTTCTTTTCTGATAAGCGCAATTTGATTTTGTTGATTGGCAATTTTAATTGCATTGTTAATTTTATTTCCAGCATAAATAGGCACCTTGAATGAAGTTGCAATATCATAAATTTCAGGAATAGTATGCGTAATATCTTTATCTTTTAGGAAGCCTCCCTTAAATTCCGTTAGATTGGTAATTCTGGAATACATGCTGCTTAATTCAATATCGGGAAGACGAAGATTTTTGTTGTCTTTAATATTTTGTTCAGAAAGAGTGACTTCAAGATTAGATTTAAGAATGTTTTTATTGTTATCTCTAGCCATTTTTATCGCTTCATTCAATGATATTGAAGTAATTTGCTGAGCGTGTGAGGATTGTAGTCCTAAAAAAAGCAGGATTAACGCTGATTTTTTTAAGAAACCTTTTAAAATAGGAATCTGTTTTATAGGTAACATAAGCATATAAATAAATTATGAAGCAAAGTTATTATATTTTTTTGTTGACTGATAGTTTTAAAAAGTCAATAACATATTCATTTCGGACAAATATTGGTTTTTGTAAATTTGAAATTTTTTTTTTTAAACAATTGAATGTTAAATAATTGAAAATCTATTTTACTGTTTTTAAAATTTCTTCACCGTTTAAGTAATCCGATGGACGCTGTCCTAAAATCTTAAAAAACGTATTGCTGAAAGTGGGGACACTATTGTAACCAACCTCTAGAGCAATTTCCTTTACTGAAAGTTTTCTGTCTAAAAGTAGTTCAATGGCTTTCAAAATTCTTCGGAGAGTATAATATTTGATAAATGACATTCCAAGATCTTTTTGAAATAATCGGTATAAAGAACGTTCACTGTATCCAAATTGGTGAGCTATATCTGCAAACAGAATAGTTTTACCTAAATTATTTTCTACAAAACGGAGTATTTTGCTCAGTCGAGCGTCTTTTGATGATGGCAATTCCAAAGGTAAGTTGGTCAGGCATATTTGAGGAAGAATTGCCTTTATGGCTTTGGCAATCACAAAATTTGGGCTTTCATTTTTTAAATCGCCATTCCATTGATTGGTAAAAAGCATCATTTGAAGCAAAAGGTCATTTACGGGATAAATACCTTCGGTCTGATAAAAAGGATCTTCATTTGTTTCAACCGGAAAATATAAGTTTCGCATCATTACATTCTCTGATTTTGGCTCAATGCTATGTTGAATTCCGCTCGGGATCCATATAAAATGCCGTGCTGGCAAAAAATAGGTTTTAGTTTCGGTAGTCACAAAGACAACATCACCTTCAGCATAAAGTAGTTGGGCTTTGTCGTGTTTATGCGTGGGAATTAATAATTCTCCCGTCAAATCATGATGACAATAGATACTCTTTTTATCAGTATCTACTTTCTTGATGTAATATTTGTCAACTTTATTATTTGGTGGTTGTTCCATTGCTTTTATTACAAATATCTTTTAATCTGGAATATTTAAGGAATATTAATTTAGTAATTTCTTAAAATGGATTTTTTAAAAATTTAGAAAACAGTAAGAAGGTATCTAAAATGGTTAGTCTGTTTGATTTCGCCTTGGAGGTATTTTTGCTTAATGGAAATATTCGTAGAAAGTGTTTGTTATCAAAAATTGTGTTTTGATTGTAAAAAAAAGGCTGTCTAATTTTTTAGACAGCCTCAAAATATTATTTTAAGATAGTTTGTTTTCTGTCTGGTCCAACAGAAACGATCTTTATTGGAACTTCAACTTCTTTTTCAATAAATTCAATGTATTCTTTTAATTCAATTGGTAATTGATCGTAAGTGGTCATGCCAGTCAAATCTTGATGCCATCCTTTGAATTCTTTGAATATTGGAGTTACATTTTCGGGCTCAATATTATAAGGGAAATGCGAAATGTTTTTCCCTTTGTAGTTATATTCCGTACATACTTTCAAAGTTTCAAAACCTGAAAGCACATCGCCTTTCATCATCATTAATTGAGTTACTCCGTTGATTTGCACAGCGTATTTTAAAGCTACTAAATCCAACCATCCGCAACGTCTTTGTCTTCCTGTAACCGAACCAAATTCGTTTCCAACTTTAGCCATTGTAGCTCCATCTTCGTCAAAAAGCTCAGTAGGGAAAGGACCGCTTCCAACACGAGTTACGTATGCTTTGAAAATTCCGTAAACTTCCTTGATTTTGTTTGGAGCAATTCCTAAACCTGTACAAGCGCCCGCAGCAGTTGTATTTGATGAAGTTACAAATGGATATGTTCCAAAATCAACGTCTAGTAATGAACCTTGCGCACCTTCGCAAAGAATTGATTTTCCTGCTTTTTGAGCTTGGTTTAGGTATTCTTCACTGTCAATAAAGTCTAATGTTTTTAAAACTTCAATTGATTCGAAGAATTCTTTTTCCATTTCAGCCAAATTGTACTGAATGTTAACATCGTGAAATTTAATCATTTCTTCGTGTTTGTCAGCCAAAGCTCTGTAACGCTCTTTGAAATCTTCTAATTCGGTATCTCCAACACGTAATCCGTTTCTTCCGGTTTTGTCCATGTAAGTTGGTCCAATTCCTTTTAGCGTAGAACCAATTTTTGCTTTCCCTTTTGAAGCTTCAGAAGCTGCGTCAAGTAAGCGGTGTGTTGGTAAAATTAAATGTGCTTTTCTTGAAATGATTAATTTGCTTTTGATGTCTAAATTAAATTTCTCAAGACCTTCGATTTCTTTTTGAAAAACAACAGGATCAATTACGACTCCGTTTCCGATAATATTAATGGCTGTTTTATGAAAAATTCCAGATGGAATAGTTCTAAGAACGTGTTTAATTCCATCAAATTCTAAAGTGTGTCCTGCATTTGGACCTCCTTGAAAACGAGCAATTATGTCATAATTTGATGTAAGAACGTCAACAATTTTTCCTTTTCCTTCATCTCCCCATTGTAATCCTAATAATAAATCTACAGTCATTCTAAGTTTTATTTGCAGTTAATTTTCTATTGTATTTTCTGTGTTTGTTTTTTTCTTATTTCCGTATAAGTATAGGGAATGATTGGTGATTTCGATATCAAAAATTTCTTCGATTGTTTTTTTGATAGTTTGAATTCGCGGATCACAAAACTCTATTACTTCACCAGTATCGGTCATAATGATATGATCGTGCTGTTTGTCGAAATAGGACTTCTCATAATGTGCTTGATTTTGTCCAAACTGATGTTTGCGGACCAAGGCACAATCTAGTAATAATTCGATAGTATTGTAAAGAGTGGCCCTACTGACACGGTAGTTTTTGTTTTTCATTTTGAGGTATAAGTTTTCTATATCAAAATGTTCTTCACTGTCGTATATTTCTTGAAGGATAGCATAACGCTCTGGTGTTTTGCGATGTCCTTTGTTTTCAAGATACATTGTAAAAACATTTTTTACAATCTCTTGATTTTTGTTGTTATCTGTGGAAATGAGTGTCATATCTTGCAAAGATAAATTATTATTTTAAAAGTATAAAAAAATAGGGTTTTAATTCTAAGTGGCTTCTTTATTTTTTGGACTTTGAAATTAGTTTTTTGATGTGTTTCTCTATGAAAATTAAGGTTCTGGGTTCTTACGTGAGGGACAGAAGCTGGCTGCCGAAGTAGCGCGTATAGCCCGACAGCATTAGGGGAAGAGACCTTATATGTGGTATCGTGAGTAGGTCTTTTTCTCTAATGGTGGCACGCCCTAGTGGTTTTTGGAATTATTTGGTTTTGGTTTTTGGTTTTATTATAACAATTTTTATTATTAAAGTTTATTTTGTGAAGCATTAGTTTTTGTATACTCGTGTTACTTTGTCGATTCCGTCAATTTTTTTGATATTGTCCATTAATTTTTTCAAAATGGTAATATTGGGAACGATTACTGATATTTGTCCTTTGAAAATACCCGCTTCTCCGTTGAGCGAAATACTTTGTATATTCACGTTCATGTTGTTCGAGATTACTTTTGTCAGCTCGTTTGTAAGTCCTAAACTGTCCATTCCCATAATGTTGATAGTAGCTTTGAAATCTTGTTGGGTGGAATCTATCCACTTGGCCTGCATGATTCGGTAAGCATAATTGGACTGTAAAGCAATGGCATTCGGGCAGTCTTTTTTGTGTATTTTGATGCCTTCGTTTATGGTTACAAACCCAAATACTTCGTCTCCTGGAATTGGGTTGCAGCAACTGGATAATTTATAATCGAGTTTGTCCTGCGTTTTGCCAAAAACCAGCATGTCATAGTTGTTGCTGATAACCTGTTTGTGAATATCCTCGTTTGCAGTATTGTTATTGCGCTTGATTTTATTTTTGAAAAAGTTAATTAAAGTATTGCTTTTTTGACCGGCATAATCTTTTAATTGCTGGTTGTCAATCGATCCAACACCAACCCTGTAAAACAAATCCAGACTCGTTTTTAGTTTAAAAAAGTTGACTAGCTCATTAGTTGTCTGCTCGTTTAAGCTTACTTTGAGGTGTTTTAGTTTTCGGGTAAGAAGTTCTTTTCCGTCTTCGGCGATTTTTTTGGTATTTTCGTTGAGAACGTTTCTAATTTTGTTTTTTGCTCTCGATGTCGTAACAAAATCCAGCCAGTTGATGGTTGGTTTTTGATTCGGAGAGGTGATGATTTCGACTTGGTCGCCGCTTTTTAATTCGTAATTTAAGGGTACTAATTTTCCGTTAACTCTAGTTCCTCTTGTTTTTATTCCAATTTCGGAGTGGATGCTGAATGCAAAATCCAGAGATGTAGCCCCTTTTGGGAGTGATTTGATTTCACCTTTTGGGGTAAAAATATAAATCTCTTTGGAATACAAATTCATTTTGAAATCTTCTACAAAATCGACGGCACTTGCCTCGGAGTTTTCTAGCGCTTCTTTCAGAAGATTTAACCAAACGTCAAGCCCGTTTTCTTCGGTTGCTCCGTTTTTGTATTTATAATGGGCAGCATATCCTTTTTCGGCAATTTCATCCATACGCTCGCTTCGAACCTGCACTTCTACCCAACGGCCTTTTGGTCCCATTACGGTAATGTGCAACGCTTCGTAACCAGTTGATTTTGGTGATGAAATCCAGTCGCGCAAACGGCTTGGGCTGGGTCTGTAATGATCTGTTACGATAGAGTAAATTTTCCAAGCTAGGAATTTCTCGTCGTGCGGATTTGATTTGTAAACAATGCGTAAGGCAAATTTATCATAGACTTCGTCAAAAGTTACATTTTGCGCCAGCATCTTTCTATTGATCGAATAAATAGATTTTGGTCGGCCTTTAATGATGTAATCTATGTTTTCTTCGTCTAAAGCTTTTTGGAGCACTTCAGAAATGTCTTTGATGTAAAGATCTTGTTCTTCCTTGGTTTCTCTTATTCTGCTTACGATGTTGTTGTATCTTTCAGGTTCTGTGTATTTTAATCCTAAATCTTCTAGTTTGTTTTTTATTTTATAAAGCCCCAATCGATGTGCTAATGGTGCATAGATATACAAAGTTTCCGAAGCCAATTTGACCTGTTTATGGTCTTCCATAGAATCCATAGTGAGCATGTTATGCAGTCTGTCGGCTATTTTTATGAGGATTACTCTAACGTCATCATTGAGGGTTAGCAGCATTCTGCGGAAATTCTCTGCCTGCATCGATACATTGAGATCTTTTTGCACCAATGATATTTTTGTTAATCCTTCAACCAGTTGGGCGATTTTTGGACCAAACATTTTATCGATGTCTTTGACGGTAATCGGGGTATCTTCGACAACGTCGTGCATAAGTGCGGCCGCAATAGAAGTTGCTCCCAAACCGATGTCTGAGGCTACAATTTTGGCAACTGCAATAGGATGGAAAATATAGGCTTCACCAGATTTTCTGCGTTGGTCTTTATGGGCATCAACAGCAACATCAAACGCCTTACGTATCAATTTCTTATCCTCTGTAGTTAAGGTTTGGTAACTGATGCGAAGAAGCTCTTTGTACTCGTGAGCAATTGCTTTGTTTTCTTTTTCTATATCGATTTCTATCATAACAGCAGGGTTCAATTCTTAAAAATAAGAAATTTTTAGTTGATGTGCAAGGGAAGGGAGGATTTTAGATTGCAGATTTTAGAATTTAGATTTAAGATTTTTGAATGTGGAAAATACAGAATTGTTTGGATTTATTTAAAGTATATTCACTCTATCTGCTCTCTGCAATCTAAAATCTGCAATCCTTTAAAATCCTCTCTGTCTTTTTGCTTCAAATATCAAAATAGCTGCTGCCACCGAAACATTCATACTGTCAATTTCGCCCTGCATTGGGATGATAATATTCTGGGTTGCTGCATCACGCCATTCCTGTGTAAGTCCCGTAGCTTCTGTGCCAACAACTAGAGCTGTTGGTGAAGTATAATCTTGTGTGTGATACGAAGTGGAATTTTGCAGCGTGGCGCAATAAAAATTGATATTTCTTTCTTTCAAAAAAACAATAATTTCGGCTGTAGTTCCCGTAGCAATCTGATTGGTAAACAAACAACCTACGCTTGATCGAACTACATTAGGATTGTATAAATCACTTTTCGGGTTGGCAATAATCACGGCGTCAAGATTTGCAGCATCGGCGGTACGTAATAAAGCGCCAATGTTTCCTGGTTTTTCGGGAGCTTCGGCAATAATAATCAATGGGTTTTCGGATAATTTTAAATCGGATAACTGCATCGATTTGGCTTTGGCTACAGCCAAAATTCCTTCTGTAGTATCTCGATACGCCAGTTTTTGATACACTTCTTTGTTGATTTCTATCAATTCGGCATTATTCCATAACTTTCGAGTTTCGGTTTCCGAACAGACTTCGGGCAAAAACAAAATCGTTTCTATTTCATATCCTCCTTTCAAGGCTAGAGAAATTTCTCTTTTCCCTTCAATCAGGAATGTTCCCGATTGTTTTCGAGCCTTTGCTTTTTCCTGTAATAAGACCAAAGATTTAATAAACGGATTCTGAATAGATGTGATTTGTTTCAATGGAAAAGATGCTTAGTTATGAGTTGCTAAGGTACTACCATTTTTTAAATTCTTAAAATAATCAGCAGTAAGTCCTTATTTTATTTAATTTTGAAATTGAAATATAAACCATAATCTGCAATTTAAAATTTACAGTCTAAATTCAAAAATATAAATGTTTCACTTACTTGACATCATCGGAACCATGGCATTTGCAATGTCTGGCGCATTAACGGCAATGAGCAAAAAGCTAGATCCGTTTGGTGTTTTTATCATTGCGTTTGTAACCGCAGTAGGAGGTGGAACCTTACGCGATGTTATGATTGGCCGAACGCCGGTAGGCTGGATGCAGGATCCAACTTATGTGTATGTAATTGTTTGGGGTTTTATTTTAGCAATTATATTTAGAAAAAAATTAGACAGACTCCGAACCTCACTAGCATTATTCGACACCATCGGATTGGGTGTTTTTACCCTAATAGGTATCCAAAAAGGATTAGATTATCATCTTCACCCCATTATTTGCATCGCTCTAGGAACTATGACTGCCTGTTTTGGAGGAGTCACCCGAGATATTTTATGTACTGAAATTCCAGTGATTTTTCGCCGTGAAGTTTACGCAACCATTTGTATAATTGGCGGAATCGTGTTTTTTGCCCTCCGGAAAATGAATATAGAAAACGATGTTTTATATCTAGTCACTTCAGCCGTAATTATTGCAATTCGTTTGTTGGCTGTAAAATACAAATGGCATTTAGCTCCTTTGGAACATGAAGAATAAATTAGATTTTAAGTTTTTTTATTCCAAGTCTAGAATATTACCCTAATTGCTTACTTTTCCAGTCTTTAAAGATCAATTGTGAAAAACTACATTGTAAAACGATATCAGGAAAGCGATTATGACAGCTGGAATACATTTGTAAACCAAGCCAAAAATGCTACTTTCTTATTTCATCGCGATTTTATGGACTATCACAAAGACAGATTCGAAGATTTTTCTCTGATGGTTTATAAAAACGAAAAGTTAGCTGCAGTTTTACCAGTCAATAGAGTAGGAGAAAATGTTTATTCCCATCAAGGTTTGACTTACGGAGGTTTGGTTTACAAAGAGAATCTAAAGCTTGCCTCGGTAATCCAGGTATTCCAAGTGGTTTTGTTTTATTTAAACGAAAATAAAATCACCAAAATCCAAATCAAAACACTTCCGTCTATTTATCATAACAAACCAGCCGAAGAATTGAATTATGCGCTGTTTCTGGCCGAAGCTCAATTAATTAGGAGAGATACGCTGGCAGTGATTGATTTGTCGAAACCATTTCGATTATCAAAAATAAGAAAGCGGGGCATTCAAAAAGGAATAAGCAATGGTTTAATCATAAAAGAAGAGAATAATTTTGAATCTTTTTGGAATCAGGTTTTGATTCCAAACTTGGAATCAAGACACAACGCCGAACCCGTTCATACTCTTTCCGAAATCCAATTATTAAAAAGCCGTTTTGATAAAAATATCAGGCAATTTAATGTCTATTACAATGATAAAATTGTAGCAGGAACCACCATTTTTGAATCCGAGAATGTGGCGCATTGTCAGTACATTTCAAAATATGAAGAGCAGGAAAATCTTGGGAGTTTAGACTTTTTGTATGATCATTTAGTAAATAATGTTTTTGCTCATAAACGTTTTTTTGATTTTGGTATATCCAATGAAAATCAAGGAAAAACACTCAACAACGGATTGTCGTATTGGAAAGAAAGTTTTGGTGCAAATATAATCGTCCATGATTTTTACGAAGTGGAAACTATTCATTTTTCTAAACTCGAAAACGTATTAAAATGATCAAATTCTTAGACTTAAAAAAAATAAACGAACCCTATGAAACTGCTTTTCAAGAGAAATTGAAATCGGTTTTAGAATCGGGCTGGTATATTTTAGGGAAGGAAGTTCAGGCGTTTGAAACCAATTTCGCCAACTATTGCGGAGCTAAACACTGTGTTGGTGTCGGGAATGGTTTAGATGCTTTAGTATTGATTTTTAAAGGTTATATACAACTGGGAAAACTGCAAAAAGGAGACGAAGTAATTGTGCCGGCCAATACTTATATTGCCAGTATTTTAGCAATTTTACAAGCTGATTTAGTACCTGCTTTAGTTGAACCAAAATTGGATACCTACAATATTGACCCTAGTTTAATTCAGGATAAAATAACATCCAAAACCAAAGCTATTTTAGCGGTGCATCTTTATGGACAACTAGCCGAAATGGATATGATAAATGAAGTTGCAGTCCAAAATAATTTGATTGTGGTTGAAGATGCAGCACAGTCGGTGGGAGCAATCTACAATCAAAAATCAGCAATCAAAAATCATCAATCAAGCGTAGCGTATAGTTTTTATCCAAGTAAGAATTTAGGCTGTTTAGGAGATGGAGGAGCTGTTGTTACTGATGATTCAGACTTATTCAGACTTATTTCCGCTATGCGAAATTACGGTTCTGAGACTAAATATTACAATGATTATATCGGTATTAATTCAAGATTAGACGAATTGCAGGCTTCTTTTTTAAACCTGAAATTACCCAATTTAGACTCAGATAATGAACGACGAAGAACAATAGCAAAACGTTATTTATCTGAAATTAAAAATGAGAAAATAATACTTCCATTTTGGGATTTTTCAAAGAATCATGTGTTTCATTTGTTTGTCATCCGAACTCAAAATAGAGATGATCTGCAAGAATATTTAGCCCAAAATAATATTCAGACTGTAATTCATTATCCAATTCCGCCACACAAACAAAAGGCATTTTCAGAATGGAATAATTTTTCTTTCCCGATTACCGAAAAGATTCATCAAGAAGTGCTGAGTTTGCCAATAAGTCCTGTAATGACAATGGATGAGGTGAGTTATGTTGTAGAGATTTTAAATAAATACTAAATTGAACTTCATAAAAAACATAACTCGAACTCAGTTGTTTAAAATTTCGTCATTAAACAGTCTAAGTGTTATCTTTAAAATAGGAGTAGGACTTGTAACTTCCAAGTTATTGGCTGTTTTTGTAGGACCTAGCGGAATGGCTTTGGTTGGGAATTTGCGAAATTTTATGACTTCGTTGGAAAGTATTTCGACTTTGGGTTTTCAAAACGGAATTGTAAAATATGTAACTGAGTGCGACAATGATAAATCTGAACTTCAGAAAATAATAGCTACTGTTTTCATCAGCCTGTTGATAGTTGCAATTGGCTTAAGCGGGATTTTGTTTTTCTTTGCAACCTATTGGAACAATCAAATCTTTGGAACTCATTTTGATTATTCGTTTGTTTTTAAAGTTTTAGCATTGGCTTTGCCTTGGTATGCTGTTTCTCTGTTTTTTGTTTCGGTTATCAATGGTTTTGGGCAATTCAAAACAGTAATTTGGATTACTGTTTTGGGAAATGTTATTGGTTTATTGGCTTCATTGGTTTTGATTTGGAATTATCAAACTTTGGGCGCTTTGCTTGCTATTGTAGCTTCTCCGTCCTTGTCGTTCTTTGTGAGTTTTTATTTTGTGAATAAAGAAATTCCTTTTTTAAAAGCGATTCGTGTACATTATTTTGATTTTAAAATTATAAAAAATCTATCTTCTTATTCCTTGATGGCATTGGTTTCATCTGTATTAGGGCCATTAGTTTTTTTAGTCATCCGAAAAAATGTAATTGTGGCAGTAGGGATTGATCAAGCTGGTTATTGGGAAACGATGACTCGAATTTCATCTTATTATATGTTATTTGTGGGTACTATTTTGTCGGTGTATTTTTTACCCAAATTGGCGAGTGCCAAAAGCAATTCAGAAACAAAAACTATTTTTTGGAGTTATTACAAAAGTATTTTGCCTCTGTTTATCGTTGGTCTTTCCCTTATTTATACTTTCCGTTTTTTTATAGTCGAATTGCTTTTTACCAAAGAGTTTCTGCCTGTAGCCTCTATGTTCTTTTGGCAATTGACAGGAGATATTTTAAAAGTGGCTTTTTTAATTTTGGGTTATCAATTTTATGCAAAGAAATTAACTCTGGCTTTTATCATTTCCGAAATAGCTTCGCTTGCCGTTTTGTATTTTTTAAGTAATTATTTAATTCAAATTTTTGGAATCCAAGGGGTTTTAATTGCTCAAGCTTTGGATAATTTGATTTATTTATTGGTGTTAGTAGTTTATTTTAGGAAGAGTTTGTTTTAAAAAAAATAAAATTAACTTTCCCAAACCTCCAAATACTTTTTAGCAATTTTTACATAATCATGCTCTTTTTCGATAAAAGTTCTCGCCCGTTTGCCAATTGCAATAATTTCTTCAGGATTTTCGATTAAAAAAGACAGCTCTTTCACCAAATAATCCACATCCGCAATAGCATTTATACATACTCTTTCGGTGATGTTATAGTGTGCTGTAAATTCACTTTCGGCACCTGTAAAAACCACTTTTCCTTTTGCCATAGCTTCAAGGGCATTGTAGCCTTGATCACAAGAATGCAATTGGTCCAGTAAAATATGTGCTTTGTTGTATAGTTCAATATAAACAGGATATGGGATTGTATTGACCGTAATAACTTCTACTTTATCGGGATATTTTTCTTTGATAATTTCTAATGCTTTCTCAAAGTAAGGGATGCCTTTTTGATTGTAACTCCATTTATTGATGCCAATAAAAATAATGATTTTATCTTCAATAATTAATTCTTTAAAAACTAATTTTTTAGTATTTACAGGACATGGAATAAAACCCGAATAGTTAGTGTTACTCTTGTTTGCTTCCACATAGTCAAAATCGGTGGCTATTATTCCATTGAATTTTTCTTTTATAAAATTATGTATTTTAATGTGATTTTTGGTAAAATAGGCATAGAATGGTTTGAACTCTTTGTATTGTTTTGGGTTTTTGAAATAGGGTTGAAGAATTGATTTTTTGGATTTATTTTCAATGTAAAATTTTAAAGTGGAATAATCAATTCCAGTGGATAGCATATAAAATTTTTTATTCGTTTTATAAATGCGATTCATCAAGTATAGCTCAAATTTTTGCGTAGTTTTTATTGATGCTTCGTTGACAAATTGTACAACATCAAAGTCTTTTAATTTAGGAAGGAAAAAATAAAAACGCATTCCAGCTTCTAAACTGGCAAAATCAAATTTAAAGATTCGATAAGTTATTTTTCTGGGAATGGTAAATATCTTTTTTTTGAAAAATTTAGCTTCAAAATCATAATCAACAGGATAACATTTAAAACCGTTAGTAATTCCAATCAATGTAACTTCATGACCAAGTTCAAGTAATCCTTCTTTGAGGGAATTATGTAAAAGGCTATATTCACCGACAAGTAGAATCCGCATAAGTGTTATATTTGGAACGAAAATAATAAATCAAAAATGATAATGCCAAGTAAAAAAACAAAAATTGCTCTAGTTGGATATCGACTTGGAAAGGGAGGAGCCGAAAAAGCTTTAGCAAATTTGTCTATTTTTTTTGACAGTAAAGGGATTGATGTTCATAATGTGATTGTCTTAGATGATGTTTCATATCCATATGCCGGAAAATTACTCAATTTAGGAAAGTTGAAAAATAATTCGAATGACATTTTTAACAAAATTAAAAGATTCCTTTTTTTAAAAAAATACCTCAATGAAAATGAATTTGATTTTATTTTGGATTTTCGACCAAGAACAAAAACAATTCAGGAATTTTTTATTGCCAAATGGCTTTATAAAACTAAAGTGATTTTTAGTGTTCGGAGTTATTTATTAGATTATTATATCCCAAACTGGATTAGTTTAGCCCGTTTTATGTATGGTGATTGTTATTCCATTGTTTCGGTTACGAATACAGCTAAAAATTTAATAGAATCAAAATATAATTTTAAAAATGTCATCACGATTAATAATCCTGTTGATTTTAAAGATATAGAGGGTAAGTATAATGATGCCGTAAATTTAAACTTTGAATTTGTTATAGGAATTGGTCAAATGGAAACCCCAATTAAACAATTTGATAAATTGATTGAGGCCTATTCTAATTCTATTTTGCCAACGAGGAATATACATTTGGTTTTATTAGGAGATGGTGTTAAAAGATTAAGCCTTTTCGATTTAGTAAAACAAAAAAAACTTGAGGATAAAGTACACTTCCTTGGATATCAAAACAATCCGTTCAAATATTTAAAAAAGGCAGAATTTTTGATTTTAAGTAGTTTAAATGAGGGTATGCCTAATGTGATTTTAGAATCCTTAGCGTGTGAAACACCTGTAGTATCTTTTGATTGTCTTTCTGGTCCGAGTGAAATAATTATTGATAAAAAAAATGGTATTTTAGTAGAAAATCAAAATTTGGAAAAACTGACCGAAGCTATTAATCTATTTATTGAAGATGAGGTGTTATACGACTACTGTAAAAAAAATGCATCAGAAAGTATTCAGCATTTTTCTTTGGATAGAATTGGAGAACAATGGCTAAATTTGATGCAAATTGACCAAAAAATAATAAAAGGAAATGATTGAAGAAATAGAATTGTTTGAAATTCCGGTTGTTGAAGATGTCAGGGGGAATTTAGGGGTTATAGAAAGTGGTTTCCTGCCATTTGAATTTAAACGGGTTTATTATCTTTTTGATGTGCCAAGCAGTGCTTTTCGCGGTGGACATTCACATATCCTGCAAAAGGAAGTTCTTATTGCTTTGAGCGGTAGTTTTGAAGTTACAATACACGATGGAAACAGTAAAAAAAGTTATCTGCTGAATAAACCCAATATTGGATTATTGATTCCAAATGGTTTTTGGAGAGAGCTTGAAAATTTTTCATCTGGAGCAGTTTGTCTTGTTTTGGCATCTGATGTTTTTGATGAAGAAGATTATATTCGTGATTTTGATGTTTTTTTGAATTCTAAAAAATGAAAATTTTATACATAACTCCAGACATGACCGATTATGGGGGAATTGCCCGTGTGGTTTCGCTCAAAGCAAATTATTTTATCTCTGCCTTTAATTATGAGGTCGATATTATTGCTTCGAATACCAAAAATGTTCCTTTTTTTTATGATTTTAAGCCAAAAATAAAATGGCATGATTCTGTAGATTTTTCAAAATCAATATTTTTTTTACCGAAGTATATTGCTTCAATAAAAAGAACAATTGCAGAACGAAAACCAGATATAATCATTATTTGTGATGCGCCGCATTGGATATTAATTCCATGGTTTTTAAAAAATAATATTCCCATTGTATTTGAAACGCATTTTTCAATTTCTTTTAAATTAGTGAAAAGTAAAAGTGTCTTCAGTTCATTGAGATTTAAATTGGTGTATTTTTTGAAGAAAAAAACATTGCAGCAATTTGATAAAACTGTTTATGAAACTTATGCAGGCAGTAAAGAATGGAATGCTGAAAATAGTGTAATTATTCCTAATCCGCTTTCTTTTGTTTCAGAAAACAAAACAGAACTGAAAAATAAAAAAGCAATTGCTGTCTGCAGACATAGTTATGAAAAAGGTCTGGACAGATTATTGTTAATTTGGAAAGAAGCCATAAATAAATACCCGGATTGGGAGCTTGATGTTTATGGAGAATGGGAAGATACAATGTTGTACCAAAAAATGGCAGTCGATATGCAAATATCTGAGAATGTCAATTTCATTGCCGTTACAAAAGATATAAAAAGCTGTTTTGAGCAATCTTCAGTTTTTTTGATGACTTCAAGATCCGAGGCTTTTGGAATGGTGCTGATAGAAGCGATGACTTGTGGCTTGCCTTCTGTAGTATATGATTGTCCCTGCGGACCGAGAGAAATAATAACTAATAATGAAGACGGTTTTCTTATTGAAGACGGAAATATTGATCTGTTTGTCAAGAAACTATTCCTTTTATTGGAAAATCAAGAGTTGCGAATTGAATTTGGACAAAAAGCAAAACTAAATGCTGAAAAATACAGTAGCGAAGCTGTAATGAAATCTTGGAAAAATCTTATGGAAGGTTTGTGTTAAAGAAATTATTCGGATTGTAATTTACAAAAATGCCCCAGTTTATATAAGTCAAATAACAAAAGTGACGGTTTGTTTGAAATTAACTGGGCAGAAATTTTATCTTCGAATAAATTAAATAAGTAAGCCGTAAAGCCTGTCAGTTTTAGTTTTTTCAGCAAGGAATAAACAGTAATTATTTTGCTGTCTTTCAAATCTGTTTTTTTTGAATTCACAATATAAACTAAGTTCTCCAGAGCTGTTTTTGTTTTGTCCAAAAACAAGGCAGAGGTTTCTAAATTTAAATGAAAAGCTGGATTTTCTATATGAGTTGCCTTGATTTTATTTGCTTCTAATGTTAGCATAAAGCATAAATCTTCGTAACCGTATTTTGTAATATTTTCATCAAAAGGGTATTGCGAAAAAAGTTCTTTTTTCAGCAATAAATTAGAAGTTAATGCGCTGCTGTTGGGCTTTCTTTTTCTTTTTTCTACAGAAAGGGATTCTCTTTTATGACCGTAGTCCCAGCGTAATAATTGATCTTTTTCTGGTTTTTCTGATTTATAAAGTATTCCTCCAAAAATAATCTGATTTTTATTTTTCTGAATTTCTGAATGATATTTTGTTATAAAATCGGAGTTTTGAGGAAAAGTGTCACAGTCTAAAATTAGCAACCAATCATAGTTTGCTTTTCTTGCCATTTTGTTGATGTTTTTTCCTCTTCCTAAATTAGTTTCATTAGAGGAAAAATAACAATTTTCTAAAGCATTTATTTCGTTGTTTTCAACCAAAAAAGCATTCGAAGCATCATCCTGACAAATTATTTCATATTCCAAATTACATTCTAAACACTGTTTATATAATTCCAAAACTAATGGAAAAGCATTGTAATTGTAAATAGGAATAAGAATCGAAAGCATTATACCGTTCTTTGAACTACTTCAAAAATAGTTGCATCCTCACATTTTAAGGTTTTGTTTGGGAACTTCATCAATAGCGCATAATCATGAGTTGCCATGATAACTGTTTTGCCTAAGGCATTGATTTGTCTTAAAACTTCAAGTACTTCGGTGCTGGTTTGTGGATCAAGATTTCCTGTTGGCTCGTCTGCAAGAATAAATTCGGGATCATTCAATAAGGCTCTTGCTATAGCGATACTTTGTTGCTCTCCACCCGAAAGTTGGTGTGGCATTTTATCAGCAAAATCTTCCATGTTTACTTTAGACAGCACTTCTTTGATTTTAGCATCCATTTCGTCATTGTCCTTCCATCCGGTTGCTTTCAAAACAAAAAGCATATTGTCTTTTACGGTACGATCTGGCAATAATTTGAAATCCTGAAAAACGATACCGATTTTTCTTCTCAAAAACGGAATATCATCCTCTTTTAAAGTTGCTAAGTCGAATTCTACAATTTTGCCTTCGCCTTCCAATAATGGCAAATCAGCATATAATGTTTTTAATAAACTACTTTTTCCAGAACCAGTTTTTCCAATGATGTAGATAAATTCGCCGTGATTGACTTCTAAATTAACATCAGATAAAATAGCTTTTCCTTCTTGATATATGTTTACGTTTTTTAAAGACAGTACTGATTGTGACATAATAGAATTTGTTTATTGGGTAAAAGTAAAAAGATAAAATCCAAATAACAAATAACAAAAGATAAAATCCAAATTCTAATTATTGCAACCTTTTTTATTCTTACAGAACAGAACCTGTTTAAAAAATAGTTTATAATAAAAGCGATTCGCCTTCCGTTATAGAAACAGAATTAAATATCTTTGATTGACTAAATAAAAACAACAATGCGTAAACATATCAGGCTTTTTTTATTCCTTTTTTTTGTTCAAATAACCTCCGTGTTTTCTCAACAATCAACAATTTATACGTACCCATTAAAAGACTTCGATAAAGCGATTTCTTTATATGAGGACAAACAATATACATCGGCGCAAATTATTTTTAAGCAAGTAAAAGAGAAAGCAACTACCGAAGGATTGCAGTCAGATTGTGCTTATTATATTGCAAACTGCGCTATTCGTACCGATCAGGATAATGCCGAGGAATTAATTAATCGATTTGTAGAAGAATATCCTGCTAGCCGAAAACAAAACCAGGCTTTTATTGATGTGGCTTACTATTATTTTGATCATCGTGAATATAAAGAAGCTATGCATTGGTTTGAAAGAGTTGACGAAAGTGTTTTAAAAGATAGCGAGCGCAACAAATTCAATTTTGAAAAAGGATATACTTATTTTGATGCCAAAAACTCCAAAAAAGCCAAAAGTTATTTCAGCAGAGTAGCCAGTTCCGATGAATATGGCACGCAAAGCAAATATTATATGGGTTTCATGGCATATGAATCTGATGATTATGTAGAAGCGAATAAACAATTTGATCAAGTTTCCGGAAATGAAAAATATGCCGAGAAATTATCCTACTACAAATCCGATATGAGTTTTAAATCTGGTGATTTTCAAAAAGCCATTGATTTAGGAATCAAAGCAATGCCAAATTCCACTCCTGAAGAAAAATCAGAATTGAATAAAATTATCGGCGAAAGCTATTTTAATCTAAAGCAATATGATAAGGCAATTCCTTATTTGGTTGGTTATAAAGGCAAAAAAGGGAAATGGAATAATACCGATTTTTATCAATTGGGATATGCTTATTATGTGCAGAAAGATTATGAAAATGCTGTTTCTCAATTCAATAAAATTATTGATGGAAATGATTTTGTAGCCCAAAACGGGTATTACCATTTAGGGGAAAGTTATTTAGAATCCAATAAAAAGCAACAGGCTCTGAATGCTTTTAAGAATGCTTCCGAAATGAATTTTAATTTAAAACTGCAGGAAGACGCCAGTTTTAATTATGCCAAATTGAGTTATGAAATTGGAAATTCGTACCAAACTGTTCCTGAAGTTTTGTTGGGTTTTATGACCAAATATCCAACCAATCCGAATAATGGAGTTATAGAAAAGTTATTGATTGATTCTTATATTTCATCCAAGAATTACAAAGAAGCATTGGCTTTATTAGAAAAAAATAAATCATCAGAAAACAGGGTAGTGTATCAAAAAGTAGCTTTCTACAGAGGATTGGAATTGTACACAAACAGTGATTATTTTGGTTCTTTATCTATGTTTGAAAAAGGTTTGAAAGAACCAAAAGACCCTATAATTACTGCTCGTTCTGCTTTTTGGAAAGCTGAATCCGAATATAATTTAGAGAATTTCAAAGAAGCTTTATTGAGCTATCAGCAGTTTTTGGATTTGGCGAAAGCCAAAGAAACTGTTGAGTTCAAAAATGTTAACTATAATATTGCCTACACCAATTTCAAACTGAAAGAATATGATGCTGCTGGAAACTATTTTCAAAATCAGATTGATAGCAATAAGGCAGATAAATTTCGTTTAAATGATTCTTATTTGCGCTTGGCAGACTGCCGATTTGTATCGACCAAATATCAGGCGGCATTAGATGCTTATAATAAGGTAATTGAATCCAAAAGCGTAGATGCTGATTATGCTTATTTTCAAAAAGCGCTTTGTTACGGATTTCTTTCTAAAAACAGCAAAAAGATAGAAGAACTGAATACATTTTTGGCATTATACCCAAAATCAGATTATCAAGACGATGCCTTGTTTGAATTAGGAAATACTTATGTAGCCGAGAATAAGCAAGATTTAGCTATAAAGGCTTATGATAAATTAATTGCAAATTATAAAAGCAGTTCCTATAACTCAAAATCTATTTTGCGTCAAGGATTGATTTATTACAATTCGGATCGAGATGATTTGGCTATTGCTAAATTTAAAAAAGTAGCTTCCGAATTTCCTAAAACACCCGAATCTTACGAAGCGGTTTCTACGGCCAGATTGATTTATGTCGATAATGGAAAAGTGGATGAATACGCTAGTTGGGTGCGAACATTGGATTTTGTTGCAGTAACTGATCTGGATTTGGATAATGATACTTTTGAGGGAGCAGAAAAACAATTGGGACAAGGGAACAACAAACAAGCTATTTCGGGTTACAGTAATTATGTAGCCAAGTTTCCTAATGGAGTTCATATTCTGGAAGCCAATTTTCAATTAGCACAATTGTATTTTGCTGAAGGATCTGAAAGTAAATCGACCCCAAATTATGAGTATGTTATAAGTCAGCCACGTTGCGAATATACGGAACAGTCTTTGGTACGTCTGTCTCAAATATTTTTGAAAGATAAAAAAATGGATAAAGCGATACCAGTTTTGGTTCGTTTAGAAAATGAAGCCGATTTTGCACAGAATAAGACTTTCGCGCAAGCCAATTTGATGAAGTGCTATTATGAAACAAAGGATTATTTAAATTCTGTTGTTTATGCCGATACCGTTTTGGCTAATCCGAAAGCCGAGGAAAATGTAAAAAGTGATGCGCAGATTATTGTTGCACGTTCGGCCATGCAAACAGGTGATGAAGCCAAAGCTAAAGTCGCTTACGCAAAATTACTAACTGTAAGTAAGGGGGAGTTGGCTGCAGAAGCGTTGTATTATGACGCCTATTTTAAAAATAAAGACGGAAAATTTGAGATTTCAAATACAGCTATTCAAAAATTAGCCAAAAATTATTCTAGTTACCGTTATTTTGGGGCCAAAGGTTTGGTTCTAATGGCAAAGAATTATTATGGACTAAAAGACAGTTACCAGGCGACTTATGTTTTGGATAATGTAATCGAAAATTTCACAGATTATTCGGATGTCGTTGAAGAAGCAAAAACAGAATTGAATAAAATAAAAACGGAGGAAGCCAAAACAAATTCATCGATTACAAAATAAGGAGCATTAAAATAGAAATGAGTTTCAGTACAGTTTTAAAAACCTGTTAAAGAGAACTTCATTTTAAACCAAACAATACTATGAATATTAATATCAAATATAAATTAGAAATTTTCCTGTGTTTAATTATTTGCCAATTGTCTTTTGCGCAAGACAAAAAAGTTAAGCAGGATAATATTGGAACAGAAGTAGTAAATGTGGTAAAGCCATATACTCCGACAATTTCCGATGCTTTCAAGGTAAAGGAAGTTCCAGTGAATATCAATGAGGAAAATGCTAAAAAAGAAAGCGTAAATTATTCTATTTTGCCTTTTCCTGTAGCTTCTACATTTTCTCCTGCCAAAGGAAATGCTCAAGGAGTAGAAAAAGGAAAGCAAGAACGTTTGTTTAAAAATTATGCAACTCTTGGTCTCGGTAATTATGGTTCTTTGAATGCTGAATTATATGTGACCGATGATCTTAATGATAATGATTATGTAAGTGGTATGTTTCGTCACAATTCATCTCAAGGAGAAATAAAAAATGTCCTTCTTGATAATTTCTTTTATGATACAAAAATTGATTTATTGTATGGATCCAACGAACAGGAAATGGCTTGGAACATTAAATTGGGATATCAAAACCAAATTTATAATTGGTATGGATTGCCTGCTGATTTCGGAAATACTTTAACGCTTCCTGAAAGTATGGATCTGGTATATGGCATTAATCCGCAACAGTCTTATAATACAATTACAGCTGGTGGTTCTATGGTTTTTGAGGAAAGTACAGTTGATAATGTGAATCTTGGATTTACACATTTTTCAGACGCATTTAGTTCAGCTGAGAATCATTTTTTAGTAGCTCCGACTTTTAAGTTTGACGTGATGGATGAAGCAATCAAAACCAAAATTTTTGTTGATTATGTTGACGGCAGTTTTAAGGAAAATTATTTAAGAACCAATACTTCTCCTATAAATTATGGATTTACAAACTTAGGAATAGTACCAAGTTTTGTAATGACAAGAGAGGATTGGACTATAAATGTTGGCGCTGGATTAGTTTACAGCATGGGAAAAGAAAATGATACCAACAAATTTTATATATATCCCTCTATTAGCGCTTCCTATAAAGTTGTGGGAGATTTAATGATATTTTATACAAGTGCCATTGGGAATTTACAACAAAATACCTATAAAGATTTTGTTGATGGTAATCCATTTGTTTCACCTACATTAAACATTAAACCAACAAATGAGTTGTATGATATTCAGGCGGGATTAAAAGGAAAATTAGCAAGCACGGTGAGTTATGATGTAAAAGCGTCCTATATATATGATGAAAATAAAGCATTGTTTAGAAGCAATGATTATACTGAAAAGGATACAAATGCCAATTATGCTTTTGGAAATTCATTTCAAGTAGTTTATGATGATTTGACGACTATGCGTTTTTATGGAGAAATAAAAGCAGATTTAGCCAAAGGAATAACCGTTGAAGCTGACGTAACAGTGAGCAGTTATACCAAAAAATCAGAACAGGAAGCCTGGAATTTACCTGAGCTTCAATTGAATAGCAAAGCAGATTTTATGATTACTGACAAATGGTTTGCAGGCGTAAATTTATTTTATGTAGGCGAACGAAAAGACAAACAATTAAATACAGATTTAGTTAATGTTACTGCTCCGGGACCAATAACATTAGACAGTTATTTTGATTTGAATGCCAATATTCGTTACAAACACAACGAAAGATTTACAGCTTTTTTGAAAGCGAATAACATAACTAATAAAGGATATCAAAAATGGCTGAATTATCCAGTTCAAGGTTTTCAGGTGATGGTAGGAGGGAATTATAAATTTGATTTTTAGAAAAACAACCTCAAAGTTCGCAAAGAATTACGCAAAGGGCGCTATGTTTTTGTCTTTTGTTTCGGAGTTAAACTTAGAGAAAATGAGACTTACTCCCTTTCTATTAAATTTTTCAATTAGCTTTGCGAACCTTGCGTAATTCTTTGCGAACTTTGCGGTTTACTTTTCTTTATGACTTTCAAACAAAAAATATACCAACAATACCATCAATTAGTTCAAGATCGAATCGATGTTTTCAGAGACATGATTGTGGCTTTGACTGAAGATTCCAAAAATGATGCTAAAGGTTCAGCAGGCGATAAGCACGAGACAGCTTTGTCTATGATGCATATTGAACAGGAAAAACTCAATACGAAACTCAAAGAAGTATTAAACCAAAAAGCAGTTTTGGATAAAATTGATGCTTCTATAGTTGCAGAAACTATTATTCTGGGCAGTTTGGTAAAAGCCAATGGAATTTATTTATACTTAAGTCTTGCTCTTCCAAAAATCAGTGTTGATGGAGTTAATGTCATCGCTTTATCTCCGCAATCTCCACTTGGAAATAAATTGATGGGGAATAAAGTGGGGTTTACTTTTGAGATTAACGGTACAAAGTATTTGATTGAAAGTATTGAATAGTTTCTATATTCAATAGAATTTGTGTTTTCGAGATGAAACTTTATTTAATTAACAGAATTGTCTTTTTTTGTGACAGCTTTGGGGTTTTAACCAATTGAAATCATTAAAAAAACCTGCTTCCCTAATAAAACTTTTTGTAATTTCGCCAGCTTAAAAGTTTGACTTTAAAACGAAACGAAATTATGAGCAAAACAATGACAGTCGACATCTTGTCGAGTATTAAAGGAGCACAGCCCTCAGAGTCCGTGAACCAATTATTTGATGTAATAAAAAATGCAGTTCCCTCAAATAATAATGCTTCAAATAATGTCAATCATAATTGTGTATCTGTAAGTGATTTAAGAGAAGATGTTGTGATAGAGAGTTCGGCTATTGAGAAACAATTAATTTTGGAAAATTTCCCGAACAAGAAAAATGGTTTTTTAGTTGTTGCTAAAGTTATAGAAGGATAAAATGGAATCTCAGATAAAAAAAATACACCAGCAATTGGTGTCAAAAGAAATAACTTGTACGGTTTTGGTACAAGAAAAATTAGACCTACTTAAACAAAATACATATAACTCTGTAAATTCTTTATTGGATACTTTGGCTTTGGAATTAGCTGCTAAAGTGGATGCTAAAATTGCAAACGGAGAAACTATCGGTTTGTTAGAAGGAATTCCGTTTGGAATTAAAGATGTATATATGTTGCAGGGAACTTATACAACTGCAAGTTCTGATTTGTTGAAAAATTATAAATCGCCTTATACTGCTACCGCAATTCAAAAATTATTGGATGCAGGTGCTATTCCATTAGTAAAAGAAAACTGCGATAGTTTTGGTCACGGATCTTCGAGCGAAAATACTATTTTTGGCGGTGTAAAAAATGCTATCGATCCAACATTAGTCGCTGGAGGTTCAAGCGGTGGATCTGCAGTTAATGTTGCAAAAGAATATACTGTTTTCTCTATTGGTGGCGATACGGGAGGTTCTGTTCGTCAGCCTGCAGGGTACAACCATATTTACGGTTTCAAACCAACTTACGGAAGAATTTCAAGATTTGGATTAATGGCTTACGCATCCTCTACGGATTGTGTTGGTCCATTGGCCAAATCGGTTGAAGATATCCGAATTGTACTGAATATAATGAGTGGAAAAGATCCAAAAGATCAAACTTCAATCACATCATTAGAAATTAGTGAAAAAGCGATTGCAACTTCAACTGTAAAAACAATTGGTTATTTTAAAAACTTTATAGAAAGTGATGCTATTGATGCCCAAATAAAAGCTGATTTTTTAGCGAGCATCGAAAAAATAAAAGCCAAAGGAATTGAAGTAAAAGAATTGGATTTTTTTAAATCGGATATTTTAGTTTCAACTTACTATACATTGGCAATGGCTGAAACGGCTTCTAATTTATCTCGTCTTGACGGAACAAATTACGGGAACCGAATTGAGGCGGAGAATTTAATCGAAACTTATGCTGTTACGCGTTCTGAAAATTTTTCGGAAGAAACAAAACGTAGAATTGTTGGTGGAAACCAAGTGTTATCTCAAGGTTTTTCGGATGAAATATATTTAAAAGGATTGGCTTTAAGAGATCAGATTTCTGAAAATTTCAGCAAAGATTTTACAGAAGTAGATATTATTTTATCGCCAGTTACGCCAAGCACTCCGCCTAAAATTGGAGACAGTTTAAAAGATCCATTGGCTATGTATTTATCGGATGCCTATACGGTTGGATTTAGTTTGGGACAATTGCCAACTTTAACCGTGCCACAAGGAACAAGCACTGGACTGCAGATTACTGCGGCAAAAAATAATGATGAATTAGTGTTGAAGTTCGCAAACTTCTTAAAAGATACAATATAATGGAATTGGAGCAATTAACTGCGGCTTTAAAAGCCCACGATTTAGAATTGGTAATTGGACTGGAAACTCACGTTCGATTGAATACCAAAACCAAGTTGTTTTGTTCTTGTCCAA
>CAUPKA010000025.1:0-67555 GCA_963511725.1 uncultured Flavobacterium sp.
TGCAGACGCAACTAGAGGTGTTTAAGAAAATTCATAAAATAGAGTGATTGCAGAAGCCAAATAAAAAGTCCATTTGATGATTTATAAGGATAAATCTATATATTTGAAAATAAATAATGTGTGACAAAGTCACACATATATACCCAGATTTGGGTTGCTTTGTGTGACTTTGTCACACATATATACTAGTTACTAGAAATCGCAAAAAAATCGGAGAATTCAAAAAGCCTACGTAACAATTTATTATCTTTACACGTAAAAAACTTTATTATGAACACGAAACTCACATTAAATCTTGATACGGAAATAATACACGAGGCAAAAATATATGCTAAAAGTCACAGTGTAAGCTTATCAAAACTCATAGAAAACTATCTTAATTCGCTAACCAGAGAATCAAAAAAGAAATCTTCTGTTAGTCCATTAGTTGAAAGTTTGACAGGAATTATCCCAAGTGATTACGACGAAAGAAGAGATTACAGAAACTATATTGACCAAAAATATTCATAATGGAGAATATTTTCGTAGATACAAATATTGTTATTGACCTTTTAGCCAAGCGTGAACCTTTTTATAAAGATGCTCAAGATTTATTTACACTTAGTGATAAAAAAGAGGTTAAACTTTTCATTTCTTCGCTAACTTTTGCAAATGCTTACTACTCTATTGTCAAACATCATAAAGATGTAGATGCAAAAAAGTATTTGTCCAAATTTAAGGTATTAGTAACTATACTTCCTTTGGAAGATAAAGCAATCGAATTAGCCTTGGCTTCAGATTTTAGAGACTTTGAAGATGGTTTACAATATTTCGTTGCAATGGACAATGATGCAGATATAATAATAACTCGAAACAAAAAAGATTTTAAGAACTCGAAAATTCCCGTAATGACTGCAGAGGAATATATGAAGAAATAAAGCGACTTCTAGTAACACACGCTACAAGCAATTTGGGGATTTGGCTAAATTTAAAGTTGGTCTTGTATTTGGGATGATTTGTCAAATCCGAAGAATGGGCTTAATTTAGTTCCAAACCCGCTAGTCCCAGAACGTTGGCAGTAACTTTTGCGCAAAAAAATGAAAAAATTTGAATTTAATACCAATTATTGGTATCTTTGATAGAAAAAATTATGGCACGAAATACATCAATACTATTAGGAGACTATTTTGAAAATTTTATTAATGAACAAATTTCTACGGGAAAATATAGTTCAGTAAGTGAAGTTGTTAGAACTGCTTTAAGAATTTTCGAGCAAGAAGAAACTAAAACAAAATCTTTAATCAATGAACTAAAAATTGGCGAAAAGAGTAGTAAAATCAGAAATTTTGACCGCAATAAAAATCTTGAAATGCTAAAAGCTAATTTCCAAAAATAATGTCAGAGTATATAATTAGTGAAAAGGCATTAGAAGACATTAATAACATTTGGATTTATACAGCAGAAAATTGGTCAGTTGAACAAGCAAATAGATATTATAACTTAATTATTGACGAAATTGAATATATCGTAGATAATTTTGATATGGCTCGTGACTTTGGAAAAATTAGAAAATCATATAAATATTCAAAAGTAAAATCACATTTAATTTTCTTTAAAAAAGACAAAACTAATGAAATTGAAGTCGTAAGAGTTTTACACGAAAGAATGGATATTGAAAATCGATTAGCGGAATAAAAAAAAAGCTACTGCTAACAGCTAGAACACTTGCTACTAGTGATTTGGGCAATTGGCTTGATTTGAAAATGGTTTTGTATTTTGGATGTTTAGGCAAATCCGAAGATAGGATTTAATTTAAAACCTACTGTTTATTAATGAGTTACTATTTGCAGACTAAAACAAAAAAATGATATTATTAAGAATCTTTATGACAGTATTTTTTTTGGTAATTAATTTTCTTGAATGGGATATATATGTTCAAACAAAGAATACTCCAAGTGGTCTTGGTGGAGGTTTTTACATTCTTGGATATTTTGTTTTATCGATAATTACAACAATAACAATCGCTATAAAAACGGACTTTAAAAACTTTAAAAAAAGTGACATTGTTTTATTTGTTTTGTGTACTCCATTAAGTTTTATATCTGCGGTTTTTCTGTTAAATATTATAATGTAAATTTTATGTCAGCAATATTTGAACCGATAAATTTCGGGTTATCGATCAAAATTTTAATTGACATTAATCTTTTCGCTCTCTGGTGCTCGTTTGCAACTAGTGCCTACTTAAATTAGAAGTAGAATCGTAGCGTTTGCAACGCAGGCAGGGCAGTTCATCTTTCGTAAAAATGCTCTAAAATCTCCCTAAATAATACATTAAGGATGCCATTTTAGCATTAATTCATCCCAAGAAATTTTTTAGTAGTAATTGAATTAATCATGATAGAATTACCATTTATTTTTTTGAAGTTTAATGGTTTTACCTCATTGGTGACATTACTTTCAATAATTAATTCCATTTCTGCTACCTCATCAAATATTGTTCTTTCAATGCAAAGCGGATAAATTATATCAGAAGACGTATTCTCTGTAATCAAATCGGATTGAGCAATTATTTCGCGCATTGATTCTTCATATTCCATAAATTCCAACTCATCAAAAACTGTGGCCTCGACAATTTTATTATCCTCGGCAATAATTTCTTTTATTGTTTTAGGATTATAGGCAATAACTGTTTCAGGATTGAATAGTTCAACATTTTCTACCAAAGAAAGTTTTTCAAATTTTGCTTCCTCACGGGTTTTGATTTTGGTATTATTATCTGATAAAATGCTGTTCTCAAATGAACTGTACGGTAAGTTAACTGTGCTTTTTGCATTAGAAATATTTGATAATGATATTAATGCAACTCCTAAGATTAAAACTGAATTTTTCATGATTAATGTTTTTTTGATTGATTGATTGATTGATTGATTGATTGATTTTTTTAAAATGAGACACCTTTATAAATGATGTCTCATTTATTTTTTTACTATTTATTGTTTTAAAAGTTCTATAGCTTCATTAGCATTCGATAACTCTGCATATTTTAATGCAGTAAATCCATTTTCATCTTTTGCATTGCGGATAGCTCCTTTTGATAATAAAAGTTTAATAATTTCGGTTTTGTTGTAACGGGAAGCTACCATTAAAGGGGTCATTCCGTTTGAGATTTCATTTACATCTGCACCATATTCAATAAACTTTTTGACAACGTTTAGATCTCCTTTGCAGATAGCAATACTCAGTGGAGAAGCTGTTTCAGGGGATTTAACTTCATGTAAAGTATTCGAAAATGAATACAGATTTGATGCTGATAAAGTACTTGTTGCTGTGATTAAAGCAACTCCTAAATAAATGATTGATTTTTTCATAATAATTAATTTTTTGATTGATGATTGTTTAAATAATTTGGAGTACATAATAATATCCTATGCAAATATATATCTTTAAAAAGGTATTGTGCATCACATAGTACTTGAAATTAACTTTTAATTAACAAGTTCAATTGCTTTATTGACTTTGTTGATTAATCTAAAATAAGAGTTTGATTGTAAAATAATATCAAGCTGAACATCTTTCAGCTCTAAATTAATCATCGAGTTTAGATAAAATAAAAAAGCGATACCATTATGTAGATGGTATCGCTTTTTTGTAAATGCAGAATGATTTTTATTTTATCAATAATTTTACATTATTGTTTAGATCTTCTCCTGTAATGTTTAAGATGTAAATGCCGGGTAAATTTCTTTTTGTCAAATGAATTTTGAAATTTCCTTTACTGTTGCCGTTGCTGTCTAGCACTTCTTTAAGGATAATGGTTCCTGTTCCATCCATTAAAGTGGCAGTTATGTTTGGCGAGTTGTAAGAAGGAATGTTAATATTTATCTGTTCTTTTACAGGATTTGGATGTATGACAATTTCATTTGTCGTTATTCTGAAGCTCCATGTATCTCCTGTTGTTGTCCCATAGTCATTTACAGCGTCCACTCTCCAATAGTAATACACTCTAGAATTTAAAGCTGTTGGCAGTTGGTATGATGGATTTTCCGAATAAGAAACATCAGATAGTTTGCTTAGGTTTTCTGGGTCGGTACCAAAGTAAACACTATAATTTGTTGCATCAATATTACTTTTCCAAGCTAGATTAAAGTTTTGGGTAGGCAGTTCTAAGAAATAAGTTCCATTTGCAGGATTAGGATTAATCGCTTTTATTGGAGCTGGAGCAGCTTCTGTAGTTGCTTCAAATATTTCGCTGTAATTCGAAGAATCGGTTTTGTTAGTTGCTTTTAATCGATAGTAGTATTTGGTGCTATGAACTACATCGGTATCCGTATAAGTAGTTGTATTGGCACCAAATTCAGCTATTTGATTAAAAGAAGAACCGTCTGATGAGCGTTCTAATATAAAATTAGCTTCATTGCTTGAATTGTCATTCCAGTTTAAGAGGGCTGTTGTTGAAGCTAATGGTGTAGCAGTTGTGTGGCTTTCAAAAGTTAAATTCGATGGAGCATTGATAACTGTTGTGTTATATATCGCTGTAATTTCCGAAGCAGACAAAGCGTAGTTAAATATTTTTAACTCATCTAATTTTCCTTTGTAAGGGGCAGGAGTAGTGTTTGCATACAATTCAAGTGCTCCAATATTTCCAATTACTAAATCGGTTGGTTCACCAATACCCACAGCTGTTCCTGTTGCATCAGTTACTTCATTAGTAAAAACACCATTAGTGTATAATCTTAATTTCTTTGCAGTAACATCTCTCATGATAACTACATGTACCCAATCTCCGGTATAATATTTAGTGGCAGCTAATGTTGATGTAAGTTCTGTTTTAGTTTTATCATCATCTATAGCAAATCGGAATTGATTACTTTTAATTTCTACATTAAATCTTTTACCTGTTGCACCTGTCGTAGTGTTTTTTGTAATCGAGCCTTTGCACAATATATAAGAACTCAATGTTGAGCCAGCAGGTATTAAACTAGCATCTGCTTTCATCCAAAATGAAACAGTAAAAGAATTTTTATCAAATAAAAGGTTTTCTTGATGCGGAACGCTTACCATGAGCTTGTTTGGTAATAATGTTCCAAAATCTATTGCATTATTAGCTTTCCCAGATACTCTAACAGTAGCTTTGTCGAAAGCAGCATCTAATCGGCCGTCATTAGTATAACTTGAAATATCCGCAATTTGATCGCCATCGCCAGCGGTTTCTTTAAATGGCCAATGACCGACAAGCTCTGGATTTAGAGCACGAAAATTCCATAAATCGCCAGTCACAATTCCTTTAACATTAGAAGCATCAATTCTCCAATAATATGTTGTTTCTGGACTTAAACCAGTAAGTGAATAGGCTGGAGCCGCAGTATAAGCTACATCGCTTAATTTTGTCAAGCTTTCAGGATTTGTTCCAAAATAAACAGCATAGGTTGTTGTATTTGAACTGCCTGTCCATTTTAAAGTTAGAGCACCATTTAGCAGCTCTACGGCACTTAATCCTGTTGCAGGAGTTGGAGCAGCTGCTTTTGTAGGTGCCGAAGGAATTGCCGGCGTAGTGACAGAATTCACGTCGCTATAACTCGAAAATTCAGTGGCAGTTTTAGCTTTTATACGATAATAATATTTAGTATTAGGAGTCAAATTCGCATCAGTATAGGTAACTGTATTTGCGGCTGTCTGCGAAATTTCGGTATAAGAAATTCCATCCGTTGAACGCTCAATAACAAAATTAGTTTCGTTATTTGAATTGTCTTTCCAATTTAAAATAACCTTACTGGAAGGAGTTGGGATTTCAACTGAACTTGCGTTGAAAGTAATCGAAGTTGGCGGGATAATAAAATCAGGAGGTGTTTGATTTGTTAAACCATTAATGTACACTTCAATATTCAAATAGGGTGCCTGTGTAGCACTTACTGCCAAAGCGTCGGCACTATTGTTTTTATTCAGCCCGTTTGCATCTTCCCAAGCGTCTGGCATACCATCATTATCTGTATCCAAAGGAGCGGGAGAGCCATAAACATGACCCGCTCCACCGTTTGTAAAACCAAACTTTGATGTTAAATCAGTTTGAACATAAACATAGGTAGCGGTTGTTCCTTTAGACATCAAATCGGAAATCATTAAATTCTCCACCTGATCGCGTCTCGGATAAGATGCTCCTACACTTGACACAATTTTATCATAAGCATTTTGAGCTGTTAGAGGAGTGTTTTTCATTGGATAATCATAAGGAGCTGACTGGATCGTTGCTATATCTCCAGTAGGATATCCAGTTAAATCTTGAGGAACTAAAGTACCGTCTAATACCCCATTTCTATTATTGTCAAAATAGTTGCCCGCACCATATAAAGAGAAGTTATCATTTCCTCTGTTAAAAGGTGTAGTAACCGAAGCACTTGTATTTGGTCCTCCAATAAAATAATTGTTAATAATATTTACATCTGAGTTTCCTGCAGAATCTCCTCCCATGATGTAGGCGTCTCCAGATTCAGCATGACCATAAGTGTTTCCGTAGTTACCCCAATTATAAACCACGTTGTTTACAAACTCGTTAATTCCTTTTATTTTGTTGTTACGAGTTTTGTTGCAGATATATAAATTTCCAATTAAACTGATCTTACCGCCCACAGGAGGCTGCATCAATCCTCCAGCTGAGTGATTGTGACGGTGTAATCCTTGGCCTATAATAGAATTCTGAATTGTTATGTTATCCGGACTTGTGCCTTTGCTATCCCAGTTAATAGAAAACACTTCGTCTGTACCCCAGGTAAAAGACATGTGGTCAAAAATCATGTTTGCACCATTTGCAATACCTGACGCGTCTTGCCCTTGGGTTGTAGTTCCATAACGAATGCGAAGATATCGGGCTATAGTATTGTTTGAACCTGTAAATGTAACCTTTGCACCTAAAAGTACAATCCCTTCCCCAGTGGCCGTTTGTCCTGCAATGGTTGTGTTTTTTGCAACTACAATTTGAGATAATGTGTTGATTATCCCTCCAACCTTAAATATTACAAATCGGCCTTCTTGGCTAACTGCATCGCGAAACGAGCCCGCTCCGCTATCATTTAAATTGGTCACAAAATAAATTTGAGGATTGGCAGCTCCTCTTGCTCCGGTTGTATACCTGCCAAATCCCGTAGCATCTGGGAAGGCTAATGTTTGGGAATTTAAATTCCCGGAACTTAATGCAAGTCCGCAAATCAACAGTGCTTTTGGTACTTGTTTAAAAAGTAAAGTTTTTAATTTCATAAAATAGGTTGGTAAAAGTTAATTGTCTCAAAACTATTTATTTAGCGTTTTATTAGTGTCCTGTTCTGTCCTGTTGTTTATTAGTAAATTATTTATAAATTCGTCTGGCTTTTGGGTTCATTCTATTTCCGAACTGTCTCTTATTGTTTGTATGAACCTGTTTACAAACCATTTTTTCTGCAGAATTTAAAGAAGTTTTCAATAAAATAGCTTGGAGAAATGCTTCTATTTCAATTTGAAAAAGTAGTTTTGTGGTGCTAATATTTTGCCTTATAGAGAGAAGTCAATATCAAGTTAAATAAAGAGGAAGTGGAAAAAGTGGAAAATGAAGGAGTAAGCTGGACTATTTGCCAGGAATGTCAGGGACACGGAAAAAAAAAGCAAAGGCTCAGTAAGAAAGTGAAGCTTCGCTACCAGATGGAACTCGATCAATTTGAAAAAATGAAAGAAGGGACAGCTCCTGTTCGTCCTAAAGCCCACAAAAACTTATGTTTGCACTGTTCTGGATCTGGATTGGTTCATTCCGCCATTTCGCCATTAGTCGATAAAGAAAACTTCCCGCATGTTGCTATTATTGGTGCAGGCATAGGTGGAGTGGCTCTGGCTGTGGCTTGTTTGCACCGCGGAATTCCTTTTACTCTTTATGAACGCGATAACAACTTTGATGCTCGATCTCAGGGCTACGGACTTACTTTGCAACAAGCCAGTAAAGCAATCGAGGGCTTGGGAGTTTTCTCGTTAGCAGAAGGGGTGGTTTCAACAAGACATCTGGTTCATACTACAGAAGGAAAAGTGATCGGTGAATGGGGCGTCAGAAAGTGGATACCGATAGCTGCGAAGACTTCCCAGAAACGTACAAACGTACATATCGCGCGACAATCTTTGCGCTTAGCACTGCTTGAGCAACTCGGCGGACATGATGCGGTACAGTGGGGACACCAGCTAGTAGATTTTGCGGCATGTGAGGGTGGAGGTGTTGATCTAAGCTTTCAAGTGAACGGGGAGATGAAGACCCACAAGGCAGATCTTGTAGTTGGAGCCGATGGGATTCGCAGTTCGGTTCGGAGGTTGCTCATTGGTGAGGATATTATGCCGTTACGTTATCTCGGTTGTATTGTGATATTGGGGATTTGTCCTTTGAGTGCTCTCGAGGGATTTGATAGTTCTTTGCTGGATTCGGCGACTGTATTTCAAACCGCCAATGGTAATGAACGGATTTACATGATGCCATACACGGTAGACTCGGTGATGTGGCAGCTTAGTTTTCCAATGGAAGAAGAAGAAGCTAAGGCGTTAAGTGCTAAAGGACCTCAAGCGCTCAAGGAAGAAGCTTGCCGAAGAACTCAATGGCATGAACCTATTCCTCAGATTTTAGCAGCTACACTGGAAACGCAGATTTCCGGCTATCCCGTGTATGATCGAGAATTACTCTATTCAGAATTGTTAGCGAAAGGCGGACAAGTGACTCTGATTGGAGATGCGGCTCACCCAATGAGTCCGTTCAAAGGGCAGGGGGCAAATCAAGCGTTGCTGGACGCTCTCTCGCTGGCTCGTGGGATCACAAGAGGATGCAGGCCTTTGTCTCAATGGAGAGAAGCTGGAGTGAGGGAAAGTGTATTAACTGAGTTTGAATCAGAAATGTTAGCGCGCTCTGCAATCAAAGTGAAAGATTCTGCAGAAGCCGCACAGTTCCTGCATTCCGAAATTGTGCTTCATGAGGGTGATGAGCCGAGAGGACGGAGTTTGAAGAAAAAAGACGCTTAAACGCAACTTAAATAGTTGATTACGTTTATTGCCTCAACAATTTTAGTATTGAAAAAGAAATAGAAAAAAACGAAAACCAAAAACGGTTATAAAACTAGCTAATATATGCTTTTTAAAAGGATTTCGGGTATATAGTTAGACCATCAAATTTTTAAATTTGGCATTTAAAATAGAAAAGATAAAAGCAAAATATAGGTATTAACGCATACTGAAATTTGACCTATCCAATCGTTATTCATTTTGGTAAAGTCATAGTTAATACGCTTAAGAATTTCAACTGCGACATTGTCCTTTATAATTCCATTTTCTCTGGTTTCTTTAGCTTTAAAATATAATGGAATGAGGATTGTTTCAGGAACTGCATTTAAAGTAGTAACATCTATTTTATTTTCAATTTCCATGATTATCTTATTTTCTTTTTTTATTATAACCTCTCTCTTCAAAAGGGTTTAGTTCTTCTAAGTACATTTCTTCAAGTAATTTTAATTCTTTTCTATTATCTGCATTTTCAGTATCGCTTTGCTTTATTTCGCTTACTATTTCAAATTTGAATTTATCTTCCCCAAATTCTTTCCAATCCTTTTGAAGTTCAGCATTAGGATGGTTTCCACAATTTAGTTGAAATCTATGCCTTTTCCAGATAGCAATCAGATCATTACTACTCTCAATATAAATTTTTTCGTTTACACTATTTCGTATTTGAAAAACACCTATTTTAAATTTTATTTCTTTGTATTCTTGTTTGATCTCTTTTTTTGTTTTCATAAATTAATTTTTTCTCATAACCCTATCTAATTGTAATTTTAAGTTTTTATTAAAATCAATGTATGTAGAAGGATAATTCCTGTTTATATATAATATTAAAATACCCAAAGTCACTGAACTAAGCTCTTTCGATATTATTTCAGCTTCTTCAGTAGTGTATATGTTATTGTTTATACAATATTCAAATTCTTTAGCACATAATTTGTCCAGAAATGTGGAAATCAATTCTGATATTATTGCATTCTCTTTTGAAGGCGGCAATTTTTCAATAAAAAAAATCTCAAAAACGCTCGGATATTGTACTAAGTATTCAGCATATGATGTGACAATTGCTTTTATTTTTTCTTCTCCTTTTTCTACCTTTTCTGTTTTATGACTAACATATTCCTCACATTCTAATTGAAAATCTTTGACACAAACGAAGATTAATTCTTTTACATCTTTAAAGTAGTTATAGAGTGTAGCAAAGGAATAACCTGCTTTTTCAGCTATGCTTCTTACACTTAAGGCTTTTAAACCTTCTCCCTTTAAAATTTCTTTGGTTGCTTGGATGAAATAATCTTTCATTCGTTGCTCTTGTATTTCTTTTCTACTCATATAAATATACTATTAACAGTGCAAATATAGTGAACATTGTTAATTATATTAACACGCGTGTAAAAAAAAATAATTATAAACGAGTTTTGAGGTTAATTTTGGTTTTTATATTTTTGAAAAAATCTATTTCTTGTTCTTGTTTTTTGAAGTTTTACTTAAGAAATAAGGATTTGAGTTTTTGAACCGATTTAACAATAATTTCTATTGCTTTTTCACATTTTTTAATGGTGTCATCAATCTTTAAGTCAATAAAGTTTAGTTACTCATTGAGGTTGGTTAATAGTTACTTTGAGATTGATTATATTTGAGAAATTAAGATTCTAAAATAATGAGTTTTCAGAAGTTATACCTCCTCGAAATGATTTATCTAGCCTCCGAATAAATATTCAGAGGCTAGATTTAACTTATTTAACTTTAAGGTTGTAACCTAATTGTATGTAAATTGGAATAGTTGGTGATGTTTTAAAATCCTGCGCAATAGTTTTCCCTCCTTTTAAATAGATATCACTTTTATTAAAAGAATAACCAATCAGCATCCCAAATTGAGCATTTCCTCCAGTTGTTTCATACCAACCATCTTTAACTTCAGGGAAGTTACTTTTGTAAGCATCTTTATGTTCAAAATGAGTAGCAATGGCTTTGTCAAAACCAAACTCTCCGTTTACATGCCATTTTGGGCTATAATAACCAATAATAATATTAGCAGAACCGCCGAAATTTGAAATACTCACCAAGGTATTCTCATACCTCCTGAAAATACCGTTAATACTTAAACTAACTGCAATATTATTCACTTTAAGCAACTTTGCATGCGCCCCGATTTTAGTTTTAAAATCATCGAAAAACTTATTTCCTGATGGTACTGAAAATTCTGCATTTAATACTAAAGGTAATTTTGACTTGAGGTGGTAGCCATAACCAAGACCGTAAATTACACCATAATCTATTCCTAACTGTAGGTTTACCAAGTGACGTTGTTCTTCTTTTAATCCCGCCCAGTTTATACTTTGCGCATGACAGTAATTGCTTATTGAGCACAATAATACCGTTATAATAATGACAATTTTATGTTTCATTTGAATGTTTTCTTTGAAGAGCTTATTTTAAAGCGTTGAAATAGTTAAGAATTGTTGGGAAAGTATTGTTCCAGCCAGTTGGAAAAGAAAGCATGTCATGTCCCGCTCCTTTTGTTTCAAACAGCTGAACATTTGGAAAGGGTGATGATACCTTTTGTGCGTGGACTAAACCATAATTTTTATTTCGCTCACTATAAATAAATAAGATCTTAGTTTTAAACTGGTCTAAATGGGTTGTCCAATCGGAATTCTCCTTTTTAATAATTTCAAAGTAAGCATCCTGTAATGTAAAACCGGGACGCCAGAAAGGCAGGGTTCCCTCATTACCAACATTCGCATTTTCGTCGCCAGTTGACGCCAGTAATTTATACTTATAGTCTAAAATAGCATGTTCATCTTCTTTACCAGTAAGAAATTGATCCATATAAAGCGCATTATTTAATGCTTCTCCAGTAATGTCCATCTTACGGGAGCGTTTGACATAGTCTTCGATATCTTTCCATTTTAAGCCACCAGGTTCTGCCAGCACGGAACCATTTACGGCATTAGGATATTGATTGATGTAAGCACCAGCCAGCATAGCTCCCCAAGAATGCCCTAACAAGAAAATTTTCTGTGCTGGTGATTTTCTGTAATACGCAATTACACTATTCAGGTCATCGAAAGAGGTTTGAATACTTGTGTAATACGAACGCGGAAATCGTTGTGACAAACCTGTTCCACGCTGATCATAAAAGACTACAAAATATCCATTAGCTGCAAATTCCTTACAATTTAGCAGGGATCGATAATCTGATGCAGGCCCACCGTGTAAAATAAAAATAATCGGATCGTTTGGATTTCCAAAAGTTTCGGCATGTAGTTTTGCTCCATTGATCACAATCGAAGGAAGACTGGAATTTTGATCAACTGTTTTTGGAACTAAGTTACCAGACTCATCAATTTTCATTTCGCTTTCACACGAAAAGACAAAAATTGAGAGCAAAAGGACGGATAAAAATAATTTGTTTCGATACATTTTTTGAGTTTTAATATTCCTGCAAAAATGAACTAAACATCATACCCTGTCGTCCCAAAGGGTAAGTTGGTACTTATTTTAAATGTATTTTTTGCTCCCTTAAATACATTGTCGGGGTTTTTCCAGTTATTCTTTTGAAATTTCTGTTAAATGAGGTTTTAGAATTAAAGCCGACTTCGAAAGCTAAAGAAAGTAAAGTGAATCTTTGGTTCTCTTGCAAGACTGAAATCTTTATAAATTCAGCGATTCGCTGTTCATTGATATAATCGAAAAAGTTTTTGTTCTCAATGGAGTTAATTACTTGTGACAAAATATTGGGATTAACATTTAATCTTTGCGCCAATTCCTCTAAATTTAGTTCCGGATACTTATATAACTTTTCTTCTTGCATTAAGTCTTGCAGATCCTGATGAATTTTTAGCAGTAAAGTCTCATTTGCAGCAGAACTTTGACGTTTGGTTTTTCCTACAATATCAGTAACGCCCTCTTCATCTATTTTCTCATTAATTGACTGACTCGTCATATTGCTATTTGTAAAAACACCAACTTGCTTTACTCCAAAATACCCTATAAATAGTATAAAAAGATCGAGTATAGTAAAGGTATAAATGTCATTGGAAAAAAATACGATTCTCTTTTTTCATCCGCTTGCCAGATTTACATTGCAGTGTTCCATAAATTTTTAATTTGCTATTACCGCCAAAACAGATTTCTTTTTGCTTGATTTGATATCGTAAATCACTATCGTTTATTGCAAGATGCTTAATCATTTTTTAAGTCAAAGCATCGTGAAAAATAATTCCCAAAGTGTGACGTTCACCACTATGAATTTCACTTACTCCGTGTTTCATATTTACACGATAATAACCTTTACTGCCTTTTACTGGTCGAAAGTTAGTTGTAAAAATAAGCATATCTCCTTTCTTGGGTTTTAGCACAATGGCTTTTGATTGTGCTCTTGGTGTTTGTTGTGTTAATACAAATTCACCACCTGTAAATTCTTGATCTGGCTCTGGAAAAATTGTATCAATATTTAGCACTTTCATCCAAGTGTTTGCAATGGGTGCAAGTTTTGGATATATGCTTTCTCTCATGATTTGAATAAGATTTGGTAAGGGGTAATTGAAATGTTTATATTCGCCCAAGCCAAAACGGTACCGTTCCATCACCACCGTTTTCCTGTAAGCATTTAGGTTTGCATAATTGTCAATTATCTCATTGCATTGATTATTTGACAATAAATTAGCAACAATTGCAAATCCTTTATCATTCATATCTTCTGTTATTGCCTGCCAGTCAATATTCAATAGTTTGGTTTTAATATTTTCCATTATTTAATTTTAGGAAATCCACCATCAACAAATATTTCTGTTCCGTGCATAAAAGAGGCATCTTCTGATGCAAGGAAAGTAATTACTTTTGCTACTTCAAAGGGTTTTCCAAAACGAGCAAGTGGAACTTGTGGCAGTACTGCCCCTGAGATTCCTTGTATTTGTTCAGCTGTTAAATTGGAACGGTCAAAATAATTAGTCGCAATTGGCCCTGGACTAACGGCATTAATTCTGATTTTTTTTGAGGCTAATTCTGATGCAAATGTTTTTACAAATGATTGAACTGCTGCTTTTGCAGCAGAATAAACAGAAGAATTTTGCATTCCAATTTCTGTTACAATGGAAGTATTTAAAATAATAACACCGCCTTCTTTCATTAATGGCAAAATTTGCTGAACAGTAAATAATGTTCCTTTTACAATTACATTAAACTGCTCATCAAAATGGTTTTCGTCTATTTCTTCAATTGAAGCATACTTCCCAAAACCCGCATTTACATACAAAATATCAATATGTGATGCAATTAATTTTACTTTCTCGCCTAATTGCAAAAGGTCTGCCATTTTCCCAGCATCAGAAACTATGCCTGTGGCTTTTTCTCCAAGTTCATTTATAGTTTCGTCAATAGTGTTTTGAAATCGGCCTGTAATAATTACTGATGCTCCATTTTCTATAAAATCAATTGCTGTGGCTTTACCTATTCCGCTTGTTCCGCCTGTAATTAGTGCTACTTTGTTTTTTAATTTTGTCATCATTTTTTAATTTATGATGCAAAATTGCAACTGTATCTTATTTTAAAAAATCCGTTTCTTGCTCAATATTTATTTTTGTGGCTTCCCAACCAATAATTGCAGTTTTACGAGTTGTACCCCACATATAACCACCCAATTTTCCTGTTGATTGAATTACGCGATGGCAGGGAATAAGAAAAGCGATAGGATTGTCTCCAATTGCGGTACCTACTGCTCTTGAAGCATTTGGTTTATCAATTTGCCTCGCAATACTTCCATAAGAAGAAAGTTGTCCCATGGGGATTTTAAGTAAAGCTTCCCAAACTTTTAATTGAAAATCAGTACCTTTTAAATGCAGTTTTATTTGATTGAGCTTTTCCCAATCATAGTTAAAAATAGACAAAGCCGTTTGTTGAATATGGTCCAAATGCTGTTTGAAATTTGCATTAGGAAAATGATTTTGTAACACTGAAAATGCTTGGAATTCGTCTTCTACAAACGCTACATGGCAAATACCTTTTAATGTCGAAGCCACTAAAATATTACCAAATGGACTATTTGCAAAGCTATAATTTATCGAAAGATTTTTTCCACCGTTTTTGTATTCGGCTGGTGTCATACCTTCAATGTTAATAAACAGGTCATGTAGTCTGCTAGTTCCTGAAAGTCCAGTTTCGTAAGCTGTTTTAAATAAGGTAGATTTGTTCTCTTTTAGTATTTTTTTTGCGTATTCGATACTTGTATATTGCAAAAATTTTTTTGGACTTGTTCCTGCCCATTCAGTAAAAATACGTTGAAAATGAAATGGGCTTAAATGTATTTTTTCTGCTACTTTGTCTAAATTTGGTTGCTCTTTAAAATTAGTTTTAATGTAATTGATTGCTTCTGCAATGCGATGATAATTGATATCTTCTTGTATGTTCATTTTGTCAAATTTTATGATGTAAATATCGAGAGTTTTTTGCTGTCATAAAATCCGATACTTGCGGTTTTAATTTGTTGTGTGAAGGCTGATCAACTGTTTGTGTTTTATTGTACCAAAGTTAGAAAAACTTATTTCAAATGGATTGTTGCTCTATATTATTAATCGTCTTTAAATGATTGACTGTGAATTTATATCTCAAAACCTGCATATCCTTACTCACTTTTTTATCGTAATTTAGGGTAGTTTGTATGTTTTTATGACCAAGCATTTTGCTTGCAGTTTCAATAGGAACTCTATTAGTAAGTGTTACCAAAGTAGCAAAAGTGTGTCGAGCCATGTGGAAAGTGATTTCTTTTGAAATATCACATAGATCTCCAACTTCTTTAAGATAGGCATTCATCTTTTGGTTCGTTAAAATAGGCAAAATGCTATCTTCATTTAAACACTTGGGGGGGTCGGTATATTTTTGAATGATTTCTTGTGCAATTGGTAGTACTGGTATTTTTGACTTGGTATCTGTTTTCTGGTGGTTCTTGAAGATTCATTTTTCGCCATCGATGCCAATTGCTATATGGTCTTTCTTTAATCCTTTTACATCAATATAAGCCAAACCAGTGTAGCAAGAGAATATAAAAATGTCTTTTACTAAATTTAATCTTTCTGATGAAAACTGTTTGTTGTAAATCCTGTGCAATTCTTCTTCAGTAAGAAAATCCCGTTCCACTTCTTTTATTTTGGATAGTTCAAGCGACCATTTGGATTTAATTTTTTGGAACTAAATTCGAAACGTTGTCCATCAACAGTTAGCCGAATATAAATTGGTAATTGTCCAGATGTATTAGCTTTTGTGGTTTTTGCTATCATAGAGGTAACCTTTTAATTAGTATTCAATTTAATTTTCTAATTGATAACAAACAAGATGTACATATTCTGAACAAGCATTGAACGGGTGTTATTACGACTGTTTGCAAGGATTGAAAAGATTTAGCGAGACCCTAAATTTTTATTTTTTTAGGGTCTCGATTTTGTCCCTTTCCAATTAAGATTGAATAATTTGGTATATGCGCAAAAGAAAAAACCCTATAAATCATAAGATTTATAGGGTTTTGAATCCATTTGTTTTAAACTTGTGGGCGATGAGGGGTTCGAACCCCCGACCCCCTCGGTGTAAACGAGGTGCTCTGAACCAGCTGAGCTAATCGCCCTATTTTATTAGGTTGCTATCATTTTGTGATTGCGAGTGCAAATATAGGCTAGTTTTTCGCTTATGCAAAACATTTCTAAAGAATTTTTACTTTTTATTTTATAAAAACATTCAGTTTGCTGGTATTTAGCATTTTAAAAAATAAAAAAAATGCAATAAAAATGATTTTAATTCTTAAATGAGAGGCTGAGAGACTAAGTTGCTAAGATTCTAAGTTAGTAAAAGTTGATAAATAGCCCACGGATGTCACGGATTCTAACGATTCGTATGGGGTTTTGTTTTAAACTGGCATTTGAAATAGTATTTAAACATAATCATAAATCTGTTTAATCACTATAATCCGTGGGCTATTGCAGTACGGGATTAATCTTTTTTGCTGTTTTTCGCTTCAATCCAGCGTGACATATATTTGGTGCTGGTTAAAGTGTGGTGCTGTAACAATGCTCCAAAGAAATTGTCCAAACGATGCTGGGATAAATTAGAACGCAAAAATTGAACTTTGACAGCAAAATCATTTTCAAACAATTCTTTCGAATACCGTTGATTGATAATGGCGATTCCATTTTGTTGCTTGGCTGTCCAAAGTTTTTTGTCTTGGTACAATTGAGAGGCGACTTTTGTAAATTCGGTCGCATCGTCAGTTACAAATCCATTCCAAGGCAGATTTCCCTGCATGGATTCGGCGCCGATGGTGGTTGTTATGCTCGGCGTTCCGCATTGCATGGCTTCGATCAGTTTTCCTTTTATGCCTGCGCCAAAACGCAGGGGAGCCAAAACAATTTTGGCGTTTTGCACCACTTCGTTGGCATCGATTGCGCGTCCTTTGATATGGAAATCTTCTTTGGGCTGGTGCAATTGCAATACTTTTTGGGAAGGATAAGCTCCGTAAACATGAAGATTGGCATCTGGTAATTGCTTTCTTAGCAAAGGCCAAATGGTTTCTTTCAGATACTGAACGGCATTCCAATTGGGTTCATGAAGAAAGTTGCCTATGAAAATAAAGTCATTTCTTTCCTCGAAAGAAGGAAGCTTTTCAAGAGTCTTTTCTGAAATTGGGTCTAATAAAAGAGGCAAATAATACAGCAGTTTCTCGTCTATTTTGAAAGTCGTTGTCAATAATTCCATTTCGAATTCAGAAATCATTAGGGACAAATCGCATCTCAAAATACTGGCAATTTCTCTTTTGGCGACTTCTTCTTTTAAAGTGTCCGAAATTGTAAAATCGTGGTGTGCTTTGAAAGCTTTTTGTCTTGCCAATCGAAGACAATGCAAGTCTTCGGTGTCTAATATTCGTAGGGCATCGGGGCAGTTTTCGGCAACTCGCCAACCGAATTGTTCTTCAATCATAAAACGGTCAAACAAAATGACATCAGGATTCAGCTCTTTGACAAAAGCATCAAAGCTGGAGCAATTCAAGGAAATTGATTTTTTGTCCACATTCAGTGGGGCCAAATCGACCATAAAAGCACTGTCCATAGCTGGACTGGCAAATGTTATGGCATATCCTTGTTGCTGAAATTGAGTTATCAGCTGTAGCATTCGGCCGCCTGCAGCCGAAGAATTGGGTTCAGGCCATACAAAACCAATGATTAAAAGCGTTTGAATTGGGTTCATGATAATTAGAGATAATGGTACAAAATAATACAATTTAGGCGGTTAAAGCATCATTTTAAATGGAAAATCGGTAGGAAAAGACTAATTTTGCAGCACTAAAATCATCTGTTATGCTTGGATTAAAATTAGTTACGGACCCACGTTGGGTAAATATAGTGGAGAGTAATATTGAAGAAATATTGACTGATCACGCTTGGTGCGAACAAAAAGCGGCTTCCAATGCCATCAGTTTAATTACATACAATTCGGAATTGGAAGAGCTGGTAACGGAGTTATTGGTTATTGCCAAAGAGGAATTGGATCACTTGCAATTGGTGCATAATTTAATAAAGAGCAGAGGATTGACTTTGGGCAGGGAACGCAAAGATCATTATGTAAATGAGCTTTTTAAATTCATGAAAAAAGACGGTAGCCGTAAAGATGCTTTGGTGGACAGATTATTGTTTTCGGCGATGATTGAGGCCAGAAGCTGTGAGCGTTTCAAAGTGTTGTCTGAGAATATTAAAGACCCGGAATTGGCCAAGTTTTATAGAGATCTTATGATTTCGGAAGCCGGGCATTATACTACTTTCCTTGGCTTTGCTAGAAAATATGTAGACAATTTTGATGTAGATAAACGTTGGCAGGAATGGATTGAATTTGAAACTTCGATTATTGTCAATTACGGTAAAAACGAAACCGTGCACGGATAAAATAACTGTTGAAAGATGCATTTTGTACTTGTGTTCAGTTATTGCTGTTTTCTTTTTTTGGTTGATGGCAAAAATGCAAAATGTTTCCTTTTAGCCCCGATAGCAGAGGAAATCCTTTCTGTTTTTTCTTTAAAAATAGAAAGATTGAAACGGATAGCGGGACGATGTTTCCAAAAATGCCTAATCTTTCAGCTCCAAAATCAATTAATTTTTTAATTCATACCAATCACAAATGGCGGCAACCAATTATAAGTCAATTTTTTTCAAGATATTAAAATATACCGGAGTTACACTTGCAGTTTTAGTGGCGCTGATGTTTATTACGCCTTTGGTTTTTTCGGATAAAATTAGGGAAGAGGTAAAGAAAACGGCCAACGAAAAATTAAATGGAGAGCTGAATTATTCGGAAGCGAATGTTTCCTTTTTTACTCACTTTCCTTCTTTGACTTTAACTTTGACTGATTTTAAGCTCAATGGTTCGGCTCCTTTTCAAAATGAAAAATTCATTTCGGCAGATGAGGTGGCTTTCGGAATCAATTTGAGCAGTCTTGTTTTTGGAAAAACCATCAAAATCGACCAAATTTTCCTTTCCAATTCTGTTGTTAATGTCAAAGTAAATAAGAAAGGGGAGGCAAATTATAACGTTTATATTGCCAAGAAGGAAACCGCTCCAAAGGAAGAAGAATCGGACACGGGCTTGAAACTGGAAGAAATCGAAATTACCAACAGTAAGATTGTTTACGACGATCAATCTGCGAATGTTCACGTTGATGCTTTTGGTTTCAGTTACTTAGGAAACGGCGATTTTAGCAAGGCGATTTTTGCATTGAGGTCGAAACTGAAAATCGAAGAACTGAATGTGGTGTATCAAAACGAACCTTATTTGATGCATAAAAAAGTGGATGGTGAGTTGATTACCAAAATAAATACCAATTCGCTGTCTTTTGTTTTTGAGCAGAATGACCTTTTCATTAATAAGCTTTTAGTTGATTTTACCGGGAAATTCGACTTTTTGAAAGATGGTTATGATATTGATTTTAAAATTGAATCGAACAAAAGCAATTTGAATGATCTTTTTACCGCTTTTCCTCCGAAATATATTACTTGGCTAAAAGATACCGAATTAAAAGGGAGCTTAGATTTATTGCTGACGCTAAAAGGGAAATACATTGCGTCGCAAAACTTGGGTCCCGATTTGAATCTGAATTTTAAACTGAAAGACGGATTTGTAAATTATAAAAAAAGCGCTTTCCCGGTTTCTAATCTAAATATGGACATTGCAACAAAAGTGCCGTCTTTGAATCCGGAACTTTTAGAACTGGATGCCAAAAATGCATCTTTAAATATCGGAAAAAATTATCTGAAGACACAACTGAAAATGAATGGCTTGTCCACTCCTAATATTGATTTGGTTTTGAATTCCCAAATCGATTTGGAGAAATTAAACCGCGCGCTTGGGGTTTCGGACATAGAATTGAAGGGGATGCTTGTGAGTGATTTGAAAGTCAAAGGGAAATACGATAAGAAACAAGGGCTTTTTCCAAATGCAAACGGAACTTTGAATATGAAAAATGGATTTGTAAAAACTCCGTATTACCCAAATCCGATAACCGATATTAATATTGTTTCGAAAATAGAGAATCAAAAAGGGACTTATGATGGTCTTTCGGTGGCATTGAAACCGGCTGGTTTTACCTTTGAAGGACAGCCTTTTTTGGTGGAAGCCGATTTGAAAAACTTTGATGATTTGAATTATGATATCAAGGCCAAAGGAACTTTGAATATCAGTAAAATTTACAAGGTGTTTTCACAAAAAGGATTGGATGTGGATGGTTTTATCAAAGCGGATTTAGTTTTGAAAGGAATTCAAAGTTATGCCGAAAAAGGAGATTACAGTAAATTGCATAATAAAGGTACGCTTGAGCTTCGAAATATAAACGTTGAAACGGAATATTTGCCTAAACCATTGTTGATTAAAGAAGGGATATTTAGATTCAATCAGGATAAAATGTCTTTCAATACCTTTTTGGCATCATATGGACAATCTGATTTTAAGCTGAATGGTTATTTGCAGAATGTATTCAATTTCATTTCTTCCAAGAATGGAGTTTTGAGAGGTTCGTTTACCTTAAATTCAAAATATATAAATGTTGACGAATTTATGTCGAGTACATCGACAGCTCCTGTTGCTACGACGACTGCCGTTCCAAACAACTCTCCTAAACCAAAGGCTGAAGAAACTGGAGTAATCTTGATTCCGTCAAATTTGGATTTGCAGTTTTATGCCACAGCGCACAAAATAAATTATCAGGGACTTATCTTGAAAGACGGAAAAGGTGAGATGAAAACGAAAAAAGGAAAACTTCAAATGCAGAACACCGGATTCAATTTGATTGGCTGTAATGTTGCGATGAATGCCACGTATCAGGGATTCAATCTTAAAAAAGCAGTCTTTGAATACGAAATAAAAGCCACCGATTTTGATATAAAACGAGCTTACAAAGAAGTGAAAATGTTCAAAGAAATGGCCAGCGCCGCAGAAAATGCCGAGGGAATTGTCTCTTTGGATTACAAAATAAAAGGAAGATTGAACCAACAAATGACACCTGTTTATCCTTCGTTGATAGGGGGAGGCGTACTGTCTATAAAAGACGTGAAAGTAAAAGGGATGAAAATGTTTACTGCTATAAGTAAAACTACAGATCACGAATCCATGAAAAATCCGGAACTTTCTAAAGTGGATATCAAATCAACGGTGAAAAATAATATTATTACAATCGAAAGATTCAAATTTAAGTTTGCCGGTTTTCGACCAAGAATTGAAGGGACATCGAGTTTAGATGGTAAATTGAATATCAAAATGAGATTGGGATTGCCACCATTAGGAATTATTGGAGTACCACTTACAGTAACAGGAACTAAGGATAATCCTAAAGTGAAAGTAGGAAGAAAAGGAGATGAAATTGAGGAAACCCAAGATACGGAAGAGTAAATAGAAACAATCGAAAGGAAAATGGAATTTAAAGTTACGACTCTGAAACATTTGGAAATGTTATTAGGTTTAATATTAGCAACAATATTTTGGTTAGCATATATAGTCGTTTATCCTGGGTTCGATTATCCCATTATTCCGGGGATAATTTCAGTACTATATGTGGGATATTTAATCCCGGCACTCTATTTACATTTAAATTATTCGTCAAAGAGTGGTAATAAATCTTTCAAAATTGATAATAAAGGAATAAGCATAACAGAAAATGGAAGAACTATATTTTATAAAGAATCTCGAATTAACGAAATTGTCATTTATGGTACAGCCAGTAAAATAACAAATGGAGTTTCTGGCCGTAGTATATTTGAGCATTATTTTTATGCCGAAATTAAGTTAAGAGAGGAATCTTTATTTATTACTTCTTTGTTATCAAAAGACATAGATAAAGTTCTTTCTTCAAATTTCAAATATGTTCACGTGAGAAAGGTTAAATGTTTTTACCCAACAATACAAGCAAGAGTATCGCTAACTGACTTTTGAATTGACTAGGAATTTAATTTCTTTAATTGTAATTCCATTCAGCCAAAAATATGCTACTATTAACTTTCTATTACAGCATATAAGTGTGAGCATAAAAAAAACAGTACAAATTGCATTTATGACATTGTCAGTGCAGTTTGTACTGTTTGTACTGTTTGTTTTTTATTTAGAAGCAGTTGGTAAGTTGTGGTAAATAAAATCTCCGTGAACACCTGTAAATGCTAGTTTCAGCTGATCAAAAAAAGCTTTGCTGTCAGCTTCTTTAGGCCAAGCCGCTTTTTCCAATTCTTCTTGCTTTAGGTTTGACTTTTCTATGTCCCCGAAAGAGTCATAAAAAACAGCTTCCATAAAATCCCTGCTGTCGGATCCCCAAGCGTGGCGAAACGGATAATAGCCCTTGATGTATGGATCTTTCAGAGTAACTTTTTCATTGTACTCTTTCATGCCTTTCCCTTTTTCGTTAAATGACATTTGGGATTTTCGGATATAGACAATCATGGGCTCTTTTGAGGTGGCTTTAAATTCTTTCATGCCAATCGTTTCGATGGAAGAGTAGATTTCGTCTGAGTGCGTCGGAAGATAGTAGCTTCTTTGTTTGTCAAAAAAAGCGGTTCTTGCTTTTTCATCCGGCCATGCTTTTTTTGCAAGTTCATCTGAGAGAGCGCCGGCTTTTTCAATGTCTTCCCAAGTTTTGTAAACACTGACCAAAATGACATCAGAGCTGTTCTCGGTATAATAATGAGAAAGAATTTCAGATCCGATTATTAAATCATTTTTACTCGTTACTTTGTCAAAGTACTCTTGTTCCGTTGCCTTCCAGTCTTTACTGTCCGTATTATAATTTCTGTGTAGGGTTGTAAAAGTAATAAATACAGATTTGGGGGGATCTTGAGCATAGATATTCATGCTTAGAAGGAATGTTAAAATAAACATTCCCAACGAAAAAAAAGGACTCTTTCTCATAATAAATTAAAAATTAAGTGATTAATTAACAAAAACACATATAAAATTAGTCAATTGTTAATCAAGTGGTTATGAATTTTTGATTTATTTTTTATAGAAAAAACAGGAATCGATTAAACCTCTTTATTTAACGGTAATTCCGCTACCACAAAGGTACTTCCGCCAATATAGATGAAATCGTCTTTTGTAGAATTATTCTGAGACTCACTGTAAGCTTCTGTAACAGATCTGTATGTGTTTCCGATTAATGAAAATTGTAATGCTTTTTCCTGTAGCAATGAAGCATCCAAGCCCCTTGGGATATTTGGTTTGCAAAAATAATACGTTGCATTTTTTGGAAACAACGGCAATACTTCATCTAGTTCTTTGTCATTGACAACTCCCAGAACAATATGTAAGTTTACGAAACTCTCTTTTTGTATTTGTTTCAAAACAATTTCGAGACCGTTTTTGTTATGTGCCGTGTCGCAGATCACTTTCGGGTTTTCGCCCAATTGTTGCCATCTTCCCAGCAAACCAGTATTTTTTACAACATGCAGTAAACCTGATTTAATGTTTTCGTCACTTATTTTAAAATCAGTTTGCTCGTTTAAAATTTTAAAAGTTTGAATAACCGTTTTTTTATTGTGTTCCTGATAATCTCCAATTAAATCGGACGGTTCTGTCGCTGAAATTAAATCGGATGCAAAATAGATTTCGGCATTATTTTCTTTGGCTTTTGCCAAAAATATAGGTTGCGTTTCAGGAGTATATTCGCCAATAACAACGGGAATTTCGGGTTTGATAATTCCTGCTTTTTCTGTGGCGATTGACTCCAGAGTGTTGCCAAGAAACTGTACGTGATCAATCCCAATATTGGTAATTACAGAAACTAATGGCGTGATAATATTTGTTGCGTCTAGTCTTCCGCCCAAACCGACTTCAATAATAGCGATATCCACTTTCTCTTTTGCAAAATAATCAAAGGCTAATCCAACCGACATTTCAAAGAAACTCATGTCATTGACCTCAAAAAAAGATTTATGTTCTTCAATGAATTCACAGACAAAATCTTCTGAGATTTCAGCGCCGTTAATCTTGATGCGTTCCCGAAAATCTTTTAAATGAGGAGAAGTATATAAGCCAGTTTTGTATCCCGCTTCCTGTAGTATCGAAGCCAGCATGTGTGAGGTAGAACCCTTGCCATTAGTGCCGGCAACGTGAATGCATTTTATCTTTTGATGAGGATTATCAAGATGATCTGCAAGCAAAATGACATTGGTCAAGTCTTCTTTATAAGCCGAGGCTCCTTGTAATTGGTACATCGGCAACTGATTAAACATCCAGTTTGTGGTTTCCTGATAGTTCATTATTTTTTGATAAAATAGTTGTAAATTGAAATAAATTTCCCTTTTTTTAGTTTAATATTACAGTGAAAATAGATCAGTTATTGTTTTTGGCTTTCAAACTACAAAATTGAAATATTTTTTAGAATTAATGATTATAAACCAAGAATAATATATGTTTAGTTTTATCCAATTACAAGCTGATACTCTTGCCACTGCTGCGTCCAATGTTGTTATCGAAAAAATAGCGCCCAATACCGAAATCTCCGTTTTAGGTTTTATTCTAAAAGGAGGATTTTTTTTAATTCCCATTGCGATACTGTTATTTTATACTTTTTATCTAATTATAGAGCGCTATTTGTACATTAATAAAAAGGCAAAAGTCGATCCGCTTTTGATGCGCGATGTCCGAGATCATCTGACTTCAGGGAATTTTGACTTGGCTCGTTCCATCACCGAAAGAACCAATACAGCCTCTGGAAATGTGATTAAAGAAGGAATCCTGTTAATAGGCCGTCCCATTGCCGAAATCGAATCCAATATGGATCGCGCCGCCGATATCGAAATCGCCGAAATGGAACAGCACTTAGGACAATTGGGATTGATCGCAGGTATTGCGCCAACGCTAGGATTCATCGGAACCATTTCAGGAGTAATCAAGATTTTCTACAGCATCTCGGTAACCGAAAACATCAGTATTGGGAATATCTCGGGAGGTTTGTATGAAAAAATGATAAGCAGCGGATCTGGATTAATCGTAGGGATTATTGCTTACAGCGCTTATCATTTACTAAACGGGAAAATTGATAATTATGCTTTGAAAGTGCAAAAGCAGATATTAGAATTCGTCAATATTATTCAAAAAGCATAAGTCATGTCTATCAAAAGAAAAAGAAGATTTCACGCTGAGGTCGCCACTTCGTCCTTGAGTGATATTATGTTTTTTTTGTTGCTGTTTTTCCTGATAATCTCCACTTTGGCTAATCCGAATGTGATCAAAATGACGCTGCCAAAGTCAAAAACCAATGAAAAAACCAACAAACAATACATCAGTTTATCGGTAACCGAAGACAAGAAATTCTACATCGACAAACAGCCCGTTGCTTTCGAAGAACTCGAAGCTACTTTGATGTCCAAAATAGATGCTCAAAAAGACCAAACGGTTGTCGTTAGAATTCCGTTTAATCTGCAGGTGCAGGATTTGGTCGATGTATTGCAAATAGGGGTGAAGAACAACTTAAAATTTGTAATTGCCACAAGTCCAAAGTAAATATATAAAAATCAGTTGGGCGTGACCACAATAAAAAATGGGGCTGCTTTAGATAATCTAGAGTCGCCCCATTTTTTATTGCGGTCGGGCTATCCATGCTACTTCGGTAGCTTATTTCTATCCCTCACGCGAATTGCCTAAACATGAGATATTTAGTTATCCTACATGTTTTTTTAAAATAATTGTTCGAAAAAGTTCAATAAGTATTTTATCTTGGCCAAACCGTCCTGTTTTGTCATTCCGACGAAGGAGGAATCACATAACGCAAGTCACTAGTGAGATTCCTCCTTCGTCGGAATGACAAAACGATTTATATCCATTCCTTAATCGAATTGCCAAAACACGAGATGTTATCAATTACCTAAAAAAAGAAAAGCGTAACATTTTTAAAAAGAGTATACTAATAGATTTAAGAATTAACTTAAAGGTATATTTTATGAAAAACATTTCAAGGCGGTCTTTTGTCAATAAATTTGGTTTAGGCGTTGGAGCAACTGTTGTTATGACAGCACTTCCTTCATACATAACACAATCCGAAAAGTTCCAGAAACCATATACAGGAAAGAAGCTGAATGTAGCTCTCTGCGGTTTAGGGAATTATGCAGCTATGTTAGCAGAAGGAATTGTGGTTTCCGAATATTGCAATTTAGCAGGAATAGTAACCGGTACACCTGAGAAAGCTGAGAAATGGAAAAAACAATACAATATTCCCGATAAGAACATTTATAACTATCAAAATTTCGACGAAATAGTCAATAACAAAGATATAGATTTAGTGTACGTTGTTTTGCCAAATGGCCTGCACAAAGAGTTTGTAATTCGTTCAGCAAAAGCAGGAAAACATGTAATTACAGAAAAACCAATGGCGATTTCTGTCGTCGATTGTGAAGAAATGATAAGAGCCTGTAACGATAATAATGTTCAATTGGCTGTTGGCTATCGCCTGCATTACGAGCCAACACATTTGGAAATTAAAAGATTGGGACAAGAAAAAGTTTTTGGACAAGTACGATTTATAGAATCATCGCTTGGATATAAAACCTATGACACTCTTGATAAAAAAACAATCGTTGATATAAACAGCCCAGGCGAATGGAGGCTAAACAAGAAATTATCAGGCGGCGGTCCTTTGATGGATTTAGGAATTTATTGCATCCAAGTAAGCCGTTACGTTTTAGGAGAAGAGCCAATAGCTGTTACAGCACAATTTGGCACTGTGAACGATAAAAATAGATTTTCTGAGACTGAGGAAAGCATATCTTGGCAAATGGAATTTTCGAGTGGGGCAATTGCAAACTGTAATACTTCGTGCGGTTATAACATTGATAGGTTCTATGCAGTTGCAGATGAGGGCAGTTTTGAATTAAGTCCAGCATTGAGTTATGGGCCATATAAAGGTAAAACTTCAGAAAAAGAATTGAAATTTCCTGAAATAAAACAGCAAAAAACACAAATGGATGAAATTTGTAAAGTGATATTAGAAAATAAAAAATTACCCAATCATATTACAGGAGAAGAAGGATTAAAGGATATGAAAATTATTAATGCAGTCTATAAATCAGCCAAGACGGGAAAGAAAGTTTTCTTGACGTAAATAGATTTCTGCGCAATTTGAGTCATTGCGAGGAACGAAGCAATCTCAATAATATGGTGAGCCAGGCTAAGTAAATTATTGGAATCGCGATATACGGAGTGAGATTGCTTCGTTCCTCGCAAGGACATGCGAAGGTGGTTATGGGTTTCGACAGTCTTTGCGGAAAATTTCTTCTGAAAAACTAAATCTGTAAACTAGCCCCGATGGAAGTGGCATCCTTTTTTTAAATTTACCCTGTCAGGGTTCAAAACCCTGACAGGGTAAATTAAAAAAAAGATATAGCGTACAGCGGGACAACTGTTGATGGAAAACGAAAAAGTCCTGCTCCTAATTCAGATTGAAGTTGTAAACAATCTTGCCTATTTGTTTTGCGGGAGCATCGGAGCTGGAGTCCCATTTGGTATTCATAGCAGCAATTTGGGCTTGATCTAATAAGCATTTTGCGGTATTGGTTGTCCCGGCTTTTCCCGCCACTGCATTGATGGTATTACCGTTTCTATCCACAGAAACTTCAACGACTACTTTGCCAGATTCGTTGCAGGTGTATTTTGGAGCAGGCTTGGAGAGTGCTTTTCGGTTTCCGAGAGAATAGCCCGAACCACCTCCTGTACCACCGCCCGAGCCACCTCCGTTACCAGGACCGTAACCGCTACCATTGCCAATACCGTTTCCTGTTCCATTTCCGCCTCCGGTACCACCGCCTGTGCCACCTGTTCCGTAATAGCTGGTTGCGGCTAAACTTCCTGTGGATTTCCCTTTGTTGCCTGCAGTTTTATCATCGCCATCACCGCCTTTGTTGGAGCCTTTTAGAATGCTCGCCAAAGCATCATTGGTAGAATTGGAAACTTTAGGTTTTACTGCTTCGGGTTTGATTTCTGGTTTTACGACAACTTCCGTTTTCTTGGGTTTCTCTTTTTGAGGAATCACTACGCTTTCTTCGGTGGCATTCTCTTGAGATAAAATGGATTCGTCGGGAATGCTTTTGGCGGGAGCTTGTTTGGCTTGGTGCTGAACGTTTAAAACCTCGCTTTTTGTGTTTTTTCCAGATCCTAAATCACTGTCTCCAAAATTTAAGGTAACTCCACCGCCACCTCCGCCTCCAGCAAGTGCTACATTGTTTTCCGGATTATATGGTGGCCAAAAGCGAATGAAAAACAATAGCAGTAATAGAGATGCATAAATGAGTATGGATAGGACTAATGATTTCTTTTGATCGTTGGAAAGTGTAGAACTCATTGTGGAATTTGAATTAAAAAGTGTATGTATTAAAACGCCGAAAAGTAGTGAAAATTGTTAGAAGTAAAAAGTATGGTTCGGACTATTTCAGGGCAAACGCATGAGTTTTAAAAATAACCGCAGATTCGCAGATTTATTTCTTGAAAAGCAGAATTTTGTGATTTTAGAGAAATTAATTTGCGCTAATTCCACTGAAAGTGGTTAATTCGGTATAGAATTTTTATTAAAATCTGCGAATCTGCGGTAAAATAACTCATGCGTTTGCCCTGGGGACTATTTGTTGGAAGATAAAGTTTAAATTTTGCGTAAAATAAAGTTTTTATTATGTTATGGAGGAGCAATTGAAAAGTGGTTTAAAAATAAAATGCCACAATCCTATTTTTATAGTGATTGTGGCATAAAAGGTACTGTATTTAAGATTTAATCTAAGCCTTCCAGGAATCCCGTATGAGCACTTTTTAGCGCAAAATTTGAATCATATAATAAAGGCCAATCATTTCCTGTGTGATTTAGATCCGTACTATATGGAATCCAAGATTCATTATCTTTCATTCCCCAAATTGTCAAGGCATACTTGTTTGCTACAGGAATCGCATTGTATATTTTGACAATCTCTTTGTATTTTTCTTTTTGAGCTAGTCTTCTTTCATTCGTAAAAGAGCTAATGTCATTTGCGGGATTCACTTGCATATCCAATTCAGAAATATGAATTTTTAGACCTTTAGCAACCGCTTTATTAATATCAGTTTCGATTTGAGTTTTGGTTGGGCTTAAATAAGTATTATGCATTTGATAACCTAAACCATCAATTAGATTACTCGCTTTTAAATCATCTACTAATGAAAACATTTTATTTTGTTTTGGAATATTAGTCGAAGTAGCATAATCATTATAAAACAGTAATAAGTTTTTATCGCCTGCCGCATTTGCTGCATCTCTAGCCCATTTAAAGCAGTCTTTAATATAGTTTGGCCCCATTCTTTGAAGGAAAATAGTGTTTCTCAAGTTGCCACTAGAATCATCTATACCTTCATTTACTACATCCCAGGATTTTACTTTTCCCGCATAATGAGTAACAACATCCGTAATGTATTTTTTTACTTCGGCAGCAAATTCTGCATCGGTGCCAGAAAAATTAGTTAACCAACTTGGTACTGCAACATGCCATACCAAAGCGTGTCCGTGAACATTGATGCCGTTAGCATTTCCATAAGCAACAATTTTATCAGCAGCAGCCCAGTTGTAAACACCGCTTGAAATTGAAATTGGATTCATCTTCATTTCATATTCTGCAGAAATGCTGCTAAATTCATTTTTTAAAATTGCATCATATTTGCTTCCGCTGTCCAATTGATTAGCCTTTACAGCCATACCTACAAAAAACGGATTTGGTAATTTATTTGCCTTAACTTTTAGAAAAGTAGGATCCTCAGGAATACTATTTGTACCCGTCGTTACAACACTAATTACATTTGAATAACCCGAAATCTGTGAGTCTTTTTTAGCTCTAACTCTGTAAAAATATTGAGTGCCACTATTTAAACCCGCAACCATTTCATTTAAATTAGTTACAGATTTTGAATTGTAATTTGGAACGAAAGTTGCAAAATCAGCGCTTGTAGAAACATCCAAAAGATAACTTTGAGCAGTGGAAACAAAACTCCATTTGGCTTTAAAACCCACATCATTTATATCTGTGGACGTATTTGCGACAGGAGTAGTTAATAAAGTATCAGCACTTATGCTATCCTCTTTTGAACAAGAATTCAAAAAAAGCATAATGCTAGTTAAAACTAGTAAAAATTTATATTTCATTTTTTTTATTTTAGAATACATTCAAGAAAAATATTCTTTATTGTTTTTATAATTCAGTTACTACATAAAAAGGTTGTATTTGACAACAACCTTTTTTGAAGTGAAAAACCAAACTTAAGACCAATAAATTATTTGTAACGAACTTTAATGTTATCGTATTTTATTGTGCTAGGGTTCGGTGTATCACCTTGAGCGATTCCAACCTTAATCTCATTGATTTTAGAAGCATCTAACGTCGCAGCAGAATTGCCTCCAAACCCATAATTATCCTTAAAATCAGAAAGTAATATAGTTTTAGTAGACCAATTTACATCCGTTACTTTGAAATTATAACCATAGTTTATGCCTTCAATAGTATTTAATTGAATAGCAAATTGTGCTCCTACAACATTTGCACTTACATCAATATCGATAAAAGTTCTTGCTGCATCTGTATTTGTTGCGCTTAAGAAACTAGTTCCACCGCCACCGCTGCTACCGTTGTAGCCATTGGCAGTTGAGCCAGTCCAAGTTAAAGCTGCATAATTACCTGCTGGTCCGCCCGCAGTACTTGCATTAAAAGTGGCAACATCACCATAAGAGGTCCAAGATTCTCTGGAACCGCCTCCATCAAAATTTGATACGAGTATTACTTTTTCAAAATCAATTGATTTTTTCACTGTACCTCCTGGAGTTGTAATTGCCAACTCTGCACCAGAAACTGCGTTTAACGGTAAACCGATAATAATTGAAGAAGATGAATTTACAGTATAGCTTACTGCTTTTCCTCCTACGGTTACCGAAGAAACATTATAAAACCAAGTACCCTCAATTGCCAATGGAAAACCTGGTGTTGCTACAGCTGGTATGGTTTTAACAATAGTTGGAGTAGGCTGTAAAATCTCTATATCCTTAGTAACCGATCCACTGGCTGTTTCAAATGTGATTGGCTGTACTCCAAATCTGCTTCCAAGTTTATCATCAAAAGGAATAGTGAAAATAAACGCTTGGTCTGAATTATGGTTAGGATTAAAACTGATATTAATTTTATTATCAAGAGTTATTTTTTTTAATCCAGATAATCCTTCGCCTTCCACTCTAATTTTCCTTAGCGGAAAAGTCTGGTTTAGTAAATCGCCAGGTTCAGAGACCATTGCGTCAACGTTTGCAGTAACTGCATCGTCATTTTGGCATCCTGTAAAAGAAGCCAAAACCAAAAGAATTATAATGCTATATTTTATTTTATTGATTTTCATATAAAAATTAATTAAAGTTAAAAGGAACTGGAGGCTCTAACAATGATGGATTAGTATCAATTGCAGATTGCGGCAATGGCAATTCAAAATAACCGCTTGTTGGAGTTATCTTTCTGGAAACTAAAACTGTTCTGTCATCATCAGAATAAAAACCAACTTCCTGTTGCGAAATAACTGCTGTTGCTTCAGCCAGACCACGACGTTTCAAGTCAAAGAAATATTGCCCTTCAAGTGCAAATTCAATTCGTCTTTCATTAAACAGCTCGTTTCTTGTAAGTACTGTTTTTATTGGTAATCCTGCTCTAGTTCTCACTTCGTTGAAGGCTTTTAATGCTGATCCGTCTGCTGTAGAATTGGCTCCAGCCAAAACCGCTTCGGCATGCATTAATAAAACATCAGAGTATCTTAATATAATTGTGTTTTGTGATGTTCTCATAAAAAACACATCATTTCTTTCTGCAGCAGAACCAACGATGTACTTTCTGAAATTAGCCGCCGTAGAAGAGAGTATTTTTTTATACTTGAAACCACCTTGATCTTTTAACAATTCAGGATAAAAGTCGCCATCGGTCATAATCGTATTCTTTTTTCTGCTATCCTTTGGTTCAAAACCATCTTGTAATGAAATAGAAGGCAGGTAAACTCCCCATCCGTCACCGCCACCAGTTATTCCAGTACCTCCCGGAACTATATACGCTTGATTTGTATTTTGAGTTCCCCATTCGGTAGCAATTGCTTTCCATTGCAGAGCAAACATACTCTCCGCACTATTGTTGTTTTGTGGACTGCTGAACAAGTTTCCATATTCTTGAATTAGAGAATATTGTTTTCCCATAATTTCTTGGGTTAAACTAGCACATGCTGCATATTCACCCAGCGTTAAATGTACTTTTGCAAGAACACCCATGGCTACCGTTTTATTGACATACCCTTTCTTTAATGACTTTTCAGGTAAATTTGCAGCGGCATATTCTAAATCTAGTTTTATAAATTTATAAACATCGGCTACAAGATTTCTTTTTGGTTGCGCAGCAGAACCTGCTTTGCTAATAATAGGCACAGCGCCAAAAGTTCTCACCAAATAGAAATAAGCATTTGCTCTCATAAATCGGGATATAGCTATCGATTTTTTATACGATGATTCTGATAATTCGCTTTTTCTGTCTTCAACCAAACTCATTAAATTATTGGCTTGATCGACAACCGAAAATAAAGAAACATATCCTTCTGTCAAAATTGGGTTTTGTGACGTAACTTGAGCGTTTAGAAATTGCGCATAAGCTCCATCAAATGTAAAAGCATTACCAGCGTACATATCTCCTATGGCAATTAAGAATTTATCATTAAAAGTAAACCAAGGTTTAAAATACAAACTCTCGGCGATTCCGTCAAAAGCGGTAATGCCTTCGGGTAAATCACTATCTGTTAATTGATTTTCAGATGGTGCATTTAAAAATTCATCTGAACATGAAAACAAAGACAGCAATGGTATCAGCATTCCTATCATAAAAAGTTTAAAACGTTTTTTCATAACTATTATTTTTTATATTAATGACTAATAATCATTAGTTAAATACTATTTTATTTAAGTTTTAGAATTTTAAATCTACCCCTATAGAAGTCGTTCTTGGAACAGGGTATCTCCCTAAATCAATACCGCTCAAGGTTATATTTTGATCTAAATTTCCTAAAGCAGGATCAAATCCAGAATATTTTGTAAACGTGTACAAATTTTGAACATTTGCATAGAATCGAACACTAGAGAAAACAGAATTTTCGAATATCTTACTTGGCAGATCATAGCTCAAAGAAACATTTTGAATTCTTAAATAAGAGCCATCTTCAACAAATCGGTTCGAAATTCTACCATTTCCATTTGGATCAGTAAGTGTAATTCTTGGTACATTTGTATTTTCATTTACACCTGGCTCAAAAGCATTTACAACATCAGTACTTACATTTGCGTATCGATCTCCAAATCCTGGATAAATACCATCGGTATAATGGCGTGTGAAGTTGTAGATTTCGTTGCCTTGGCTTCCCGTTAAAACAATTCCTAAAGTGATGTTTTTGTATTTAAAATTATTTGTAAATGAATACGTAAAATCAGGAATTGCGCTTCCCATTGCTGTTTGATCTTTAGAGTCAATTTTTCCATCTTCATTAATATCCTTAAAACGGATATCACCAACTGCTGTTCCTGCTTCCTGAGTAGGTCCTGCAGCTAATTCCCCAGCATTTTTAAACAATCCGTCGGTAATGTATCCATAGAATTGTCCTACTGGTTGTCCTTCTGACGTTTTGGTAACCGTATAGGCATCAAATTGTACTTTTCCTAATAAAGATTTACCAACACCTTGAAAACTAGTTAGCTCATTATTGTATTTTGATAAAATAATAGTACTATCCCAAGTAAAATTTTCAGTAACAATATTTCTTGTATTCAATGTAAATTCTACTCCTTTTGTTTCAATTTTACCTGTATTCAAATAAAGGTTAAGAGCACTTTGATTGGATTCATCGTTGATTTGTTTTGTCAAGAAATCGGAAGAATTCTTAATATAATAATCAAGTGCAAACTTTACTCTATTATTAAACATATCTAGATCAAGACCAGCATTGAAAGATTTCAGAGACTCCCATTTAACATCAGGATTACCTAAGTTATCAATTGTTGGAACTGACCCTGCAGGTTCTTCGGGTGTTCCAAATGGAGACGCAATTAAAGTTAAAATAGTTTGATATCTATTGGCTGGAATATTTTGATTTCCTACCGAACCGTAACCCACTCTAAACTTCAAATAATTTATGGTCTTTGATAATGGCTCAAAGAACTCTTCGTTACTCACGGTCCAACCTCCGGAAAATGACGGGAAATAACCCCATTTATTATTAGGGCCAAAGTTTGAAGAAGCATCAGCCCTTAAAGAAGCTGCGAATGAATATCTATCCGAAAAACTATAATTTAATCTCGAAATATAAGAAGTCATAGCCCATCTGCCAGAGCCATTTTGGTTTAAAGCAGTATCAATATCACCTATGTTTAAGTTGGTAAAATCTTTATTTAAAAAATCTCCAGTTCTATAACCGCTTAAATATTCCCATTGACTTTCCTGAGCCTCTTGACCTAATAAGAAAGTGAAGTTGTGTTTTTCATTGAAGGTTTTATTATAAGTCAAATAATTTTTGATACTCCAATAAAAACTCTGATCCTGCTGTTTGAATGATTTGTTTAAAAGTTCGGATACATTTCCTAAAGTGTATGAAGGTGCAAAAGAACTGCTTTTTACAAAATTCAAATCATATCCCAATTCGGATCTAAAAACCAATCCTTTCGTAAGAGTTAAATCGGCATATAAATTTCCGTTGATTTTATATCTGTCGTTTTCTGCATTATTGTATTCGGCCATAGCAATTGGATTGGTTGTCTCATTTGCCGAAGAACCTAAACCAGAAGTAGGGCCTGCGAAAGAACCATCCGTATTTCTAACTGGTAATTCTGGAGATTGTCTTAGCGTATTCATGACTAAACCACCTCTGTCATCGTTTCTTACTACTGTTTGATGCGACTTACTCAATGCAACATTATTACCAACTTTCAACCAGGATTTAACATTAGAATCTACATTCAATCGCATGGACATTCTGTCGAAATCTGAATTGAGAACAACTCCGTCTTGATTGAAATAATTTAAAGAGGTATAATATCTTGTTCCATCTTTTTCACCCGAGAATGACAATTGATGATTGTACATTAAAGCAGTTCTAAAAAGTTCGTCCTGCCAGTTTGTTCCCTTTCCTAATAAATCAGGCTTTTGATATTGAAAAGGAATAGTCTCGCCACTTAATGAGGCAATTTTTGTTTGATACTTAGCATATTGTGGTAAGTTTAAAACATCAACAAAATTGGTTACTTGCTGCGCTGCCATATAGGTTTCATAAGCAACTGTGGATTTCCCTTTTTTCCCTTTTTTGGTAGTAATCAAAACAACTCCGTTAGCTCCATTTGCCCCGTAGATTGCTGTTGAAGAAGCATCTTTTAAAATATCAATAGATTCAATATCAGAGATATTTAAACTAGACAATGCCGAGTTTTTTGTCTGTCCGTTTCCGCCGCCTAATGCGCTAAATCCAAATGAATCATTGTTCTTATCCGCAAAAATTGGTGTACCGTCAATAACATACAACGGTTCATTTCCATTAATTGAAGTAATCCCTCTAATTTGAACAGAGATTCCTCCTCCAGGCGTACCTGAATTTTGAGTCACACTCACACCCGCAGCTTTTCCAACAAGTGCTTGATCAATAGAAGTAAAAGGCTTGTCTTGAATTTCTGAAGCTTTTATAGATGAAATAGCACCAGTCAAATCTTTTCGTTTTGAGGTTCCATACCCTATGACAACTACCTCATTTAATGTTTTGGTGTCCTCATTAAGTTGTACAATTAAATTTGTTTGGCCGTTAGCCTCAATTTCTCTTGTTGCGAAACCAACGAAACTAAAGACAATTTTGGATTTTGGCGGAACCTGATCTAGTGTAAATGAACCGTCAAAACCACTGGAAGTTTGAATTGATGTTCCCTTTACAGAAATATTTACACCAGACAAGGGCAGTCCTGAAGACTCCACTTTACCTTTAATGGTCTGTCCAAAAAAGGAAAATCCAGACAGTATTAAAATCAGCGTTACTAATTTTTTTAATAATGTTTTTTTCATGAAAAAGTTTGTTTTGGTTAGTTTTTAAAAGTTTGATTCGGTTTTTAAAAATCCATATATGAATGTTTTTTCTTAAGAGATAATTTCTTTTTAGAAAAATAAAAATTCAGATATTTCAAAAATAAATCTGTCCAAAACTACCTTATTCGTTATCTAAATTACAAGACAAATGTTGCATTATTCAACGTTTTTGTCGCATAAATGAACCAAAAACTCCCAGATTATGGCCGATGACGGAATTGTTTAGCAAAATATATTTTTTCACATTCATAGAAAAAAACCATTATTAATTTGTTATCAAAAATAATAGGGTAGAAAAATAGTTTTTCCGCAATAATTAAAAAAAGAATAATAAAGGGAGTCGGAGTTCAATACAAATCAGTGATCCTTTCCTGTTCAAAAGAATAGACTAGTGAAGTGTTTTTATGTTGCATCAGTTTGCAACAAAAATTTTTGAGTCAGTTTATGTTTATAAACCGCTATGATTTTACTTATTTCGACACAAAAAAAAAGGAAATTCTTCTTGAATTTCCTTTTTTTTTAGCCGCTACTTCAATTATTCATCCGTATTGATTTTATCATCTTCATTTTTTTGGGTTGGAAGATGACCATATTTTTCCTTAAAGCATTTAGAAAAATAGGAGGGATATGCGAATCCTACTTTATAGCTAATTTCATTAATGTTATTATTACCCAATGCAATTAATTCTTTAGCTTTTTCTAATCGTACATTTCTAATGAATTCATTTACGGATATTCCGGTAAGTGTTTTTGTTTTTCGATAGAGCTGACTTCTACTCAAGGATACTTTTGAAGCTAATATTTCGACACTTAAATCCGATTCGTTGATGTTTTCGTGAATAAAATTCAATATTTTTTGGATAAATTCATTGTCTAATGTAGTTGTTTTAGCTTTTGTTTTTTTAGTAATTCCGTGGTAGAATTTATTAAACATAATCTGTCTGCTGGTAAGAAGCTGTACTAAACTGGACTTCAGAATATCCATGTCAAAAGGTTTACTTAAATAAATATCGGCACCAGAATCTATTCCTTCGAGTTTGTCTTTAACCATAGCTTTTGCGGACAGCATTAATAATGGAATATGGCTTGTTTTTATGTCTTTTTTTATGTTTTTACAAAACTCCAAACCATCCATAATTGGCATAATTACATCGGTCATAATGATATCGGGGGACTTTTCTAAAGCCAATTCTAATCCTTTCTGACCATTTTTTGCAACAAGCACGTTGTACTCTTTTTTTAATTCATTTTTTAAGTAGTTTCTTAATTCTGTATTGTCTTCAACAATAAGAATAGTGTGTGTTTTTTTGGTAACAGGTTCATTAGGTTGTTCTTTGCTTAGAGCAGATAAAAGGTGTGACTGTATTTTTTCTTCTCTTTTGAATGTTTCTTTAACTATTTCATCTTCGGTAAAGAAAACATTTCCAAGCGGGAAACTAACTGTAAATGTTGACCCAACTCCCAATTCACTTTCGACTTCAATTTTTCCTTTATGCAATTCAATAAATCCTCTAACGACCTCTAATCCAATTCCTGTACTGCCATAATAGGCTTTGCTTAAATTGTTTACTTGATAAAAACGGTCAAATATTTTTTTGATGTCTTTTTTGTCTAATCCAGCGCCGGTGTCGGATATGGCAATTTCAAAATAAGGAATTTCTTTTTCAATATTGGTTAACGGAAACTGCTCTGTTTTTTGTGATGCATTTATTTGAACTTTTATAAAACCATGATCGTCAGTTACTTTAAAAGCGTTTGATACAATATTAAAAATGATTTTTTCAACCATTTTTGAATCTAACCAATCGTGTAACTCGGTTGTGTTTGATTCAAAAACTAAGTTAATTCCTCGGCTTGAAGCTTCTTCGTCAAAATAACTAATGATGTCTTTGGTAAAACTAACTACTTCTATTTTTTGCACTTGCACAACGACTTGATTGAACTGTAATTTATTGAAATCCATCAATTCATTTATCAGTTTTGAAAGGCGATCAGAACTTTTGTGCATGATTTGCAGTTTATGCACAACATCATGTGGTAATTCTATACTTCTATTTTTGATAATATCAGTTAATGGATTTAGGATTAAAGTCAAAGGAGTTCTGAATTCATGCGAGATATTGGTAAAAAATTGTAATTTTTTAGTGTTTAATTTTTCTATTTGCGTCGCTTTATCTCTTTCAAATTTTATGGTTTGCTTTTCTTTAAATCGATTTTGAAAATATTTATTAATGGCATAAAAAGTCCCTGCAATTAGTATAAAATAGAAAAAATAGGACCAAGATGTTCTCCACCAAGGCGGTAAAATTTCGATATATAGCTGTAAAGGTTTCTTGTTCCAATTACCGCCGCGTGCCGCCGACTTGACTTTGAAAACATATTTTCCGGGAGCCAAATTGGTATAAGTTGCCGAGCGTTTATTGCCTACATAATTCCAGTTTTTTTCAAAACCTTCAAGATAATACGCATATTCATTGGTGCTTGGAAAGGAATAATTGAGACCAATATATTCAATAGTAAATACCGATTGATCGTAGTCAAGCGTAATATGATCGGTTTCGGATATTACTTTTGATAAAGGAGATTGTGGCTCATTTGGATGAATGGATTTGTTGAATAATTTTAAATCATTCAAATAAAGCAATGGTTCTTTTATGTTATTTGACGTTCTATTAGGATTGAAATAATTTATTCCTTCATAACTTCCAAAATACATATCACCATTTTTATCATTCAAAACCGCATTATTGTTAAAGTCGTTGCTTAGCAGTCCATCCTCGGTGGAGAAATTTACTGCTTTTTTGTTTTTTAAATCTAATTTCGTTATCCCTGTTTTTCCGCTAATCCAGATAGCGCCATCACGGGATTCGGTTATGGCCACCACCAGTTTTTCCTTGAATCCTGGAAAATCAGTGTACCATGCTAATTTTTTGTTTTTTCCGTCATAACTAAACAAGCCAGAACCAGCAGTTCCTATCCAGAGAATTTTGTTTTTGGATTCATATAACGACAAAATCGTATTGGTGCTTTTATTCGATTTAATGCTTTTAGACATGATATCTTTCATCGACACAACAGAGAAAGACGTATTCGGATTTCTGCGAACTTGGTACAAACCGTCTATTGTAGCCACCCATATCACATTTCTAGAATCTACTAAAACCTTTCGGATATTTGCAGTGTTTAAATTGTTAGTAATAAATGGTTTTGAATCACAATGATGAAATTCATTTTTTAGAGGATCATAATAATGCAGTCCTTTCCTGTAGGAGCCAATCCAAATGACACCTTTTGAATCCTCCGAAAAACTAAAAATTTGGTCAGATGTTATCCCAGTTGTATTTTTTGAAGTGAAATTGACAAATGTTTTTGATCCCTTTTTCAAAAAATAAATACCGTCATTCCAGCTTCCTAGCCAGATGTTTTGTTTGCTGTCTATAAAAACGGTTAATATATTATTACTAGTAAGCCCAGAATAATTTTTGGAGTCTTGGTTGTTAATGTGATTAAAAACTTTAGTAGCAGGATCTAGAACATCTACTCCGCCACCCTCCATACTAATCCATAACTTTCCGGAATTATCTTTTTCAATTCCGGTAACGGAGTTTGTCTGCAAAGAGTTGGTATTTGTCGGAAGGCTTTCTATAGTGTTGAATTTGGCGTGCCGTTTATCAAAAACTCCAACTCCTTTGTTATAATAGCCCAGCCAAATGCGTTTGTCTTTGTCTAAATATAAAGACCATATTGAATTGGATTTTAAACTATGGCTATCCGTTTTATTATTCAAATACCGGCGTATTACTATACCTTTATCACTGATTAAAAATAGTCCGTCATTTTCGGTACCACACATAACAGTATTAGAATTTAGGCCAGTGACTGATAATATTTTATTTTTAGAAATTCGGAATCTGTCGATTTTCGCCGTTTTTTGATAGCCCGAAATTTTAAGTAATCCATCGAACATTGTTCCAATCCATAGATTTTCATTGGCATCAATATACAAGCTTTCTATAGGATCTGTAACTGATATTTTTTTAGTGTTCCAAGTCGCTTGCTTTACTTTACTACTTTTAGAATCATATTCTAATACCCCTAAATCTGTTCCAAGATAAAGGATTCCTTTTTTACTTTTTATAAAACAATTAATCTTGCTGTTACTGTTTAAAGCTGAATTTAATTGGATAGTTGTAACTTTTAAGGACTTCAAATTTAATTTGAATAGTCCATGGGCATAAGTTCCTATTAGAAGATTTCCGGTATTGTCCTGAATGATGCTTTTTACAGTTATTGCATTTTTATATCCAGCTGAAAATGCATTTTTTAAGTCTATATTCTCGAATTTGTTTAGATTTCGGTTGTACAAACACAACCCTTCTTCGGTGCCAACCCAGAGTTTATTGGACGTGTCAATGTAGGTTGCATAAATTAAATTACTATTGATTGCGTTTTTGTTTTTCCAGTCATACTCGTAATTTGTATAATTTATGCCATCATATTTGTACAATCCTGCACCATCTGTACCAAACCACATAAAGCCATAATGGTCTTGTGAAATACTCGAAACAGCTCTTTTTGAAATCCCTTCTTTTATAGTTAGAAATTGAAAATTCTCGAATTTGTTTTGAGAGAACAAACTTGGTATAATGAAAAAGAGTAGGAGTAATGCGGTGTAGTTTTTGAGGTTAAACATTGCAAAATTATTTTGGGTTTTAATAGCGATGCAATTTATATCAAAAAAAACAGATAATACAATTCAAATAAAAGTATTGCTGGGGCTAATTACGGAATAGTAACAAGGTAAAGGTCAATAATATCAAAGAAAAATTTCGCCACGAATTTCTCAGATTTTCAAATCAATTCTTTCGGATAGAATAAAATTGGAGAAAATCTGTGAAATTTGTGACGAAAAAAATGAATTACTTTATAATGAGCTATGCTGTATAAATATTCTAGATTGGTCTTTTATATACAGTGACATCATCTACCCACATCATAACAGTAGTAAATAAATTGATTTTGTTTGGATTTATGAAATTCGAGTCATTTGATCCTACATTCATATTAAAAATGATATTATGCGGTCCAAAATTGTTTAAATTAAGCTTCGAAACGCTGCTGTTAGTATAAGTCGAAACAGTCGTTCCGTCTATTTTTATAGTAACCGTTACCACATTGTTTTTCATTTTCCAAAAGGATTCGTATAAATGCCAACCGTTATTTCCGTTTAAGTTAAATGTACTTGGATAGCTTCTTTCGGCTGCGTTTCCTAATTGATTGTTTCCTGAAGTCGTGCCATAAAAAAGATTAGAAGTAAAACGAGATGCATTTGGTGCAAAAGAATAGCCTTCCATGATGTCAATTTCTCCTTGAACAGGCCAAGCATTTTCTTGAACACCCCAGAAAGCAGGCCAAGCGCCATAAGTATCTGTGAATGATTTGTAATTGGCACCGTCCATTGCTAATAATTTAATATTGGCCGATAGCATGTACTCTGTATTATTTTCTGGTTTATACTGATAATTGGATTTAATTAGTCCAGATTGGTATTTAGTTGCACTCAACTTTGTGGTCTTAATTTCTAAACATTGTTTTCCATCTCTTGTTTGTATCGTGGGTACTGAACTGTTATAATCGCAATATTTAGAATTATAATCAGTACGTTGTGCCTTTGTCCACTGCGAAAGGGTAGATCCTACATTAAACGTATCTTCAAATTGTTTTACCCAAGGTGCTGCAGCGACTTTATTTGCATCATTATTTGTTGCAGTACTTACAGATTGGGTTTCTGTTTCAGGGGTAAGATTGTCAGAGCAGGATGCAAATCCTAATGTCCACGTTAGTGCTAATATAAGCACACTTAATTTTTTCATAATTTTTTTTTAAACGGTTAGTTTTTTGGTTAAAGTAGGATTTGTCAATATTGCTACTGTTTGCTACTATCTTTTTATAAAAGTAATTTAAGTGTCAAAAGAATAATACCAAATTTGATGCATAATATGTCATAAATAATGTACGGAGAAGCTGTTTTTATTTGAATTGAATATTTAGGTAGTGATTGGTAGTGTGTGTTTTTAAAAATAAAGAATCTGCATAAGATTTCTAATACGGATTCTGGGTATAAGAAGAATTTATGAGTAAAAAAACACACATTAAACAGTTTTAAAGCCGTTCAATCCGTGTTGAAGATTTTGAATAAAAGTATTTTAAACAAACTGTCTGCGTTCAATCAGGATACTCAAAAAAAAAGACTTTCATAAATTTGTGAGTCAATCACAAAAATGTTTAGACTCTATTAAAAACCAAATCTATTTTAAATAAATCAAAACCACTACTGATGCAACGAATAAAACAATTTTTAATTTTAGCATTCTTTCTTTTTTCGTTTATTAAAATTACTGCGGCAAACCCAAATGCACCTTTTAATCTGCGCAGTTTTGACAAACAAAATCCTATTGGCACAAATGATAAACCTTATTTTGGCTGGTATCTAAGTGATGCTGACGCAAACGAAATACAATCGGCTTATCAAATAATTGTTTCCTCTAGTTTAGCCAATCTTAAAGCCAACAAAGGCGATGTTTGGGATAGCAATAAAACCAGTTCCAGAAAACAAAATTATATTTATTTAGAGAAAACGGCTCTTAAAGCAACAACTGCTTATTATTGGAAAGTTCGTTGTTGGGACAAAGATGGAAATGTGAGTTCGTTTTCAAACCCAGCTAACTTTACAACGGGTTTATTAACCAATAAAGATTGGGCAACATCGCAATGGATTAAAAGAGATTCGAAAGACAACGACGATTTTACTTATTTCAGAAAAAAAGCCAATCTTCCGAATAAAACCATCAAAAAAGCAATCGTTTATCTTTCTGCTTGTCATAGTTATGAATTATATGTGAACGGACAATTTGTTGGAAAGGGATTCAATAATCATTATCCGCAATACAGCTATTACAACGCTTGGGATGTTACCGCCTTACTAAATAAAAATGCCGAAAATCTATTGGCGTGCCTTACGCACTGGTATGGTGGCGGTCAAGGCCGGGCAACGGGAAGCCGTGGCATGATTCTAAAAACGATTATCGAATACAGCGATGGTACACAAAGCATTATTGGATCTGACAAATCTTGGAAACAAACACAAGCAACTCAATGGCTTCTTGGTCAGCCACAACGAAATGGCGAAGGTGTTGGTAGAGTAGAATCTGTTGACAGCCGCAAAAATATTGCTAATTGGAATACTGTAAAATTAGACGACTCGAATTGGAAAAATGCTTCCGAAATTGGCTCTCACCCAACTACTCCATGGACAGGCACTTTACAATCCGACTTAACTCGAGTTATCGAAAAGGAAATTAAACCTAAAGCTATCCAAAATTTAGGAAATGGCAAATATGTTATTGATTTAGGCAAAATATATGCTGGCAGTTTTAAAATAACTTTTAAGGAGCGCTTTCCAGGAGATACCATCAAAATGTCAGGCGGATTTGTTCTAAACGATGACGGAACTATTTCGACTAAATTCAATCAATCTACCAATCTAAGCTTTAAGTACATTCCGAACGGGAATAATTCTGTTTTTAATCCTAATGTTTATTTTGGAATGCGTTATCTGCAAGTTGACAATGCGCCAAACGAGCTGAATCAAAATAACGTTAGTTTTATCAGCCGTCATTTCGAATTAGATCCTTCGCGCTCTTCATTTGAAACATCGAATGAAATGCTGAATAAAACTTGGGAGTTAATGGCGCATACGCTAATTCTTGGTGCACAAGAAGATTTTGTTGACACGCCCACAAGAGAAAAAGGTGCTTTTTTATTGGATAGCTGGTCACAGGCAGTTCCTTGCATGAGCGTAATGTATGATCGAACGATGAATATGCGTGCGCTGAACGAATTTTTAGAATCTCAAGACCAATATTGGCCTGACGGAAGATTAAATGCGGTATATCCAAATGTTGACGGCGGAAGGGATATTCCAGATTTTACGCAAGCCTATCTTGTATGGGTTTGGGATTATTACACCCAAACTGCTAATGTTGATTTTTTAAAATCCAATTATTCCCGTTTGAAAAAAATTGCCGATTATGTTGACACTTATAAAAATGACAGCACTGGATTAATTCATCAGCTAAAAGGAGGAAAAGGACCTTATGAATTTGGAATTATAGATTGGCCGGCAACTATGCGTTACGGTTATGATATGACTGCTGATTCCAGAACGGTTATTGACGCTTATGCTTATGAAGATTTCAATATTCTTTCAAAAATTGCCGAAGTTATAGGTAATTCTGATGATAAAACACTTTATGCAAACAAAGCCGAAGCTATTAAAAAAGCAATTAACGCCCATCTGATTAACAAAGACGGAGTCTATATTGATGGTGTAAATAAGGATTTAAACGTAAGTACTCACGTTTCGCAGCACGCTAATATTCTTCCTTACGCATTAAATATAGTGCCCGAAGCTAACAAAAAGCAAGTTATTGAGGAGATTAAAAAACAAAAAATGAACATCGGAATGGTATGTCTGCGCTGGCTACCAGAATCACTTGGTCTCGCTGACGAAGGAAATCATCTTGTAGATTTATACACTAACCCTGAATGGGAAGGCTGGGCAAAAACCATTACCCAGGGAGGAACCGCAACTTGGGAATCCTGGGATGCGAATACAACTGGTCAAAGCATGTCGCATCCATGGGGAGCGGTAGGTTTGCTAGCCATGCAAAATTATATTTTGGGAATAAAAGCGGTAACTCCTCAACACGAGAAAATCCAGATTAAACCGTTATGGTTTGGAGACAAACTGACGCATGCCAAAGGAACGTATCCAACCGATAAAGGTGATATCAAAGTAGATTGGAATTATACAAACAATAAATATCATTTAAAAATTACTGTTCCTAATAATAGCACTGCAAAAGTGTACCTGCCAAAATGTGACAAAACTGGAACTACAATTAAATTTGATAACAAAGAAGTAGTGGCGACCGAGGAAGGAAATTATCTGTATCTAGATAATATCGGATCAGGTGAACATCATTTTGAGAGATAATCGTTGTTAGACCGTATTCGATTAGTTACTTCGTTTCAGCCATAGCCTGCGGTTTCAACCGCAGGAAACGTATTATAAATCTAACTATTGCATCCAACGGTTGAAACCGTTGGCTATGGTAAATTTAAGAAACGGCACAATATAAATTAAGCTACAGAAATTTAGACCCTATTCGATTATTTACGGAGTTTCAGCCATAGCCTGCGGTTTCAACCGCAGGACATCAAGCGTAATAATTAACTGAACTATTGGTTATCCAAATTAAAAAACAGAAAATTAATTAGCATTTAAAGATAGTACTAATATGAAGTATAGTGCCATTTTGCTGTTATGTATTTCCATTTGAAAATAGGTAATTGTTCAAAAACAGAATTCTAATATCTTATGAATAAGCAAATCAAATCAATTCTATTAGTATTCTTTTTAGGAATTTATATAACAGGAATTGCACAGAAGAAAGAAAAGATAAATGCCATCTATTCGGGTGTTTCTTGGCATGACGATAAAGGGAATACGGTAAGTGCACATGGTGCTGGCATTATAAAAGACAACAATAAATACTATCTTTTTGGCGAATACAAAAGCGACTCAGCTATTGATTTTACAGGTTTCAGCTGTTATTCTTCCTCCGATTTATACAACTGGAAATTCGAAAATATTGCCCTTCCTGTTCAAGAATTAGGAAAATTAGGACCTAACCGAATTGGCGAAAGACCAAAAGTGATGAAATGCCCAAAAACCGGCGAATATATTATGTACATGCATACTGACGATCTAAAGTATAAAGATCAATGTGTGGGCTATGCCACTTCTAAAACTATTAATGGCGTTTATGTTTTTCAAGGTGCTTTACTGTTTAATGGCGAGCCGGTCAAAAAATGGGATATGGGCATTTTTCAAGATACCGATGGGAGCGGCTATGTCATAACGCACTCTGGAAATTTGTACAAACTTAGCGATGATTATAAAAGCGTTACGGAGCAGATTGTTAAGGACATGACTAAGCATTGTGAAGCGCCAGTTATTTTCAAAAAAGACAATATTTATTTTTGGTTAGGTTCTGGCCTGACTTCTTGGGAACGAAATGACAATTATTATTTTACGGCAACTTCTTTAAAAGGACCTTGGGAAGCACATGAGAATTTTGCTCCAAAAGATTCTTTAACTTGGAATTCACAATCAACATTTGTGATTCCTATCGTTGGCACAAAAGACACTACTTATTTATTTGGGGGAGATCGTTGGGCTTTTCCGCGACAAAAATCGGCGGCAACTTATGTATGGCAGCCTTTGATTGTAAAAAACGATTCGATTTCTTTACCTGATTATAAGGAAAATTGGCAAATCAATATCACAACTGGAGAATGGAACAATCTAACTTTGAAAGGTACAGTCATTCAAAATTCAGATACTAATAAAATAAAATATTCTGATGATTGGAAAACGGAATCTGCAACAAAAGATTCTTTTTCAGATAACAGTTCTAATGTCAAAGGAGCTTTTTTTTCGGTAAATTTTAATGGCTCTCAAATTGGATTATATGGGGTTGCTCGTCCAAATGGAGGATACGCTCAAGTTGAAATTCAGGATCATAATGGAAAAATAATTCAATCGAATCTAATTGAAATGTATTGCAAATACCCTGAATCTTCCTTGAAATACTTAAGCCCATTACTAAAAAAAGGTAATTATAAACTTATTGTAACCGTTGCGGGAGAACATGGCAATTGGTATAAAAAAGACGGAACAGGATTTGGCAGCACAGGGAATTTTGTTTCTGTAGATAAAATAATCATTAAATAAAAAAACGAATCAAATTAGATTTTTAATCTGTTTCGATTCGTTTTGGATGAAGTATAAAAGTATTATACTAATTGTTTCAGGGCAATTTCAAAAGCAGTTGCGCTGATATTTGTTTTGGAAGAGTTCAAAGCATGTGTTTTTTCAATAGCATTTTTGATGATTTCCGAAGTGTCATGAAAAATAGCTTCGTCAGTCATTTGTACTTTTTTTTCCATGAAATAAGCAAAAACTCTAGCCATGCCGCAATTGGAAATAAAATCAGGAATCAGGCTTACTTTATGGTCAACATCTTCCATAATCGAACCAAAGAAAATTTCCTTGTCGGCAAATGGAACGTTCGCTCCACAAGAAATTACTTCGAGACCATTGACGATTAAGCTGTCGATTTGACTTTGTGCAACTAATCTTGAAGCAGCGCAAGGCGTGAATATTTCGGCGCCAAGAGTCCATATTTTTTGATTGATTTCATCAAAAGGAATCATGTTCTCGGCTACTAATTTGTTTCCGTCTTTGGCAAGGAATAATGCTTTTATTTCTTCAAAAGTAAAACCTTCTTCATTAATTAATCCGCCGTCTCGGTCAATAATTCCGATGATTTTGGTTCCCATTTCGGCAAGATAAAATGCTGCAGCTGATCCCACATTTCCAAACCCCTGTACAATAGCTTTTTTGCCTTTTACAGAACCTCCATAAATATCGTAAAAATGGCGCACTGCTTCAGCAACTCCGTATCCGGTAATCATATCGGCTACCGTATATTTTCGAGTAACATCTGGAGAAAATTTTGGGTTTTCGATTACTTTAATCACGCCTTGGCGCAATTGTCCAATTCTATTGATTTTGTCGGCTTCGGTAGGTTTGAAGTGACCGTTAAAAACACCTTCCTGCGGATGCCATACACCACATTCTTCTGTCATTGGGATAACTTCGTGAATTTCATCTACATTCAAATCACCGCCAGTCCCGTAATAACTTTTTAATAAAGGAGAAACTGCTTTATACCAACGCTGCAAAACCCCTTTTTTGCGGGGATCATTTGGGTCGAAATTTATTCCAGATTTTGCACCGCCAATTGCCGGGCCAGAAACCGAAAATTTCACTTCCATGGTTTTTGCCAAAGACAAAACCTCATTCATGTCTAGTCCTTTTCTCATTCGGGTTCCCCCGCCTGCCGCACCGCCTCGAAGAGAGTTTATTACTGTCCAGCCTTCGGCTTCGGTTTCGGAATCTTTCCAGTTGAAAATGATTTCAGGAGCTTTATTTTCAAATTTCTTTAATAAATCTTTCATATTGTTGTGATATATTTATTTTTGACAAATATATAAAAGGTTTTATGAGAAATATGTATTCAAGATATTTTTTTTATTTTGAGTATTTTGCATAAAAAAAGTGCTTTTCTATTTTTAAATAGGTTGAAAAGCACTTTTTTATTCGAAACAATTTTGAACTAATAATATAAAACCAATTATTTTTTTTTAAATTAAAATGAGCATGACGTTATTGGTATTGGCAACCAACTTCAATCCATGCTCATTTTGTAAATGTGATATTTAACTTGTGGTATTAATGGTGTTTCTGGAATAATGACATTAATATTAGATGCCTAATAAAGTGTTTTTTAATTCTTCATCGACTGGTTTATCACCTAACCATATGCCGTAAAATACTTTTTTGAAATCAAATCCTGGAATTTTTCCTTTAAGCTCTCCATTTTTTATAATCCAAATAGAACTGTCAGTTGGGGAATAAGTTAATTCAAAAATATCTCCTTTGGTGATTTCGTCAGCCAAGAAACTTTTTAATAATTCCATTCTTGGTTTATACTTATCCAAATCAGCTCCAGCAGATTTTTCGAATCCAGTATTTAATGCTCTTGTTAATTTGCCTGATGAAACTAAAGCTGAGGTAATTTCAATTCGGATTGACATTTCTAAATTGTCATTAATAATTTCTTTTGCATTTTGAGATAATTGACTCAAATATAAGGCCTGAATGTAAACTTCTACCCACATTTTGGATCTAGAACCTGCACCATTAAGCTGTAAAGTCTTTTTTTCAAAACTAATTGTCCTTGGGATAGTTACTCCTTCATATACAATTTGTTTTTGAGCGATTGCTTCAGACGAAAACAATGCAGAAATAATAAGAGTTAGTCCTAATACCATTTTTTTAGCAATCATAATTTTTTTATTTTTTTTCGCAAAATTAATGCTAAATTACTATTAACGGTGTGTTAATGAGGCTTTATTTTATTAAATATGCAAATTATAACGTTGTAGTTGATTATTTCTTATAAAAACACAAGCCCTTAGTAAATAAACACTTACACTTAAAGTAAGAAAATGTTTAAATTTATTAAGATTTTTTGTGTTATCTAAAAAAATATATTTGAATAGAGAGAATAGATTTTAAAAAAAGTTTGCCTTTGCGGAATAAATTATTTTTTAATGGCTGTAAATTACTCCTGAACTATGGTCATGGAGGGCGCCAGTTACACTTTGAAGCGCATTTACTTCTCCTCGCATTTTTAACACGCCTAATAAGCCAAAAATTAAAGCTTCTTTGAATTCTAAAATTTTTGGTGATGGTATAATTATTTTCATTTCGGGCAAATGAAATTGAATTCTTTCAATCAGGAAGTTATTGTAAGCACCTCCGCCAGTAATCAGCATACTTCTTTTTTGGTTTTTTTGAGTTTCAAAACTTTCTAGAGCCAATGCTATTTGAATGGCAATATGTTCTGTATAAGTATGTAATTTATCTTCGATTGTGATAGAATAATTTTCAATCATAGGAAGAACAATTTGTTTTACAAATTCAAATCCCAATGATTTTGGAGGTGGAGTTTTGTAAAAAGCTAATGAATTTAATTCATTAAGTAAATCATTATTGCAATTCCCAGTTCGTGAAATTTGACCTTTGTCATCATAATCAAATCCTAATTGATTGGCATAAAAATTAAGCACGGTATTGACAGCAGAAATGTCAAAAGCAATTCGGTTGTTGTTCTTTTCAAAAGACACATTCGAAAATCCGCCTAAATTCATGCAATAATCATATTCTGCAAACAGGATACGGTCACCTATAGGCACTAAAGGCGCGCCTTGCCCGCCCAATTGAACATCTTGCACTCTAAAATCGCAAACTACATTTTGTTGAATTAGTTTGGCAATTTCAGGCAAATTTCCAATTTGAAGCGTAAAGCCGTTTTGTGGCTGATGTAAAATAGTATGTCCATGGGAACAAACTGCATCTAAGTTTTCAAGAGCATGTTTGTTTATAAAATCAGTAATGATTGAAGCGAGCAACAGGGTATAGTTTTTATTTAGTTCCACTAGTTGATTTTCGGTGTAATCAACAGCAGTTTTCAAGATGGAAATCCAATCGTAATTATACGAAATAGTCTCGCATTCTAAAATTTCAAATGACCATTTATCATTTTTTATTTCAAATTGAATATGAGCCAAATCGACTCCATCTAGCGAAGTTCCTGACATCACTCCGATAACGTTATAGTAATCTTTTTTCATAGGCCAAATTTACGATTCAAAATTGAAAATTTAATAATTAAAAATTACCTTTGGCTATATTTTTTAAACAAAAACCACACTTTATTTTATATTATTATGGATTTTAATCTAACCGAAGAACAATTAATGATACAACAAGCAGCGCGAGATTTTGCTCAATCTGAATTGTTGGAAGGAGTAATCGAAAGAGACGAACACTCCAAATTTCCTGCTGAGCAAGTCAAAAAAATGGCCGAACTTGGGTTTTTAGGGATGATGGTTGATCCAAAATATGGAGGAGCGGGTTTGGACAGCGTTTCTTATGTTTTGGCTATTTCCGAAATTGCCAAAATTGATGCTTCAGCGGCAGTTATTATGTCTGTAAATAATTCTTTGGTTTGTGCAGGATTAGAAAAATATTGTAACGAAGAACAAAAAATGAAATATCTAGTTCCGCTTGCCAAAGGAGAGGTAATTGGAGCATTTTGCTTGTCAGAACCAGAAGCGGGATCAGATGCTACTTCTCAAAAAACAACTGCGATTGATAAAGGAGATCATTATTTGCTAAATGGAACCAAAAACTGGATTACCAATGGCAATTCAGCTTCAACATATATAGTGATTGCCCAAACGGATATTGAGAAAGGGCATAAAGGAATTAATGCTTTTATTGTAGAAAAAGGCTGGGCTGGATTTGATATTGGTCCAAAAGAAAAGAAAATGGGTATCCGAGGTTCCGACACGCATTCCTTAATGTTTAATGATGTGAAAGTGCCTAAAGAAAATAGAATAGGCGCCGATGGTTTCGGTTTTAATTTTGCTATGTCAGTTTTAAACGGAGGCCGTATTGGCATTGCTTCCCAAGCTTTAGGAATCGCTGCAGGCGCTTATGAATTGGCTTTAAAATATTCGCAGGTGCGTAAATCTTTTGGGAAAGAAATTTTCAAGCATCAGGCAATTGCTTTTAAACTTGCTGATATGGCGACTCAAATTTCGGCGGCAAGATTGTTGTGCTATAATGCGGCTTACCAGAAAGATGCCGGTATGGACATTTCGCAATCGGGTGCAATGGCCAAATTGTTTGCTTCTCAAACCGCGATGGACACGACTATCGAAGCAGTACAGATTCACGGCGGAAACGGTTATGTAGCCGAGTATCATGTTGAACGCATGATGCGCGATGCCAAAATCACTCAGATTTATGAAGGAACTTCCGAAATTCAGCGTATTGTAATTTCAAGAACCTTAATCGCATAATTGATTTTATATAAATCGCAACAAAAATCCAAACTTGAATTTCGAGTTTGGATTTTTTATTAATGAGTACTTTTCTGAAAGTCTATAAAAGTATGTCGGATAGAATTTTACTAAGCTGATTGACTCATATCGTAAGCCAAAATAAAATAGTTGTTATTGTTGAATTGAAAATCACCAATAACCGCCCATTTTAATTTTTCAATATGTGCTTTCTGCGAAGGAAGATTAGTTTTGTTGATGAAAGTAATACTCACCGGAATTTTTTTCAAAAGGTGGATTCTCATAAAGTCAAAGAAGGGATTAATCAAGCCTTTTCCTCGGTATTTTTTGTCAATGCAAATCGGGCCGTATTGGAAAGTGTTCGTGTCAGTAAGATTAAAATCTTTGAAAGTAAGCCCAGGAAGCATTGGAGTCATGTGATTAAAAATAGCCCACTGACTAAAATATTGCCAGCTAGCCGCAAAAATGTAAGCGATAATTTTGCCATTGTCTTTGGCAATAAACAAACCCTCCTGACGAATCACTTCTTGTAATTGTTCAACAGTAAAAGGAGTCGTTACAAATCCCGATGCTTTTTCTTCTTCAGTCATATTCGAGACTAAATAAAGGTCCTGTAAGGCCAATACGCCTTCTATGTCTGTGTTTTTTGCAACTCCAAATTGGATGTTTTTAATCATTTTTATGGATTCTAAATGAGTTATTTTTTTGCAAAAATAAGTAAAAGTCTAGTGTTATTTTTTAAACATTTCAGTGTTATTCACTTCAATTGTATCTTTTGTAATTTGGATTTCTTCTTTCGGGTTTTTAATTCGGATGTTTATCGTTTTATATTTCCATGCTGTTCCGTTCTTTTCAGCCGAAATGTCCATTTTTGCTTTCCCTTTAGTGCCATTTATTCGAATCGATAATGCTACTGAATTATTATTGTTTGAATAAACTGCATTTCCTTCAAGAATAGCTAATTTGTCAATAGGTTCAATTTCTCCAAGAACCTCCAAAACTCTTTTGTTGGTCTTTGCCTTCTCTATTGCTTTTTCATAAAGAGAATTATCTGAATAGGCTTGAGCAATATCGGTTATATTTCCATCGATACTGGAACTCAAAATGAATCCAAATAAAAGTAAAAACAGGAATGTTAGTAAAAACCATTTCCAATTTCTGTTCCACCAATTTTTCTCAACAATTAATTCATTATTCATATTTGCTATTTTGGTTTAAAGTATACTTCAGCTAATTTGTTCTTATATTACTTATAGGTTTTCGCTTTTTTCTAGATATTTATAAAAATTTGCGAATGTATTTTTAATATTTTAAAATTACTGTTTTTTAACTGTTTTGCTTATTTTTGCCACATGAAAAATATTATCATCACGGGGACCTCAAGGGGAATAGGTTTTGAATTGGCTTTAAAATTTGCTAATGCTGGTCATCATGTGCTTGCTTTGTCAAGAAAAGCAAATCAGGAATTGCTTTCTCATAAAAATATAACTTTTCTTTCTGTTGATTTGTCTAATGAAGCCGAATTGCAACAAGTGACAGAATTTTTATCTGCTGCTTGGCAAAAAATTGATGCTGTTGTTCATAATGCAGGGAGTTTATTATTAAGACCTTTTTCTGAAACGACGCAACATGATTTCGAAAATATATATAAAGTCAATGTTTTTGGCGTTGCCAATTTAACCCGTATCTGTTTGCCTTATTTGCAAAAAGGAAGCCATGTGGTAACCATTAGCTCGATGGGAGGCGTTCAGGGAAGCTTGAAGTTTGCAGGATTGGCAGCATACAGTTCCAGTAAAGGAGCCGTAATTACTTTGTCAGAGTTATTGGCAGAAGAGTATAAAGAACAAGGAATTTCTTTTAATGTATTGGCTTTGGGTTCTGTTCAGACAGAAATGTTGCAGGAAGCATTTCCAGGTTATCAGGCACCACTTTCTGCAAGTGAAATGGCTAATTATATTTATGATTTTACTCTTACTGGAAATAAATATTTTAACGGTAAAGTATTGCCGGTTTCATCAACGAATCCTTAAAAAGTCAAACTTCAAATTTTTTAAATTCCAAATCATTGTCTGAAACTCTTTTGAAATATTTACCGGAGCATTCCGTAAAGCCAGTTTTTGAACTGATTGTTACGCATCAAGTGCATCTCAAAATTGTAAATGAGAGACAGACTCGTCATGGTGATTATCGAAAAGGTTTGAGTGGAAAACATGAAATTACGGTTAATTCAAGCCTTAACAAGTATAAGTTTTTAATTACGTTGATTCATGAGATTTCACATCTGGTGGCGTTTGAAAAATTTGGGCGACAGATTAAGCCACATGGAGATGAATGGAAGTATTCTTTTCAAAAGATGATGGTGCCGTTTATCAGGCCTGAGATTTTTCCGAATCATTTGTTACCTTTGTTAGCCAGACATTTTAAGAATCCGACTGCAAGCAGTGATACAGATGCGACATTGGCGCTAGCTTTAAAACAGTATGATAAACCAAATGATAAAAATTATATCTTTGAAATCCCTTATGGAAGTGTTTTTAGAATTTCAAATGGAAAGGTTTTCAAGAAAATAGCAATACGAACCAAGCGATACGAATGTTTAGAAATAAGCTCTGGACGTTTATATTTATTTAATCCAAATGCTGAGGTAGAGTTGTTATCCAGTTAAAAAGAATATTATTAAGGACTATACAAGAAATTAAAATGAATAAAAATTATTACGCAATATTGATGGCAGGTGGAATTGGTTCACGATTTTGGCCAGTAAGCACAAAAGAGTTCCCAAAACAGTTTCACGATATGCTGGGGTCTGGAGAGACTTTAATTCAGAAAACATTTAGTCGATTATCACAAATTATTCCGAAAGAGAATATTTTGATTTTGACACACGAGAGTTACAATGATTTGATTCTAGAACAATTGCCAATGGTGAAGCAGGAGCAAATTGTTTTGGAACCAGCAATGAGAAATACAGCGCCTTGTATCTTGTATGCGTCATTAAAAATTAAAAAATTGAACCCAAATGCAGTAATGGTTGTCGCACCAAGTGACCACTGGATTGAAGACGAAATGCAGTTTGTAGCTAATTTGCAGCGTTCTTTTGATTTATGCGAAAGAGAAGAATCCCTGATGACTTTAGGGATTTTGCCAACGGCTCCCAATACTGGTTATGGCTATATTGAATTTGATAAATTAGACAGCCGCTCGATAAAAAAAGTAGTTCAATTTAGAGAAAAACCAGATTCAAAAACAGCTAGAAAATTTATACAGAGCAGGAATTATTTGTGGAATGCAGGTATTTTTATGTGGAGCGTTAAATCTATTTTGAAAGCTTTTGAAGAATTTCAGCCAGAAATGTATGCTCATTTTATGAAAGGCTTTGAGGTATATAATTCAGAGAATGAACAAGCTTTTATACAAGAGAACTATCCAAAAGCAGAAAATATTTCTATAGATTATGCTATTATGGAGAATGCTCAAAATGTCTATGTGCTTCCAGCAACTTTTGACTGGAATGATTTAGGAACATGGGGCTCACTGCATGAAAAACTGCCAAAAGATGATTATAACAATGCAGTAGTGAATGCTACCGTATTATTGCAGAATTCATCGAATAATATTATCAGGACGGCTCCAGGAAAACAAGTGATTGTTGACGGATTGGATGATTATATTATAGTTGATAAGGATTCGGTTTTATTGATTTATCCAAAAAGTAAAGAACAGGAAATAAAAGGTATTGTTTCTCAGTTGAAATAACGGAAAAAACAAATTTTATACTTAAAAAGGGCAGCATTATTACAAATGCTGCCCTTTTTTTGATTTTAAGTAGATGTCTACTTATATGTTTTGTTGAAATTATTCTTTTAAATGTGCTTCTCTAACTTTTTTAAATAATTCAGACGAATAAACAAATTCCACAATGGCTTCATTGTCGGTTCTGAAAATTTCTTCTTTATTTCCCTGCCAAGCCTTAACACCGTTTTTTAGAAATAAAATGTTATCGCCAATTTCCATCACAGAGTTCATATCATGTGTGTTTACAACTGTTGTGATATTGTATTCTACGGTTATTTCTTTGATAAGGTTGTCAATTAAAATTGCTGTATTTGGATCTAATCCTGAATTGGGTTCATCACAAAATAAATATTTAGGATTGTTTACGATGGCTCTGGCAATAGCGACTCTTTTTTGCATTCCTCCCGAAATTTCCGAGGGTAATTTTTTATGAGCTCCCACAAGATTTACTCTTTCTAAAACAAAATCAACTCGTTTCTGAATTTTTAATCTACTGTCGTTAGTGAACATTTTTAAAGGAAAAGCTACATTTTCGGCAACAGTCATGCTGTCAAAAAGTGCACTTCCTTGAAAAAGCATTCCTATTTCAGTACGAAGGTCTCTTTTTTCATCTGAACTAAGCTCAGAATAAATACGGCCATCAAAAGAAATACTTCCTACTTCGGGAGTATGAATTCCTAGTAATGATTTTAATAAAACGGTTTTGCCAGACCCACTTTGCCCAATAATCAAATTGGTTTTACCTGTCTCAAAAACACTGGAAACTCCCTTTAGAATTTTGACACCGTCAAACGATTTTTCTAAGTTTTTTATTTCTATCATTTTGTTAATAGTAATTGGGTAATAACATAATTCAGCAAGATAATAGTAACCGATGTCCATACAAATGATACTGTACTTGCTTTTCCAACCTCAAGAGCGCCACCTTTCATATAATAGCCGTGAAAGGAAGGAATTGTTGCCAATAGCATTCCAAAAATAAAAGTTTTGGTAAAGGAATATACAACGTGAAATGGTATGAAATCTCTTTGGATACCTTCAATAAAATCTACGTTAGCTCCAAAACCTCCATAAACAGTGGCAATGTAACCGCCTGCAATACCTAGAAACATACCAATTCCAATAAGGAAAGGATATAAAAGCAACGCTATTATTTTAGGAAAAACCAAATAATTAAGAGAATTAACTCCCATAACTTCAAGTGCATCAATTTGTTCGGTAACACGCATAGACCCTATGCTTGATGTTATAAAAGACCCCATTTTTCCAGCCATAATGATAGACATAAAAGTTGGGGCAAATTCTAAAATCACCGATTGACGCGTGGCATATCCAATAAGGTACTTTGGAATGAAAGAATTGGTTAGGTTTAATGCAGTCTGTATAGAAACAACGCCTCCTACAAAGAAAGAAATGAAAGCAACAATTCCTAGTGAATCAATAATTAAATCATCGATTTCTTTAAAAATTAAACCTTTCATAACTGACCATTTTGTAGGCTTTTTGAAGATTTCTTTCCACATTAAAAAATATTTCCCAATTTGGGATAAATAGCGAATGAGCATCATTTTTTAGTATTCGGTTTACGGGTTGCAGTATTCAGAAAAGAATACAAGTATGCAAAAATACTGTATTTTCTTGAAATTTTAGATTTTGTTTTTAATTACAGAAACGGAAGTTATTAAAACAATTTCTCTTTCATTTTTTGCAAACGATAATTGCGAATGAATTTTGCTTGCTCATCAGTAACTAATAAAGGAGTTTTTGCTGATTTTGCTTTCCAAAAACCTTTGATATAATCAAGGAAAAGCAAAGGTTTCTTTTTCATCATTGCCAATTTTGCCGATGCAATTGCAGTAATCCCAAAACCGTAGCCAAGGGTGTAAAAAGCTTCTCCTTGCTTGTAACGGGCTGTTTTGTTGTAATTAGCTCCCGTTGGCTTGAGGTGTTTTACGTGCAGGTTTTCATTTGTTACCACTTTCCAATTGTAGAATTTGCAAAGCAATTCGTCAACAGTATCCCATCCCATTGCGGGCTTTAAACCTCCAATTTGTTTGAAAGTTTCTTTTCGATAGGCTTTTAATGCACCTCGAATATGGTCCTTATCGGTTAAGTTTTCCAGAATCCAATCGCCATTTTTCTCGATGTAACAAAATCCGCCGGCCATTCCAATTCGGTCATCCGATTGAAAATGTTTGATTATGCTTTCGAAATAATTGGAAGGAAAAATCAAATCGGCATCAATTTTTACAATTAAATCGTAATCTTCGTCCAAAGTATCAAAACCTTTCTGAAAAGCTTGAATCACCTTGCTTCCAGGCAAATGTATCGTTTCGGAAGTTTTGTTTACCAAAGTGATAAATGGATTGTCTTTGGCGAAAGCCAAAACAATTTCAGCAGTTTTATCGGTAGAATTATCATTGACAACAACTACCTTTTTTGGTAAAATGGTTTGCGATACCAAGGATTGCAAGGTTAAAGCAATAAAAGCTTCTTCGTTGTAGGTTGGAATTACGATGTAATATTTCATTTAAAATATTTTTGAATGATGATAACGATTCTTGATTTTAGATTTATTAAAAATCGCTAATCTGCAATCTTAACTCTTGATTTTTTCCGCGTAAACGATATAATATCTCGGTGTGAAAAATCGCAATAATGGGCGAAAACCAATTTTTTTAACCGGATGGGTGAATTTCTCTCTATCGATGATTTTCCAGCCTGTTTTTTCTAATAACCAGTCCAATTGCCAGTCTTCAAACTCATGGTAATGTCTGTCCCACATGTCTGTTTTACTTCTATAGGCAGAAGAAAACCAAAGGCGCAATGGAATTGATATTAATAATTTATCTGATTTTATTTCGCTTAAAATAGTGTAAGGATTGAGTAAGTGTTCAAAAATTTCAAAAGCAGTTACTACATCTTGTTTTTCTTCTGAAAAAACACCTTGATTCACGTCCAGATCTTCGCCAGTAGTATTGGTAACGCTGTATCCTTCGGCTTTCATGATTTTAGAAAAAGGATTGTCAACGCCTAAATCCAGTATGGTTTGAGTAGGGGAGATGTGTTTCTTTAAAAATTCTAAAGTATGCTTGAATCTTTTATTGGGGAATGTTTTTTCGTACATGATTTTAATTTTTGACTAACGCTTTTGCTTTAGCGTCTGCAAATATAAAGATTCTGTTTCTTATACGGTTTGCAATTACAAAATTGTCTAATATTATTTAATTTTTAAAGAGTTTGTCGCTCATTTATATTCAAAGCGAAAGCCCACAGCATTAATAAAATGATGTGGGCTTGTGCAATATAAACGTACAGGTAATCTCTTAATAGCGGTAGACAAAAGCATTGATATTCATTCCAGCCCCTACCGAGGCAAAAATGACAACATCTCCTTTGTGTATTTCTTGATCTTCAATTTGTCCTCTAATCAAAAGGTCAAAAAGAGTAGGGACGGTTGCAACACTACTGTTTCCTAATTCGTGTATGCACATTGGCATAACGTTTTTTGGAGGAGTTTGTCCGTGTAATTTATAAAAACGGTGAATGATAGCTTCGTCCATTTTTTCGTTAGCCTGATGAATTAGGATTTTTTTTACATCCTCAATTGCAATACCGCTATTTTCCAAACAGCTTTTCATAGCCGCAGGAACTTGGCTTAACGCAAATTCATATATTTTGCGACCATACATTTTGATGTACTTGGTGTCTGGGTCTAAATCCGGATTGTATGATTTTCCGAAGTAAAGGAAATTAGCTTCTTCGGCTGCATAAGTAGCGCTTTCATAAGAGAGCATTCCAGTTTCATCATCCGAGGCTTCTATAACCGAAGCGCCAGCGCCATCCGAGTAAATCATGGAATCTCTATCGTGGGCATCCACTACTCTGGATAAAGTTTCGCCACCTATAACAAGACATTTTTTAGCCATGCCCGATTTGATAAATGCATTGGCCTGCAGTACGCCTTCAATCCAGCCCGGACAGCCAAAAAGAATATCGTAAGCGACACATTTTGGGTTTTTAATCTGTAATTTATGCTTAACTCTTGTAGCTAAGCTTGGAATAATGTCGGATTGGCTTGTGCCGTATTTTACATCACCAAAGTTGTGAGCAAAAATAATATAGTCTAGAGTTTCTGGATCTATGCCAGCATTTTCTATGGCTTTTTGAGAAGCAAAAAAAGCTAAATCGGAAGCGGTATAATGATCTTCGGCATATCTTCTTTTTTCAATACCGGTAATACCTTTGAATTTGTTAATGACAACTTCGTTTGGATAGGCAAATGGAGAGCCGTCTTCGTTTAGGAAAACATGCTCGTTAAAATCGGTATTGCTAATCTTTTTCTCAGGAATATAGCTTCCTATACCAGTTATTTTTATTTTCATTTTGATAATTTGCAGAATAAATTTGGGCTAAAGTAATTATAAAAAATAGATAAAGGGCAAAAAAAATACTATGCATGCATATAATTACATAATTTTAAATATATGGCAAAATTATTGAATATTTTTTATTGAAAATTAATAAACGATGCGTTTTGTTCTTTGATTAAGTGTAAATAACAAAGTGGGTGTTTTTTGTTATAAAGGATGTCATTTATTTTGCAAGGATAAATATCATTTTATTACAATTAAAAAGTCTAATCTTTTAAGGAGATATTTTGCGTAAAAAAGAGTTAGCATTTTGTAAATTTTAAATGTATAAAATAGGTTTGACAAGATGTTAGGAAAGGTGTGGAAGTGAAGGGCATTCCTGTTTTAGTTACCCGTGTTGCAAATGCTATAATTTGCCCTCTAATTTAAGTTGGTACTCGTTGCCAAAGAGTGCCGGTTGTGGGAGTAGGAAGGATTATTTTTCGTTTATTAATTTCATTAAAGCGTCAATAAATTTGTCTAATTGTTTTTTAGTTTCATTGTCAATTAAATTTCCTTGTTCGTCAAATTTTCCTTTTATTCCTTGAATAAGCAAACAGGTTTCGTCTGTAAATTTTGCCATTGCAGTTTTCATTATAAGTTGCAATTCTTCGTGTCCTTTTTGTCCGCTTGCAGAAGCCGTTATCAGTCCGCTTGGTTTGTCTGAGAAAATTGTTGTCGAGATACACCATTCGATAGCATTTTTAAGTCCGCTGGGAATACTAAAAACATATTCAGGTGTACAAATAATTAGTCCGTCAGATTTTTCGATTTCGTTTCTTAATTCTATAATTTGTTTGGGCGGATTATCTGTGGAAAGTTCTGGGTCAAAATGAGGAAGTGATTTTAATTCGTCATAAACTCTCAAGTTTAATTCATTCGCAGTCAAACGAGCAATTTCTTCAACAAGTTTTAAGTTTGCAGAATTTGAACTTGCGCTTCCAATAATCACAAAAACATTTTTCTTGCTGTTCATTAAGTTCAGTTGGTTTTTTTGTCTGTAGGTAGTGAGTTGGTGCAGTGATTGTTGATGTTTTGTTACCACAGAGGGTTTGGGACTAAATTAAGTCCAGTTTTCGGATTTGCCAATCACTCCTCTCCTCTGATGCTGCGAATGCCCTGCTTTGTACTTCTCATTTGTTGACTGTGCAAATAAAGTATCTGAAAATTTGCTATAGATAACGAAATGATAATTGCTAAAAAAATAGTTTTTCATCCAAGTCTAGATTATAACTAGTACTTACTTTATTTGCTTTGAAATTGTAATGGCAGAGTCCGATGCACAAATTAATCCAGCAGCCATCATAATTACATCTTTTATTACCAGTCGTCCTGCACCTGATAAATATGGAAATCCAAAATTTGGGGTTGGGAAATCACCTCCTAAGTTTGGAACATAAACTTCTGGAGTAGTAATTAAAAAAGACAATGTAATTAGTGACATACCAAAGGTTAGCACTCCGCCTAACATTCCAATCTTAGAGAACCAAATCCCTAATAATGTCATAGTCCCTATTATTACAATAACTATTCCTAAGCCATAAGCAAAAATATATGTCCCATTTTCTTTATGCCAGTCAATGTTTTTTTGAACTGTCTTTCCTTCAAGGTTTTTAAATTTGTTATATTCTGGTGCTTCTTTGGTATATAAAAAAGACATAAATGGACTATTGGCAACAAACGGAACAATTCCATCAGCCTCATATTGAAATGCTTTAAGCCCGCCAATCCATACCATTACTATGAATATCGATACTCTTGCCAAATTTATAAAATGTGATTGGCTATTTGCTAAAATTGTAATTAGTTTATTCATTTTTCAATTGTTTTTTAGTTTTGAGGTTGTCTGCATTATCTATACTAGCGGATAGGCAATGCAATAATTTTTCAGTTTGTTTTTTTGTCGTCGTTGTCAAATTGTTATATCCAACGTTATGGTAATCAGCGGGTTTTTGGACTAAATTAAGCCTATTCTTCGGATAAACACAAATTTATCTGAGACAAATCTAACTTTAAATTAAGCCAAATACCCAAATTGCTTGTAGCGTGTGTTGGCGGGTAGTACCTTTATTCGGTTAAACTTAACTTTAGATGTCCACCTAAACCTAGTCTAATTATTCTCATTAATGTTGAAAGTCTTATATCGCTGGTGTTATTTTCAATTTTAGAGATATACGATTTTGTTGTCCCACATTTTAAAGCTAATTGTTCTTGTGTCATTCCACGCTCTTTTCGCATTTCTTGCAACATAACACCAAGTTCAAAAGTCTCGTATTCTTCTTCGTATTTTTCACGAGTTTCAGTTCCTGTTTTCCCGTATTGAGCATCTAAATGTTCAGCAAATGATGTAATTTTTTTATTTTCAGTTTTCATAATCGTTACTTTTTATATTTATCTTCTAAATATTCTGCTTTTAGTTTTTCGGCCATTTTGATTTCTGATTTCGGAGTTTTTTGTGTTTTCTTCTGAAATCCATTTACTAAAACAACAATTTTTCCTTTGTCGAAAAAACTAAAAACTCTAAAAATGTCAGAACCAACTTCAACACGAACTTCAAATATTCCGTCTGAACCTGTTATATGTTTGAAAAATTTTTCGGGAATTCTTTGTTGAGTTGAAATTAACTGTAAAGTCCAGTTGAATTTTTTCTTAACGTCTTCTTTTTGAGCGTTAAAAAAATCAAGATAATAGTCTTCGTAATAAACAACTTCTCTTATAAATTTCTGATTCATTTGGCAAAGTTAGTCAATTGGATAACTTCAGCAAAATTTTTAACGGGTAATTTTGGACTTTGCAGTTCTTTGGTATTCCCGCCAACGTCAGTCTGTGAAAAAACTAAAATCAGCCTCTTGAGAATCTCATATTTGAGTTTTTCTTTGGTAGCCCTCCGAATACTTTCTAAATCTGAAGAGGTTTTTTCACAGCCTGATGTTCTGGTACTAATCAGTGGGTTTGGGACTAAATTAAGCCCTATTTTCGGATTTGCCAAATCTTCCAAATACAAAACCATATTTAAATTAAGCCAAATCCCCAAATTGCTTGTAGCGTGTGTTAGCGATTGTTGTGACACTCTAGTTAAGCACTTAAATATATAGAAAAATTAACCTTCTGAAATTTTTTATCGGACAACAATGAATTCAAATTAAATTTTAGATTAAATTTTAGAATTTAATAGTTTATTTAAACCTGCTTTTTCAAATAAAATTCTTCCAACCTTAATTTCTGACCACCCTTTTTTTAGTTTATATGTAAAAGTAGGTGTATTACTAATTATCTCACAGTCTAAATAATAAGTTGAAATATTAGTACTAGTAAGATTTTTTAGTTCTTGAATGTGTGTAGAAATAAAAAAAAATGAATTAGAATAAAAACTAACACCATTTATTGTGGTGGTGCATATTTCCAAGGCATCTTCAATATTTGTTCCGCTAAAAAGTTCATCAAAAACTACAAAACATCTTTTTCCTTCGACTGCTTTCAAAAGAATATTTTTAAGACTCATGATTTCTGTCATAAAAAGACTGTAACCACTTAAAATATCATCACGCTTACTAATTCCTATTGAAAAATCAGTACAAAATGGAATTTTTGCTGTTGATGCTGGAATTCCAAAACCAAGATTTCCTAAATATACACATAAGCTAACAGATTTCAAGAAAGTTGATTTTCCTGACATGTTTGGTCCATTCAATATAATAACATTAGTGGAAGAGGTAAAGCTATATTTAATCGGATTTTTAATTATTGGATGATAAAAATCAGTAAGAGTTATACTGTTTTTTTCAAAAGTAGGGAAAACAAAGTTCTTATCGACAATAGCTCTACTAATAGATAAATAGCTTTCAAACAAAAAAAGATCTTTCCAAAAAGTTTCGATCCTATTTTCTGACTTTAGTTTTAAAATTATAGCTATTATTTCTTTACTATCCTTATTTTTCCACTTCTTCTCTCTAATAATTTTTTCATATTTATTTAACTGGAAAAAAGAAAGAAAAGTTAAAATTCTTTTTAAATCGGTTCTATATGTTTCAGGGAAATCTCTTAAATTAAGTCTTAAAAAGCAAATAGATTCAAGCCTATGGAAAAACAATATTAATTGATGGATTTTATTATTCAAAAATATCTCGTCTGTACTAGGGCTAAAAAACAAAAGGTATTTCCTTTCAACCGGCTCGATTTTAAAATTATTTAGAAAAAAATGAACTTCATTTAAATATAGAACAGTATATGAATATTTTTTAAATAGCTCTATATTAGTAATGAAACTTTTAAGAATATCTTGCCGTTCAATAATTTGACTTTCGCTTATAAGAGATGTTTCTAATAAATTAAGGATTTTATTTCTAGTGAATGAATTTAGAGAATAATCAAAAATAGGTAATACTTCTTTTTTTATATTTAAATCTTGAATATCACTCATAATTAATGTTTTATAATATACTTAAACCCGTTGGTGGCAGTTTTTCTACGGCAGTTTTGAAATAAGCAAATTTAAATTGTCTAAAACTAAATTAGGTTCTTCTATAAAAATGTAATGTCCTGAATTTGTTGTTGAGATATGTGTAAAATCTGTCAAGCCTGCTTTTAATAACTCGTGAGCATTAAACAAATTTTGTTGATCTGTTGCATTGTTTGGTGCTTCAACTTTCATACCCGTCAGAACTATAACTGGTACATTCGGCAAATTTGCAAGTGTTGCCATATATTGTGAATCTTCTATTAACTCTCTTACTTCCATTGTTGCCCCAAAGTCTGCACCATTACTACTTAATAAAGTATTATAGTAAAAGTCTTCTTGTGCTTGTGTTGGATTAAGGAATGCTTCGTGTGAAGGATCAATAAATAATATACCTGCTATTTTTGAAGGATTTTTTATAGCATAATCTCTAATAATCATTCCGCCTAAAGAATGTCCTACAAGAATTATTTTTCTACTATTTGCAAATCTATCTATAACGCTATCTAAATCGCTGCTTAACTTCTCAATGGTTCTTGGTGCAGGTCCTTTTTCTGACTTGCCATAACCTGCTCTGTCGTACATTAAAACATCTTGTTTTGTACTTATAGTTGTAGGTAAGTTTTTTTGATTCCAAATTGAATGGTCATTTCCCAAACCTGTTTCAAAAACAATGAGATATTTTGTGTTTTTAATAATTGAAAAACTAACCAACTTGTGGGTTGGTAAATTAATAGTTGTGGTGGTAAAAGGGTCAGGTGTTTCGTCCGTTTTTTCGCAAGAAGCGAATATCAGTAAACTAAAAATGGGAATGAATAACTTGTTCATAATTTGCAAATTTGTTTTTAATATTTATCTGTTGTCCAGCTTCTGTCCTAAAATTGCTACCAATGCTATGGTAATCAGCGAGTTTGGGATTGAATTAAGACCTATTTTCGGATTTGCCAAATCTTCCAAATACAAAACCAATTTCAAATTAAGCCAAATACCCAAATTGCTTGTAGCGTGTGTTAGCGGTTCGGGCTTATTTCGGGCTGGTTTTTGTCCTGTCATTGTTACTTTGAATAAACATTTTTATCATGAAGTTCCATCCATTTGGTTGGGTCTGCAATGTCTATCCACCCAAATTTACGATATAGCTCGTGTGCGTCTCCTGTGAGTAAAATCCAACGTCTTAAACCTTGTAGACTCGGATAGTTCATAACCGTTTCCATTAACCATTTAGAAAGCCCCAATCCTCGGTATTCTTCTAAAATATATACGTCGCCCAAATAGGCAATCGTTGAAAAATCGGTAATGATTCTTGCAAGGCCAATTTGTTTTTCGTCTTGGTAAACACCAAAGCAGAATGAATTTTCAATAGCAGTTTGCACCTTGTCTTTCGGAATATTTATGCACCAATACGCTCTGGTTGATAAAAATTCGTGAATGGCGTCAAGGTCTAATTTTACCTTGTCGGTTGAAATGCAAAACTCGCCTTTGTATATGTTTATGTCTGTCATAGTTTCTGTTTACTGTGCGGTGTCGATTTAGCCTGACCGCTAACGTCAGTCTGTGAAAAAACTAAAATCAGCCTCTTGAGAATCTCATATTTGAGTTTTTTCTTTGGTAGCCCTCCGAATACTTTCTAAATCTGAGGAGGTTTTTTTACAGTCTGATGTTCTGGTAATCAGCGGGTTTTGGGACTAAATTAAGCCTATTCTTCGGATAAACACAAATTTATCTGAGACAAATCTAACTTTAAATTAAGCCAAATCCCCAAATTGCTTGTAGCGTGTGTTACCAGAAGGCGCTTTTCTTAAAGATTTATTCTTCATCTTTTTCGTAGCCTTCATAATAATATGACTGTTCAATTCCTTTGAAGATAATTTCTCTATCGTTAACATCGTTAGTTAGATTTTCTTGTAATAAAGTCCGTAATTCCAGATCATTAATAGGACTTCTTTCCATTGATTGTAAATAAAGAGTTTTGTCAACAAGTTGCCAATTTACAACTTTCTGAAGTCTATTTTTTAAAATCATATCCAGCCAAATTCTCATAGATCTTCCGTTACCTTCCATAAATGGATGTGCAATATTCATCTCGACATATTTAGCAATAATTTCATGAAAATTATTTTCTGGCATTTGCTCGATCTTCACTAAAATTTCACTGAGATATAAAGCGTTTGCAAATCTAAAACCGCCTTTTGAAATATTGAGTTTTCTTATTTCTCCAGCGAAATCATATAAACCATAAAATAGATATCGGTGTATCTCTCTGAGGCCTTTTGTGGTGCCGATTTCTATTTTGTCAATGTCGTTCGATTCAAACAATCGATATGCATTTTCTAAACTATTTTTGTCAATGTTTTTCATATAGATTTAGCTCCAATTTAAGTCTATTACAAAAATACTTTAAATGGATGAAATTATTATATCAATGATTAAATTTTCTTATTTTATAGAGGTTCATGACGTGCGTTTTGCGCTTTCTGCTAACGTCAGTCTGTGAAAAAACTTCGGTTTTTGTTCTAAACAAATATAGCAAAGTATTTGTTTTAAAACAGGATTTTTCGTATTTTTAAGGATGCAACATATCTCAGGAGTTTCCCGCCACCAGATGCGTATTTCAA
>CAUPKA010000026.1:0-63071 GCA_963511725.1 uncultured Flavobacterium sp.
CCCTTTTCAAGAGTTCATTTCAGAACAGAAAGAACATACTCATTTCTATATAATGGTTTTGACAGATGAATATATAATTAATGCCGTTGCAGATATCAGCGATATTATAAAGACCAAAACCGAAGGGCGTTATACCGTAACGTTGTTATTATATAAAGCTAAATCGGGTCGTTCTCTCACGTCAAATCAATTGTATTCTTACTGTCAGATTGTAAACAAAGGATATAAAATTTATGAGCGTGAAAATATACCCTTAAATATTGTATTTAATGAAATTCCCACACGCAGTATAGAATCAATTAGTTCTTACTGGAATAATAGAAAAAAAATTGCGGAAGCTTTTATTGAAAGTGAGAATCAAATTGATTATATGGCTACTGGATTTGTTCAGGATTCTATGATGCATATTACCGTTGAACAGATTTGTCTGGGTCTGATAAATGTCTTTTTAGGATATTATCCAGATCATTTCTCGCTGGCATATTTGTTTGATATCTGTGAAATATTCACACCGCTTACTGCTGATCTATTTCCAAGAACTACCAGTGAAGATAAAAGACTCTTCAATTTATTAAAAGGGCATCCAAGTTCACTTCGATGGATGAATGTAAAGAGATCTTCTTTACTGGATACAGAACACCTAGAGAGAAGATGTAATCTTTTTTATGAAAGAGCCTGCGTAATTGTAGAAGCTGAATTGGATCGCATTAAAACAGTGAGCAATAATGAACCATAAAAACTAAATGCAATAAAAAGTAAAACAAACTAAAAATTAAATATTATGGAAACAGTTGAAATTAAAAAACAAAGAAGTATGGAGAGATTAACAGCCATGTGTCTTACTACTTTAAAACCAACTAAGGATAAAGACGGAATATATACTGCACAAATTAGAGTGTTCGATTATTTAGAACTCGCCTCAATTATTAGAAATCTGCTAAAATTATGTATTGTGGCTATTGATGACGATGCCGCTGAAGTCCCCACTACGATAAAAAATCAATCAATTGATGTGGGGCTTATTCTGGGAATTGCTCTACAGTTATTCCCAATCGATGAATTTGAACTGCTAAATGAAATCAGCATCTTATTTCCTGTAAATTATGACAGCAAGGATGATTTAGATCAGAAATAAACCGTACAATTTAGTGGTCTTATCTTTTGATAACCAATAATTTTCGATCAATATCATGACTGTATTTTGCTTAAGATTAATTAAGAAATCAAATCTATCTTTGTAAAAGAAATCCATAAATGGATTTCTTTTTTTATAATAGCTGTTCCAGTCTCCTTGGACCTTCATTCAAAAACACTTTGGCTCAACAGGGGGGCAACACAAAGCTTAAAAGTCATGTTATTTTTAATTGCCAATAGACTATGGTGTTTGAAAGGGTACTTGGAGGTACACTTAAAGTTGTACTTGCATGGATAATTCTCTAATTGTTTCTTTGAAGGCAAAAAATATCGAGTCGAGTTCAGATAATTATTAATGCAAAAACTCAAGAAGTGATGGAGAATGGAGACATAATCGAATTTTTAAATAATAGTTTAAATCTAGATTCTAGATTGAAATTTTTAGAAAATCTACTAAACGTGAGCGAAGATGTAACTAGGATTAGTAATCTATGTACTCATATTAAAAAGAATGAAAAGTGTAAATCAATTTATTCCAAGAGTGAACTGGCGCATCTTTTCTATTTCCTAATGGAGGAGAGAATTTTGTTTTTCGATTCAATCGATGAAAAAAAGAACAGGGGAAAATTGCAAGATTTTCTTGTGAAGAATTTCACCTATTCAGGAGACGACGGTTTTCAAGTAAATATGAAGTCAATAAGTAAACAGTTTTCGGAGTGTAAAGGCTTTTCATACAGAGATAAACATATTAAATTTTTAGAAGAATTAATCAATAGAATTCAGCAACAAAAAGAGCGGTTGATTAATTGGTAGGCTGTTATTAGAATAAAGATAAAAAAATAAGATGGTGATGTGAAATGTAAAATGTAAATGAAGATGGAAAGCACTAAAGAAAAGAAGCTCTCTTTTATCATAAGAGTGAAGCAAATGTTAGATCCTGTACTGATGACGTTAGAAAGAATCGATTCTAAAATTGATTCTAAAATTAAAATAACAACACCTAGATATTATAGGAATGAGGATTTAAAAAGAATATTTGGTTTGTCTAATAATACCATTATAAAATACAGGCAAACTGGAGTGTTGCCCTATACCAAACTAGGAGACATATTTCTGTACGATTCCAGTACGATAGATCGGATACTTCGGGATAATGAAATAAAATAATAATTAAGTATTATGTTTTCGAAATGGAGAAGAATCGCTTCGCAGTTCGAAAGATAGCATGCTACTCCTTGTTGCATAAAAGTATAAGGTGTGTAGGATACTTATTTTAGTCTTTTAAACTGGTCACAATTTGTGACCAGTTCTTTCTTTTCTAAATTACATAGTTGAAACCTAAACGCATCAGGAAATCGTTCCAAGTTTCTTTTTACTGCCTAATTGAGTACTTTAGTATCTACTTGAAACAGCTCCACCAAATTTCTATCCAACATGACTTGCTTGTCTCGATAGGCGAAAATCCAGTTTATTATAACGGTGCTTTGTGATTGTTTTTGTATTTCCATCGTTATGTATCTTATTAGTTAAAATATTGGCTTTTTCAATAAAATGGAAATAAAAATATAAGCCAAGTTGATTTCTAATCCTTATTTTTGGAATGCAATATTTTTATTTTTTGTCTCCTCCGTATTTTATTTTGAGTTTGTTCATGTCTTCCATAACATTACTATCTAAGACCTTAGCATAGTGTTGCGTTTGTTTGATATTGGTGTGTCCCATCATGGATGAAACATTCTCGATTCTCATACCGTTTCCTAAAGTTACTGTAGTAGCGAAAGTATGTCTGGCGACATACCAGGTTAGATGTTTGGTAATACCACAGACATCAGCAATTTCCTTTAGATAGGCATTCATTTTTTGATTGGATATCTGAGGAATTAATCCTTGCTGTTGATTTTTATATTTATTGATAATTTTTAAAGTAGAGGGAAGTACAGGAACATTTGCTCTTATTGCGGTTTTAGCCCTGCTGGTCATAATCCAAAGATTGCCATTATTGTCCTCGAACAGGTTGCCAGGTGAAAGATCCATAGCATCAACAGGCGCATAGCCAGTGTAACAAGAAAAAAGAAAGATGTCTTTTACTTTTTCTAAGCGATTAACCGAAAATATTTTATTCTCTATCGTATCGAGTTCTTGCTGAGTCAGAAACACAGCATCTTTAATACTTAATTTACCGTCGTAGATCTGAAAAGGGTTTTTGATAATTAAGTCCATTTTAATACTGTAATTACAGGCCGTTTTGTACATTTTCATATACTTGACTACAGAATTGTTTTTAATGCCTATTTTTCCTTTAAAATTACTTTCGTATTTTAGAAATTCTTCCAGTTTGTAAACAAACGAACTTGATATTTCCAAGGCAGGCATATCGCTGGTTCCATAGTTCTTCTTCATGAAATTCAAAAGAAGCTCTTTTGACCGCTCGTATTTTTGAAGAGAAGCGCTGGAGCGTTCACCAGCGGTTACCTTTTTTCTAAAATACTTATTGTATTTGTCAAGAATCTCAATGATGGTGCTCTGATTCGTGCTGCAGTTTTTCTTTGCATTTGTTTTACCACTGAGCTCTTCTTTTAATAATTCTAATGACACCTCAGAATCAATTCTGAAGAGTTCATTGAATTTTTTTTCGGCATTGAGTTGGAAAAGATCAAGTGAACTTTTAATAACTTTTTCTTTTTCAATTTTTAAAACATTTCTCAGATTGTTCGTAAAGAGCCATCTTTCTTTTGAGATAGATTTTCCTGTACTAATTGAAATTCTTTGCTTGTTGAGCGACAGACGGGCAAATATTGTTAATTCGCCATTTTTGTCAACGGTGCTTGATTTGAGAAAAAAAATTACTTTTAACATGGTATCTAGTTTTTAAATTAGTATTCAAATTGATTTAAAAATTTTGATAGAGCCTAGAGGTAGCAGGGAATTCCCGGGGAATTCTCAATTTTTAGTAACCCTATTTTTGATTTAAAACTCAAAAATAATTAGGGTTACCAATAGGGTTACCGTTCTTTGATAAAGTATGTGTTTTTTGAAAGGTTTCCAAAAAAGAAAAAGCCTTTAAACACTAGTGTTTAAAGGCTTTTGACTTTTAAAGTTTCTTTTGAAACTTCTACTGGCGGAGAAAGAGGGATTCGAACCCCCGGACCTGTTACAGTCAACAGTTTTCAAGACTGCCGCATTCGACCGCTCTGCCATTTCTCCAGTATGTCGCTTTCATTTCCTGATTGCGAGTGCAAATATAAGAACCTTTTTTGGTTATGCAAGTGTATTTTTAGAAAAAATACATCTATTTTTTAAGGAACTTTTTAATTGTTTCATTTACTTTATGTTAGATAAAAAACTTTTTTCAAAAAAACTTTTAATACTTTACATATTCTGTAATTTCCAGCCCGTATCCTATCATCCCAACTCTTTTGCTTTGCTCAGTATTGGATACCAAACGGATTTTAGAAATATCAATATCATGCAATATTTGAGCCCCAATACCGTAATCTTTGGTATCGATAACAACTTTAGGAGCTTTCATAGTCCCATCAGCTTGAAGAGCCTTCAATTCAGTAATTCGGTTCAGTAAATTTACTGCCGACATATCTTGATTGATGAATACGACAGCACCTTTACCATTATCATTAATAATCTTGAACATATTATCCAATTGCTGATCGACATTATTAGTCAATGTTCCTAATAAGTCATTATTTACCTGAGAAGAATGGATTCTGGTTAATATAGATTCACCAAGATTCCATGTCCCTTTAGTCAATGCAATATGAATTTGCTTGTTTGTAATTTGCTCGTAGGCTCTCAAACGAAAAGTTCCAAAACGGGTATTAATATCAAAATCTTCTTTTTTGATAATCAAGCTGTCGTGCTGCATTCTATAGGCAACCAATGCTTCGATAGAAACTAATTTTAAGTTGAATTTCTTCGCTACTTTTGCCAATTGCGGCAGGCGAGCCATAGAACCGTCTTCATTCATAATTTCGACAATCACTCCTGCTGGCTTAAAGCCTGCCAATCGTGCAAAATCAATAGCCGCTTCGGTATGTCCTGTTCTTCTCAAAACACCGCCTTGTTTGGCAATCAATGGAAAAATATGCCCTGGACGTGCCAAATCATGTGGCTTAGTACTTGGATCTACTAATGAAAGCACCGTTTTAGCCCTATCAGCAGCAGATATTCCTGTAGTTACTCCTTTACCTCTCAAATCTACTGAAACAGTAAAAGCAGTTTCCATAGGATCAGTATTATTGTTTACCATTACATGCAACCCAAGTTCTTTGCAACGGCTTTCGGTTAATGGAGCACATATTAAACCACGGCCATGTGTAGCCATAAAGTTGATCATTTCGGGAGTTACTTTATCGGCAGCTGCCAAAAAATCACCTTCATTTTCGCGATCTTCATCATCAACTACAATAATTATTTTGCCTTGACGAATGTCTTCTATGGCTTCTTCTATAGTGTTGAGCTGTATTTTTGTGAGAGACATTTTATTCTTTATTTTGAGATGGAATTATTTTTTGAAATACTTTGTGCAACACTTTCTGAATAGGCGTCAGTATGATGTCTAAATTGATTAAGCCAATATCATTCGTTGCACGATACGTTAGCAAAATAGCCAATGGCGTTAAAATCATTGAGGACATCCAAGAACCAAAGAAAGGCGCTAACCCGTCTTCTTGTGAAATTCTTTTGCCAAAAGTATTGATAATGTGAAAGGATATAAAAATCAATACCGCAAATACGATTGGCAAACCAATACCGCCTTTACGAATAATAGCACCCAAGGGAGCCCCTATAAAAAACATTAAGAAACAGGCATACACAATAACAAACTTATCGTACAATGACAAAATATGACTGTTTATTCTTTTCTTTTTAAGATCTAGATCGGTTTTAGTAGCATCAATATTATAAAGTACACTTTGAACATTGCTGTTTGCTGCCGCTAAAATTTCACTTTTTTTCTTATTGTCAAAAAGCGATAAAAGATTTTTTGTCAATGGTTTTTTCTTACTTGGTACTGGAGCTTTATTATCATTTAAAGCTACTGCCCTAGCATTGCTGCTTTCTGCAAAATTGACAATTTCGGTATCTCTATTCTTTTTCAAGGAATCCAAAGTGTACTTTAAATCACTAACATTAAGCATATTATTAGTATTAGACACAGACTCATCTTTGGTATCCACTTTATTCAATTTCGACAAATCTATATTAATGCGGTATTTTTTAAACGAGCTTTTCGCAAAAGGTAATTTATCTCTATCTTCATATTTTTTTGGCACGATATCTTGATAATAGTTCCCATCGTTCAAAACTAATTGAAGGAGATTTGTTTTTTCGTTACTCACTAATTCCCCATCGGTGGCTCGAATTACCGTTTTACTGCCATCACCATTTTGAGATTTTTCATGAATAGTAATTCCAGTTAGATGATTACCATTTTCCCCCGATTTTTTATTCACCTTAATATTGTACTTTCCAACATCACTAAACTGCCCTTCGGTGATTGCAAGCGCTGGTTTGGCTTGAGCAATGTTCTTTCTGAAATTGACAAACTTAAATTCGGCATACGGAATCACATTATTCGCAAATAAAAAGGCGATAAAACTCAATATTGCAATAGCAATTACCAAGCTTCTCATGGCTCTTTGTAACGAAATCCCAGAAGATTTCATAGCCGCAAACTCATAATGCTCAGATAAATTTCCAAAAGACATTATCGAAGCCAATAATATAGAAAGAGGCAATACCAAAGGCACAATTCGAGGCATCGAAAAAGCCAAAAATTTAATAATCATTATGAAGTCCAAATCTTTACCCGCCAATTCGGCAATAAACAGCCAAACAGTTTGTAATATGAACACAAAAAAAAGGATAACAAATACCGTAGCAAATGTACCAAGAAATGTTTTTAATAAGTATTTGTCTAGAATCTTCACCTAAATAATTAGTCTAATTTATTGATGTAATAATTGGGATATTTACTCGCAACAAAGGTAAATTGATTTTTTGGCAATGCTTGATTTGTTTTAAAAGAATTCACAGTCAATGTTGTTTTTGTTCCTTTTTTGCCAATTTCAATAATATTGTAGATATTATTGGTTTTAGAATCTACCCCTACCAAAATCTCTTTTCTTTGATCTTTTGGATTACTTGGAACCAATTTAATGTATTGTATTTTTTTACCGCTTACATTTTGAACAATATCCATCGAAAATTTATAACCTTTATTGAAAAAAGTCAGCATTTTCGAAGGAGTAATAACCGAATCATCTTTTTCATTTAGAACAGAAACAGTGATTTCTTCGTCTTCAGGAACAATCGTATAGGTCTTTTTACCATCAAAAAGCTTGGAAATCCCCATAAAATTCAAAACATATTGATTCCCCTTCATCACCACCGTTCCCTTGCTGTCTTGATTAATATTCTCTTTGGCATTATTCAAAGAATATTTAAAATCAATAGTAATATTATCATAACTCTTTACTTTGGCCGTTACCTTGTCTAACAAAGCTTTTGCTTTAGCGTCTTGAGCTTGAGTAGAAAACCCTATGAAAAAAACCATCAAAAGTCGCAAAATTGCTTTCCCTCCTATTTTGTTCTGTACTGTCATTTTTTCTGTGTTTTGTTGTATGCTTAGTTCTTTTATAATTATTTACTTTGTCAGTTCGCAATCGCTCTTCTGGGCGTGACTCTATTTAGGAAAGGGGCAAAACAATTTGATTGATGATTTTTGATTTCAGATGTAATAAGCTTCGTAAAACCAACAATTTATTATTTAGCACCACCAAATCTAAAATCGTTAATCCTTAATCTAAAATCTCTTAAATCAATAAAATTAGCCACTCACGCATCCATATAATTACATATTTGGTGCAAAAGTAAAAAGCTATAAAGTTAAAAGCATTAAAAAAAAGCTAAAATTCACTCTCTGCATTCTGTCATCTGAAATCTGAATACTGCAATTTAGCTTTCATTATTAAAAAACTGATCCAGTCCTGTAAGGTCCTGAATGTTTACGCTTCTAGCTTTACTGCCTTCAAAAGGACCAACAATACCAGCCGCTTCCAATTGATCAATTAATCGTCCAGCTCTGTTATAGCCCAGTTTCAGCTTTCTTTGCAATAATGATGCCGAACCTTGCTGCGCATTTACAATTACTTCGGCTGCTTCTCTAAATAAAGTATCTCTATCTGAAATGTCCATTTCCAAGTTAAGACCACCGTCTTCCCCAACAAATTCAGGAAGCAGATAAGCGGTTGCATACGCTTTTTGTGATCCAATAAAATCTACAATTTTTTCAACTTCTGGGGTGTCTACAAAGGCACATTGTACCCTTACAACATCATTTCCGTTAGTGTAAAGTAAATCTCCGCGACCAATTAACTGATCTGCTCCTTGCGTATCAAGAATAGTTCGTGAATCAATTTTAGAGGAAACTCTAAAAGCGATTCTCGCAGGAAAATTGGCTTTTATCAAACCTGTAATTACGTTTACCGACGGTCTTTGTGTTGCTATAATCAGGTGAATTCCAATAGCTCTGGCTAATTGTGCTAATCTCGCAATAGGCATTTCAACTTCTTTTCCAGCCGTCATTATCAAATCAGCAAACTCATCGACTACCAATATTATATAAGGTAAAAATCGATGTCCATTTTCAGGGTTTAATTTTCGAGACTTGAATTTTTCATTGTATTCTTTGATATTTCGAACCATCGCATCTTTCAGCAGATTATAACGATTGTCCATCTCCACACAAAGAGAATTCAAGGTATTGACAACTTTTGCATTATCGGTGATAATAGCATCGTCAGTATCTGGAAGTTTAGCCAAATAATGTCTTTCAATTTTATTAAAAAGTGTTAGTTCGACTTTTTTAGGATCGACCATAACAAATTTAATTTCAGCAGGATGTTTTTTATAAAGCAAAGAAGTGATTACCGCATTCAACCCAACAGATTTTCCTTGTCCTGTTGCTCCTGCCATCAACAAGTGAGGCATTTTTGCCAAATCGACTACAAATGTTTCATTCGAAATTGTTTTTCCTAAAGCAATAGGCAGTTCCATTTCTGCTTCTTGAAATTTAGCTGAGCCAATAACGCTTTTCATCGAAACCATTGTAGGATTCTTATTCGGAACCTCAATACCAATAGTTCCTTTTCCAGGAATTGGAGCAATAATACGAATTCCCAATGCCGAAAGCGACAATGCAATATCGTCCTCCAAACTCTTAATTTTAGAAATGCGAATTCCGGCTTCAGGCACAATTTCATACAAAGTTACCGATGGCCCAACAGTTGCTTTGATTTGTGCGATTTCAATTTTGTAATTACGAAGCGTTTCAACAATTTTATTTTTATTTTCTTCTAACTCTTCTTGATTGATAGTAATACCGCCGGTCGAATATTCTTTTAATAAATCGATGGTTGGGTATTTATAATTGGATAAATCCAAAGTAGGATCAAATAATCCAAAATCGGACACCAAGCGAGAGGCTAAATTATCTTCAATAATATCTTCTTCAATAGCTTTTTCAATTACAAAAGCTTCTTCTTTTACGGGCTCTGCTTTTGGCAGAATATCCATTGGAAGAGGCTTGAGCGTTGGCTCTAAATTAATTTCAGATGAACTTGAAATCGTTGGTTTCAAAGCTTCTTTGTTAATTTCAAATTGTGAATTAGTAGTTTTTAAATGGATATTATCCAATAAATCTTCCTCCGCTACTTCAACCGGTTCTTCTACAGCAAATTCCTCCAGATTATAACTAGGATCATTTGAAGAGACTACTACTGGGACTAGGCTGTTTGCCAAATCTTCACTGATTTCTTTTTGGGAGCTTTCAAAAAACGACTGCACCTTTTCTGGAGAGACTTGTATTTTAAAAATCAAATAAATAACCAGACCAAAAACAAGAACTAACAGCGTTCCTGTTTTTCCGATATAATCCTGAATAAATAAATTCAGTTCGTATCCGATAGTTCCACCCAATTCAGGCACTGAAGTGGCAAAAAATCCAAATAAAACGGATAGAATAATAATAGCAAATAAGTCCCAAAACCAAGTTCCTTTCAGTTTTTTGATCGAAAGATCTAAAACTAAGTACATTCCAGTAAGGAAAAACAAGCGTACAAATAGAAAAGAAGCAACACCAAAACCGCGATATATGATTAAATCAGCAAGATAGGCTCCGAATTTGCCTAGCCAGTTTTGAACCACTTCTTTGCGATCTGTCAATTCAGAAACAGCACTTTGGTCAATTTGCCCATAAATGAAAAACGAAACAAAAGCAACCAATAATGCTACAGAAAATAAAACCAGAAGAGCCCCCAAAACAATACGATGCTGTTTGGTTAATTCCCATGATTTTAAATCCTTAGATTCTAATTCATTTTTTTTATCTAAAGTTTCTTTTTTTGTAGATTTTGCCATTCTTAAAATTTAATTGAGCCTATAAAAATCTTGGAGCATAAATAATAAGACCAATTGCAATTGCTGTCAATGCTGCAAAAAATACGGCTCCAGCTGCAATATCTTTGATAAAACCAATTCTTTCATGATAATTGGGATGTATAAAATCCGCAATTTTTTCGACTGCGGTATTCAATCCTTCTATACTCATAATTAAACCGATAGCCATGGTTTGAAAAAGCCATTCGGTTGTAGAAATATGAAAATAAAATCCAGCAATTGTCATCAGGATTCCAATAGAAAATTGAACCATAATGCTGTGCTCGGTAGTTATTAATTTTACGGCTCCAAGAAAAGCGTATTTCACGCTTTTCAAACGGCCAGTAAGTAAAGTATTGTCTTTTTGAAATTCCATATTGACTCTTAAAGTGCCGCCAAAGCAGCTTCGTAATTAGGTTCGTGAGCAATTTCAGCAACTTGCTCTGTATGAGTTACTACACCGTTTTCATCAGCAACGATGATTACACGGGAATGCAAACCAGCTAATGGTCCGTCAACAATTTCTAAACCGTTGTTTTTTCCAAAAGTACCTTCTTGAAAGTCAGATAAATTTACTACATTTTCAAGTCCTTCGGCACCACAAAAACGTTTTTGTGCAAATGGCAAATCTCTTGAAATGCACAAAACAGTCGTATTACCTAAATTGCTGGCACTTTCGTTAAATTTTCGAACAGAAGTAGCACAAGTTCCTGTATCAATACTTGGAAAAATATTTAAAACTAATTTCTTGCCTGCAAAAGTGCTTAAATCAGCTATTGATAAGTCGTTTTTAACTAATTTAAAATCAGCTAATTTTGAACCAACTTTTGGTAATTCACCTGAAGTGTGTACTGGATTTCCTCCTAATGTTATAGTCGCCATATAATTTATTTTTTTATGAGGTTCAAAAGTAAGGATTAATATTTGAATCTAAAAGTATTTGTTATTTGTACAGAGCAAACGCATGAGTTTTAATAATAACCGCAGATTCGCAGATTTATTTTTTAAAAAGCTAAATTTTCCAATTTTAGAGAAATTAATTTACTTCACCAGTTCGCTTCGCTCATGCGCGATAATTTTGCTAAAAACGGTTAATTCTTTATATATTTTTTTATTAAAATCTGCGACCCGAACGATAGTGAATAAACGAAGTAATCTGCGGCAAAAAAAATACATGTCTTTGCCCCGATTACTCATACAATCAGCGTCTTTGTTAGTAGTTGAAAGTTGTTAGTGATGAAGTTTAATTGTGAGTGCAAGTTTGTCTTTCCAAATTACAAACTCGAACTTAAGAAAGAAATAGAATACAATTATTAAATTATTTACAATAAAAAACTTTTAAAAATTTAAAGATTAAGTTTACATTTATAAATAATAGGCTTTTGATTTTTTAGGCTAAGGATTAACAAATGAGCAAATTATGAAATTAGACAATCTGGCTGGTTCAAATAATTATAATGTCAGCAATAAAAAAACTTTTACAGAAACTCTAATTTCTAGAGAAACTGTACAAACCGTTATGAACTTTGCTTATGAAATGTGTTTTGGTGCAGGTCATCATAGAGATTGCAGGACTGGCGGGCAATACAACAGGAAAGGAGGCGAAAAATTTTGCAATACATTCCAAGGAAAATTAGCCGAAATAGTACTGTATAATTATTTCAAATCAAAAGGTTTAGATGTAAAAGAACCTGACTTTGGCATTTACAAAGAAGGCATTTGGGATGATTCGGATTTAGAGATTCAAGGTAAAAAAATCAATGTGAAATCTGCTGCTTTTCAGTCGAATTTGCTATTGCTTGAAACAAGAGATTGGAATATTCAAGCGCAATATATTCCTAATCTATTACTCAATAAAACAGTTACGGTCTCGTATGATTATTTCATTTTGGTTAGAATTAAACCCGATATCAAAAAACTTTTTAAAGCTGAACGGTTATTATTTAGCAATGAAATTGATCGAAAAACTATTGATAATATGCTTTTTGCAAATACTTGGCATTTTGACATTGCAGGATATTGCACCAATTCCGATGTTATAGCGACAATAGCAAATGACAATATTCTGCCTCAAAATGCAATGCTGAACCAATACACAAAAATGGATGCCAGCAACTACTATATTCAAAGTGGTGATATGAGATGCATAAAAGATTTAGTTCTAAAATTAAAAACTATTTAACATCATTCAGTACCTTTAAAATATTCTTTGATACAGCCTGAATTACTGGAACACTTACTGAATTTCCAGCTTGTTTATAAACGCTTGAATTTGCTATTTCTTCGGGTATTTTGAAATCATCAGGGAATCCTTGAAATCGCAAACATTCTCTTGGAGTTAGTTTTCTGAAACCAAATTCAGTCTTAATAAGCGGTACGTTATGCCCGCCAGTTCCCATATTTGCCGTCAAAGTTGGACAGACATTCGATTTATTTTCTCTTACATACTGGCGTCTGAATTGATAAACAGTATCCTCAGATTTCATGGTTTCTTCTAGCATATTATACATATACTTATCAGCGCCATAATAGTAATTGTCATCAACTTTTTCTTTACTAATGACTTCTTTTATTGTCTTTGTCAGTTCCTCTTTTTGGGGGAATTCAAAAGTTTTTTCGGCATCTGGATATTCATCTTTATCAAAAGCAACCATAAATATTCTTTCTCTGTTATGAGGAATATTTCCATAATCTTTGGTATTCAAAACTTTAGCCTGAAAGGAATAATTTCTGTCTCTTAATGACTGCTCGATAACTTTCATTGTTTTGCCGTGATCGTGAGTCGTCAGGTTTTTTACATTCTCTAAAAACACTACTTTCGGCCTCATTTTATCAACAAAATCGAGTATTCGAAAGAAGTGATTCCCCCTATTGTCATCAAACCCTTTTCTATAGCCGGCTACCGAAAATGGCTGACAGGGAAAACCAGCGGTGAGTATGTCAATTTTTGGAATAGCATCAATATTTAATTGCAAAACGTCGCCTTCGATAAGTTGATGTTTAAAATTTTTTCTGTAAGTGATGCAGGCATTTTTATCAAATTCATTGGCCCATTTTATGTCAAATCCTGATTTTTTAAAACCCAGACATATTCCGCCAATCCCTGCATATAAACTGCCAACAGTAAATTTTTCACTCATTACATTCTATTTTGTCGCTAATTTTTGTGCGCGAAATTACATTTTCTGAGACAAATATACATCTTGAAATGCGTTTTAAAAAAAATAAAAACAAATACTGGCCTAATTGAATAAAACGGAATATTACAGGCATTATTTCTAATTTATTTGGCAAATAACTGCATTTTATAAGTTACAGTTTTTGCCATTATTATAATACTGAACTACCAAATAGTCAAATTATTAGGAGTTATTTCCTACTATCCGTTTCACACGAGCGATAGCGAACTGACGAAGTAATCTTGTAGACCGAACCCCGCTCCACAAGGATCTCCACTTCTATCTGGGCTAGGGCATTGATTTTTATGAGAAATTTTTCTATAAATTTACATTTCCAGATTATCCAATTCGAATAACAATATATTCATCAAATTTTAGACTAAAAGAAATGATTGATAAAATAAAACAAGCCATCACCGATTTTGTAAAAGGCGGAGACAACAGCGACACAGTGCTTTTGGACAAAGTATTGCATAAAGATTTTAGAGTGACCAATAATGGATTTATGGGAACTTTGGGTGTAACTGTAATTGACAAAGAAAAATATTTGGCAAATGTTAGAGACGGAATTTTTGGTGGACTGCCTAGAATAATGACAATTGAAAATATCGACGAGAACAAAACAATTGCTTCGGTTAAACTTCGTTTAGAAAGCTCAGAAAATCACTTTATTTCATACAATTCATTGGTTTTGGATACAGATAATGAATGGAAAATAATAAATAATTTAGCGGTTGTTGAAGAAAAAAACAGCAACAAATCTTAAAAATATACTTAAAAATGACAAAAGAATCTGCAACAGCATTTGCCGAAGAATGGATAATAGCTTGGAACTCTCACAATCTTGAAACAATACTAACGCATTATTCAGACGACTTTACAATTGAAAGTCCATTAGCATTAAAACTATTTCCTAAAACTAAAGGAACTGTAATAGGAAAAGAAAATGTTAGAAATTATTGGACGTGGGGATTGGAGAATAATCCAACTCTAAAATTTGAAATTTTAGATATATTAATTGGCGTAAATAGCTTGACTATTTATTATATCAACATTGCAACAAACAGAAAAGCGGTAGAAGTAATGAGTTTCAACAGCGATATGAAAGTAAATAAAGCAATCGTTAATTATTCGGAATAAAAAAACTGTAACCTATTCCTTTTATGTTCTTTTGTAAAACTCATCTAAAAAATTTATGCCCGAAATATTCAAAAATCATTTAAAAAAATTCGTCAATATAAGCGATAGCGAATTCCTTGATATTTTAGCTTTTTTTCAGGTTGCAAAAGTCAGAAAGAAAGAGAATCTGCTTGTCGAAGGGCAAATATGCAAATCACATTATTTTGTGCTTAACGGCTGTTTGAGGAAATTTTTTGTGAATGAAAAAGGCATTGAGCAAACTACCGAATTTGCAATCGAAAATTGGTGGATTACTGACAATATTGCTTTTGAAAACAAACAAGCCTCACAATTTTATATTCAAGCTGTTGAAAACTCAGAAGTTATGGTCATTGATTACCATTCGCAAGAGAAATTATTGGCAGAATTCCCAAAAATGGAACGTTATTTTAGGTTTATTTATCAGCGTGCCTATGCCGCTTCGCAGATGAGAATAAAATATTTGTACAGTTTTTCCAAAGAAGAATTTTACCATCACCTCAACAATAAGTATCCCGAATTTGTACAACGAATTCCTCAATACCTTATTGCTTCCTTCTTAGGATTCACCCCCGAATATTTAAGTGAAATCATAAATAAAAAACGTTCTTAAACTGGTTTAAGTTTTTTCTGTTTTATGATTTCGACCTTTGTCTTATAAAATTTTAAATCATAACAAAAAAAATGGAAAAGAGAGTCGATATTAATGAAATTGCCCCGCAAGCATACAAAGCAATGTTTGCATTAGAAGGCTATTTGGCAACCACACAATTATCAAAGACACAAAAAGAGCTATTAAAAATCCGTGCTTCTCAAATCAATAAATGTGCATTTTGCATCGATATGCATACAAAAGATGCCATCAAAAACGGAGAAACACCTCAACGTATCTTTTTACTGAATGCTTGGCGTGAAACTAATTTATTTACTGAAGAAGAGAAGGTAATTTTGTCCATTACTGAAGAAATCACATTAATTCATAATCAAGGATTATCTGATGAAGTGTATAAAAAAGCAGCACAACTCTTTGATGAAAGCTATATTGCTCAAATTATAATGGCTGTAGTAACCATAAATGCCTGGAACAGGATAGCCATTAGTACCAATATGCAAATCGAAAAATAAAAATCTAATGAAACATTTTGGATAATCAAACTGAAAAACCTCTTTGCGTTCCAATAAACGAATGTCAAGAGGTTTTTTGTTAAACAAAATCCCGATATTTGATATTAATAATCATGGATTATAAAATATCAAAACAATGTCACATACACACGATCATCATCATTCACACAAAGACGGACTTACATTAGCTTTTTGGCTCAATCTAATATTTTCAATAATTGAGCTTGTTGGTGGCATCTTAATCAATTCTACAGCCATTATTGCAGATGCCTTTCACGATTTCACTGACGCTGTTGCTATTGGTTTAACTGTACTTCTGGAAAAACTGTCTAATAAGAAACGTACGCCAAAATTCAGCTATGGATTCAAGCGATTTTCATTGCTATCCGCTCTAGGCATGTCAGTATTTCTGCTAATTGGTGCTGTTTTCATGTCGATCAGTGCCTACAAATCATTCATTAATCCAGAACCTATAAATAGTACTGGAATGCTGTGGCTAGCGGTTTTAGGAATCACAATTAATGGCTTGGCATTTTTAAAAATCAAAAAAACAAATGAGCATCCACATCATCATGGACATTCACACAGCAGTAGAGCGGTAATGCTTCATTTGTTGGAAGACGTATTAGGCTGGGTGGCTATTTTGATTGGTGCAACAGTAATCTATTTTACAAATTGGTATTGGATAGACAGCGTATTAACTTGGGCGATTGCAGTTTTTATTGGATACAATGCAACTCATAATTTAATTAGCACAATGAAAGTTTTATTGCAGGCTGTTCCAGAAAACATCAATATTGAGCAATTATCCAATGAACTACAACAGATTGACGGTGTCGAAAATATTCACGATTTACATATTTGGAGTTTAGATGGACAATACAATGTTGGCTCACTGCACGCTGTGGTCAATATCGCCAATCAAAATCAGGCAGACGCTATTTCTACAGCCATTTATCAGCTTATGAACAAGTACCATATTCAGCATCCGACCGTACAAATTGAAAGCAATTCAAGAAACTGTAAATTAGCAAACTGCTAAAAAGAAAACATACTATAACTAAAATTATGCATAACGAATGAGAATCGCCTATATCCTTTTTGACAACATAACTTTGCTAGATTTTATTGGCATTTATGACCCTATAAGCCGATTAAAATCAATGGGGTACTTTCCTGATTTAACTTGGGACATTTGTACTTATTCTGACAAAAATATAACTGATAATTTTGGATTGGAAATTGTTCCTGCTAAAACCAAAAACTCATTGGCAAATTATGATGCAATTATTATTCCTGGCGGTTTTGGAACAAGGGAACTGCAATTTGACACAGAATTTATAGAATGGATAAAAACAGCTTCATCGGTACCTTATAAAATTTCGATTTGTACTGGAAGTTTATTATTGGGAGCTGCTGGTTATTTAACAAATAAAAAAGCAACTACTAATTTCCAGGAATACGAAGCACTCAGACCCTATTGCAAAAAAGTTATAAATGAAAGAATAGTTGAAGATGGAAGTGTTATTACAGCTGGAGCAGTTTCTGCATCAATTGATCTTGGACTCTATTTATGCGAAAAGTGGGCTGGACAAAATGCAAAAGAGGCAATTCGAAAAAAAATGGATTATCACGGTTAAAAAGCACCAACTGATTGTAAAAAATAATCGAGTTATAATTTTTAATAATACAATCTAAAATCAAGTAATTTACAGATTTCATAATGCTTTTGATGCAATTCTTCTACTATTTCTTCAACATCATCCAGCTCTTGGCACAAGCTAAAGAATGCTTTGTCTAATAAGTTGCTGTTTATATTCTTATTAGCCACACCATAACCCGAAACCGCGAGTGCTCCGGTAATATCCAGAAAATATTGCGCTTCTTCCTCTTTTAAGTCAAGAACTTTGGTATTGGCAAAATGCAAAATTTTACCTTTCATTTTACCTTCAAAGATTTCGGCAATTTCTTCAAAACTATAGTAATAGTTATTGAGGCAAATCGTATTCCTTTTGCCTTCTATAACCAAATAAATAATTTCGTAGCCCTTGAAATTGTGATCGTCATAAAGCAGTGTATTCAAGCTTTCTTCCAGCCCTTCAATAGTATCACAGGTTTTATAAATACTTGCAATTCCCTGTTCAAGCGCTAGTCGTTCCAAATTTTTGACTACATCAGTAATAGTGCTTGCCTCAACATCGGGAACACCCTCAAGGCAAAAAATAAATTGGTCATAATCCTCGAAATTATGTTTGTGCTGCAGATTCAAAATACTTGCTTTTAATGGTTACTCAGTTTAAAATGGAAGATAAGAATTAAAAATCCAAATCACCAAAATCTCGCATCAAAGTTACCTAATTTCATGAATAATTTTGGCAAAATGTTATAATGGCAGATTGAAAATCCTTACTATCTTAGCCAACAAAAAATCATCATAAATATTTCCTATATGGCTACATTTAGCAAACAATTGTCTTTTCGCTGGTCTGATTTAGATCCCAATTTTCACCTTCGTCACAGTGCTTATTATGATTTTGGCGCACAGCATCGTGTTGAACTGCTCGAACAATTAGGCTTAACATTAAGAGTGATGCAAACAGAATATATTGGCCCGATATTATTTAGAGAAGAATGTGTTTTTAGAAAAGAAATCAAACTCTCGGACGTTATCATCATGCAGACCAAAATGGCTAAAATGAAAGCCGATGCTTCACGCTGGTCCATTATTCATGAGTTTTATAAAGATGCTGTATTGTGTGCAACTATAACGGTAGACGGTGCTTGGATGGATACTAAGCTACGAAAACTAGCTACTCCTACTCCACAAATTGTTGTAGATGCTTTAAGCGTTTTTCCTAAAAGCGATAATTTTATTGATCTTTAAAGCCATTAATCGTATTTTTGAATCAATAAAATTTAAACCTTAATAATCAAGTATATGTTTACAATCGAACAAATAAAAGAAGCCCATGCTAAAGTAAAAAGCGGTGCTGATTTCCCAAATTACATACAAGATTTAATCATTTTAGGCGTAAAAGGATATGATACCTTTGTAAATGACGGTCATGTTCAATATTATGGAATAAATAATTATAATGTTGCTTCTGATGATAAATATGATGAAATAAAAATTGCCTCATTGACTAATAAAGAACGATTCATCGAATTTTTGGTGATGCACCAAGACGGTCAAACCGATTATTTAACGTTTTGCAATCATGCTGGCCAATGCGGTATTGCACGATGGAGAGTTGACATTATTGAAATGACCTGCACTTATCTAGATCGATCAGGTTCCGAAATCTTAATTGAAAAAATTTCGGCTTAGGTGTCAAAAAAGAACCTTAAAGTCAAGTCATTAAAAATTAGCATTATGCGTAAAAAACTCATTTCTCTCCTGCTATTGTTTTCGACATTTTCTTTGATATATAATCCATTCACAAAATTTCCTTTTACCTTTTTAGTCATTATTATTGTTATCCTTATCGTAACATTTGTGCAAGAAAAAACATTACAAGGGTTAAATTTTAAAGCAATAAAATCTAAGGATCTCATTGCAATTCTAATCAGCTACGTTTTACTGGAATTGTCAATGGATTTTTTATTTCAGCCATTAGTAAATAGAATTTTCAATGAACCTGCTGATTATACTTCATTCAAAATCATTGAAGGCAACACATTTCAATATCAAAAATGGTTGCTCAATATGTGGATAAGCGCTGCAATTGGAGAAGAACTTTTCTTTCGGTCTTTTGCTTTTTTACAGCTTCGTAAAATCTTCAACAATAACAACATCCTTGTAGTTATCAGTTCTTCAATTCTATTCTGCCTCCCACACCTTTACCAAGGCTATGCTGGATTAGCAATGACATTTATGTTTGGATTAGCTTTTGGGTTCATTTATTTAAAATATAAAAATATTTGGGTAAATATCATTGTTCACGGACTGATTGACTCAGTGTTTTTAACTTTAAGTTATCTCGGCTTAACTGATTTTTATCTTCTATAAACTTCAAAGAAATCAACAAACAAACTTATTGTTAAAAAAACAAAAAAGGTGATCTATTGCTAGATCACCTTTTTATTTTATCAGAATTTAATGCTATAATTACACCAAATCAAAGCGATCCAAATTCATCACTTTAGTCCAAGTAGCAACAAAATCACTTATAAATTGTTCTTGTGAATCGTTAGATCCATAAACCTCTGCGATAGCACGAAGTTCTGAATTTGACCCAAAAATAAGATCAACACGAGTACCTGTCCATTTGAGTTCGCCAGTCTTGCGGTCACGCCCTTCAAATACTTCTTGAGAATCTGATGAAGCTTTCCAAGTAGTGCCAAAATCCAGTAAATTTAAAAAGAAATCATTAGTAAGCGCCTCAGGTCTTTTGGTAAATACACCATGTTTAGCCTTATTATAGTTAATATCAAGAACACGCAAACCTCCTAGAAGCACTGTCAATTCAGAAGTTGTCAGCGTCAATAATTGTGCTTTATCAATTAGCATCTCTTCAGAAGATACTGTGTATTGTCTCTTTTTATAATTTCTAAATCCATCTGCTTCCGGCTCAAGAACAGCAAAAGATTCAACATCCGTTTGGTCTTGTGAAGCATCACCTCTTCCTGGCGTAAAAGGAACAGTTGCAGAATGACCTGCATTTTGAATTGCTTTTTCTACACCTGTATTTCCAGCCAAAACAATTAAATCGGCAAGCGAAACTTGTTTATCTCCCGACTGGCTGTTAAAGGCAGTTTGAATTCCTTCCAAAGTTGCTAAAACACTTGCCAATTCAGTTGGGTTATTAACTTCCCAATCCTTTTGTGGCGCTAAACGAATACGAGCTCCATTGGCACCGCCACGTTTATCTGAACCGCGAAAAGTCGATGCCGAAGCCCAAGCAGTTGATACCAATTGAGATACTGACAATCCAGAATTCGAAATTTTATCCTTTAAGGCTATAATGTCATTATAATCTATTAATTGATGTGTTGCTGTTGGAATAGGATCTTGCCAAATTAGTTCTTCTTTAGGCACTTCTGGACCAAGATAACGCACGATTGGCCCCATATCACGATGTGTTAATTTGAACCAAGCACGTGCAAAGGCATCGGCAAATTCATCTGGATTTTCAAGAAAATGTCTTGCAATGGGTTCGTATATTGGATCAAATCTCAATGCCAAATCCGCAGTCAGCATTGTTGGCGCATGACTTTTTGAAGAGTTGTGAGCATCTGGAACCGTGCCTGCTCCGGCTCCGTCTTTAGGTTTCCATTGATGGGCTCCCGCTGGACTCTTTGATAACTCCCATTCGAAACCGAATAGATTTTCTAAATAGTTGTGGCTCCATTTTGCCGGCGTTGTTGTCCAAGCTCCTTCTAGACCGCTGCCAATAGTATATTCTCCACTTCCTGTACCAAATGTGTTTTTCCAACCCAAACCTTGATCTTCAATACCAGCAGCTGCAGGCTCTGCTCCAACATACTGACCTGGATCAGCAGCACCGTGAGTTTTTCCAAAAGTATGTCCGCCAGCAGTAAGCGCAACCGTTTCTTCATCATTCATAGCCATACGTGCAAAAGTCTCACGAATATCTCGTGCAGAGGCTACTGGGTCTGGATTGCCATTTGGCCCTTCTGGGTTTACATAAATAAGTCCCATCTGAACTGCGGCCAAAGGATTTTCCAATTCGCGGTCACCAGAATAGCGGTTGTCATCCAGCCACTTTCCTTCAGAACCCCAATAAATATCTTCTGCAGGTTCCCAAACATCGGCACGGCCACCAGCAAAACCAAAAGTTTTAAAACCCATCGATTCCAGAGCGCAATTACCAGTAAGAATCATCAAATCGGCCCATGAAATTTTATTGCCGTATTTCTGCTTGATTGGCCATAATAGCAAACGGGCTTTGTCAAGGTTTACATTATCAGGCCAGCTATTAAGAGGAGCAAAACGCTGTGTTCCAAAACCAGCTCCGCCACGACCATCAGCAATACGATACGTACCAGCACTATGCCATGCCATTCTAATAAAAAGCGGTCCATAATGACCATAATCAGCAGGCCACCAGTCTTGCGAGTCAGTCATAAGATCAAAAAGATCTTTTTTAACGGCACTCAAATCAAGGCTCTTGAACGCCTCAGCATAGTTAAAATCCTCTCCCATAGGATTGGACAATGACGAGTTTTGACGAAGAATCCCTAATTTTAACTGATTGGGCCACCAGTCATTGTTTCTCGTGCCTGAACCTGCACTTTTTTTTGAGCTAGCTCCCGAAAACGGACATTTACTTTCTCCGCTAGAATTCTGATTTGTGTTATTTTCCATAATGTGATGATTTTTAAAAACTTACTCACGAATTTACCAAAATTATTTTTATCTAAATTATTTTTTTAATAGATAAAATTTATAGTTACAATTCGAAAACGCAATTTAGAATAATTCTGGATTTGATCGAAATACCTTTTTTTATTCGTAATTTAGTTAAGCAGAAAACGCATAGATTAGAGTTTACAATTTTTCCAAAATGTGACTTAGCAGTCATTATAAAAAATACCACTGACAATAAATTTTACATTATGAAAACTGATTTTAAATCTGTTGACGAATACATCCAAACCTTTCCAAAAGACACGCAAGCCCTTTTGGAAAAAGTTCGCCAAACCATTATTAAAAAAGCTCCCGAAGCCATAGAAAGCATTTCGTACGGAATGCCCGCCTACAAAACATACGGAAAACCTTTGGTCTATTTTGCGGGCTATAAAAATCATATCGGCTTTTATGCCACGCCAACAGGACACAAGGAATTTTCCAATGAACTTGCCAATTACAAACAGGGAAAAGGCTCGGTTCAATTTCCTATTGACTACCCAATTCCATATTGGCTGATTGAGCAAATCGTTGTATTTAGGGTGAAAGAAAATGAGTCAAAATATAGTAAACATTAAGTGGCTAAGTTACTGAGGCCCTAAGTTTCTAAGTTTTTGTCAAAAAGATTAAAAATTAATTTACTTAGAGCCTGTTTAAATTTTATTCAATAATAGTTTTATAGCGGATAATTTGACCCTGTTTTCGGATGATTCCATTAGTAATTCATAGTTTCGGCATAGTCTTCTATCGTTATCAAACCAAGCAAATGTTCTTTCCACGACCCATCTTTTATGAGTGGGCTTAAAGGCTGATTTCTTATCATCAGAGCGCATCACGACTTGAATAATATATCCAAATTTTGTTTTAACCTGCTCAATAATATCCCCTCTGTATCCGCCATCGGCTAGAATAACTTTGATAGGGCATAAAAAATATTTCAATGTTCTCATTAATAACAATAGTGCTTTACTGTCGTGAACATTGGCTACTGTTATCATGATAGCTAATAAAAATCCGTTTTTATCAACAACTATATGACGTTTTATCCCTTTAACTTTTTTGTTGCCATCAAAACCATTTAAAGAACGATTATTTCCCCAACGTACACTTTGACTATCTATTATTCCTAGACTTGCTTGGGCATCTTGACCCTTATTTAGACGTACTCGCTCTGTTAATTTGGACAACAATAAATCAAACTGCTCTAAATATGACCATTTTGAATAATAATAATAATAATAATAACCAGTTGGGTGAAATTATATTTAATGATTAAAACTTATATTTTTTTATAGTTAATCTTAACGATTTTGTCATTCCGACGAAGGAGGAATCACATAACGTAATTAGCAGATGTGATTCCTCCTTCGTCGGAATGACAAGACATCAGATATTGCTCTTTTTTGATAATTTCACCCAACAGGTTAATAATAATAATAAACTAATTGCCATTTAGGAAAATCAGAAGGCAGCATTCGCCATTGACAGCCACTCTTTACTAGGTAATTTATAGCATTCCAAATTAATCGCAAACTATGTTTGCGTTTTCTATTACCTAAATCTAAAGTTTTTGTATAAATTGCCACTGGGTTTCTGTTAAATCGGTTGGATACATCTTTTTTTTGTTTAGTCACTACAAAAAGACTAATTTCAATCGGTTTCTTTAACCCAATATTGTTTTTTATTTTACATTTTTAAACAAGCTCACAATAATTTCGAATAATTATATAACAGCTTATTACCACATTTTAATCATTTTTACATAAAAGAAATACCATGAAAAATTTGATTATATTCTTCGGAATTATTGCATTTACATTATTATCCTGTAACAATGGAAATAAAAATAAAGCTGATAAAACAGGAGCTGTTGCAAAAAAAACACCCATTCGAAAAGAGCCAAAAAATGTTTCCTATACTCTAGAAAACACTAAAGAATGGCTAAAAAAAAATAAAAGCGACGAGAATCTGGAAATTGCAATTGCAGTAAACAGAACAGATAAGGAAAATTTTACAAAAATGGATTCTGTAATTATTCCAACAGATGGTAATGGAGACATCGTATTTTATTTGCCTTTTCCATTGCAAGTTGATTTTTTGCAAAATGTTGACAAAATCATTTTATTCTCTTACCCTACTCAAACTTTTGCTATCTACGAAAATGGAATTTTAATACGTACTGGCCCAACCAATATGGGTAAAAAAAAGGATCCAACGCCAACGGGATTATTCTTTACAAATTGGAAGGCCGAAGAAACAACGAGCACATTTAATGATGAGTGGGTATTAAAATGGAATTTCAACGTCGAAAACAAAAAAGGCATTGGATTTCATCAATACGAATTGCCAGGTTATCCAGCATCACATTCCTGCATGAGGTTACAGGAAAAAGATGCTAAATTTTTATATGAATGGGCAGATCAATGGATTTTGGCCGACGATGAAAATGTAAGATTTAAAGGAACTCCAGTAATTGTTTTTGGTAATTATGATTTTGATGCCCCCAAACCTTGGTTACAGCTCATTAAAAATCCAAAAGCTTTGGCTATTCCTGAAAGCGAAATTAAAGAAATCATTACGCCTTATTTAAGTACCATCTTAATGGAACAGGAAAAAAGAAAAAAATCGTAATACAAATCGATTGAAAACTCTGTCCTTTAGAATTAAGCATACAATTCTTAACGGCATTTTTTGTGATTCTTAGAAATGAATTTAAGCGAAAACTCTATTTTATTTTCTATATTCGTTTTGAAAATACTCCTCGTTAGAATATCCAAAAAAGCTCAACAGAAATTGAAAAAAAGAATACTATTGCTCATCACATTTTTTGCCTGCCTAAATCTATTTTCGCAAAACACTTACGTATTTTTTGGTTCTTTTAATCGAGACAAAGCTTCCGATGGAATTTATGTATACCTATTGGACACCATTAGCGGGAAATTATCAAAAATTACTGCCGTAAAAGATATTGTAAGCCCATCCTATTTGACTTTATCACCAAATGGTAAGTATGTTTTTGCCTGTACGGAAAGTAAAACTCCAAATAGCGGAAATGTGAGCAGCTTTGAATTTAAACCTGAAAATAAAACACTAACTTTTATAAACAGTCAGAAAAGTGGTGGAGAAAACCCTGTTTATATGACGGTTCATAAAAACGGAAAATGGCTAGTTAATGGTAATTACACCGAAGGAAGCGTTTCCGTTTATCCTATTGCTGACAATGGAACTATAAATCCAATCGCTCAAAACTTTCAATTTTCAGAAGGAAGCATAGACCCGGAAAGACAAAAGCGTTCACACATACATTCCACCGTTTTTTCACCCAGCTTTGATTATATTTTTTTACCCGATTTAGGTGCAGACAAAATTAGATGTTACAAATTTGAAGAAGAAAAAAATGAACCTTTAGTAACAGCTGATAAACCATTTACCCAAACCACATTAGGAAGCGGACCAAGACATTTTACTTTTCATCCAAACGGAAAATTTGCCTACTGCATTGAAGAAATTGCTGGTAATATAGACGTGTATCATTATGAAAACGGAAAATTAGATAGCATTCAAAGAATAGCTGCTCATCCTGATGAATACAAAGAAAATTTTGAAAGTTCCGATATTCACATTTCGCCAGATGGACATTACTTGTATTCCTCAAATCGTGGAGAACAAAATAATATCGCCATATTTTCAATTCAGAATGACGGAAAACTAAAAATCGTTGGGTATCAATCTACTTTAGGAAATCATCCCAGAGTATTTGCCATTGACGAAACTGGAAAGTTTCTAATTGTAACCAATGCAAATAGTGGAAATGTATTTGTCTTTAAGCGAAATGCCAAAACAGGATTACTAAAGAAAGTGGGAAATGAACTGAAAATAAAAAGCGTTTCTTGTGTCCAAATTAAAAAATATTGATTTTGAAAACAGGAGCTTACATTAATAGAAAACAACTAAATATATTTACCTCCAAACACTATTTTGTTTACTATTGACAAGCTTGCAATCAAACTCAAATTAGACAGCAAAAAAAGAAGTTGTCTAGTAAATTAAGACAACTTCTTTTTAATAATATTTGGTTTATCGACTATTTTAACTGAGTTGTATCTACTCTTGATGGTGTATCTTTCCCACTGATAATAGTCGAAGAACTCAAAGCTATCGATTTAATAATTTCGGTCATATTAGTAATATCCAAAGTTTCAAATTCATCATCTGCAGTATGATAATTTGGTTCACTATCCATTTTTGAAGTAGAAATTGTATGCGCTGGAACTCCTAATTTAGCCAAAGTAGCATTATCAGAACGGTAAAACAATTGTTGCTCAGGATACGGATCTGGATAGAACTTAAAATTGGTTTTTTCTAAATTCTTCTGCAATATCTCGCCCATATTCGATTTTTCAAATCCTGTTATATAAGCTGAATTTTTTCCCCATTTGGATTCTGTGCCAATCATTTCTAAATTGAACATGGCAATTACTTTATCTGCAGGAAGTTGTTTTGAAAAATATTTAGCCCCAAAACCACCTAATTCTTCAGCTACAAAAGTGGTAAAAATAATAGTGCGTTCGTTGTTGTTTAGTATTTTGAAATAATTAGCCAACATAATTACGGCAGTACTCCCCGCTGCATCATCATTGGCACCGTTATAAATAGAGTCGGCTACAGGATGTGGCATTCCTTCTTCTGGTGATCCTATTCCGAGATGATCGTAATGACCCGAAAAGATAACATATTCATTTGGCTTGCTTTTGCCAGGCAGCACTCCAACGACGTTATTCAGTTTTTTTTGAGAAATGGTATTAGACAATTCTATCGAAAAAGTGGCCGCTTCTGAAACGCCAAAAACAAACAAAACGGTATTATTTCCAGGATCAGATGTGATTCTGTCAATATGCTGAATATTAGGCAGCACATTATTAAAGGAAGCGTCAACTAATACCAAATAACTTTTAGGACTCTTGTAATACTCATTGAATTTTTTTCCAATATTATCTCTTTTACTGATTTTAACAACAGTAATATCGCTTTTCTCAGTCAAAGAAACTTTGGGCTGATAAGAGAAAGTAACCACTTGGTTGTTGTTGATTTCTTTTCCGTCGATAATTATCTTGGAAGAAGTTGCTTTAGAGGCAGTCATAGAAAATTCCTGTCTAAAATTGGCTGCACCCATAAAAGGTTTCAAACCAGCTTTTTTGAACTCGGATTCTATGAAGGCAGATGCTTTATCAATTCCAGGAGTAAAAGTTCTTCTCCCCTGCATATCATCTGCTGAAAGCACTTTTTCAATTCGGGCAACTTCATTAGTGCCAATGATTTTATCAATCGATTGTCCATGAACACTGAAACACAGACTTAAAACAAATATACTTACAATGCTTTTTTTCATATTTTACTTTTATAAATAATGACTTAGTATAACCAAAAGTATGTTATTTATTTGTAAAATAATACTGTAAATAGGAGTTTTTAAGCAGATAAAAAAAACTAATCCTTAAGAATACTTCAAAAAAAGAATTAAAATTATGCTCCAATAAAAGGTGGCAGTAAAGCAACTATATCGTTACTTTTTAGAATTTGATTCGAAAATTTATCAATTATTTTTTGATTGACCGCTACGCTAAAAGGAAATTGATTGAGTTCATATTTTCTTTCCAGCTCAGTTAATAACTGACTTAATTTCAAACCTGAAAAATAGATTTTTTCACCGCGGCGTCTTGTACGTGCTACAAGAGCACCAAAATATTTTATCTTAATCATAACACTTCATCTAGATTTTGCAAAATAAATTCCTCTTCTAAAAAAGAATCAAAAACCAATTCTTCTTCCATATACGAAGTTAGTTTTGAGGCATTTTTAACGACTTTACCAATTATGATAATCGCAGGAGAAGCAATTTGATTCCCTTCTACTAATGCCGTAATCGTGCTGATAGTTCCAATAACTTTCTTTTGAGTCGTTTTGGTTCCATTTTGTATAATGGCAATAGGCAAATCATCGGTTCTATTATTTTGGTACAAAGCGACAATTTCATCAAGCTTATTCATTCCCATCAAAATGACAACCGTAGCCGAAGATTGTGAAGCCAAAGCAACATCTTTGGACAATTTATGCTCCGAAGTAGTTCCTGTTATTACCCAAAAACTTTCAGCAACCTTTCTTTGCGTCAAACTAATTCCGTTGGAAGCAGGAACTCCCATTGCTGATGAGATTCCGGGAACAATTGCTGTTTCTATTCCAAATTGATGCGCAAAATCTATTTCTTCACTTCCTCTTCCAAAAACGAAAGGATCTCCACCTTTTAGGCGAACTACATGACCTTTACTTTTAGCCATAACCACAATAAGATCATTAATTTGATCTTGGCTGTAAGCATGACATCCAAAACGTTTTCCAACAAATATAATTTCAGCTTGTGGAGCATATTGCAATAACTCTTCGTTAACCAAGGCATCATACAAAACAACAGCAGCACTTTCCAATGCTTTAATCGCTTTTAGCGTAATCAATTCTACATCACCAGGCCCAGCACCTACTATCGTCAATTTTGGTTTATTTGTTGTTATCATGATTCAAAGTATAAAGGTTCAATTTTTGACTAACTAAGTATAAATACTTATACAAATATAAGTATTTATTCTAATAACAATCTACAAAACTCAAAATAATGAAAAAATTAACTCATTTGAAAGAAAACAATTATAGGTAATTGAAAATCAATCGTTTTAGTTAACAAATACTATAGATTACAATACAAAAGAGTCTTAAAGTTTAATGCTTTAAGACTCTTTTGTATTAAATCATATAGAACCTGAGTTCAATTATTCATTTATTTAAAAATAAGTTTTGCAACCTATTAATTGAACTTTCATTAATACTGATTTTAATAGTTTCTGAGAATCTTAGTAAACTTATCTAAAATCATTTAAAGCTTTCTCAATAATAATAAGACATTCTTGAATTTGTGCTTCAGTAATTACTAAAGGTGGAGCAAAACGTATTTTATTGCCATGAGTTGGTTTTGCCAATAATCCATAATCTCTAAAACGAAGACAGATATCCCAAGCCAAATCTGAGTCCTCACCACAGTTGATCACAATTGCATTGAGCAATCCTTTTCCTCGAACTAATTCTATTAATGGATTACGCTCCGCAATTTCATTAAGTCCTTTTCTTAAAATCAAACCTAATTTTTGTGCGTTTTCGGATAAATTTTCTTCACGAACCACTTCAAGAGCTGCAACCGCAACTGCTGCTGCAATAGGATTTCCTCCAAAAGTAGATCCATGCTGTCCTGGCTTGATGACATTCATAATCTCGTTATTGGCCAAAACAGCCGATACTGGATAAACGCCGCCAGAAATTGCTTTACCCAAAATCAAAATATCCGGCTGTACATTTTCATGATGCACTGCCAATAATTTACCAGTTCTGGCAATTCCCGTCTGAACCTCATCGGCAATAAACAATACATTATGCGCTTCGCAAAGTGCTTTGGCTTTTGCCAAATATCCTTCGCTAGGAACATAAACTCCAGCCTCGCCCTGAATAGGCTCCACCAAAAATCCAGCAATATTCGTTGATGATTTCAAAACATTTTCTAAAGCCTCAATATCATCATAAGGTATTTTTATAAATCCTTCGGTAAAAGGACCGAAGTTTTTTCGAGCGCTTTCATCATTCGAAAATGAAATAATAGTTGTTGTTCTTCCATGAAAATTACCTTCGCATACAATAACCTGAGCTTGATTTTCCGGAATTCCTTTTACTTCATACGACCATTTTCTACACAATTTCAAAGCCGTTTCTACCGCTTCAGCTCCTGTGTTCATTGGAAGCACTTTATCGAAACCAAAATATTTGGTTATATATTCTTCATAAACTCCTAACTGGTCATTATAAAATGCACGCGAAGTTAATGTCAGTTTTTGAGCTTGTTCTATCATTGCACCAACAATCTTTGGATGGCAATGACCTTGATTTACTGCTGAGTAAGCAGATAAAAAATCAAAATATCTTTTCCCGTCAATATCCCATACAAAAACACCTTCTCCTTTTTCCAAAACAACCGGTAGCGGATGATAATTATGAGCGCCGTATTTATTCTCTTTTTCAATTAAAACTTCCGATTTTGAAGAAAGTGATTGTGCTGTATGTTCCATTATCAATAATTTTATTAAATATCCATACAAAAGTAACAAATGTTTTTTATTAACCAAATAAAAAGCTAAATTTGACTTTTATAACCGTATTTTAAAAAAAATAACATTTTATTTATAACAAAAATAAGTCATGTTGTTATTTTAATACTTCCCAAGACTCTCAACAAGAAAAACAAATAAAAAACAATTACTTTTACCCAAAAAAAAGTGATTTTAACTTTAAAAAATCCAAATATGGACATTTTAGATGAATTTGACATCAATATCATAAAAGAATTGGAAAAAGACGGAAGAATGGCTTTTTCTGCAATAGCTGCTAATCTCAAGATTTCAAATACTATGGTGCATCAGCGCATCAACCGATTAATGGAGCAAGGAATCATATCTGGAATTAAACCCGTTTTAAACGAAAAAAAGATAGGTTATGACTGGGGAACATTTACTGGTATTACTTTAAAGAAAGACCAAGATTCTGCCAAAGTCATCGAAGCCTTAAAACAGATTCCCGAAATAACCGAATGCTATTACATCACAGGTTCTTTTACTCTTTATATAAAAATGATAGCCAAAGACCACGAGCACATGAGACGATTGCTTTACGAAAAAATCGACTCTATTCCTGGGATTTCGAAAACGGAATCCCTAATTGAATTGGGGTGTGCTTTTAAACGGAATATTAGTTTATAAGTATTCTAAGAAAAACATAATAGCTTATTTTATCATCAAAATAACCTTGAAAGAAGTATTTTTCAAGGTTTTTTTTATATCAATTATTTATTAGATATTTGTAAAAAATAGAGCCATGAAAAACTTAAACCTTATAATTTTCGGAATGCTTTTAATTGCAGTTCAGTCATTTGGACAGTTAAAACCAGTACAATATAAAGACGAAAATCAGACCCTAAATGGTTTTAAAATCAATCCTTTAAAGAAAAGCACACAACAACCCGGCATCTTGATTTTACCTGCTTGGAGAGGAATTGACAAGCTATCCAAAGACACTGCCGAAAGTCTTTCAAAATTAGGCTATTATGCATTTATAGCTGATATTTATGGTGAAGGAAAATATCCTAAAGACAACGCCGAAGCCGGAAAAATTGCAGGATTTTACAAAAAAGATTTTGAAGCTTATCAAAAACGGATTTCATTGGCCTTAAAACAATTAATTGAAGCTGGTGCCAATCCTGATAATATCGTGATTATTGGTTATTGTTTTGGAGGAACCGGAGCTCTTGAAGCAGCTCGCGGGCATCTGAAAGTAAAAGGCGTTGTTTCTTTTCATGGCGGTTTAGGCAAAGATGCCACAAGACCAACAGAAGCTATTACTGCAAAAATATTAGTTTGTCATGGTGCTGATGATCCATACGAATCAAAAGAAGAAATTACCGCTTTTCAGCAAGAAATGCGTGAGGCAAAAGCCGATTGGCAAATGATTTATTATGCCAACGCCGTTCATTCCTTTACCAATCCTGAGTCGGGCACAGATAATTCAAAAGGCGCCGCATATAATGAAAAAGCAGCCAAAAGATCATTCGAACATTTTAAATTATTCTTAAATGAGGTATTAAAAAAATAACAAGTTAAATATTAAACATCCTAAATTTTAAATGAAAAAAGTCTTAACTCTATTTGTATTTATTACAACTCTACATTGTTTTGCACAAAAGAAAGCAATCAACAATGATGACCCAACTAAGTTCATGAATACCATAACAGCCGAAAAATTAAAAACAAGGCTAACCGTTATTGCTTCCGATGAAATGGAAGGGCGTGATACTGGATCCAAAGGACAAAAAAAAGCTGGAAAATACCTTATCGACCAATACAAAAAAAGCAAAATATCGTATCCAAAAGGAGCTACAAGCTATTATCAGCCCATTCCTGCCGCTTACTTAAATGCCAGACGCAATGAAAACCTACCCGATTCTGAGAACATTTGGGCTTATATTGAAGGTTCTGAAAAGCCAAACGAAGTATTAGTTATTTCGGCACATTACGACCACGTAGGCGTAGAAAATGGAGATGTTTATAACGGTGCCGATGATGATGGCTCTGGAACAGTTGCTATTCTTCAAATTGCCGAAGCTTTCCAAAAAGCCAAAAAAGAAGGACATGGTCCAAAACGTTCAATATTATTCCTTCATGTAACTGGCGAAGAACACGGCTTGCACGGATCACGTTTTTACTCAGAACATCCATTATTCCCTATCGCAAATACTGTAGCCGATATTAATATTGATATGATAGGCCGCCGTGATTTTGATCATCCCGACACTAATAATTATGTATATGTAATTGGAGCCGACAGATTATCTAGCGATTTACACAACATTACTGTTGCCCAAAACGACAAATACACTCATTTGGACTTGGATTTCAAATTCAATGATCCAAAAGATCCTAATCATTTCTATGAGCGTTCTGACCACTATAACTTTGCCAAATTTGGCATTCCTGCTGTATTCCTTTTCAATGGCGTACATGCCGATTACCACCAAAAAACAGATGAAGTGGAGAAAATAGAATTTGATGCCTTAGCAAAACGAGCTCAATTGGCATTTGCAATTGCTTGGGATTTGGCCAACAGGCCTGAAAGAATTGTAGTAGATAAACTAACAAAATAATATTTAGTAAAAAAGAGCTTCGAAGAAATTTGAAGCTCTTTTTTTTTATGGCATATTTCAAAAAAATCATACATCTAATCAAAACAATATCAATATATTTGGAATTATATTAAACGATATTCAGATTACTTACAAGGTACCTTATGTCTTATTTAGCAAGTCAATAAGAAACAAAATTTTTCATGGTACTTTTTTTCAACAGAATTGAAACAACAACAATTGTAATACTCGACAATGACCGTAAATCCCTATTCAGGCAACAAATACTTATTTGAACATTTTTTTGAACTATCCGCTGATTTACTATGTATAGCCGGATTCGATGGCTTTTTCAAAAAGATAAATCCCGCCGTTTCTCAATTATTAGGCTACACGAATGAGGAATTGCTTTCAAAACCCATTAACGATTTCATCCATATTGAAGACCAGAAATACACATCAAAAGTAAGGAATGAATTACACAAAAACAGCCCGCTTTTCAATTTTGAGAATCGATACGTTACAAAAAAAGGTGAAATTATATGGCTTTCTTGGACATCTATACCAATAACTGACGAAAAATTAGTTTATGCAATTGCAAAAAACATCACACACAACAAAAAACTGGAAGAGGAACGGAATTTATTGCTTACAAAATTTACAAAAACCAATAATGATCTAATAAAATTAAGCTACACCAGCTCCCACGATTTGAGATCTCCCGTAAACAACCTGCTTTCAATTTTTAGCCTCTTGGATGTTACCAAAATTGAAGATTCTGAAACCCTGCAGTTTATAGAGATGCTGCAATCAGCTACAGAAACATTAAAACAAACACTAAACAATTATGTAGATATTTTAATACTTGAGGATAAATCAATTGCACAAATTGAGGAAATAGATTTTAAAGAATCACTAAACATTGTTACTCTTTCTATAAATTCCTTGATCCAAAAGTCAAAAGCCATTATCAATATTAACTTTTCGCAACTTGAAAAAGTCAATTTCAACAAATCTTATTTAGAAAGTATTTTTCTGAATTTATTAACCAATTCAATTAAATATGCCATCCCTGGCTGTTCACCAATTATCTCCATCCATTCCAGAAAAATTGATGGTATTGATCAATTGCTTTTTTCCGACAATGGCATTGGCTTCGATATGAAGCTTGTAAAAAACAAAATATTTGGTCTGCATCAAAAGTTCCATAATCATATTGACAGTAAAGGTATCGGACTTTATTTAGTAAATAATCATATTACCAGTTTAGGAGGTAAAATTGAAATAGAAACTAAAATTAATAAAGGAACAACATTTATTATTTCATTTAAAAAAGAATCAATCATTTTGTAATTGACACAAACGAAAATGGGATCAATAAATAAAGCCTCAAATTTCTTCGAGGCTTTATTACTTTATTGTATCAATCTTTACAAATCTTCTTTTACATCTGCATCGGGAGCATTTTTCTTGACAGATTCAATTCCATTATCTCTAGATGCCACCGATTCATACATTTCACTACTGCCAATAATCTGACCGTTAGTAGCTTTTAGATTGAAATAAAACTTTCCGTTTTTGGCTTCCAATTTATCAAATCTTTCATCCACTTGAGAATTCTTTCTCACAGATTCGATGCCGTTATCACAGCCTGCTTTTGTTGTATAACCCTCACTGGCTAAAATAACTTGTCCATTTCCTGCTTTTAAGACAAATTGAAATTCTTCATTTTTTCTTTTACTAATCAAAAATGTTCCCATAGATTTTAAGTTTTATTAATTCATAAATATTTAAAAAATTAGAAAAATATAAATTTCTAATACGCTTCTAAAATACAAAACTTAAATTTAAAATCAAAGAACATAACAATTTCATTCAAATTACTGCAAAAAAAAGCCTTGAATTTCTTCAAGGCTTTTGCTTTCTGGGTGGAAGACGGGGCTCGAACCCGCGACCCTCGGTACCACAAACCGATGCTCTAACCAACTGAGCTACAACCACCATTTGTGCTTAGCGGTTGCAAATATAGAACAAATGTTTACTTCTACAAACAAAAAATTAAAAAAAATTCAGCTTTTTTACTTCAAATCTCCTAAGCTATTGACTGCCAAACACCTTTCGACAGTAAAACCTTCGGCATGTTCTACCCCAGTAAGCCTCCCTAAATCCCTAGAACGGTAATTCAGGCTCTCCAAGAAATTTTTGCTCGATATCGGTGACTCAGGTTCTTTCGAATTCGGATCATAAAATTGGGAACGATAAGCCAAAATAGATTCAATTTTTTTATCTGTGAATCCAGTAATATCCACAACAAAGTCAGGTGCTATGTTTTTCCATTGAATATAATGATAAACCAATTTCGGTCTCCAAGGCTTTTGGATTTCGCCATCAAGAACTGTTTCTATTTTCAGCAGACCTGATAAAAAACAAGCATCCGAAACTAATTTGCTTCCTTTCCCATGATCAATATGCCTGTCATCTATTGCATTGCACAAAACAATTTCGGGTTGGTATTTTCGAATCATTTTTATGACTTCCAATTGGTGTTTTTCATCATTGACAAAAAAACCATCACACATATTCAAATTCTCTCTAACAAAAACTCCTAATATCTTCGCCGCATCGGTAGCCTCCTGATCCCGAATGGCCGCCGAACCGCGAGTTCCAAGTTCACCACGGGTCAAATCAACAATTCCTACTGTTTTCCCAAGAGAAATCTCTTTTAAAATTGTTCCGGAACATCCTAATTCTACATCATCGGGATGTGCTCCAAATGCTAGTATATCTAATTTCATTTATATTTTGTTTTATATTAAAAGAGAAAATCAAAATTCTATTTTCTAAATCTTAAATCGTTAATCTTAAATCAAAAATCCAAACTCCTCTTCATCGTCATCGACTTATTCACACTTTCCATCCATTCCTTTTCTGGAATGCTGTCTTTGGTAATGCCGCACCCCATATACAAATGCGCTTGCGAATCTCGAATCTGCATGCATCGCAAATTTACGAATAGACTTGAGCTAACCGAATCGACGGCAAAACTCGTATTCAATTCTCCCAAAAATCCGGTATAGAAAGTCCGATTGTAATTTTCGTTTTCCAAAATAAAAGCTTTCGAAGCTTCTTTTGGCAATCCGCAGACAGCTGGTGTCGGATGCAATAGATTAATGACTTGCTTCAAACTGAAACCCGCATTTAAAACACCCCAAATGTCAGTTCTCAAATGCCAAACGCTCCCTGCTTTTAGACTATAAGGTTCCGTAACCGAAATCTCCAGAGTAACCTCTTGCAATTGATCTACAATATAATCTGTTACATATTGCTGTTCTTCTCTTTCTTTCTTTTCCCAAACAATTTCCTCCGAGCCATAATCTTTTTGTGTCCCTGCCAAAGCCATTGTTTCAAACACATTGACATTGGCTTTTACTAATTGTTCCGGTGTAGCTCCCATCCAAGTGCCAACTTTCGGATGATAAAAACAATACACGAAAGTACTGGGATACAATTGCACCAATTTTTCGAAAGTTCCTATCAGATCAAATTTTTCCAATTCGATTATTTCTTTACGGGAAAGAACTACTTTCTTGAACTCTTGATTTTCTATCGCTTGAATCCCCTTGGCAACTATTCTTTCAAAATCAATTTTATCCGACTCATTCGGAAGTTTCTGTTTTTTTTCCAAAACATCAGCTTCTCCTTTTTCTTTAATCACACCTATTATTTCCGATTCATTTTCGGGAATTAAATGAATGCTGTTTCCATCAAAAGAAGCAAATACAAATCCTTTTTCAGTAAAATCAACCACATTAAACAACGTATCATTGCGCTGAAACATCCCAATTATTGTATCCGAATTAGGCTTGCAATACAATACAAAAGGCAGGTTTTGCTCTTGTTGCTGTATTACTTTATTAAAAAAATCATTCATATTATTTTTTCTCTTTCGTCAAAACCATATTCGTCAATTTGCAAAGCGAAATCAAATTCCCAGCTTCATCCGTTATTTTAATTTCCCAAAGATGAATACTTCGTCCCTTGTGGATAATTCGAGCTGTCCCAAAAACAACGCCTTCTCGAATGCTTTTTAAATGATTGGCCGAAATCTCGATTCCTCTCACTTCTTGCGTTTTTCCATCAATAAAAAAATGCGAAGCCGCACTCCCAACGCTTTCTGCCAATGCCACCGAAGCACCTCCATGCAGTAATCCCATTGGCTGATGCACCGAAGAATTCACAGGCATTTTTGCTGTTAAAAAATCAAGTCCAGCATCAATATACTCAATATTCAGGGTTTCCATCAAAGTGTTTTTAGAAAAGGTATTGCAGAATTCGAGTATTTTATTTTTATCAAAAGTCATATATCAATTTTAAAGATTGTAAAAATACGCTAATTTGATAATTCAAAAAAGAAATAAATCGAATACAAAATAACCAAATAAGCCTAAATTAAAATAAGCCTGAATTACGCAGCTACTCACTGATCAAATCATAGAATTCATTTTAACCAAAAATTCTAATTTATTCCTATTTTTACAAAAAATAAAACCAAATGCATCGCATCGCCTTATTGCTTTTAACTGGAATACTGCTTTCTTTTTGCTCTTGTCGCAGTGATTTTGAGACCGTGGCCAGTACAGGTGATTTAACTTTTTCAAAAGACACGGTATATCTAGATACGGTTTTTACGAATTTGAGTTCCAGCACATATTCCCTAAAAGTTTACAACCATTCCAAAAACGACATTAATATTCCTCTTATTAAATTTAATAAAGGGCTTAACTCAAAATACCGAATGTCTATCGACGGCGCTCAGGGAAATCAGGGCAAGATGTTCGAAAACGTTACATTATTAGCCAAAGACAGTTTGTACATTTTTATAGAAACAACCGTCGAAAGCAACAACACTACCCCAACAGAATTTATAAACACGGATCAAATAGAATTTGACAGCGGTGCCAATCTTCAAAAAGTGGAATTAGTAACTTTGGTACAAGATGCTATTTTGCTATATCCCAACCGCAATGCTGATGGAACCACCGAAACACTCCCAATTGGAAACGAAAAAATAAGCGGTTTTTATTTAGATAAAAATGATCCTATTCACGGCAACGAACTTCATTTTACCAACAAAAAAGCCTATGTCATTTATGGATATGCAGCCGTACCCGAAGGAGAAACGGTAATTTTTGACGCAGGAACCCGTGTATATTTCCATGCCAATTCGGGTCTTATCGTCTCCAAAAATTCATCCATACAGATTAACGGAACAAAATCTGCCACCGATAAACTGGAAAACGAAGTGATTTTCAGCAGTGACCGCCAGCAACCCGATTTTGCATATATTCCAGGACAATGGGGAACTGTATGGTTGCAAAATGGAAGCAACAATAACACAATTCAAAATCTTACACTCAAAAACGCAACCGTAGGATTATTAATCGACGGCAATAACGGAACAACAGTATTACTAAAAAACATTCAAATTTACAACTGCACTCACTACGGAATTCAAGCCAAAAACGCGATGATTGAAGGAGAAAACATTGTTATCAACTACACTGGACAAGCGAGTTTAGCCTGTACTTATGGAGGGAATTACAAGTTTACCCATAGCACTTTTAACAACAATTGGTCGAGTTCTGGGCAGATGGCTGTCTATGTTAGCAATTATAGCGATGGTGCGACTCCTGAAACCAAAGACCTTACGGGTGCCACTTTCAACAATTGCATTATTTATGGTTCGTATTCAAACGAAATGATTCTGGATAAAAAATCAGGTGCTGCCTTCGTTTACCAATTCAATAATTGCCTGATCAAATCCAACAAGGGCAAAGATCCAGATTATCAATTCGACACCGATCCTGTGCATTACAATGCTATTATTCTCAACGAAGACCCGAAATTCTTTAGTCCAAATAGCAATAATTTCAATATTGATGATAGCTCTTCTGCTTTCGCAAAAGGAAATTCGGCTTATTTAATTCCTCTTGATATTCTCGGAATCAGCAGAACGTTGCCACCAGATTTAGGAGGGTATCAAAACAAACCGTTTCCGAAATAAATTAAGTATATTTCTAAAGTGTTTATTATTAAAAAAAATTAACTTGCGTCCAAATAAATTTATTAAAAATTAATTTTGAAAATACAGAAAGATAACATAAAAACAGTAGGCGTAATTGACTTATTTTGCGGAATAGGCGGACTATCATATGGTTTTGTAAAAGAAAAATTCAACATTTTAGCAGGTATAGATATTGATGAAACTTGTAAATATGCTTTCGAAAAAAACAATAAATCAAAATTTATATCAAAAAGCATTTCGGACATAACGTCTGATGAAATTAACAAAATTTATGGAGACTCTCAAATAAGGGTATTAGTTGGATGTGCACCTTGCCAACCTTTTTCATCTTATACTTTTAAAGATAAAGAAAAGGAAAACAATAAATGGACATTGTTATACGAATTTGCTCGATTAATTAGAGAAACAAAACCAGAAATTGTTTCAATGGAAAATGTAGCTCAATTATTAAACTTTAAAAAAGCCCCTGTTTTTGATGACTTTATTCAAGATTTAAAAAGACAAGGATACTTTACTACATATGAGATAGTTAACTGTCCTGAATATGGAATTCCTCAAAATCGGAAAAGATTAGTATTATTAGCCTCTAAACTTGGAGAAATAAATTTAATACCAAAAACTCACACTCCTAAAAACTACAAAACTGTTAAAGATGTGATTTTTAATCTTCCGCCAATAAGTGATGGTGAAACCTGTGAGACAGATAAATTACATTTTGCACGAAAATTAACAGATCTAAATAGAAAAAGAATAAAAGCCACTCCTTATGGAGGAGGTTGGAAAGATTGGTCTAATGAATTAGTTTTAGCTTGCCATCAAAAACAATCTGGAAAATCTTATTCAAGTGTATATGGAAGAATGAAATGGGAAGAACCTTCTCCTACAATTACCACACATTGTATTGGATATGGGAATGGACGATTTGGTCATCCTATTCAAGATAGGGCAATATCCTTAAGAGAAGCTTCACTATTACAAACATTCCCAAAGAATTACAAATTTTTCGATGAAAACAAAGAATTTTCAACTGTTATGATCGCAAGGCAATTAGGCAATGCGGTACCTGTTGCACTTGGACAAGTTATTGCTAAAAGTATAAAAGAACATTTAAAATTATATTAAATGAAAACACCCCAAGAAAAAGAAGCTGCAGAATTACAAATAATAGAAGAACGAGTTCCTGTCAATTATGACACTAGGGAATATCCTGTAGAAGTATTAATTGACAAATATCAAAAAGAAGAGTTCGTTATTCCTCCATATCAACGAAATTTCGTTTGGGAAAAAGATATCGAAAAAATGTCTAAATTCATAGAATCTCTTTTATTAGACTTACCAATTCCATATTTGTTTTTTGCCGACGATTTGGATACTGGTAAATTAGAAATTGTTGATGGTTCGCAACGCATAAGAACAATTAACAAATTCAAACTTAATGAATTTACTTTGTCTGGACTTGAAGTACTAGACCAATTAAATGGCTACAAGTATGAAGACCTATTAGAAAGCAGACAAAGACGTTTATTAAGAAAAACGCTAAGATCTATTGAATTAACTGAAAAGGCATCTGCAAATGTTAGAAGAGATTTGTTTGGACGCATAAATACCAAGCCTTATGATTTGACTCCAATGGAAATCAGAAAAGGGGTGTATGAGGGAGTTTTCTACGATTTCTTAAATGAATGCTCACAAAACGAATTATTTAATGATTTATGTCCAATTTCTGAAGACAGAAAAAAACGAGGAGAAGCACAAGAATTAGTATTACGCTTTTTTGCTTACACAGATAATTATCAAACTTTTGTCCACCGAGTTGATGATTTTTTAGATGACTATATTTCAAATAAACATACAAATGGTTTTGACAAAGATCAAATGGCGTCACAATTTAATGGAATGCTTACATTCGTTAGAGATCAATTCCCTTATGGATTTAAAAAAGCCTCTACGCACAATACAACTCCTAGAGTTAGATTTGAAGCTATTTCTGTAGGTGTTGCATTAGCATTAAGAGAAAATCCAAATTTGACTCCTACAAATATTCAAGATTGGTTAGAGTCAGATGAATTTAAAACTCATACTACTTCCGATGCAGCAAATAGTAAAGTAAAAGTAATTGGCAGAATAGAATTTGTAAAAAATAAATTATTATCCTAATGCAATCCGTAAAAACTACTTTTCAAGAAAGAGCTGATGAAGTTGAAATTTACTTTTCGTTTATTAGCCAATTTACGAATTCTAACACAAACGATGATTTAAACAAAATATTAAAATCTAACATGATTTTAATGTTATATAATCTAGTAGAATCAAGTATGTCTAATGCAATTGAAGAAATTCATGCCAACATACATAACAATTTAATCTCTTTTGATGTATTAAAAATAGAATTAAAAGAAGTACTTATTTCATATTTGAAAAAAAATTCAAATGCCAAAAATTTTGTAACTACAATAGCAAACATAGCTAATGATATTGTAAAAACTAGTTTTGATAAACAAAAAATATTTAGTGGTAATGTAGATAGTAGAAAAATCAATGAAATAAGCAAACAGTATGGTTTTGATTCTACTACAACTCATGCTGATACTAAGAATGGTCAATGTTTATTAGCAATTAAAAACAAAAGAAATGATTTAGCACATGGAACTTCTTCATTTACAGAAATCGGAAAAGAATATACTATTGAAGATTTAGAAAAAATGAAAAAAGAAACTATAAATTATCTAAAAGAAATTCTAAATAATATTGATATGTATTTGATAAACCAAGATTATAAACAATCAGTTGTTGCATAAATATTTTTGTTTTTAATAAAACATTAAAAAATCAACTTTGTTTTTTCCAGAATACTTTGCTTTTCACATTTGCTCTTACTATATATTTAACCTAAATTTGCACCGTTAAATACAACAAACTACACAACAATGATCCATTTCTTTGAAAACCAAAGCAAAACTGTTTTTGCAGTACAAACGCAAAACGAAATTTCGGCTCAAGACATTTCAAAACTTAACTGGCTTTTTGCCGACGCAAATAAAATAGAAAAATCCGTCTTGTCGGATTTTTTTGTTGGACCACGTGCCACTATGATTACCCCTTGGAGCACCAATGCGGTAGAAATCACTCAAAACATGGGGGTTTCTGGAATCATTCGTATTGAAGAATTCCAAAAAGCAACAGCCGATTTCAATGATTTCGACCCAATGCTTTCGCAAAAATATACCGAATTGAATCAAGAAATTTTCACGATTCACATTCAGCCAGAAGCTATTTTGAATATTGATGATATTGCTGCTTACAACAAATCAGAAGGTTTGGCTTTAAGTCAGGAAGAAGTAGAATACTTGGATAATTTGGCAACCAAATTAGGCAGAAAACTAACGGATTCCGAAATTTTCGCTTTTTCTCAAGCCAACTCAGAACACTGTCGCCACAAAATTTTTAACGGAACTTTTGTTATTGACGGAGTAGAAAAAGAAACTTCTCTTTTTAAATTAATCAAAAAAACATCTCAGGAAAACCCTAACGATATTGTTTCGGCTTACAAAGACAACGTTGCTTTTGTAAAAGGACCAAGAGTACAGCAATTTGCTCCAAAAACTGCCGACAAACCAGATTTTTACGAAATAAAAGAATTTGATTCGGTTATCTCTTTAAAAGCAGAAACACACAATTTCCCAACAACTGTAGAGCCTTTCAACGGAGCTGCAACAGGATCAGGAGGAGAAATTCGTGACCGTTTGGCTGGAGGACAAGGTTCATTGCCAATGGCGGGAACTGCGGTTTATATGACTTCATATTCCCGTTTGGAAGAAAACAGACCTTGGGAAGATGCCGTAACCGAAAGAAAATGGTTGTATCAGACTCCAATGGACATTTTGATAAAAGCTTCAAACGGAGCTTCTGATTTTGGAAATAAATTTGGACAGCCTCTTATTACTGGTTCGGTTTTGACTTTCGAACACGAACAAAACAACCGTAAAATTGGTTATGATAAAGTAATCATGCAAGCGGGAGGAATTGGTTACGGAAAATTAGATCAGGCAATTAAAAAGAAACCGCAAGAAGGAGACAAAATCGTTATTCTTGGTGGAGAAAATTATAGAATTGGAATGGGCGGAGCCGCAGTATCTTCAGCAGATACCGGAGCTTTTGGTTCAGGAATTGAATTAAACGCAATCCAACGTTCGAATCCAGAAATGCAAAAACGTGCTGCCAACGCCATTCGCGGTTTGGTGGAAAGCGATAATAACCCAATCGTTTCTATTCACGATCACGGTGCTGGCGGACACTTAAACTGTCTTTCGGAGTTGGTGGAAGAAACTGGCGGTTTAATTGATTTGGACAAATTGCCTGTTGGCGATCCGACCCTTTCGGCTAAAGAAATAATTGGTAACGAATCTCAAGAAAGAATGGGATTGGTTATTGGTCAAAAAGACATCGCCATTTTACAACGAATTGCAGACAGAGAGCGTTCTCCAATGTACCAAGTTGGTGATGTAACCGCTGACCACCGCTTTACTTTCGAATCAAAAACTACTGGCTTAAAACCAATGGATTATGCTTTGGAAGATTTCTTTGGAAGTTCTCCAAAAACGGTAATGACGGACAAAACCATCAATTACAACTATCCTGCATTAGAATATAACGTAAAAAACATAGCAACTTACTTAGAGCAAGTTTTACAACTGGAAGCTGTTGCTTGTAAAGACTGGCTTACCAATAAAGTGGACCGTTGCGTTGGCGGAAAAGTAGCCAAACAGCAATGCGCAGGACCATTGCAATTGCCTTTGAACAATGTTGGTGTAATGGCATTAGATTATCAAGGAAAAGAAGGTGTCGCTACTTCAATTGGACACTCTCCTATCGCTTCATTAATTGATCCTGTTGCAGGAACTAGAACTGCTATTGCCGAATCATTATCAAATATCGTTTGGGCTCCAATAAAAGACGGAATGAAAGGGATTTCATTATCTGCAAACTGGATGTGGGCTTGTAAAAACGCAGGGGAAGATGCTCGTTTATACGCCGCTGTAGAAGCTTGTTCTGACTTTGCAATCGAATTAGGAATTAATATTCCAACTGGAAAAGATTCGCTTTCGATGAAACAAAAATATCCAAATGACGAAGTAATCGCACCGGGAACGGTAATTATTTCGGCTGGCGGAAACTGTATCGATGTTCGAAAAGTAGTAGAGCCTGTTTTACAAAAAGACGGAGGCTCTATTTATTATATCAATTTATCCCAAGACGATTTCAAACTTGGAGGTTCTTCTTTGGCGCAAACATTAAATTCTATCGGAAATGAAGCGCCAACTATTAAAGACAGTGCTTTTTTCAAAAATGCATTTAATACATTGCAAGAATTGATTTTAGACAATCAAATCTTGGCGGGACACGATATTGGAAGCGGTGGTTTGATTACTACTTTACTGGAAATGTGTTTTGCTGATGTTAATTTGGGAGCCAAAATTGATTTCTCTGTTTTCGAAGAAAAAGACATCATCAAATACTTATTCTCTGAAAACATAGCGGTAGTATTCCAAGCCAATTCAGATGAAACTGTTGAAGCTAAATTGAACGCCAACAATGTATCATTCTTCAAATTAGGAAACGCTACAACTGAAGCTACTCTAGACTTTGGTCCTTGTAAATTAGACATTGCTAAATACAGAGACATTTGGTTCAAAACATCTTTCTTATTAGACCAAAAACAAGCTAAAAACGGAACTGCACAAGCACGTTTCGACAATTATAAAAACCAAGTATTAAACTATACTTTCCCAACTCATTTTACAGGAAAAAAACCAGTAATTGATAACTCTAAACCAAGACCAAAAGCAGCAATCATTCGTGAAAAAGGAAGTAATTCCGAGCGTGAAATGGCAAATGCGATGTACTTGGCAGGTTTTGACGTAAAAGACGTTCACATGACCGATTTGATTTCGGGACGTGAAAATCTGGAAGACATTCAGTTCATTGGAGCTGTTGGAGGATTCTCAAATTCAGATGTTTTGGGTTCTGCCAAAGGTTGGGCTGGAGCATTCAAATACAACGAAAAAGCGAATACAGCATTGAAAAACTTCTTTAAAAGAGAAGACACTTTATCTGTTGGAATATGTAACGGTTGTCAATTATTTATGGAATTGGAAGTTATTAACCCTGAGCATGAAATTCACGGAAAAATGCTTCATAACGACAGCCACAAACACGAAAGTATTTTTACATCGGTAACTATTCAGGAAAACAAATCGGTAATGTTATCTAGTTTAGCTGGAAGTACATTAGGGGTTTGGGTTTCTCACGGTGAAGGAAAATTCAATTTGCCAATGGGTGAAGAGAATTATAATATCGTTGGAAAATACGGTTACGAAGGATATCCTGCTAATCCAAATGGATCGGCTTTCAATACCGCAATATTATGTGATACAACAGGAAGACATTTGGTTACTATGCCTCACTTCGAGCGTTCAACTTTCCAATGGAACTGGGCAAATTATCCAAAAGACAGAAATGACGAGGTTACGCCTTGGCACGAAGCTTTTGTGAATGCTAGATTGTGGATTGAGAAGCAGTAATAGATAGTATTTTCTAAATAAAATTAATCCCTTTAACCTTTTTCTATTTACAAGAGAAGATTAAAGGGATTTTTACTTTATACATATTTTTGCTTTTCAAATACAGCATTTATAATCATAATCAATGGTTTTAAATATTTAAAAAATTACAAAGCTTTTAGAGATTTTATCTTGTAAATATTAAAATCAAGAATTCAATCTGCTTTAAAAATACCTCTTTTGGAGTATTTTAGTTTAAAAATAAACTTTTTATATTTGTAAAATTATTTACATTTTAACAAAATATTTTTGAATAAAAAAATAATAAAGCAGAGTCCAGTTACTGCCACAAACGGGGCGAAATCGAAAAGCCAAACGAGTAGAAAATAAATAAAATTAGGTATGAAAATCTCAAAGATTAGTATAATTATTGCATGCTTATTTTGTGTTCTATCAACAAATTTATTTAGTCAATCTGCTGAAGACTATTTTCACCGAGGTGTGGCAAAAATGGATAAAGAAGATTATTCTGGAGCTATATCTGATTTTACAAAAGCTATACAAAAAGATGCAAGTGTTCAGGTGCTTTTTTTTAACAGGGGAATTTCTAAACTTAAAACTGAAGATTATAGTGGAGCTATTACTGATTTTACAAAAGCTATACAATTGAATCCAAATGACGGGGAAAGTTATTCAAGCAGGGCGAACGCCAAACTGTACATGGAAAATTACACTGAAGCCCTAAAGGATTACGAAATTGCTATCCGTCTAAATCCTAAAGATGACTTAGCTTTTTCTAACAGAGCAAAAACTAAATTAAAACTAGAAGATTATAAAGGAGCAATAACTGATTATACTCAAGCCATAAAACTAAATTCCAAAAACAGCCAATCATTTCACAACAGAGGTATTTGCTATTATTCAACGAACGAAATAAAACTAGCTTGCAATGATTTTAAAAAAGCCAAAAAATTAAAGATAGAAGACGGTGAAAGCGATTTTGAAGACATCGAATATCTGATTGGTAAAGCTTGTAATTAATAATTGATTGGCATTGTAAAAGTTTTTGATGTTAAATTAAACAAGAAACATTCACCTGAATTTTCTTTTTCTCATCAATTTTACTTCAAAACAGAAGTTTTATTGAAAATAATTACGAGGTTAAAGCACAAATAATATATATAATAACTCGTTGGGTGTAATTCATGAAATTTTATTTAAACACATAGATTCTGTGTTTAGAATAATTGCACCCAACGGGTTATAATATTTAACGATTATTTTTAAACAACTATCTAGTGTTCAGTTTTCCAATAAAAATGAACAAATTATCCAAAACACAGAAACAACGAAGTCACACCCTGACAGGAAGTTTTTGTGAATACAAATGGATTAATAAACGTTAATTCTTTTAGAATTAAAAAAACTCCAAGTCTTTGTGGAGTTTTTTTTACATTTATATCTAACAACAATTTAAATATTTACATTTGAATGATTATCAAGGTATTCGCTTTTAAAATTTTCTGCCACAAATTACACAGATTATCACAAATTTCAACAAATAAAAACAAAACCATTAAACGAATGAAAAATAACAAACTCATTGCCATCTTTTTATTTATAAATGGGATAGCATTTGCACAAAACACAAATTTAAAAGTAAAAATTTTACAAAAAGCCAGCTCTTTAGAATCTAAAGTCATTGCTTGGCGCAGGGATTTTCATCAAAATCCTGAGTTGGGAAACAGAGAATTCAAAACTGCCGAAAAAATAGCCTCTTATCTTCGTTCTTTGGGAATCGAAGTCCAAACAGGTGTGGCAAAAACAGGAGTTGTAGGCATTTTGAAAGGTGGAAAACCCGGTCCCGTTGTAGCATTAAGAGCTGATATGGACGCTCTGCCTGTAAAGGAAAGAGTAGATATCCCTTTTGCATCAAAAGCAGAAGCAGAATATAACGGAAAAACCGTAAACGTAATGCATGCTTGTGGCCACGATACTCATATTGCCATTTTGATGGGAACTGCCGAAATTTTGGCATCAATTAAAGGAGAATTACACGGCACTGTGAAATTTATTTTTCAACCTGCCGAAGAAGGAGCTCCCGAAGGTGAAGAAGGAGGAGCAGAATTAATGGTTAAAGAAGGTGTTCTTGAAAATCCCAAAGTAGATGTTATCTTTGGATTGCATATCAATGCCCAAACCGAGGTTGGAAAAATAAAATACCGCCCAAAAGGAACAATGGCATCTTCAGATTGGTTTACAATAAAAGTAAATGGAAAGCAATCTCACGGTGCATATCCTTGGATGTCGGTTGATCCAATTGTCACTGCTTCGCAAATTGTTTTAGGTTTACAGACTATAGTAAGCCGCAATGTAGAACTAACAGAATCTGCAGCTGTCGTTACCGTTGGGCAAATAAATGCAGGTGTTCGAAACAATATTATTCCTGAAGAACTTACAATGAATGGCACCATTCGTACATTGGACAGCAAAACTCAAGATTTAGTACATTCCAGAATAAAACAAATTTCAACCAATATTGCCGAAAGCGCGGGAGCGACCGCAAATGTTTCGATTACTAAAAAAACATTGATTACTTATAACGATCCCACATTAACACAAAATATGCTGGCAACATTAGAAAATGCAGCGGGAAAAGAAAATGTAATACTGACAACAGCAGTAACTGGAGCTGAGGACTTTTCTTTTTACCAAGCAAAAGTTCCGGGTCTGTTCATTTTTTTAGGCGGAATGCCAAAAGGAAAACAAGCTTCGGAAACTGCCGGCCATCATACACCCGATTTTTATATTGACGAAAGTGGTTTTGTACTAGGTATGAAAGTTATGTCTGAATTAACTATTGACTATATGAATATGAAAAACAAATAAAAACAGTCGCCAAAAACGTTTTTACCACTGTTTAATATTTAGTTAATCTATAGCAAAACTAAAATGTTTAAAAAAAGTCTGTCGTTATGATTTCAAATCTATTTTTTTATTAAATTTTGAACTATATTCGCCAAAAAAACAGATAAACAACACGAACAAATAAGACTTTAATAATTAAAATTTTATTTCACATTATCACCCGTCTCCTGATATTTTAGAGACGGTTTTTTTATGAATTTTTTGCCAAAATATTAATTAACCTAATCCCCAAAATGAATACCATTAAAAAAAATATTTTTATAGCAATCCTACTGCTTTTAATAAATCCTCTATTTGCACAAATTTCAGATGAGTCCTTAAAGACCAATCCAATGCTCGAATTGGCTGGTTCTAATGCAAAAACTTTCGGTCTAAAAGGAAATGTAAAAGAAATGCAGGAACACAAATTCGAAACAGATGCTCAAGGACACACAAAAAACGATTCTGCATCAGTAAGCAATCAGTATAAATTTGACCAGAATGGAATAACCAAGGAAATAGAAGAAACTCTTAGAAATTTACAATCAAAAAAGAGTTTTTTTAGTTACACCAACAAAGGCTTTGTCTCTCATATCGATATCGAAACAACCCTTTTTTCAAGTGAAAAAGATACAACCGATGCCAATATTGAAAATACAGCTGAGAAAGACCTAATTTTTTCTACAATAGATTACAAGTACGTTCAAAAGAAAAATATTTTATTTAAAGGAGAAGATTATATAGAGAGTATGCCAAAAAAAGCAATTACTCGTAAGGAATACTTTTACCATTTTAATGATGAAAACCAAATTTTTCAAATAGATTATCAGGCAAGTGATTTAGCCACAAAATACAACTACGATGCGAATGGACTGATAAAAGAATCTTTGACATTAAAATCAGGAATGCCATTTTCTAAAAGTATTTATAAATATGACCGCAATAACAGGCTCATTAACTTGATAACCATTAATTCGGATAATGCCACAAAATACCCCAACGAAGAAACGGTTATCTCCTATAAACTTAATCCTAATGGCAATGTAATTGAGAAAAAAGTAAAAAGCTATCTTTATTCCCCAGAAGGAAAGAAGAAATTTAATGAAGGCTATTTATATCTTTATAATTACACCTATTTATAGTTTTTTATCTAAAATCCAGTTTGTATCTTCGCCCAAAATACTAGAATAAACAATCAACTTAAAGAACAATGCCCTTTGCTCTTTAGTCTCTTTACAATTAACCTGCATCCATGAAAAATTTTACATTACTGCTTACTGCGCTTGTACTAAGTGCCACTCATTCTTTTGCTCAAATTAAAATCACAAAAATCAAGAGCAATGACAAAAACCATTATATAGCTACAGTTATTGGCTACCCAATTACAGGTATATATACGTATGTAAATCAAATCACACCTACAACAATTCTTAACGAAGACGGAACTGGAGTTATTCAAAACGAAGACTTAACCAAAGAAAATATCATTTGGGGAATTGAATGTTCCGAATCAGGAATTCCAATTTTCAAAGAAGGATTTAATAGTGCAACTTATTCCTTTTGGTATAAAAAAAGCAGTTCGGCAAATTCTAAATCAGCTACTAAAGAAGAGTGGACATTACAACAATTTTCCATTCATTATGACAAAAAGAAAATGTTCATTTCTGGAGAGCGCGTAAAAGAATATATAGAATAATTATTTTAAAAAGGAAGCAGTCTAAATGACCCTATTACTTGTGTTTTAAAAACCATTAGCAGCTCATAAAATCACTTTATTAATCTAATTCATTCAAATTTAACAAATTCAAGAAAACGATTTCGTTGATTACCAATATTGTAATTATATTAATCATAATTAATTCTTGGAAAATAAAAAATATTATTAATTTTTATTTAATTTGCGATACAATTTAATAATCTCATAATGGTAACGATTACTCGTCTCTTTGATTTCCCATACTATCAACTTGAAAATTACAACAAACCAGATGCTTTAGTAACAAAGCAAAATGGTGTTTGGGTAAAAACATCAACTCAAGAATATATCGACAAAGCCAATGCTGTTTCTAGAGCATTGCTAAAAATGGGTATTCAAAAAAATGATAAGATTGCAATCATTTCCAGCAATAATAGAACAGAATGGCATATCATGGATACTGGTATTTTACAAACTGGTGCTCAAAATGTTCCCATATACCCAACTATCACCGAGGAAGATTATGAGTATATTCTAAATCATTCGGAAGCGATGTACTTATTTGTTTCAGATATCGAAGTATTCCACAAAGTAAACAACATAAGAGCCAATGTTCCTTCTTTGAAAGAAGTATATTCATTTAATGAAATCGAAGGATGCAAAAACTGGAATAAGTTATTACAGCTAGGCGAAGATACCAGCAACCAAGCTAATGTTGAAGATCGAAAAAATAATGTAAATCCAGAAGATTTAGCCACAATCATTTATACATCGGGAACAACAGGAAGACCAAAAGGAGTCATGTTATCTCATAAAAATATTGTCTCGAATGTTTTGGACAGCGCCGACAGAATCCCTTTTGATCCAGGTGTAAGCCGTGCATTAAGCTTCTTGCCTATTTGCCATATTTATGAGCGAATGGTAACTTATATTTATCAATTTTATGGATGTTCCATTTATTTTGGCGAATCCATAGAAAAAATCTCTGATAATATTAAGGAAGTAAGACCATCGGTAATGACTGGCGTACCAAGACTTATTGAGAAAGTTTACGAAAAAATTATTGCCAAAGGCACTGAGCTTACTGGAATCAAAAAGAAACTTTTCTTTTGGGCCGTTGAAATAGGCTTAAAATATGAACCTTACGGAGTCAATGGATTTTGGTATGAACTGCAGTTAAAATTAGCCAGAAAACTAATTTTCAGTAAGTGGAAAGCTGGTTTAGGCGGAAAATTAGATTTAATCGTAAATGGAAGCGCAGCACTACAGCCAAGATTAGCCAGAATTTTTGCAGCCGCAGAAATATACATTATGGAAGGATACGGATTATCTGAAACTTCACCTGTAATATCAGTAAATGATTTAAGAAACAGAGGCTTTAAAATAGGAACTGCCGGAAAAATCATTAATAATGTAGAGGTAAAAATTGCCGAAGATGGTGAAATTCTATGCAAAGGCCCTAATGTGATGATGGGATATTACAAAGATCCCGAAAAAACTGACGAAGCCATAATTGATGGTTACTTTCATACTGGAGATATTGGAAACGTTGATAAAGATGGATTTTTATCAATCACCGACAGAAAGAAAGAAATGTTCAAAACTTCTGGGGGAAAATACATCGCTCCGCAGCTTATCGAAAATACCATGAAACAGTCTCGTTTTATCGAGCAGATTATGGTGATTGGCGATGGCGAAAAAATGCCTGGCGCATTCATACAGCCTAGCTTTGAATTCGTTAAAGAATGGGCCAAATTACACGGAATTGATCCTGGGAATACCAATCAGGAAATCATTTCGAATCCAAAGGTAATTGCCCGTATTAAGGAAGAAATTGATCATTTAAACACAAAATTTGGACATTGGGAACAAATCAAACGCTTTGAATTAACGCCGGATGTTTGGTCTATTAATGGCGGTCACCTTACTCCTACTTTAAAACTAAAACGTAAAATCATCAAAGAAATCTATAAAGATCTTTATGAAGAAATTTACGGGCATTCGCTGTAAACTTTCATTATAATTTAATACACTAAGTCCTGACAACCAACGTCGGGACTTTTTTTGTGCTTAAAAACTTCTTATCTTCACTGTAAATTAGAAAATAACCTACAATACTTACATGCAATACCTACACCCAGTATTGTCATTCCGACGGAAGAGGAATCTCAATTGCTAAATCGACAAAGATTGAGACTTATGATTACGGAGCATCTTGCAGTGATGCTTACTTCGTCAGCATGACAAGTTTGTGAATTGTTGGGTGTTAAAAAACGATATTAGTAAAAACTAACAATATCTCTTTATGAAACTCAAAATCAATCTTATCCTATTCATCAGCCTATTTTTAATTGTGGGGTGCAAAGAAAAAACCGAAAACAGCGTCAAGGCCAATTATCTGGATTTCTCCAAAAGAGACGATCAGTTTACGGGCGGTATCAAAATGATTCCTATTAGCACTCCAAAAGGAACTTTCAAGGTTTGGACAAAAACGATGGGAAACAATCCAACTATCAAAGTACTACTGCTTCACGGAGGCCCAGGACTCACACACGAACTGTACGAGTCATTTGACGGCTATTTCCCGAACGAAAGCATTGAATACATCTACTATGACCAATTGGGTTCTTATTACAGCGATCAACCAAATGACAACAGCCTGTGGACAAACGAACGATTTGTCGAAGAAGTGGAACAGGTTCGAAAAGCTCTTGGCTGTGACAATACTAATTTTTACATTCTAGGACAATCCTGGGGTGGAATCCTAGCGATGGAATACGCTTTAAAATACCAAAAGAACCTCAAAGGGCTGATTATTTCCAATATGATGGCCAGCGCGAAGGCCTACAACAAATATGCGAATGAAGTTCTTGGTCCAAAACTACCAAAAGCCGTTTTTGAGCAGATAAAAACATTCGAAAAAAACAAGGATTACACCAACCCAAAATACACCGAACTCCTTTTTAAATATTATTATACCGAACATATTTTGAGAATGCCTATTGACAAATGGCCGGAATCTATCAACAGAGCTTTCAAACACATCAACCCGAATGTGTATGTGTATATGCAGGGCCCGAGTGAATTTGGAATTACTGGAAATGCTACTTTAAAAGATTGGGATGTCACTGCCCGACTTAAAACGATTACGGTGCCAACTTTGGTTATTGGCGCCAAACACGATACCATGGATCCAAAACACATGGAGTGGATGTCTAAAGAAGTTCAAAACGGACGCTTTTTATTTTGTCCTAACGGAAGCCATCTTTCGCAGTACGATGATCAGAAAAACTATTTCAAAGGAGTGATTCAGTTTTTGAGAGATGTGGATAATGGGGAATTTAAGAAAGGGTGAATCATTTGAAACATGATAGAAATATAAAAGCGTCCTGAATTGGGACGCTTTTGATTATTTATAAACTTTTAAACTCTCTTTTTCTTATCTAAAGAAACACTATTATTTTTAAGCCTTTCCGCTTGAGCTCTAGCTTCTTCTAAAGTAACTGGTGATTATTAGGTTATTTATTCAAAATTTCTTCAACTTTACTCAATGCCTCCTTAAATGATAAAGGTTTGGATTTAAAATTAATATAATTAGAATTATCAAGCAATAAATTAATTTGAAATACTCCAGTATCTTTACCTTCCTTCTTTAGCTTTTCTCTTATGCCTAATAATGTTTTTTTTACTTTATTGTACGAATCATCATAAGGCAGTAAACAAAGTTTGCATCTTCGGTTGTATTATTACTGCAAAAGGCTGTTCGAGACGTTTTTAAAAAGTATAAATGGCGCTCAGATCAGTTTCAATCAATCTTTCAAACCAAAAAATCCGAATCCAATCGTTGCTTAAATCGGTCAATAGGTTTCAAATCGACATTGGTGTCTCCATTGAAAATATCAAAAGGATCGTCGAGACCGCTAATCAATAAATACAAATAGCAAAATAAAAACGTAATGGCAGAAGTCACCAAATAATCGGCAGAGGGGCTTTTGAATTTGGTAATCAGCAAGAGCGACATCACTATAAATAGAATGCTTTGGAGCAAGGTATATGCGGGTTTGATAAAATTATTTCTCGAAATTGAATACGCACGCGTAAGCTGTTTTCGCATTGCATTGGTGTTTTCCTGTATGCCTTTTATGGCTTCTTTATCGACACCTCTTTCGGCAAAATAATAGGCTATTTCATTGGATTTCCGAATTAATGGAAAAATAACTGTAGAATCTTTCCCGCTGGAATAAAGCCAAGCAATAATACCATCGGTTATGGTAAGCATTTCTTTGCGCAAAAATGCGCTGTTCAATTCTTCCTTGCATAAATCGGTGGTTCCTGTTCTTGGCGCTTTGAAAGCTAGGTAAATCCAATCTTTTATGGCTTCCAAATTTGAAGCCACTTCCCCGGGGATTTTTTCGCTTTCTTTAAAATCGGTCATCGTTGCTGCCAATAATAATCCAAATACAAAAAACGCTCCTGTGAAAATTATCGTAATATCAGACAACTCTATCAAGTCATGAAAATCCTGTCCATAAAGAGACAGATTTTTGAAAATAAAATTTTTGATTCCTAAAATAACTAGTGCTGCGATAAATGATTTTAAAATTATGGTTCGGTTTGATATAAACTTCATGGTTTGAATTATTTTTTTGGAAAAGTAAGAAATTAATATGATTATCCACAAACTTGTCCTTTCGACGGAGAAGACTTTAGCGATAGCGAACAGGCGAAGCAAATCTCATCGAGTAGCTCTGTAGTCAAAAGCATCAATCTTTGTCGATCTAGCAAATGAGATCCCTCCTCCGTCAGGGATGACAAAATTGAGTGTAAGTGATGCATGGTATTATTGCCTGAACGTCATTTATATTTCTTTTTTGGTAATGCTAACTAAAAAGCAAAAATCTCTTCCTTTAGCCCCGATGGTAGTGGAAATCCTTGTGAGCCGGTGTTCGGCTCACAAGATTGAAGCGCATAGCGGGACGATGTTTCCTGAAAAAGCGTAAACTTTCTGCTCCAAAAAACTAAGATCAAAGCTAATAATCTGACCTTCGGATTGGGTTCTTTTTGAAAAAATCGAAAAGCATCATTTCTATTAAAATGAGAAAATACTGCGCATGCATAATATTCTCCAAACTCCTTATTTCAAAGGAGTTTTTTATCTATATTTATAAAAAAATTAAAAAAAAATAAATTTATTATGCACGCATAGTATATTTTTTATTACATTTGAAATCGATATAGTAGCTTATGAAAAACAAAACAATAGATTATATCCTAAGAGCAACTTGGCAGGCCGTATCCAGAATGTATAACGAGGAAGCCAATAAATATGACGCCACAATGGCAACTGGATTTGCCCTATTGAGCATTGACAGAGAAGAAGGAACGCCTTCGACAGCATTGGGACCGAGAATGGGAATGGAAGCTACGAGTTTGACCAGAACCCTGAAATCGATGGAGGAAAAAGGATTAATAATTAGAAAGAAAAACCCGGAAGACGGCAGAGGAGTTTTAATTTACCTGACCGATTTTGGAAAAGAAAAAAGAGAGCTTTCAAAGAATACAGTTTTGAAATTTAATGAATCCGTAAGAAAGCATATCTCGGAAGAAAAGATAAACAACTTCATAGAAGTTTCGGAAATTATCAACGAACTGATTCAGAATAAAGACATATTCAACCAGACAGAAAACAACACTGATGAGATCGCCAAGTCTTAAAAACTAAACAAGAATGGCGATAACATATTCAATTTAAAAAAAATAATAACTTTATATGAAACGCACCATTAAAAAAGTAGCAGTAATTGGATCCGGAATTATGGGTTCGGGGATTGCTTGTCATTTTGCCAACATTGGAGTCGAAGTCCTGCTTTTGGACATAATTCCAAATGCACTTACGGATGCCGAAGCCAAAAAAGGGCTTACGCTTGAAAGTAAAATTGTTCGCAACCGTGTGGTAAACGAGCATTTGGCCAATTCCTTAAAATCGAAGCCCTCTCCTATTTACAGCCAAAAATTCGCCAGCCGAATCACGACTGGAAACACTACGGACGATATCGCTAAGATTGCCAATGTAGATTGGATTATCGAAGTGGTTGTGGAGCGTTTGGATATCAAAAAATTGGTTTTTGAGCAAATTGAAAAATTCAGAAAACCGGGAACTTTGGTAACATCAAATACTTCTGGTATTCCAATTCACTTTATGAGCGAAGGACGTAGCGAAGATTTCCAAAAACATTTCTGCGGTACTCACTTTTTTAACCCTGCGCGTTACTTAAAATTATTCGAAATTATTCCTGGTCCACAAACTTCAACGGAAGTTTTGGATTTCTTAACCATATACGGAGAGAAATTCTTGGGTAAAACTTCGGTTGTTGCCAAAGATACTCCAGCATTTATCGGAAACCGTATTGGTATTTACGGAATTCAAAGTTTATTCCACTTGGTAAAAGAATTGGGATTGACTGTTGAAGAAGTAGATAAATTGACAGGTCCAGTTATTGGACGCCCAAAATCGGCAACTTTCAGAACTGTGGATGTTGTTGGATTAGACACTTTGGTACATGTTGCCAACGGAATCTACGAAAACTGCCCAACAGACGAACAGCACGAATTGTTTAAACTTCCGGAATTTGTAAACAAAATGATGGAAAACAAATGGTACGGAAGTAAAACAGGACAAGGTTTCTACAAAAAAGTAGACAAAGACATTCTTACTTTGGACTTGGACACTCTTGAATACCGTCCTGCCAAGAGAGCTTCTTTTGCTACTTTGGAATTGACAAAAACAATCGACAAACCAATCAACCGATTTAAGGTTTTAGTTAAAGGAAAAGACAAAGCAGGTGAATTCTACAGAAAGAGTTTCTCTGGAATGTTTGCTTACGTTTCCAACCGTATTCCTGAAATCTCAGATGAATTATACAAAATAGACGATGCCATGAAAGCGGGTTTTGGATGGGAAAATGGTCCATTCGAAATTTGGGATGCTATTGGTGTTGAAAAAGGAATCGAAATCATGAAAGCCGAAGGTCTTGAGCCTGCAGCTTGGGTTACCGAAATGATTGCTTCTGGAAGTACTAGTTTTTATACTGTAAAAGAAGGAGCTACTTATTTCTACAATATTCCAACGAAATCACAGACTAAAGTTCCAGGACAAGATGCTTTTATCATCCTGAACAACATTCGCGAAAGCAAAAAAGTTTGGAGCAATAGCGGTGCTATCATCCAAGATTTGGGAGACGGAATCTTGAATTTAGAATTCCAATCGAAAATGAATACCATTGGTGGCGATGTTTTACAAGCTATCAATAAAGCGATTGATTTATCTGAAAAAGAATACCAAGGTTTGGTTATTGGAAATCAAGCAGCGAATTTCTCTGTTGGTGCCAATATCGGAATGATATTCATGATGGCTGTGGAGCAAGAATATGATGAGTTGAATATGGCTATCAAAATGTTCCAAGACACCATGATGCGTGTGCGTTATTCTGGAATCCCAGTTGTAGTTGCTCCTCACGGAATGACTTTTGGTGGAGGTTGCGAAATGAGCTTACATGCTGATAAAGTGGTTGCAGCTGCAGAAACTTATATGGGATTGGTTGAATTTGGTGTTGGGGTAATTCCTGGCGGTGGTGGTTCGAAAGAATTGGCCATGCGTGCATCCGATTTATTCCGTAAAAACGATGTGGAATTGAATGTTCTTCAAGAATATTTCATGACCATCGCTATGGCAAAAGTATCGACTTCGGGTTACGAAGCTTTTGACACTGGACTTTTACAGCACGGTAAAGATATTATAGTAGTAAACAAAGACCGCCAGATTGCAGAAGCCAAGAAACACGCCTTATTAATGGCCGAAGCTGGTTATACGCAGCCAATTCGCAGGACTGATGTAAAAGTTTTGGGTAAACAAGCGCTGGGTATGTTCTTAGTAGGTACCAACCAAATGGTTGCCGGTAAATACATCTCAGAACACGATTTGAAAATTGCAAACAAACTGGCTTATGTTATGGCTGGTGGTGATTTATCGGAACACACTTTGGTATCTGAGCAATATTTATTGGATTTGGAACGTGAAGCTTTCTTGAGTTTATGTACAGAACGTAAGACTTTGGAGAGAATTCAGTTTATGTTAACTAAAGGGAAACCGCTTCGTAACTAGAAAATAGAATAAAGATGCAAGAAGCAAGACTTCGAAACTGAGTTTTGTCTTTTCTCTTGCCTCTTGTTTCTTTCTTCTAAAATCTTAAAAAAGAAAAACAATGAAAACAGCATATATAGTTAAAGCTTATCGTACTGCGGTAGGTAAAGCCCCAAAAGGAGTTTTTAGATTTAAAAGACCTGATGAGTTGGCTGCAGAAACCATTCAATACATGATGAATGAGTTGCCAGAATTTGACAAAACACGTATTGACGATGTTATGGTAGGAAACGCCATGCCAGAAGCAGAACAAGGTTTGAACGTGGGTCGTTTAATCTCTTTGATGGGATTAAAAGTAGATGACGTTCCAGGTGTTACCGTAAACAGATATTGCGCTTCAGGATTGGAAACAATCGGAATGGCGACTGCTAAAATCCAATCTGGAATGGCACATTGTATCATTGCCGGTGGAGCCGAAAGCATGAGTTTTATTCCAATGGGAGGCTACAAACCTACTCCGGATTATGCTGTTGCAAAAGCGGGACATGAGGATTACTACTGGGGAATGGGATTGACATCGGAAGCGGTGGCGAAACAATTCAATATTTCTCGTGCAGATCAGGATGAATTTGCTTTTCAATCACATAACAAAGCTTTGAAAGCTCAAGCTGAAGGCAAGTTTGACAAACAAATTGTGCCTATCACAGTAGAGCAGACTTTTATCAATGAAAATGGCAAGAAAGAAACCAAATCATATGTGGTAAACAAAGACGAAGGTCCTAGAGCCGGAACTTCTTTGGAAGCATTGGCAGGTCTTAGAGCAGTTTTCGCAGCTGATGGAAGTGTAACTGCTGGTAACTCTTCACAAATGAGTGATGGTGCTGCTTTTGTACTTGTCATGAGCGAAGAAATGGTAAAAGAATTAAACCTTCAACCTATCGCTCGTTTGGTAAACTTCGCCTCTGCAGGTGTCGAACCAAGAATCATGGGAATTGGCCCTGTGAAAGCGATTCCAAAAGCGTTGAAACAAGCAGGATTGACTCTAAATGATATTGATTTAATTGAATTGAACGAAGCTTTTGCTTCACAAGCATTGGCAGTTACACGCGAGCTAAACTTGAATCCTGACATTATCAATGTAAATGGCGGTGCTATTGCCTTGGGTCACCCTCTTGGTTGTACCGGAGCCAAACTTTCTGTTCAATTGTTTGACGAAATGAAACGCAGAGGAAACAAATATGGAATTGTGAGCATGTGTGTGGGAACTGGACAGGGAAGTGCTGGGATATACGAAGTTTTGTAGATAAAGTATTAATTCAGTTTGTCATTGCGAGGAACGAAGCAACCTCGCTAACAATTACGCAAAGTTTTATTTTGCAAATGCGATTGCTTCGTTCCTCGCAATGACAATATTGAAGAAATAGATCATAAATAGAAAATAAAATAATTGAATTTCAAAAGATGACAACAGGTTTCATCAATAAGTTAGATACTCAAAATCTTGCTTCTTGATTCTTGCATCTAAAAATCTAAAAAAATAAAGAAATGAGCGACAAAACTAGAGGTGGTCAATTCATCGTAAAAGAAACAAAATGTGAAGATATTTTCACACCAGAAGATTTCAATGAAGAGCAGTTGATGATGCGCGACTCTGTAAAAGAGTTTGTGGACAAAGAAATTTGGCCAAACAAAAACCGTTTCGAGAATAAAGATTATGCCCTTACCGAAGAATCCATGCGAAAAGCTGGAGATCTTGGTTTCTTGAGCGTTTCTGTGCCAGAAGCTTATGGCGGAATGGGAATGGGATTTGTCAATACGGTTTTGGTTTGTGATTATATTTCGGGAGCAACGGGTTCATTCTCTACTGCTTTTGGAGCTCATACCGGAATTGGTACAATGCCAATCACACTTTACGGAACTGAGGAACAAAAACAAAAATACGTACCAAAATTAGCTTCTGGAGAATGGTTTGGAGCCTACTGCCTGACTGAACCAGGCGCAGGATCTGACGCTAATTCTGGAAAGACAAAAGCAGTTTTGTCTGAAGACGGTACACATTATAAAATCACAGGACAAAAAATGTGGATTTCTAATGCTGGATTCTGTTCTGTATTTATCGTATTTGCAAGAATTGGAGACGACAAAAACATTACCGGATTCATTTTGGAAAACACGAAAGATAACGGAATTTCATTAGGAGAAGAAGAGCATAAATTAGGGATTCGTGCCTCCTCTACCCGTCAGGTTTTCTTCAATGAAACGAAAGTTCCTGTTGAAAACATGTTGTCTGAAAGAGGAAATGGTTTCAAAATCGCAATGAATGCCTTGAACGTAGGCCGTATTAAATTGGCAGCTGCTTGTTTGGACGCTCAACGTCGAGTAATCACTGGATCGGTTCACTATGCTAATGAAAGAATTCAATTTAATACTGCTATTTCACAATTTGGCGCTATCCGTTCGAAATTAGCCGAAATGGCGACTTCTTGCTACGCAGGAGAAAGTGCTTCTTACCGTGCAGCAAAAGATATTGAAGACCGAATTACAGAGCGTGAAGCAACTGGTGCTTCTCATCAAGAATCAGAATTGAAAGGTGTTGAAGAATATGCTATCGAGTGTTCTATCTTGAAAGTAGCCGTTTCCGAAGACGTTCAAAATTGTGCTGATGAAGGAATCCAGATCTTTGGCGGAATGGGATTCTCAGAGGACACACCTATGGAAAGTGCTTGGAGAGATGCTCGTATTGCCCGCATTTACGAAGGAACAAACGAAATCAACAGAATGCTTTCGGTTGGAATGCTGATCAAAAAAGCGATGAAAGGCCACGTTGATTTACTAGGCCCAGCTTCTAAAGTGCAGGAAGAATTAATGGGAATTCCATCTTTTGACACTCCTGATTATTCTGAATTGTTTGCTGAGGAAAAAGAAATGATTGGCAAATTGAAAAAAGCATTCCTTATGGTTGCCGGTGGAGCCGTTCAAAAATACGGCCCGGACTTAGATTCTCACCAACAATTATTGATGGCTGCTTCGGATATCTTGATCGAAATCTACATGGCCGAAAGCACCATCTTGAGAACTGAAAAATTAGCCAAAACAAACGGTGCCGACACAGTAAAAGAGCAAATCGCAATGGCACAATTATACCTGTATCAAGCCGTTGATATCATTACTCAAAAAGGAAAAGAAAGCATTGTTTCTTTTGCAGAAGGTGATGAACAACGTATGATGTTAATGGGATTACGCCGTTATACAAAATACACCAATATGCCAAATGTTGTTGGTTTAAGAGAAACAATCACTACGAAATTAGTTGCTGAAAATGCTTACTGTTTCTAAATATTTACAATCTTTTTAGTTTTTATTTATTTAAAAAGCCGCTGCGTCCCTGAATGACAAAGTGGCTTTTTTATAGGATGATATTGAATCACAATAATTTGATTCTTGTATTATTATTTAAAGGAAAAGAAATTAAACCTCATTAAAACAATCAATCCAGACTTGGATTTTTTGAATCACATATTTGAATAGTATTGCCAATATTGATTATTCCAATAAATGACTTTTTTACCATTCCAATAAGCCGTAATCTTGTCATGCTGACGGAGGAAGCATCACCACGAGTAGCTCCGCAATCAAAATCAAAACTGAGTTGCTTTGTCGAATAATATTCCAGAGATTTCTCCTTCGTCGAAATGGCACTACTATGTATAGAACTGAGGCTTCAAAGATTTTATACGTCACTTATATTGCTCGAGAATAACAATATTTAATAAATCCACTCAATAAATAATCACAAAATTGTACTAAAAAGAATATAAAATAATTACAGAAAACACTTAAATTTGATCAATAGTTATTAATTAATTAACCAATTTAAAAAAACAGTATGTCAAATTTATTAAACAATCGTGTGAATGTCACGGCAACACCGGCACAGGTAACGGCGGTTAAAACAGCTTTTCAAACCATTTTGACCAACCTCCCTTTTCTTGTGGGATTAACATCCGATGAGCGCAAATCACTGCAAACGATTGATGTTGCAAACAAAGCGTTTACCGAAGATGCAATTAATGCCGCAATTAATAATACCACCTTGGTACCAGGTTACGTTTCGGTAACGGGAATGCAAAACGATTTAGCACTTTTTGTCCAACTGGACGAAATCTCGGGATTGGCGAACCAATTGTGTGAGCGAGTGGAAGACACCAAAATGCTGGTAGGAAGCGAGGCCTACCAAGGTGCGCTTACATTGTACCGTGCTTTTGGTACGGCTGCCGATGCAGGTGTTTCCGGTGCCGACAGTATTGTGGAGCAACTCAAAAAACGTTTTGCCAGCAATACCGGCAATACCGTGGCGACACCTCCAGTGGAACCCGCAGTACCGTAACGGGACCTTACCCACAACTAACCGCCTCTTTACATCCAAAAGAGGCATTTTTTTTCTAAAATAAATGCAGTAAACTAACCAACAAAAACAATAATTGACCAAAAACAGG
>CAUPKA010000027.1:0-62921 GCA_963511725.1 uncultured Flavobacterium sp.
GCAATCGAGCCGGCGACAGTCAGCGTAACGGGCGCAGGAGGACTGAATTTAGCGCCAACAGCCTCTTACGGAAACAACACCAATGCGGGAACAGCTTCCGCCAGCTATACTTTTGCGGGCGATGCGAACCATGACGGCAGTAGCGACAGCAAAGAATTTACCATCGGCAAAGCCTCCAGCATAACCGTGGTTATCATCAACGGCGGTCCGTTCACCTATACGGGCGCGGCAATCGAGCCTGCGACAGTCAGCGTAACGGGCGTGGGAGGACTGAATCTAGCGCCAACAGCCTCTTACGGAAACAACACCAATGCGGGAACAGCTTCCGCCAGCTATACTTTTGCGGGCGATGCAAACCATGACGCCAGCAGCGCCAGCAAGACTTTTGAAATCGGCAAAGCCTCGAGCACCACAGTGGTTACGATCAACGGCGGTCCGTTCACCTATACGGGCGCGGCAATCGAGCCTGCGACAGTGAGCGTAACGGGCGCAGGAGGACTGAATATGTCACCAACGGCTTCCTACAACAGCAACACCAATGCGGGAACAGCTTCGGCGAGCTATACTTTTGCGGGCGATGCGAACCATGACGGCAGCAGCGACAGCAAGACTTTTGAAATCGGCAAAGCCTCGAGCACCACCGTGGTTACCATCAGCGGCGGTCCGTTCACCTATACGGGCGCTGCAATCGAGCCTGCGACAGTGAGCGTAACGGGCGCGGGAGGACTGAATTTAGCGCCAACGGCATCCTACGGCAGCAACACCAATGCGGGAACAGCTTCGGCCAGCTATGCTTTTGCGGGCGATGCGAACCATGACGGCAGCAGCGACAGCAAAGAATTTACCATCGGCAAGGCATCGAGCACCACTGTTGTTACTATCAACGGCGGTCCATTCACCTATACGGGCGCGGCAATCGAGCCTGCGACAGTGAGCGTAACGGGCGCAGGAGGACTGAATATGTCGCCAACGGCATCCTACGGCAGCAACATCAATGCGGGAACAGCTTCGGCGAGCTATGCTTTTGCGGGCGATGCGAACCATGACGGCAGCAGCGACAGCAAGACTTTTGAAATCGGCAAAGCCTCCAGCACAACCGTGGTTACCATCAACGGCGGTCCGTTCACCTATACGGGCGCGGCGATCGAGCCTGCGACAGTGAGCGTAACGGGCGCAGGAGGACTGAATATGTCGCCAACGGCCTCGGCGAGCTATGCTTTTGCGGGCGATGCGAACCATGACGGCAGCAACGACAGCAAAGACTTTACCATCGGCAAAGCCTCCAGCACAACCGTGGTTACCATCAGCGGCGGTCCGTTCACCTATACGGGCGCGGCAATCGAGCCTGCGACAGTCAGCGTAACGGGCGCAGGAGGACTGAATATGTCACCAACGGCTTCCTACAACAGCAACACCAATGCGGGAACAGCTTCCGCCAGCTATACTTTTGCGGGCGATGCGAACCATGACGGCAGCAGCGACAGCAAGACTTTTGAAATCGGCAAAGCCTCCAGCACAACCGTGGTTACCATCAACGGCGGTCCATTCACCTATACGGGCGCGGCAATCGAGCCTGCGACAGTGAGCGTAACGGGCGCAGGAGGACTGAATATGTCACCAACGGCTTCCTACAACAGCAACACCAATGCGGGAACAGCTTCGGCCAGCTATACTTTTGCGGGCGATGCAAACCATGAAGCCAGCAGCGACAGCAAAGACTTTATCATCGGCAAAGCAAATCCAATAATTGTAGTTACTTCTTATAGCGTTACCTATGATAATGCGCCACATACAGCAACAGGAACTGCCAAAGGAGTTCAAGGAGTAGCTTTAGTAGGATTGGATTTAAGCGGAACAACACATACTAATGCTGGATCATATATAGTTGATGCTTGGGTATTTACCGATGTCACTGGAAACTACAATAACACTAATGGAACTGTAGATAATACCATAAGCAAAGCCAATACTAACGTAAGTGCAACAGGAGGTATATTTAATTTTGATGATAATGCTCATGCAGTGACTGCTCATGCAATCGGTGTTGGAGGAATTCATATTACCACTCCGTTTACTTTTAATTATGTTGGGACAAATTGCACAGGTGATTATAATTCTGCTTTGGTGCCTTCTGCTCCAGGTACTTATACTGCAACGGCCACATTCGGTGGTAATTCCAATTATAATGGTTCTTCTGCAACTGCCAGTATTACCATTATATCTATAATGACAGCTACTGCTTCAGGTACTAATAATGTTTGTAATGCTGGTAATACAGGTACAGCAACAGTCATACCAGCTCTTGGCAAAAGCCCATATTCTTATTTGTGGAGTAATGGTGCTTCAACACAAACGATAACTGGTTTGGTAGTGGGGACTTATAATGTTACGGTAAAGGATGCTAATAATTGTATAAAAACTGCATCTTATACAGTTACACAGCCATTATCTTTGTCTGCAACTATTGTGGCTGATAAATCCGTTCTCTATTTTGGTTATCCAGGTAATCAGTCAGCGACTATTACAGCAACGCCATCGGGAGGAACTGCTCCATACACCATAAAAATTACTATGGTTAACGGAGCTACCCCTAGCGTAGCACCTTCTGCGGTGCGTGTAGGTGGTAAACTGATATGTGGTTTTATTAATGCAGCAGGAAAAGAGGTTTGGACTCCGGGATCATATACAAATGCAGGGATGTCAACAGCTGTTTCTTGCACAACAAATTCTGTGGCTGCGTCGTCTACTTCAAACTCTATTTATGGTGGTTATTCCGTAAATGTGGCACTTTTGACTGATGCCCGATTTGTAGCTACTGTAACCGATGCCAATGGATGTTCTTATACTACTCCATATGAATCGGCTGCAAAGGTTGATGCAGAAGATGTACGTTGTTTTGCTGGGAATAGTGGTGTTGTAAAAGTTGTAATATGTCATCAAACTGGAAGTGCTAAGAATCCTTGTACAGCTATTTGTGTTGATCAGTCGGCGGTGCAGGAACATCTTAATCATGGAGACTTTTTAGGTAAATGTACAAATGATTGTAAGCCTCAAGGGTCTAATGCAAAAAACACTCATTCTGAAAAAGTGCTTGTTGAAGCAACAGCTACAGATATAGAGCCTACTGAATTTGCCGTAAAAGTTTTCCCTAATCCAACCTACAATCAGTTTACTTTGATTTTGGAAGGTGGCAGTGCCGAAAAAATTGAGGTACAAGTGTACGACATGCTTGCCCGTAAGGTGAAACGTATCGAAAAAAATGAGAATCAACCGATTGTTTTTGGAGAAGAATTCCCTGCGGGAGAGTATATTGTATTAATAAGACAAGGACAAAATGCAAAAACTTTGAATCTGATAAAAAAATAAATTATTAAAAGAATTTTAAAAGTAAAGCCTTCCAGATTGTTTTTGGAAGGCTTTGTTTTTTATAAAAATCAGAGTGATTTTGTACAGTTTGAAATAGTAGGTGATGTTATTACTTTTCGAAAATTACTGTACTTGCCGTTGCGCCAAGATCCAGTAGATTTTTAGTGATGTTTTTTACAAAATCAGTAGGGCCGCAGACATAAAAGTTTTGACTGAAGTCGGCTATGGTTTCAATTAAGAAATTGCGATCTATTCTTCTTTCCAGAAATCCGATGACATTTTCTCGAGTGTATACTTTTAAAAAATCTCTTTTAATCATTTTTTGCAATTCCTCGGCCATAATTACATCCTCTGCAGTTTTGTTGCTGTAAATAAGTTTGTTGCCATGAAGTTGTTGTTGTTTATATAAATCACGAAAAATGGAAATAAATGGGGTGATGCCAGCACCTCCAGCAATAAAAGTCCCTTTTCCTTTGTATTGAATGGCTCCGAAAACATCGTGAAGTATCAATTCGGCTCCGGCATTGATACTGCCAAGCTTATTGGTCACACCCTCATGATCTTTGTAAATCTTGATCATAAATTCGAGATAGTTTTGTTCGTTTAAATTGGTAAAGGTGAAAGGGCGCAATTTGTCTTCCCATTCAGGAAGGTTTATGGAGACATCGGTAGCTTGCCCAGGGATAAAATTGTATCCAGCGGGTTTTTCGGTTACAAAGCATTTTACATCATGGGTGATGTAAAATGCTTTAAGGATTTTTACAATAGGTGTTTCCATAGTGGTTATTGTTGATTCAAATTACTTTCATTACCCAGTTTTGACAAACTTTTTGCGGCGTTTGTGAAGTCTGATGGTATGAGGATTACGGTAGTGGTATTGTTGTCTATCCCTATTTCAGCCAGCATTTGCATACGTCTTAATTCTAATGCAATTGGGCTTTCTTCCATTCTTTTTGCTCCCTGTGTTAGTTTTATGGACGCTTCTAATTCGGCTTCCGCTTTTACAATTCGCGCTCTTTTTTCTCTTATTGCTTCCGCTTCGCGTGCCATGGCTCTTTGCATTGCTTCTGGAATTTCAACATCTTTCATTTCGACCATTTCAATTTTTATTCCCCATGGTTCGGTTGCCGAGTCTACAATTTTTTGAAGCGTTCCATTGATTTGTTCTCTTTCTCTTAATACTTCATCCAGAGAATGCTGTCCGATAATGTTTCGTAATGCAGTAACCGAAAATTGGTAAACGGCTTTATTGTAGTCAGCTACTTTGATAATTGCATTTTCAGGATTCGTTATTTTGAACCACAGTACAGCATTTACCTTAATGGTTACGCTGTCTTTTGTGATGGTTTCCTGTTGTTCGAGATCGACAGTTTTTGTTCGAATGTCTACCCGTTGCTGTCTTTCGATGAAAGGGATAATCCAATAAATCCCAGGTCCCATTATGTTTCTGTAACGACCAAGTCTAAATATTACTCCACGCTGATATTCTTGTGCGATACGAATACCTCCTATAAGGAACATCGCGAGTATGATTACGGTAATTTGTAAAGGTGTCATAGTTTGCTTTTTAAGCGTCCTTTTTGTTTGTGATTTTAAGAGTTATTTAATTTTTACTTTATATGGTGTTATTTTTCACCATAGATTACAAGGGCACTAGAATCAATAATGACATTGCTGTCAGGATATTTTTGATTCACTAATGAGTATACTTCTTCTTTTATTTTTTCTCTCATTGCGTCGTTTGTTTTACTGAGGGCGGCAACAACAGGAGCAGCAACATCATTCATTAGATTCCAATAAACATCTGTTGTTTTGCAGTTTAATTTTCCTGTAACTTCATTTTCTGAAATATTTTTGAGTCCTGCTTGTGAAAACAAATCAGACATAAATCCCGTTTTTGCACAACGAAACATTCCGGGTGCTCCGGGTTGAGGTGGAGGTAGTTCTATATTTTTGCTGATGGTTCCCATAGTGGCGGTTATCCAGAAATTTTTTTCTGGAATGTTCCAAACAGCAGTTGCAATTTTGCCTCCAGGCTTAAGAACTCGTGCCATTTCTTTTATGGCCAATTGCATGTCTGGGAAAAACATAAATCCAAAGCGACAACTAATAGCATCAAAAGTGTTATCTGTAAAAGGGAGTTCACTGACATCACACACTATGGTTTCAAAATTTCTGATTCCTCTTTTTTTTGCATTTTCTTGGGCTACTTCAAGCATTCCTTCGGCTAAGTCTGTAGAAATTACTTTTCCGCCATTTAAATGAGATGCAATCGTTAGTCCTGGTTCTCCGGTTCCTGCGGCGACATCAAGAACGACAGCGTTGTTTTTTAGATTTAGTAATCTAATGATTTCGTCTCCCATGGGTTTTAGAAAATCCATTGTGAGTTCATCCCATTTTTTCCAACCAGGAGAGAATTTATTCCATGTCTCTTTCTGTTGATCCCTTATTTGTTCGATTTCCAATTCCATAACAGTATAATTTATTTGTTTATAATTATATTCTGGACACGACTTTGTAAGGAAAGAAATACTGGAGATTATGGGATATTTATTATTATGAAATGGGGTTATAAATTTAAGAATATAATAGGTTTTCCTATGTTAATGCTATCATATATTTTCGGATAGGCGGAGTAATAAATAAAAAAAAACACTCTAGAATTTAAGCTAGAGTGTTTTTAGGGGTATTTAGAAATTGAGTTTTACAAGAATTCTCCGTGTTGAGAGATGTCTAATCCTAGTTCTTCTTTTTCTTCGGTTACTCTTAATGGTGTAATTTTATTTACAATAAAGAATAAAGCATAAGAAACAGTGAAAGCAAATATAGAAACAATAACTAATGCTTTTAATTGAATTAAAAACAAAGTAGCATCACCAAAAATTAAACCTTGATTATCACCTACAATTGAGTTTACAGATTTTGAAGCAAAAACACCAGTTAATAGCATTCCTACCATACCTCCAACTCCGTGACAAGCAAATACATCTAAAGCATCGTCAATTTTTCCTTTAGGGAATTTGCTAACGACAAGGTTACTTATAACGCTGGCAATAATACCAATTGCCATAGCGTGAGGAATGCTTACGAATCCTGCAGCAGGAGTAATTGCAACTAATCCTACTACGGCACCGATAGAAGCACCCATTGCAGAAAGTTTGTGTCCCATGATTTTGTCAAGAAATACCCATCCCATTGCAGCGGCAGCGGCAGCTACAGTTGTAGTTCCTAATGCTTGTGCAGCAAGACTGCTAGCACCTACAGCGGATCCTGCATTGAAACCGAACCAACCAAACCATAATAAACCAGTTCCTAATAATACATAAGTAATACGAGCGGGATTTGCTTTTTGTACTTTTCTTTTTCCTAAGAAGATTGCGCCTGCAAGAGCAGCCCAACCAGCACTCATGTGTACTACTGTTCCTCCAGCAAAATCTAATACTCCCATTTTGAAGAACATTCCATCAGGATGCCAAGTCATGTGGCATAATGGAGCATATACGAATAAAATGAATAATACCATAAACAATAGGTAAGCCCAGAAACGTACTCTTTCAGCAAAAGCACCTGTGATTAGGGCAGGGGTAATGATCGCAAATTTTGCTTGAAATAATGCAAACAAGATGAAAGGGATAGTTGGAGCTAATTCCCAAGCGGTGTTGGCACTTACACCATTAAAAAATAAATTTGAAGATGGGTCACCGATAAAACCTCCAATTGAAGGTCCAAAACATAATCCAAATCCGATTACAACCCATAAGATGGTTACTATAACCATTGCCATAAAGCTTTGTAACATGGTACTAATAACATTCTTTTTGCCTACCATTCCACCATAAAAGAATCCCAGTCCTGGCGTCATTAATAATACAAATGCTGTGGCAACAATCATCCAAGACGTGTCCCCCGTATCTAGTTTTAATTCGACTACGTGTGCTCCTAGTGTTGGAGATTCAACAAGAAAGTGAATTGAAAAAATAGATAATACCAGAATTGTGATTAGTATCACACTTAAAATAATTTTTCGCATAGTTTTTCGATTTTTAATTTTTTATAAAAGTATCAAATGATTTAATACCCTCCAAAAAATATGGGGTAGTGTGGTTATTTTTGTGAATTTTGTATTTACAACCATTGTATTTTGAGGGGTGTTTAATATTTGGAGTCAAAATAAAGAATGTGTTAATGAAATTTTAAGTTTTTTTTAAGTTTTATTTTTGAATTGTTAATTTTTTTAGGAAATTATCGCTTGTTTTAGCAGTTGGACGATATTTTTGTTAATGATTACTTAAAATGTTCTGTTGGACGATGTGTTTTGCAAGTGTTTAATTTTGCTGTTTAGGGAGGTTTGTGTAAATAAAAATGAGTTTTTTTTGTTTTTGCACTTTGTGTTATTATAGGTGATTTTCTTAAATTTATTGAAATTTTATTAAATATATCTAAAAACAATAATTATTTATTCGTTTTAAGTGGTTTTGTTTGAGTGTGATAGGGTTTTGTTGTCTTTTTTTGAATGATTACAAAAATGCCAAATCTTTCCTTTTAGCCCCGAGTGAAGTAATCTTATAAGCCGGGGTTCGGCTTATAAGATTACTTCACTATACTTTTATTTTCATTGGAGTTCAGTGAATTTCGTTTGAAACGGAAAGCGGGACGATATTTCCAAAAAAGCCAAGTCTTTCTGCTCCAAATTTATAATCGAATTCAGGTTATTAGTAAACCAACACTATGTTTGCCTTTGATGATGATTTCATAAAATCGTAAGAGCAGGATTTGTCTTCAAAATGCCAAATTTTTTTGTTTCTAAAATAAATAATGAAGTTTGGGTTTGTAGTTGTTTCCGAAAGTTTAAAATTGGAACAAAAAAAAACACCCTAAATGGTTTAGAGTGTTTTGATTTTTGTTTAAAAGAATTTATAAATATTCACCGTGTTGTGAAATATCTAAACCTAGTTCTTCTTTTTCTTCGGATACTCGCAAAGGAGTAATTCGGTTTACTATATAGAAAAGGAAATAGGATACTGTAAAAGCGAATATCGATACTCCTACTAAAGCAATCATTTGGTGAATAAATAATTTGGTTTCTCCAAAAGCAAGGCCTTGGTCGATAACAGCAGGGTTGATGTCTTTGGAAGCAAATACTCCGGTTAATATCATTCCAACCATTCCTCCAACTCCGTGACATGCAAATACATCTAAAGCATCGTCGATTTTGCTTTTGTGGAACTTGCTTACCATGCAGTTACTTATAATACTTCCAAGAATTCCAATGGTGATTGCATGGGGGATACTTACAAATCCAGCGGCGGGAGTAATACTTACTAGTCCAACTATTGCGCCGATACAAGCACCCATAGCTGAAAGTTTGTGTCCCATGATTTTATCAATAAATACCCATGCCATAGAGGCTGCTGCAGCAGCAACAGTTGTTGTTCCTAGTGCTTGCGTTGCAAGACCATTGGCTCCCATGGCAGATCCTGCGTTGAAGCCAAACCATCCAAACCATAATAATCCAGTTCCTAATAATACATAAGTAATACGTGCAGGAGTTGGTTTTGGTGATTTGCGTTTCCCTAAAAAGATCGCTCCAGCAAGTGCTGCCCATCCTGCACTCATATGCACAACCGTTCCTCCAGCAAAATCCAATACTCCGAAATTATATAGTAATCCATCTGGATGCCATGTCATGTGCGCTAAGGGTGCGTAAACAAAAAGTATGAATAGAACCATAAATAATAAGTAAGCCCAAAAACGGATTCGTTCTGCAAAAGCTCCCGTTACTATGGCTGGTGTTATAATGGCGAATTTAGCTTGGAATAATGCAAATAATAAAAAAGGAATTGTAGGGGCTAATTTCCATGAAGTACCAATTCCCACTCCTTGAAAAAAGATATAAGGTATTGGGTTTCCAATAATACCTCCTATTGAAGGTCCAAAGGATAATCCGAAAGCAATAAGTACCCATAAAACGGTTACTATAATCATTGCCATGAAACTTTGCAGCATGGTGCTGATTACATTTTTTTTGCCTACCATACCACCATAGAAGAAACCTAACCCTGGTGTCATTAATAATACCAATGCAGATGCTACTAGCATCCATGCGATATCACCAGTGTCAAATTTTGAAATTTCGGAAAGATTTGTTTTGTGGCTTGTTAAAAAGTAATTAGAGAAATAGGATAGTACCAAAATTGTGACAAGTATCACGCTTAAAACTATTTTTCGCATTTTGTATTAATTTTATTTTTTTATGCAAAAATAAAAAATCATTTCAAACACCCTGTTAAAAAGGGTATCAGTATGTTATTTTTATCATTTGTGTATTTTAGCTCCTGTAAATTAGGGGTAGGTGATGTAAAAATCACTTAAAAATAATAATAATTTAATTTAAAGCATTTTTTGATTCATTTAGCATTGAGTTGTTTTTGTAAATTGTAGCTAATAACTTCACTTATTGAGACATCAATAGTTTAGAGTTATAAATCTAATAATTATATTGTGTATTGTTACAAATAAAGAGTTTTTCTTTCAGTCTGTAGAAGAATTTTTGTTTTATCTTCATTACGATTTTATTTGAAGCCACTTAGAGTACAAATCGAATATCGCCTTCAAAATCTGTTGCCAATTGGGTAAAAATATTCAGCTGTTGTATCATTTTATCTAAGTCTGCTTTAGTATGATGAGCACTAATTACAATTCGACTTAATTTTCCTGAAGCTGTTGGATATGGAAAAGAGGTTGGAATAATGTTGTTTTCCAAGAGTAATTGAAGTAGTTCTTCTTGGTCGAAATAAATAACAGGATAGTCTCTGTCAAAAGTCAATGCAGTATTAGGTATTATTTGTTTGGAAACGTAATTCAAATTGTCTTTTAGTGTTTGTCTTTGCAAATCATAAATTGTTTGTGCATTTACAAAAGTTTCCAAAAAAGCGGGATTCATACCTGAGGCCCCAATAAAATTTTGCTGTTTTTTTATTGCGTCAATAAATTGAAAATCACCAGCAATAATGCCACCAGTAAGCCCCATGGCTTTGCCCAATGATGCAATTGTTATTTTTTGGTGTACGTTTGGAAGCTGATATTGTTTTAAAACTCCTTGTCCTTGGTCTCCGAGTAATCCAAAACTGTGGGATTCGTCAAGTAATAGAGTAATAATCTTAGAGCTTGGGATGTCATTTAGTATGCTTAAGTCAATTGGAGTTACTTCCAATGATGGAATTGCATCAGCAACAATTCCTATTTTTGAAACTGTTGGATCTAGAAGAAAAGGATTCAGTTTCCCGTTTTGAATTAAGGGAAGTGAAAAAGGATGCATTAAAGCAGGATGTGTGTTCGGAAAATGGAAAAGCAAATCAGTAGTATGCTGTAATTGATCCAAAGCCAACTTTCCAGCAAGCATACCAGAGGAAACGGTTACAGCTGTATCTGTTTCTATTTGTTGGGCCAATAAATCTTCGGCAGTTTTGTAAATATCCAATTGAATGTTTGCCAAACGGGAACTTCCATAACTTGTTCCCCATTTTTGGAAACTTGCCCATAGAATTGCTTGAAACTCGGGTAGGGTAGTAACTCCCAAATAATTGGTACCGCCAAAGTATAAAAACTCTTCACCATTCTTATAAATAATTCTATTGGGAATTTCGTTTACCTGCATTGGTTTCTATAGTTGATTTTTGTTTGTATTCCGTTGATAAATAGTCGCTTTTTTGAATAAATCAATGACTTTAATAATGTAATTCAATTAATTCGTTTATCAAATTGTTAAGAATTTCATTAAATTCATCTGGTTTTTCAAGCATCGGATAATGACCAGTTTTGGGTATTATTGTGCAATCATAATCTTTTAAATATTTCCTATTGTTGTCGAGATTTGTAGGTGATGCATCAGAGTTAATTGCTCTAACTGGAATGGTAACTAATTGTGCTATTTTATTAACATCCATTAAGTACAATGGTTTAAGTGCGTTAATGGCAAAATCGGATTCATTTTGAAGAAATTCATTTTGAAGTTTTTCTTTTACTAAATCTGGGGTAGCTTCTACAAATAGATACTGTGGTAGAATGTTTTTAACTGCTAATTCAAAATTATTTCTATAATGGGTAAATTGATATTCCTCAGCTTGCTCATAAGTGAATTTTTGATCTAAGTCTTTTAAGGTGTCAACTAAGATTATTGATTTTACTTTTTGAGATTCTATTGAAGCTTCAAGTACATACGCTCCCGACATGGAATGTCCAATTAATATAATTTTGTTAGAGTTGATTTCTTGTAGGACAGCATTAATATCATCAGCATATTGTTTGCTACTCCAATTAGTTCTCGATTTTCCGGATTTTCCGTGTCCACCTAAGTCAATTTGTACAATTTTATATTTGTCTTTGAAATATGTTTGTTGGTCACTCCACCAATTACCATTTCCAAGCCAACCGTGAACAAAAACTAGCGTAATATTCCCTTTTCCAGTTTCAAGAAAGTGAATTTTAACACCATCAGTTGATATTGCATATTTTTCCATTTTATTTGATGATTTTTTTAGTAATTATATCCGCGGTTTTAATTATTTAATGATTTAAAACAGCCCCAATACCATTCGAATCAGCATAATGAACAATTCCGTCTGTAATCGTTACTCCAGTAGCAATATCCTCAGATAGTAACAAAGCGCCATCCATATCGACGTAATCCAATTCTGGTAATAAATGTGCAATAGCCGAAATTCCAACTGTAGATTCCGTCATACAGCCCACCATGGTTTTCATGCCGTATTGTTTAGCCTCGGCAATCATTCTTCTAGCAGGAGTAAGACCGCCACATTTTACTAATTTTATATTCACTCCGTGAAAATGATTATGGCATTTAGCAACATCTTCTTCTACAATACAGCTTTCGTCTGCAATAATTGGCAAAACGGAGTGCTTATAAACTTCTTTATGCGCCGCCCATTGGTCGGCTTTCATGGGCTGTTCCAAGAATTCAACGCCTAATTTTTTTAGAGCAATAGCATTGTTAATTGTTTCGGTAACCGTCCATCCACAATTAGCATCGATTCTAAAACGCGCATCAGTATGTTTACGCAATTCGGTAACAATTGCAATATCGTCTTTGGTTCCCAATTTAATTTTATAAATAGGCCATGGCATTTCTTTTAGTTTCATGACCATTTTATCGATTTTGTCAATCCCAATAGTGTAATCGGTCTTGGGGTTGTGCAAAGGGGAATTTCCCCATAGCTCATATAGTTTTTTGCCTTTTTTCTTAGCGTATAAATCATTGTAAGCCATATCCAAAGCACATAATGCAAACATATCATCCTTTAAGTAAGCCGATGCGCTATCCCAAAATTCCTCAGGTGTTTCATCATTATGCGCTTCTATAAACGGAATAATAGATTCCAAATTGGCTCTCATACTATCCACTGTAATATTATAATACGGATTTGAAGTAGCTTCTCCAAATCCCGAAAAGCCATCACTCTGCAGCTCTACAATCAGTGTAGGCTGTACATTATGCGACTCTCTCGAAATCGTAAAGGTGTGCTTTAATTGGAGCTTAAAAGTGCGGATGATTATTTTCATAGGACCTAGGTTTTAAAAGAGTTAAGATGAAAGAGTCAAGAGAAATGAATTCAATTTTGAAATCCACATCCAAAAATCTTTCTTCTTGTTTCTTTTCTCTCTTTTCTTAATCTAAATTATTTCAAAATATGTTGACTCAATATCTGATAAACTTCGTTGATGTTATTCCCGCCTTTGCCAAATTGTTTAGAAATTGGTGTGTCTTCACCGGCCAGCCATATTTTTAATTCGGCATCCATGTCAAGTATTCCAGCACTTTCTTTGGAGAATTTTTTAATAGATGAATAGGGAATCGAAAGATAATCTACTTTACTGCCCACCAATTGTTTTTCGACCAAAATCAGCCTTTTATTAGTGAAAACAAACATATCTTTAATCACTTTATATCCTTTTTCGACTCTTTCGCCCTCAATCAATAAAGGTTCAAATTCCTTCGAAAGATTTTCCATATTTACTTCCGATGCATTGCCAAGTATGGCATTAAATAGTCCCATGATATTCTCTTTAAATTATGAAAATCAAATTTAAAGAATTTACTTGTCTCGGCATTATAATTTATTGCAAAATCATTAATTCCATTTGACTCGTCAGTCCGTAAAGCTCATTTGGGCGTAACCCCATTAGGAAAACAGGCCTACTTTACTTTGCGCATATTCGGCCTATTTCCCCAATGCGGTCGGGCTATACATGCTACTTCGGTAGCTTATTTCTATCCCTTACGCAAGCATACAAGACCTTCGGTAAAGGCGATAGAGCATTATTTTTAAAAATTAAAACCCAAAATTACATAAAAACAAAACCTCGTTCAAAAATGATTCAAACGAGGTTGTTTCTGGTATTTATTAAAAAAAAGGGGTTATAAAACAATTTATAACCTTATGATTACTGAAAAGGACGCATTTCTACCGTCCGACGGCCAAACACCTGGTCCAGGATAAAACATTGGTCGTTTAGTAAAATATTGCTCGTCTGTTACGTTATTAATACTCGCTTTCAATTCTAAATTTTTAGATATTTTATAATCAGCGAATAAATCGAATATCGCATAAGACGGAACCAAACCAACTGCGCCTGTTGCGGTAGGGATTTCTGTGTTTAAGGCATCAGCATACGATTCTGCAGTATAACTAAATTGTGCAGTAACACTCAATTTTAAGAATTGATACGTTACACCGTTTCTAGAAATAACGTTTGGGACACTTTCAATTCTGTTGCCTTTGATGTCAATATTGGAAGTGCCTGATTTTATATTTCCCGATGTATAACTTCCATCCATTAAGGAAGATGATGTGAAAATTGTAATTTGAGATTTATTATTCAGTGACCAATTTCCTTGAAGAAACAGTTCAATTCCTTTGGTCAAAGAATTGCCTATGTTGGTTTTATATGTATAAAAACTTCCGTCAGGATTCGTTAATGCCAATGAACCAAAACGATTGTTGTATTGAAGTAAAAAACCAGTTATATCCCATTGCACAAATTTATATTTACCTCTAAAACCTAACTCTGCATTGTATCCTTCGGAATCTTGTAAGTTTGAATCAATTTTTTCATAAGTAGAACTTGGAACTAAATCTTTAAATAACATTGGTCTGTAGGTTTGCGAAATACCACCATAAATATCCGAAAAACCAGTTGGTTTATAACTAAAATTAGCACCCAATAATGGAAAACTATGTTTAATGGTAACTGGGATCTCATTTTCAGGATAATAAACAATAAGGCCAGTCATATCGCTTTTGCCTATTTCTATTCTAGCTCCCAAATTAACCGAAAGATTTTGTAGCAGCACAAAATTATTCTCAGCAAATAGTGCTACGTTATTGGTTTTAAAATGCATATCTCGACCCCAAGCTGGGTCAACTAATGTCAAGTCAAAGTCGGTTCCTGTTGTTCCTTTTCCTAATTGTGTTCGGTGCATATTATTATTCATTAATTGTACGCCTGTCACAACTGAACTTATTTGTTTTCCTAATTTATATTGTTGCAATAGTCGTAATTCCTGAGTATAACTATTAAAGTGGTCAACATCCACCTGTCTGTTGTTATATTGTAATGTGTTAGGATCGATTATATCTTTGATTGTAGCAACTTTGTCAAATAATACACTGTTCCTGATACCAATCACGGCAGACGAAATGAATTGAAGTTTGGTGTATTTGGCAACATCCCATTTTATTGTTAGAGACGGAATGTTTATTGTAGGATTAAAATAATTTCTTGATCTGGTAGCTTGTGTCGGGTCTTCATGAAACATAGCATCAGTCAATGGTCCAGGAAGCTGATAGGTGTAATTGGATCGTGCATAATCCAATCGAAAAGATAATTTTTCAGTTGGTTCATAAGTCAATGCCACCCCTTGTGCATCATAATCCGTGTGCTCATTATCTCTATAGCCGTCCCTTGATCTTTTGGAAAAATAAGCGTAGTATTTAAATTTATCTATTTTTCCGCCAATGGCATTGTAAGTACTCAATAAATTGTATGAACCAACGGTATTGTAACTTTCAAAACTTATTGGTTTTGTAAGATCGCCTTGTTTGGAAATATAATTGAGCATGCCCCCAAATTGCGCACCATATTGCAAAGAACCTGTTCCTCTTACCAAATTGATTCGCTCCACGCTTTCCATCGGAATGCTGTAATGGCTTGCAGGATATCCATACATATCCGAATTGATCAGGACTTCGTCTTTACGGAGATTGAACTCCCAGCCTCTATGCGGATCAAGACCTCTTGCAGAAATATTTATTTGATTTCCGCCTTCCATATCATAGACAAAAACGCCTGGTACTTTTGCAAAAATCTGTCTTCCTATTTTTTCGGTTGTATTAGCATCTATCTGACTTATGGAAATGACTTCAGTTTTCTTGCCTAAAAATAAATAAGTTCCTACTATGGGTTCCAGTTGTGAAATCGAATTTCTAGTTGATGCACTTTCTATTTTTACAGGCGAAAGTTCTTTTACGGTTAATGTGTCTTTTACTTGTGCGAACGAAATAAAACTGCTAAAAAGTAGTACAAAAAAAAATAGATTTGTTTTTGTCATTTTTGGGTTAATATTGGTTTGGTTGTAGTGATGGTTATGTTTGAACCTTAAAAAAGTTTCGATTTAATTTTGGTTGTTTCTTTATGAAGAATTTCAAATATATAATTTTAAACTGTATGTTTTAGGAATTTACTTTGATTGTTTTAGCTTATTAATCGAAGGAGTAAACGAAAATCCAAAAGCACAAAAAAATATCCAACAATTTATGGACTTCGCTGCAATTATAAATAATTAGGTATATTTCTTTCTTAAAACAGAGGGATTTATTGATAGAAATGTTTTTCGGGCATAATTTTTTTATCTTGAAAAGAAAGATTCATCGGGCGGAATAAACCCTAATAATAAAGTTTTTTTAACCGTAAGGTTCGTAAATCTTTGCGAATTTAGTGGTTATTTTTTTAGGAATGCATTATCAAATACAGTTTTGATTTTTCTTTAAAACACTTATATTTACTTACTAAAAAAGATACTCTAATGGAAAGTAACATAAAAATAAAATGGGGAATTGTTGGTCTAGGAAATATTGCTCATGATTTCGCCAGAGATTTACAATTGGTAGAATCAGCCAAACTTTGCGCGGTAGCTTCCAGAAATCTAGACAAAGCTCAAGAATTTGCCAATCAATACCAATGTCCAAAAGCCTATGGTTCGTATGACGAACTCTTTCAAGACGAAAATATTGATATTCTCTATATCGCAACACCACATGATTCCCACGCAGAGCTAACCATCAAGGCATTGCAAAATAACAAGCATGTGCTTTGTGAAAAGCCAATTGCTTTGCATTATCAAGATGCACTGCAGATGATTGAAACTGCCAAAAAGCACAATAGATTTTTCATGGAAGCATTTTGGACTCGTTTCAATCCTTCGATACGAGAAACTTTGGAACATATTCAAAACGGTTCGATTGGTGAAGTAAAATATGTCAATGCCGATTTTTCTATCAAATTCGAAAACCCGGATAATACCAGAATGACCGATATGAAACTAGGAGGAGGAGCATTGATGGACATTGGCGTTTATCCATTGTTTTTGGCTTATTTGATATTAGGGAAACCTAAAGAAATTTTGGCAAAATCTAATTTTTACGAAACTGGAGTTGATACGCAAACTTCCATCATTTTGCAATATGAAAATGCGCAAGCCGTACTGCATGCCAGTTTTTTATACACTTCGAATGTAGATGCTACAATAAGCGGTACCAAAGGTCGAATCAATCTTGATCCGCTTTGGTTCATGACCGAATCGTACAGCTTGACTCAAGGCGATCAAAAGACAAAATTTGAAAGACCAACATTGGGCAAAGGCTACACTTACGAAATCGAAGAATGCCACGCCTGTCTTAGAGCCAATAAAACGGAGAGTGAACTTTGGTCTCATCAAAACAGCCTCGAACTTTCTGCAATAGTGGAGGAGGTTAAAAATCAAATTGGTTTGGTGTATTCGTAATTTTCGTTTTAATTGTATCAGGAGTATTTATTTTGTGATATAAATTGTATTAAGTAAGAATTTCATTAATTATTTTTGGTTTAAAGTAAAATAGTATTTATATTTAGAAAAACTATTTTATATGTTAGTCAAAGTTTTCGGAAGTGCCGTTTTTGGAGTAGATGCAACGACAATTACTGTCGAAGTGAATATTGATAAAGGCGTAGGCTACCACTTGGTAGGTTTGCCGGATAATGCCATAAAAGAAAGCAGTTACCGCATTGCAGCTGCCTTAAAAAATAATGGTTACAGTCTTCCAGTTAAAAAAATAACCATCAATATGGCTCCTGCCGATTTACGAAAGGAAGGTTCGGCCTATGATTTGACCCTTGCTATAGGGATTCTTGCTGCGTCGGGACAAATCAAATCAGATGAGGTGGACAAATACATCATCATGGGAGAACTTTCGCTTGACGGAAGTTTACAACCTATAAGAGGTGGGCTTCCTATTGCCATTAAAGCCAAAGAAGAAGGTTTTAAAGGTTTTTTTCTGCCAAAACAAAACGTAAAAGAAGCGGCTATTGTTGCCGGTCTCGACGTTTATGGCGTGGAAAATGTATTGGAAGTCATTGATTTTTTTGAAGGCAAAGGAACATTAGAGCCTACAATTATCGACACCAGAGCCGAGTTTTACAAAACCTTAGATTTTCCAGAATTTGATTTTTCCGAAGTCCGTGGACAAGAATCCATAAAACGCTGTATGGAAATTGCGGCTGCGGGCGGCCATAATATAATTCTCATTGGGCCACCTGGATCCGGAAAAACGATGATTGCCAAACGATTGCCAAGTATTTTGCCTCCAATGACCTTGAAAGAAGCTTTGGAAACTACAAAAATTCACAGTGTCGCCGGAAAAGTAAAGGATGTGGGATTAATGAATCAGCGGCCGTTTCGCAGTCCGCATCATACAGCTTCATCCGTGGCGCTTGTGGGTGGTGGCAGTTATCCGCAGCCCGGTGAAATTTCGTTGGCACACAATGGGGTTTTGTTTTTGGATGAATTGCCCGAATTCAAGCGAGAAGTATTAGAAGTAATGCGCCAACCACTGGAAGATAGGGAAGTAACTATTTCGAGGGCGAAATTCACAATAACATATCCATCGTCATTTATGCTGGTGGCAAGCATGAATCCGAGCCCGAGCGGATTTTTCAATGATCCGGATTCTCCCAACACTTCATCTCCTCATGAAATGACGCGTTATTTGAGTAAAATTTCCGGTCCATTATTGGATAGAATCGATATTCATATTGAAGTAACGCCTGTTCCTTTTGATAAATTAACCGAAAAAAGAAATGGAGAAAGCAGCGTGGAAATTAGAAAGCGAGTTACTTCGGCTCGTGAAATTCAAACCAAAAGATTCGAAGAAACGGATCATATTCATTATAATGCGCAAATGAGTTCGAAACACATACGGGAGCATTGCGCACTTGATGATGATTCGCTGCAATTGTTGAAAACCGCCATGGAAAGATTAAATCTTTCTGCCCGCGCCTTTGACAGGATTCTCAAAGTCTCCAGAACCATAGCCGATTTAGAAGGAACAGATGTGGTTGGTTCCGGACATATCGCCGAAGCTATTCAATATAGAAGTTTGGATCGCGATGGGTGGTTGGGATAAAGATTTTAGAACGCAGATTTTAGATTTCAGAATAAGAATATGCAAAATCGAATAAAGATTTTAGAATTTTTCAATTTGATATTGCCATTGATATTGATGTTTTTTTATTTTTAGAATGATGACTAATCTTTCTGTTCCAAATTATTTTTTTTCTAATTCAAATCGCTTAATTCTAACAGCAATTTCTTTAAACAATTTTGGAGTAGTTTCTATATTGAAATTTTTAGTGTCAAGATTTCGATACACTAATCTGCTTTTTGTTTCCGCTGTTAGATTAATTGCTTGGATGACATCCTCAGCAATATCTTTAGATTCAATAGGTTTCTTCTCGTTATTCCAGCCTTGCATATTTTTAAGAGGAACTTCAATTCTCAACCATTTATCAGCCATTTCTCTTTTAAGAGTCAGATTCACAGCCAAAGTATTTTTGTTATTGGTCTGTATCTGAATATCTAAATTAAATAATCCATTATCCCATTTCTCAATTTGAGCATCTGAAAGCAAATGACCATAAACAGATTTTATTTTATCTAAGTTAGGGATACTGCTCAACTCAGAATCATAGTATATTTCAAGAAATATTTTATTTATAGAACCTATAGAAACGTCATTTCCAAGAGGTTTTAGAACATAGCCATTAGCGTGCTGATGTTCCCAATCTCCATATTTTTTTACCAAAATACTGCTAAAAACAGGGCCTTTGAAACAGGAATTTGGAATGATTGCAGACTGTTTGCTTACAGTATAATTACTGGCAGGTTTAGTTAAGCCATTCCATTGATTATTAAAAGCATCGATATGATTCCAAGTCCCATAAATAGCATTTATGCTATCGCTAAGGAGCACTATGTTTTGAGGAGAGTTTTTTGTTTTTAAATTACAGTCACGAGCAGATTCGTCTATAATCACAATTGATTCTTTGCAGGAGACAAATACAAAAAGATAAACCAAAATTAAATAACGTATAATGTGCATTGTGTGAGTATTTTGGCTAAATGTAGGCATAAATACTTTAGATTTTAATAAACTATTTTGTAGATTACATAGAATTCAAACAGTGGTCTGATGTTAAGATAGCATGTAATATTTATACACAATATTGTCATTTCGACGGAGGGGAAATCTCATCAAGTAGTTCCGCGATCAAAAGTCTCAATCTTTGTCGATTTAGCAAATGAGATTTCTCCTCCGTCGAAATGACAAGTTTGCGGTGAGTTGGGATATGAAAAAAGGTATTGGTAGCGCAGTTGAGAATCCGACCGCTCGGATTTGTACTAAACACATCAAGTTGAATAGCGCAGTTTTGCAAACTGTGTTCATAAACAGGAAAGCGACTTTTGTTTTTCAAAAAGATTTGAATGCAAAGTTCTTTAGAAAAAAAATGTGTATTTTAGCCCCGATAGAGACGAAAATCCTTGTGGGGGCTGGCATTTTGCCCCCATAAGATTATAGTGGATAGCGGGACTTATCTTCAAAGGAAACGAAAATTGGCTGCTCCTAAAAAATAACTCCAAATTTTAGATAAAATTATCTATTAGAACGCCTGTCATTGTTTTGGCTTGGACGTCTCGGACCAAAGCTATTATTTCCGCTTCTGCTAGAAGTAGTAGTGGTTGTTTTTTTAGGAGTTGAATTGCGTTGAGGTCTTCCTTGTCCTTGTTTAATTGGCTCAGTAGATGCGTTAGGATCTGGTTCAAAACCTTTAATTTGTTCTTTTGGTAATTTTAGTCCAACTAATTTTTCAATATCTCTCAGAAAAACGGTTTCGTCTGGACTAAATAACGAAATCGCTTCTCCACTAGCTCCAGCTCTTCCTGTTCTTCCAATTCGGTGAACGTAATCTTCGGGAATATTAGGCAATTCAAAATTTATAACGTGCGGTAACAGCGGGATATCTAAACCTCGAGCGGCAATATCTGTAGCGACCAAAGCTGTAATGCTTCCGTTTTTGAAACCAGCTAAGGCTTTGGTTCTTGCGCCTTGACCTTTATTGCCATGAATAGCAGCTGCTTTAATGCCGGAACTAATCATGCTTTCAGTCAGTTTGTTGGCACCCTGTTTGGTTCGGGTAAATACCAAAATCTGTTTCCAGTTGCCTTCGGTAATCAATTTAATGATTAATTCTGTTTTTTTCTCTTTTGCAACAGGATATATTTTTTGAATAATAGCATCAACAGTTGTGTTTTCGGGAGTGGCTTCAACTTGTACTGGATGGTGCAAGATACCCATTGCCAATTTCTTAATGTCTTTTGAGAAAGTTGCCGAAAATAGTAAGTTTTGTCTTTTTGGAGGCAATACTTTCATAACGCGCTCAATGTCTCTTAAAAAACCCATGTCGAGCATGCGGTCTGCTTCATCCAAAACCAAAATTTCTACTTTTGAAAGTGAAATTAAACCTTGATTTTGCAAATCGATTAATCGGCCGGGAGTTGCAACAAGAATATCAACCCCTTGACGCAATTGACTAACCTGTGGATTTTGGTTTACGCCTCCAAAAATTACTGTACTGCGTAAATCTAAAAATTCACTGTATTCTTTTATATTGGCCAATATTTGTGCAGCCAGTTCTCTTGTTGGAGTTAAAATTAAAGCACGAACAGGTCTGTGGCTTAGGTGTTTTCCCTGCGATAATATTTGTAATATCGGGAGTGTAAAACCTGCTGTTTTTCCTGTTCCTGTCTGTGCCGATGCTAATACATCTTTACCTTCTAAAATTGGCGGAATTGCTTTTTGTTGTATTGGAGAAGGAGTTGTGTATCCTTTTTTGCTGATGGCTTTTAATAAAGCATCAGATAAGCCTAATGAGTTAAATGACATAAATTGTTGTTATGAAGTAAACCTTAATTATGTAGTTTACTCCTTTTAAGTTGGCGCAAAGGTACTGCTAATTTTCCGATGTGGCTTAATTGCTTTACTTTGTTTCCTTAAAGACAGATTGTATGTTGTTTTTAGGCTTTATTTATGGATTGAAATTATTTCAATTCATCTCCGAAAAGGTATCTCCTTGTCTAATATCGCCAGTAGTATATCCTTTCATAAACCAATATTTACGCTGTTCTGATGTACCATGTGTAAAAGATTCTGGAACTACGTGTCCTTGCATTCTTTTTTGAATAGCATCGTCTCCAACGGCTTGTGCGGCACTCAATGCTTCATCAATGTCTCCAATATCTAGATTTTCTTGATTGTATTTAGCCCAGACTCCAGCATAAAAATCAGCTTGTAATTCTAAGGCAACAGATAATCTATTAGCTTCGGCTTCACTTTTTCCTTGTTGGGCTTGACGCATTTTGGAGGATGTTCCTAATAGTGTTTGAATGTGATGTCCTACTTCGTGAGCAATAACATAAGCGGTTGCAAAATCACCACCCGAAGCTCCAAATTTGGTTTGCAATTCGTCAAAAAAGGCTAAATCCATATATACTTTTTGATCCCCAGGACAATAAAATGGTCCTGATGCAGAGGAAGCTCCGCCACAAGCTGTTTCTACCGAACCTGTAAATAAAACCAAAATTGGTTTTTTATATTGCATATTGTTTTCTTCAAATATTTTAGTCCAAATATCTTCGGTATCTTTAAAAACAATTTTAGGAAATTCTCCCAATTTTTCTTCTTCTTCAGTCAAAGGTCTTGATTCAGTTTGTGTTGTTTGCTGTTGGTTGAATTGCTCTAAAATAGGGGTAATCATTTGTGCATTTTCTCCCCCAAAAGCATTTACGAGTAAAATAATAATACCGATTATTCCTCCGCCAACAATAGTTTTGCCTCCAGATGACATTCCTCTACGGTCTTCTACATTATCGCTTTGTTTTCTTCCAATCCATTTCATAGCTACAACAATTTATGAGTTAGTCTTTAAATATTAGAGTATTTTTAAATAAAGATAAGTTTATAAAGTGAAACTTTTTGCTTTTAGCCATTTTTCTAAAATGTCTTCAAGAGTTTTCTTTACGATAGGTTTTGGCACATAATCATTCATGCCTACTTGAATACATTTTTCTTTTTCGCCTACTATTGTTCCAGCTGTAAGGGCAATAATGATAGTTTCTCGTAATTTTTCTATTTTTCGAATCTGTTTTGTGGCTTCATACCCATTAATTAAAGGCATTTGAATATCCATAAAAATGATGTCTGGATTAATTTCTAACACTTTTTCAAGTGCTTTTTCTCCATCACTAGATTCATAAATGGTACATTTTGGAATAATTTGCTTGACTAACGTTTTAGTCAAAAGCATATTTATTTTATTATCTTCTACAATTAATATTTTTGGTTCTTCATTTTCAAATTGCAATATGCGGTTTTCTGAAATTACTTTTAAAGAATCTGTTGATTTGTTTTGTTTTGATTTGTTGCTGCTTTTTAACTTTATATCAAAGAAAAAAGTGCTTCCTACGTTATACTGACTGTTAATTTGCAATTTACTATTCATTAAACTTAACAATTGATTTGAAATTGTTAGTCCTAGCCCTGTACCTCCAAATTTTTTGGTTGTAGAACTGTCTTCTTGCGAGAAAGCTTGAAAAATAATTTTTTGATTACTTTTTTGGATACCAATTCCTGTGTCTTTTACTGAAAACCTCAAAAGAGTTTTATTTTTATGAACTTCTAATACTGAAATAGTAAGATCTATGTTGCCAGCATGAGTAAATTTAATTGCATTTGTTAAAAGATTGATTAGTATTTGCTTTAGACGGATATAATCAATCCAAATGTATTCTGGAACATCATTATTTATAATGTAGTTTATTTCTAGTTTTTTAGAAAGTGCCTGGTAATTGATTAATTCTTTTATTTGAATAATAATATCTTCAATTCGGTATTTTTCAATATTGAGGTCTAGTTTTCCCGATTCAATTTTTGAAAAATCGAGAATATCATTAACTACTTCTAACAAAATATTTGCCGATTGGTTAATGGTATTCATGTATTGTCTTTGAGTGGTTTCGAGTTTGGAATTCATTAACAAATCGGTATAGCCAATAATTCCATTTAGAGGAGTTCGTATTTCATGGCTCATATTGGCTAGAAATTCTGATTTGGCTTTGTTTTTAGCTTCTGCCAATTCTTTTTCTTTGACGATAGATTCATTCTTTTTCTTTTCGGTAATATCAATAAATATTCCTTCCATAAAAGCAATTTCACCATTTTTTATAATTGAATCGCCAAATTCTTCGACCCAAACTATTGAACCATCTTTGTGGATAATCCGATAAATAATATGTAACGCTTTTTTTTCTTCCAGGGCGATTTTGTTTTTCAATAAAACATTTTCTATATCTTCATGGAAAATTAAGTCTATAAAAAATATTTTATTTTCTAAAAAGTCAGATTTTGGATAACCTGTCAGTTTCTCAATTTCATCGTTAATATAAATTTTTGTATATTTTTCATCATAATTGGATAAATATACGGTGCCGGGTATATTATTTGCTAATAAACGGAATCGTTCCTCGCTTTCTTCAATCATAGATTCGTTAATGTTTCGTTCAATAGACGAGGATATATTTTTTACTAATAATTGTAAAATTGAAATTTCATCGGTACTCCACATTCGTTCGCTGGTTGAGTTGTCAAATGCAAAAAAACCATCAAATTCAGTTTTTATGAAAACAGGAAAAAACAGCATCGTAGTAGGATTTAAACGTCTTAAGGCTGATTTTACTGTTTCATTTTGGATATTATTTTTAATGCTTTCAAAGAATTCTGCAGGGGATAAATCCTTTAGATTATTGTCAAATTCTACAAATGCAAGGTTTTGCAATATGGGAAGGACAGTGTCAAAGCCTTGCAATTCATTTGTCCACATACATTTTTGGTCAAATAAATTGTTTTTGTTATCCTTTTTGAAAAATGAAATGCGTTCTGAATTTGTTACTTTACCTAATTCATTAATGATTCCCGTAATAAGTTTTTCAGTGCTTTTTTCTAATAAAAATTGATTTGTGTTTTTATTAATAACCAAAAGCAATTCACTCTTGTATGCCAATTTTCGTTCAATTTCTAATCGCATCTGTGAGGCTAATGCAATTACAATCAGATCCGAGATTGATTTAGCAAAATTAATATCCTCGTTGTCCCAATTTTTAATTTGCTGGGTTGATTCGAATGAAAGAATTCCTTTTAATCTAGCGTCAATAACAACAGGAGTATTTAATGCAGAAAATATATTGTTTTCATAGATGTAACTATTATTTTTATTGTTAGTCAGATGAGATCTAATATCCGATGTGACTACTTGCAGTTTATTTTCTATTTTTTGAAAATAATCTGAATTTTCATTTTTATTAAAATGAAAATTCAGATTATTTTCAAAAGTATTTTTTTTCAAATTGTATAGTTTATTGCAAATAATTTTATCTGTATCATATATCCAATAACTAGCTCTGTTTACTTCCAATGCTACAGAGGTAATTTGTAATATTCGAGTAATAGTTTGGTCAAAATTATCATTATTGGAATGGTTTGATACCGCTATATCTTTTAATGTTTTACTGTATTTTTCTATTTTATATTGTCTTTTTGATTTTTCATCTTCGATGTTTTTTAAGAGTGTAATATCTCTTGCAATTCCAGAATAGCCGTCTATTTCTCCAAAACTATTTCTTCTGACAAAAACATTTTGAGAAATCCATAATTCACTTCCGTCTTTTTTGACAATAGGAAATTCAAGTGTGGTAAAATTTTCTTCAATATCAAGAATGTTTTGGTAAAAACTCATCGTATTGGTTATGTAATCTTTTCTTACTAATGAAGAAAAATCTTTGTTAAGAAATTCATTTTTTGAATATCCTAAAATTTTTATTCCATAATCATTCACAAAAGTAAATCGGCCTCTTGCATCTGCTTCAAAAATTATATCGACAGCAGTTTGAATTAAGATTTCATATTGTTTTCTTATTTTTATTTCATTGGTAATGTCTTGTCCTATTCCAATAATAGAGTTTTCATTAAACTTTTTATCAATCCATTGAATGAATTTGTATTCTCCGTTTTTACATTTTAATTTTCTAATATATAAACGATTGTCCATGAAATTTTTATGATAGTCGATGCCAATGAATTCAGGATCTTCGGTAAGTTTCCAAAAACCATATCCCATTACTTCCTCAGGAGTATATCCTAAAATGGATGTTATAGTATCACTGCAAAAGGTTATTTCTCCCATTTTGTTTGTGGCTATGGTAAGTGAGTTTCCTTTGTTTACAATTTCATTTGTAAAATTGACTTTTTCTTGAATTTTATATATCGCGATATGCTTTATATGATTTATTATAAATATCATTATAGAATAATTGATAAGAATAATAGCCTTAGCGACAGGAACCAAGTTGAAGGCGAATATTATAATTAAATAAGCACAAACACACCCACAGAAAATCCAATATTTTTTTATGGGTTTGATAATAATGTACGAAAAGAAAAAGGCTAAAATGAATGTGTAAGTTGGTATGTTATCTTTTGGTAAAAAAACTATATTGTATGCTGTTAATATAAAATAAATATAGAATAAGAGACTGAATATTGTTTGAATTCTATTGTATAAATATTTTGATCTTTCACTCAATATAAAGAATAATAAAAAAATGATTCCAATGGAAAAATAGTAATTTAATAAGCTTTTGGGTCTAACCTTAAATAATTCAAATAATATTTCTATAAAAGGAAGAGTTAATCCGAGAAACAATAAATAAAGAAGATATTCCCTTTTGTCTAATTCTTTTGGTGTAAGATTATCTATATTTTTTAATATAGAATTTATTTTGTGGTTTGAATATATAATTGTTAGTAGTATAATGAAAAATAATGCTAGCAAAATGCTATTTCGATTGGTAATATCTATTAATAAATTTTGTGCTAGGCTTAATGCCATAGGGGTATAAACTAAACTTGATAAAGAAAAGTTGAAGTTGAAAAACAGTAAAATTTCACAACATAATAGCATAGTCTAATGGAATAACTATTTAATTAAATGTTTAGTCGTTTACAATTTAATGTTTACAGTTAAATTATTGATTCATTTTCTGCAGTATTATCTATTCCTATAATAGCACTGTAAATGGCATAATTCATGGAATAAAGAAAAGGCATTGTGAAAAATATACCAAAACAACATGCCATAATGCCTATTAATGAGCCAATTATTGCTATAAGTATTAGTGCAAATAAAATAAAAGGCTGTTTTAAAACAATTTGGATGCTATGTTTAATTGCATCAATTGCCCCTAAATTACCAAAAATAATTAGAGGAACGGTAAGCAGTGTTATAAAAGAAATGAAATAGTTAATTATGATGCCGAGAAACTCGAGTTTTATGTATGTAAATAAAGTAATTTGAGCAAAGCTGATTACTGAAATTAAAAAAGCGGAAATTATAACCTCTTTTAAATAAGGCAATTTATAGTATGAAAACAAAGAAGAAACTGGGAAATTTTCGTCCCTCTCTCCATGATCTGCCATTTTTAAAAAAGCGGCAAAAAATGGGCTAAGCAAACAAGAAATAAAAATGGAAATGATTTTAATTTCTGACAGATTAACCTGAAAAAAAGTTTCTATTTTAAGTTTAAGTTTTTCCGAAGAAATCTCGTTTGCTACTTCAGTTAAATCTATAATTGATGTTAAAGAAAAAGCTGTTAAAATAACAAATAAAACACTAAAAATGACTAATACTGATCCAGCATACAAAGCAATTTTTTTATAATTCTCAAAGGCATGATTGAATACATTTCCAAAGTCAATTTGATATCCGTTTTTTTCAATATCTTGTAATTTTTCTAAAGTTTGGTTCATTTATAGTTAGGTTTGTTATTTGTCAGATTTATATTTAAAAATAGAATTTTTAAATGGCATTCGATAAAATATTCTGTATTCAAATTATTATTGTCAATGATTACAGTGTATTCTGTGCCAGCGTGTAAATTTAGTGTTTTTTACTTTTAAAAAGAGAAGATATTTTTTCGGGCTATTTTTAAGAATTTCTATATTTTTTTGTTTGTTATAGCCAGTTTAATAATTTTTTTAGAGTGCTAATTTTATTATTTGTGTAAGGAGCGTATCTAAAATTTAAATCCAGCCAATTTGCTTTTTTTGTAATTCCTTTATGATGAGAGAAAGTATCAAAACTCAATTGACCATGGTATGCACCAATTCCACTATGGCCAACACCTCCAAAAGGAAGTCTTTTGTTTGCAAAATGAATTATAGTATCATTAACACAGCCTCCGCCAAAAGAATGATTCAAAATTGTTTTTCGAGCAAATTTTCTATCATCGGTAAATACATATAAAGCTAGTGGTTTCTCGTATTTTGAAATTATTTTATCAATTTCTTTCTCATCTTTATATGTGATTATAGGAAGTAAAGGGCCAAAAATTTCCTCTTGCATGAGTGAACTATTAAGATCATTTTCTTCAATTAATGTTGGCGAAATATAACAATCTTCAAGATCAGTTTCCCCTCTAAAAATAACTTTCTCCGGCTCAATCATACTGACTAAACGGTGCCAGTTTTTTTCGTTTATAATTCTAGCAAAATCTGGAGAATTTTTCGGGTTTTCTCCATAAGCATTTGTGATTTCATTTTTCATAAAATCTACAAAATGGCTTTTCATTGCTTCTTGAATCAAAATATAATCTGGAGCAATACAGGTTTGGCCTGCATTCAAAAATTTACCCCAAACTATTCTCTTGGCTGCAAGTTTTAGATTGGCAGTTTCATCAATAATACAAGGATTTTTTCCTCCTAATTCAAGCGTTACTGGGGTGAGATGTTCAGCGGCAGCTTTGGCTACAATTTTGCCAACCGCAACACTTCCTGTAAAGAAAATATAATCCCATCGTTGTGCTAATAATTTTCGAGCAACTTCGACACCGCCTTCTATTACTTTTACATGCTGATGTTGGAATGCTTTTTCTATAATTTTTAAAATTATTGATGATGTTTTTGGAGTTAATTCTGATGGTTTTAATGTAACCTGATTGCCGGCAGCTATAGCAGCTATCAATGGGGACATAGCTAATTGAAATGGGTAATTCCAAGGTGCTATAATCAAAACTTTTCCGTAGGGCTCTTTTACTATATAATCGGTTGAAGGAAAATTTATAATAGAAGGAAATACACTTCTAATTTTAGCCCATTTGTCGATGTTTTTTATGGTGTATTTTAATTCAGATACGATGTAGCTGATTTCTGTTGCAATCGATTCAAAAGGAGGTTTTTTGAAATCCTCATATAATGCTTGGATGATCTCGTTCTCATGCTTGATAATTTCATCCATTAATTTTACTAAAGCTTCTTTTCTTGAACTAATGTTTAATTTGTAACTCATTGTAAAACAGATTACTTTATGTACTGCAAGTTAAATTTAAAAATTCATATTATAATATTTTTTTCATTAAAATATTAAATAGCCTTCCAGATGACTTCTTCGGGTGTTGGGGCAACAATGGTGATTTCTTCTTTAGAAACGGGATGGATAAATGTTAGTTTACGGGCATGAAGATGAATTCCTCCGTCTGGATTGCTTCGGTCAAAACCATATTTTAAGTCCCCTTTTATTGGAGAGCCAATAGCCGATAACTGTGCCCGTATTTGGTGGTGTCTACCTGTATGCAGTTGGATTTCGAGTCCAAAATAATTGTCAAGCTCTTTGAATATTTTATACTCCAAACTCGCCATTTTACTGTCGGGAACTTCTTTTATATGAGCTTTTGAAGTATTGTTTTTCTCGTTTCTTTTGATGTAATGAACGAGGGTGTCTTCGTTTTTGGCAGGTTTGTTTTTAACTACTGCCCAATATGTTTTTTTGGTTTCCCTATTACTGAATAATTCATTCATGCGGGTCAGGGCTTTGCTGGTACGGGCAAAAACCACAATTCCAGTGGTTGGTCTGTCCAATCGATGCACCACCCCCAGAAATACCTCACCAGGCTTATTGTATTTGTCTTTAATGTATTCTTTTACAACTTCACTTAGTGGTTTATCCCCAGTTTTGTCACCTTGTACAATATCGCCTACACGCTTGTTTACTACAATTAGGTGATTGTCTTCATGCAGGATTTGGAGATTGTTTTTATTTGAAATTATTTTCATTATAAATTTCCCTTACGGGGTTAAGGTAACGTGATTAGGTTAAGCTTTGTTTTTTTTCTCGCAAAGACGCAAAGTTTAAGACCGATTTCTTTGCGACTTCGCGTCTTTGCGAGACCTATATTTTGAAAGAGCGAGGGACTTAGTATTGTTCTTTTTCGTTTGGAAAATCTTTGGATTTTACATCGTCTACATATTGGCTAATTGCAGAAGTCATGCCTTCGTATAAATTCATGTAGCGTCTCAAGAAACGAGGGCTAAATTCATTATTCATACCCAACATATCGTGAATTACTAATACTTGACCATCTACACCGCCACCAGCGCCAATTCCGATAACTGGAATAGAAATACTTTTAGCTACTTTTTCGGCTAAATGGGCAGGAACTTTTTCGATAACAATTGCAAAACAACCTAATTTCTCGAGTAATTTGGCATCGTCCATTAATTTTTCGGCTTCTTCTTCTTCTTTGGCACGAACGGTATAAGTCCCAAATTTATAAATTGATTGAGGTGTTAGTCCCAAATGTCCCATAACAGGAATTCCTGCATTCAATATTTTTTTGATGGATTCTTTGATTTCTTTACCGCCTTCTAATTTTACGGCATGACCACCACTTTCTTTCATGATTCTGATTGAAGAACGCAATGCTTCTTTTGGATCAGATTGGTAACTTCCAAAAGGTAAATCTACTACGACTAAAGCTCTTTCGACAGCCCTAACTACAGATGAGGCGTGGTAAATCATTTGGTCCAATGTAATAGGTAAAGTCGTTTCGTGACCCGCCATAACATTTGAAGCTGAATCTCCAACCAGAATCACATCAATTCCTGCGGTATCCACAATTTTGGCCATTGTATAATCATAAGCCGTAAGCATGGAAATTTTTTCCCCATTGGATTTCATGTCGATTAAAGACTTGGTGGTAATTCTTTTGTAATCTTTTTTTATTGCAGACATTGGATTTATAATTTTATTTCCGAAAGTTCGGGATTGATTTTGTTTTTGAGATAACAAAAGTAATAAAATGAAATTTTTTAAATTGAATTTTTACAAGGAATGTCGTAAAAGTGGATGAGGAAATTGTGATATTGGTAGTTTAACGTGTTATTTTGAAGAATTATTGTAAAATGTAATTATGAAAATCAATTCGGCTATTATTGAGGTTTTAGATTAAGATTATTAAACATCTAATCTGAAACCTGCTGTTTTTTTCTAAATTTAGTAATTGAACACTAAAAAAACGGATCACTTAACACTTTTTAGCAATCTGCCATATTCACGGCAATTGCCAGTCCTCCTTCGGAGGTTTCTTTGTATTTGGAGTTCATGTCTTTGGCTGTTTGCCACATGGTATCGATTACTTTATCAAGAGAAACTTTGGCATTTTTGGCATCGGTTTCCAAGGCGAGTTCTGCGGCGTTAATTGCTTTTAAGGCACCCATAGTATTTCTTTCGATACAAGGAATCTGTACCAAACCACCAATAGGATCACAAGTTAATCCAAGGTGATGCTCCATTGCAATTTCGGCAGCCATTAAAACTTGATCAGGAGTCCCGCCCATCAATTCGCATAAAGCGGCGGCGGCCATAGCGCTCGAAACGCCTATTTCGGCTTGACATCCTCCCATTGCTGCAGAGATGGTTGAGCCTTTTTTGAAAATACTGCCTATTTCTCCGGCGACCATCAAGAATTTCTTGATTTCATTTTCACCGCCTTGATGGTTTTCAATAACCAGATAATACATTAAAACAGCTGGAATAACTCCGGCGCTTCCATTGGTTGGTGCGGTTACTACACGTCCAAGCGCAGCATTCACTTCGTTTACTGCCAATGCAAAACAGCTAACCCATTTTAGAATCTGACGAAATTTAACTTCGGTCTTTCTAATTTCTTCCAGCCATTCCTGTGGATTGGAATAATTGGATAGACCAATCAAATTTTGATGCATGTCAAAAGCGCGTCTTCGTACATGCAATCCGCCTGGGAGTATCCCCTCGGAATGACAGCCGATATACATGCATTCCAGCATGGTTTGCCAAATGCGCATCAGTTCATGATGAATTTCTGCTTCGGGACGCATGGATTTTTCGTTCTCATAAACGATTTCCGAAATGGATTTATTCTCTTTTGTGCAATAGGCCAAAAGTTCGCTGGCTTTATTAATAGGAAAAGGAAAAGCACATTTTATGGCTACTTTGTTTTGGGCATTTTCCCGTTCTTCTTTAACAACAAACCCGCCTCCTATAGAGTAAAATGTAGAACTGTATTCGGTTTCATCATTGAAGCAGGCTGTAAAAGTCAATCCATTGGCATGAAAAGGAAGAAAGTTTTTATTGAAAACAATGTCCTGCAGGAAATAAAAAGGAATATGGATTTGATTTCCTAAATGAATTTCGTTTTTAGCTTCAATCGATTTGATGATTCCGTCTATATCTTGGATTGGAATATACTCAGGATCCTGCCCGCTTAGTCCGAGCATAATAGCCAAATCGGTTGCGTGTCCTTTTCCAGTTAAGGAAAGAGAACCGTATAAATCAACTTTTATTCTCGTAACTGAATTGATGTCGTATTCACTTCTTAGTTCATTTAAAAATCGTTCTGCTGCACGCCAAGGACCAAGTGTATGCGAGCTGGATGGCCCAACACCAATTTTCAGCATATCAAAAACGGAGATGCATTCTTCCATATAATTTCATTAATTAACCGAACAAATATAAATATTAATTTATGTAATATTGGTTATTTTGTTTTAATAAATAAGAATTTAATATTTTTATTGTAAAATATTGTTGATTCATTGATGTATTATTAAAATTGATAGAGTAAAAGAGGTGTTTTATAGGATAAGTCTTTTGCTAAAGGTTACAGATTATAAATAATAACAAAATAGCATTATCTTTCCTTTTAGCCCTGATCGAAACGTTATCCTTTGCTTTTTTTCTTTAGAAAAGCAAAGATATAGTGAAGAGCAGGAATCCATCTCTCTAAAAATGCCTTATGTTTCTGCTCCTAAAAATAATAATCGTACTCGGGTTAAAACCTTGTTATTCATTCGTTGATGATAGAAACAAAAAATAATTTGATAAATCATTGCAGTTTTTGCCGTTTTTATTGGCTTTAAAAGATTTAAATCATACATTTGTCGCTACATTCAAAAATTCCGGAAAACATGTTTGAATTTCAACAGTATTTAGGCTTTTTACTTTTCTTAACCGTCCTTACAATGGGGTTTTGGTTAATGTTTTTTCTAGTTGGTTTTGTATCCTATTGGGTAGGTGGAGCAACTTGGGAAATGTATAAAGAAAAGAGAGCAAAACAAAGAGAAGAAGCTTAGTCTTATTTTACTTTACAAAAAAAAGGATTCGTTTTTACGAATCCTTTTTTTATTATATCAAATTGGAGATTATCCTGGGAAATCTCCACCACCTTCTCCACCGCCTTCTTTAGGCTGTGAGTTCTTTTCTCTTTCGTTTTTAGCTTTGTTGAAACGGTAGGTAAACGATAAATTGAATTGACGTTTACGGAACTGCATTTCACCGTATGATGTTTGATTTTCAAGATACGTATAAGATCTCATTATTCTCGTGTTGAAAATATCACTAATATTGAACGCTATCGTAGCTTTGTCTTTCATTATATCTTTACTGAAAGCGGTGTTCATACTAAACTGATCTAAGCTTTTACCTTGTGCCGTTTTTTGTTCACCATTGTAAGTGCCGTTCAATTGCCAGTCGATTTTGTATGGTAATGTTAATTTTGAACTAACTCTTGCGAACCAAGTATTGGCTTGGTTGTCAAGATTTTGTACTATAACGTCGTCGTTTGTGTCCGTATAGCTGTGTTCTCCAGTTGTTTTTACATTATACAAATTGAAATTACTGTTTATTCTCCATATTTTGAATGGGTTGTAATTTAAAGTAAATTCAAAACCAAATTTTTGTTCTTTTCCTAAGTTAATTGGCTGGCTTTTAATAACTGGGATTCCATTTACTTCATCACCCGTAGGAGATCTCACAAAGCTGAAAACATCTTTTGTGTTTTCAAAATAAGCAGATGTACTAAATGTTACTTTTTCCCAACGCTTGATATATCCAACATCAAATTTGTCGGTTAGGGAAGGATCTAGGTCAGGATTTCCTTGAAAAATATTAACGTTGCTTGAATAGTTTACGGCAGGATTCATGAAACGTCCTCTAGGTCTTGACAGACGCTTGCTGTAACTTGTTGTAATGTTACTTTGGTCTGATATTTCATAACTTAGAAAAGCACTTGGAAAAAAGTTGTTGTACTTTTTAGAATTGAACTTCTTAGGATCGTCTAGCAAATTAACCTCAATATTGGTATCCTCCCAACGCAATCCAAATAAATAAGAGAATTTATTTTTTTTGAAACCATACTGTGTATAAAGCGCATTGATATTTTCTTTATATTCCAAAGTATTTGACAAATTGTCGATTCTTGCTCCTTGATCATTAAGAACGTAATATTCGTTATTTAAGTCGCCAAAACTTCCTTTATACCCAGCTTCAAACTGACTTCCTTCTCCTAATGGAAGAACGTAATCAGCCTGTATTTGTGCTTGTTTTTGAATCTGGTTATTTAAGGTGTTATTAAAGTTATTAGAACCCGTAATTATACTTTGGCTATCATCAGTATTTCTTGAGATAGAACCATCAACTGTAAGTTTATGTCCTTTATCGTTGAAATTTTTAATTAAGTTTGAAGTATATGAGATATTTTCGCTTCCTGTATCTCCAGTGTTCAAACGGTAAGTTGTGCCTGTAAAAATATGAGATGCATCATAATTGTTATAGTTGACTAAATCATTGTCTTCACCAGTATTCTTTTCGTAATTGATGGCATTTGTCCAATAAGTATTTGGCGCTACTGTCCATTCAACGCCAGCTCTTCCGTTAAAACCATCTCTGGTTCTCTCTGTGTCGCGATTTTCGTCTAAATAGTTTTTAATAGAACCGTCGTCATTGAAATATTGTGAATGGGTTTTACCACCGCCTTCATTTGTTCTGTGATTGTAACCCGCAGTTGTGAAGTAGTTTAATTTTTCTGTTTTATAATTCACATTGGCAGTTAAACCATACGTTTCAGGAATACCTGTTGATGCTATAAGAGTTCCGTTAAAACCATTGTTTTTACCTTTTTTAAGGATGATATTGATGATTCCAGAACCACCTTCGGCATCATATCGAGCAGATGGATTTGTGATAACTTCAACTTTGTCGATGGCATCTGCAGGAAGCTGTCTTAAAGCTTCAGCAATATTTACCGCATAAGATGGTCTTCCGTCAATTAAAATTCTGATGTTGTCGCTTCCTCTTAAGCTTACATTACCTTCGGTATCAACAGAAACAGAAGGGACATTGTCTAAAACATCACTTACTGTTCCGCCTCTTACCATCATATCCTGACCAACATTGTATACTTTTTTGTCAAGTTTTATTTCAACTGATGATTTTTCGGCACGAACAACTACTTCGTTTAGTTGCGAAGCATCTTCTTCGAGCCCAATTGTGCCTAGGGAAGTTTTTTCGGTTATATTTTTAGCTTTTATATCAATTGATTTAAACGAAATAAATTCGATTGTAATATCATAAACGCCAGGAATAACATCGGCTTCGTATTCTCCTTTGTTATTAGTAATTCCTCCAGAAATGGCTTTTGGATTTTTTTGATTCTTTAAGGTGATAGTAGCAAATTCTAAGGGCTGATTACTCTTTTTGTCTACAATTTTCCCAGTAACTTTAACTTTGTTAAAAGTTGGAGGTCCTTGTTGAGCAAAATTGGTCAGTCCTAAAAATAGAAATAATAGAACTACATTAAATTTGAAATTTTTCATTTGTAATAAATAAGATTTGTCGGTAAGACGCAGAAATTTGAGAATAGTTTAAATTATGATTCTTAAACTTATGTTAATGTTTAAATGAAGGGGGTGACATTGTCTAAATCTCTTCCAATAATTGCTTGGTTGTCTTTAACAATAATAGGTCGTTCAATAAGAATTGGATTTTCGACCATTGCCTGAATAATTTGATCATCAGTTAGTGTTCTGCCTTTATAGTTCTCAATCCAAATTTTCTCTTTTTGGCGTACTAATTCAATAGCGCTGAAATTTAGTTTTTTTAGTAATAAGGTTAATTCAGTAACTGTTGGTGGTGTGTTTAGATAATTGATAATTTCGAATTCTTTGTTTGATTCTTCTAAAAAGAGCAAGCAGTTTCTCGATTTTCCGCAACGTTGGTTATGGTAAATTTGTATCATTTTTGGGTAAATTTTGGGTTGTTCTAAAATAAAAATAGCTACTTTAGTTTCGGCAAAAATAAGACTTGAAAAGCCATTTGAAGTATAATTTTAGAAAAAAATAACGAATGTTTATAGAGCAAGGAATAGATGAAAAGAATAAATTTTGGAAGTATCTTTTAGGTTTATTGATTATTGTAGGAGCTTCATTTTTGGGACAAATGCCAATGCTGGCAGTAATTTTATTTCAAACTTTTTTTAAAGGAAAGTCATATCCTACGACAGATGTAGAATTATTGCATTTTTTAGAACCTAATTTAAATTTGTTTCTTTTGCTTTTTTCCTATGTTGTTGCTCTGGGTGGCGTGTATCTTGTTGTTCGTTTTTTGCATCGGCAAACTTTTATTTCTATTATTACCGGCAGAAAAAAAATAGATTGGAAAAGAGTACTGTTTTCATTCTCGATTTGGTCTGTATTTACCATTATTACAACATTGGTTACGTATTATTTAAGTCCATCCGATTTTGAAATCAATTTTCAGCCCATTCCCTTTTTAATTTTATTCATTATCGCTTCTTTATTGGTTCCAATACAAACAACTGTCGAAGAATTAATTTTTAGAGGTTATTTGATGCAGGGTTTTGCCAATTTATCAAAGAATAAATGGTTGCCATTATTGCTTACTTCAAGTATTTTTGGATTATTGCATTTATCCAATCCAGAAGTATCGAAGATTGGAAATATAATTATGGTGTATTATATTGGAACTGGATTGTTATTAGGAGTAATAACTTTGATGGATAATGGAATGGAACTCGCATTAGGATTTCATGCTGCAAATAACTTGATAGGGGCATTATTAGTAACATCAGATTGGTCTGCTTTTCAAACGTATTCTATTTTTAAAGATGTGTCAGAACCTATGGCTGGATTTGATATTATCTTCCCAATAGTAGTGATTTATCCTGTGCTTTTAGCTATATTTGGGTATAAATACAAGTGGTCAGATTGGATGAAAAATTTGACTGGAAGTGTTTGATTTATAAATAAATAACATAAAATTTTAATAGTATTATGAATACAGTAACTTACAAAAATGTCCACAGCCATTTTAAAATAAATGGTTATCATTTGACAAAAGAAGATTTATGTAGAATTGCTTATAGTTTTATAAAAGAAGGAGCAGATTTCGAACAAGCAGTAGGTGATTTTTTACTGGATTGGTTCGATGATAAATCCTATATCGATATGTATACTTCTGGAACAACAGGTGAGCCAAAATCAATACGAATTGAAAAAGATGCAATGATTCATTCAGCTCTTGCTACAGCTGATTTTTTTGGATTGGAACCAGGGAACAGAGTCTTGCATTGTTTGCCTGCAAATTATGTTGCTGGTAAAATGATGTTTATTCGTTCTTTTGTTTTAGGATTGGATATGGATTTTGTAGCACCAAGTTCTCACCCATTAGAATATAATGACCAGAAATATGATTTTGCGGCAATGGTACCGCTTCAAGCTAAAAACTCAATTGATAAATTAGCTAATATCAAAAAGATAATTATTGGTGGGGTTAAAGTTCATAAATCATTGGAACAGGAATTGGTTAAATTGCCAGTCGAAATTTATGAAACTTATGGAATGACAGAGACAATTACTCATATTGCGGCTAAAAAAATTGGAGTAGAAGCTTTTACAACTTTGCCAAATGTTACGGTTTCAGTAAATGAAAATCAATGCTTGGAAATTGTTGCTAAAAACATTAAAAATGAAAAAATTGTTACAAACGATATAGTGAGGTTAATTTCAGATAAACAATTTGTTTGGTTAGGCCGTTTTGATAATGTAATTAACAGCGGCGGAATTAAAATCATGCCAGAACAAGTGGAGAGCAAGCTTTCAACATTGATTCCAAGACGTTATTTTGTGAATGGAGAACAAGATGATATTTTGGGTGAAAAAGTGGTTCTTTATGTAGAAGGTTTGCCAATAGATATTGATCATTCTGTATTTGATGTTTTGGATAAATATGAAAAGCCAAAAGATATTGTGTTTATTCCTAAGTTTAAAGAAACAGCTACAGGAAAGATCATGAGAGAAGAAAGTAAAAAGATAGCTATTTTATAATACCATTTAACGTTTGAATTTACTGTAAAGAAAATGAAGATTTTTTTCTTTATTCAAGAAAGAAAAATCCAGCATAGCATAGCTACGGTTTATTTTTATTTTGAAGAAGAAAGGAAAAAAGACCTTTTTATTGCGGTAAATTCAAACGTTAAATGGTATAAGGTTTTGATTTTATTAATTACAAAAAAAGAGGATAGCGATATCCTCTTTTTTTGTAATTAATTTTAGTTGATTTTGTGTTTAGTTTACTTTTCCATTTTAAAAAAATAATCGGCAGAATTTTTTCCGCCACCATAGATTGTAAAAAAGATGCATACTCCAAGAGTTACTAATGCCAAAAATAAATTTTGATGATGCATGTTTCCCATGAAGTTGATGATAACTGCACAAATTAAAATTGGTAATTGTGCTATAATGGCCCAGCGGGTCAATAAACCAAAGAAGATTAAAATCCCTCCAATCAAATGAGCTGGGGCTATGTAATGAATCAGAAACATTCCGCCTCCAATTTTGTCGAACCTATCGATTGGTGATAATAAATCAACTAAATATTGGATATTTGAAAAAAAATAAACTCCTTTCATAAATAAAAAAACTCCAAGAGCCATTCTGAGTAGATCTACTGGTAAATAAGTGTGAGCATTGGCCCACTTATTTAAACTTTTCACACTGTTCATATCGTTTAGGGTTTAAATTAATTAAACTAAGGTACTAATTATTAACGAAATATGATCGATTTATTGTGTTTAAAATTGTGAATACTGTTATTTTAAGGTAACGTTTTTGCTATTTTGATTTTCGTTAGAATTTATGGAGCTTTTTTTAATGTCTTCCAGAATCCAGTCCATCTCTGGGTCTTTTTCATTGATATAATCTGATAATGTTGGTGTAATTTCTTTATCAGGAAAAATGCCACGCCCTTCGAGTGCTGTTTTATAAAATGGGGTAACTGCCAGTAAGCCAATTGTAATGCTAATGTCAGAATTAGGCATTTTAATAGTTGGCATTATTCCCGCAACGCTCCCATTGTATGCACCTCCTGTTTCTTCGCCTACGAAAGTAGCTCTTTTTGAACCTTTCAAATTGGAAGAAATAATGCTTGCTGCCGAAAATGTACCTCCATTAATCATTACGTAAACTTTGCCTTTGAATGCTTTTTTGTTTATTGGTTTAGGTTTTGAATGTGAATTGGACGAAAAATAGTTCTCATTTTTATCTTTATGTGCTTTTAAGTAAGCGACGGGAGCATAAAAAGGAGTCATAAAAATTTTTGCCAGTAATGGAGACTTGCTGAAAGGTGTTTTTTCAATCAAGGCTGTTCTTGAAGCAATTTGATAAGGATCAATAAATACATAAGCGGAGTCCGATAAATAACTGTACAAATCAGCAATTTCTTTTATGGCTCCCCCAGTGTTATTACGCAAATCGATAATTAAAGTCTTTGTTTTGTTCAATTGTATTTTACTGAAACTTTCTTCATAAAAGCGCTTCGTATTGCCTAATTCGAAGTGTTTAATTTTCATTAGTGCAATACTGTTGTCTTTCTCTATGAATTTTAAATCCCGATTGTTTGTTTTTGTAATTTCATTATAGCCGTATGTACTTTTGTCTTTTTTGTTTATCTTGATATCTTCTGCTATTACACTCATTTGAACTCCGCTTTTTTTTCGCTGAGCCAATTTTTTTCGCTTAATACTTACGGTCTGTATAATGTCATTTTGCTTGAAACTGTACTTCAAACTGTCTTGAGCACCATTTTCATTGACATAAAAAGTTGGAAACACATAAGACATTCGTTTACTTTTGAAAGTCGTATTGTAACCGTCTGAAGTGAATAAGGTGTAATATTCGGGTATTAAACTGCTTATTTTTTTATCATTGACAGCAATAACTTCTGCTCCAGGTTTTATCGTTTTGTTGTCAGATTTATTTTTTATGACATACATTTTATTGTCAATAATTTCAAATTCAAACTGTGAAAATGGACCAATTCCTTTCTCTTTTAGTTCTTTTTGTTCCTTTTTGTTTACTGTTTTTACAGAAGGAGAGACAATCAAATGACCTTGACGGATTGAAGCAACTACAGGACTAAGTTTTTTGTAAAATTCATAGCTGGTCATTGGTTTTACAATGGTGTTTTTTAAACTGTCAAATTTGAAGTCAAGTTCTTTCTTCGAAATGTACCAATACAATCTGGATTGGTAACGCTGCAGTTTTTTATAAGTGAAATCCACATCGGCTTTCAAATCATTTTCGGAAATCAAATCATTTAAGTGTGCGTTATGTTCTTTCACAGAAGCACATTGTAGAAAAAGTAAACTGAAAAACGAAAGGAAGAATATTTTTTTCATTTATAATTATAGTCAGTTTTTATGAAATCAATTAGTTATTTATTTGATGAAAAATACTTTATTTCGTATAAATATAGATATTTTTGTTTTTGTACAGGAAATGAATACAAACTTTTTTGACCACATTATCTAGAAAAACTCCCAATAAATCAGGAGCCTAATGAGTTAAATTTTATAAAAAATTAATTTAAACCTGAATTACGCCCAAATTAAATTTCTTTTCAATAGGAGCATGGTTTGCTGCTTCAATTCCCATTGAAATCCAAGTTCTGGTTTCAAGCGGATCAATAATAGCGTCTGTCCACAAACGTGCTGCAGCATAATATGGAGAAACCTGTTCGTCATAACGGGCTTTGATTTGAGCAAATAATTCGGCTTCCTTGGCTTCATCCACGATTTCTCCTTTTCCTTTTAGTGAAGAAGCTTCAATTTGTGCCAATACTTTTGCGGCTTGTGTGCCTCCCATAACCGCTAATTCTGCACTTGGCCAAGCAAATATTAATCTTGGATCGAATGCTTTTCCGCACATGGCATAGTTTCCTGCTCCATACGAATTTCCAACAATGACTGTGAATTTTGGCACAACCGAATTGGAAACGGCATTTACCATTTTAGCGCCGTCTTTTATGATTCCGCCATGTTCAGATTTGGAACCGACCATAAAACCGGTAACGTCTTGAACAAATACCAATGGGATTTTCTTTTGGTTGCAATTGGCAATAAAACGAGTCGCTTTATCTGCAGAATCAGAATAAATAACACCGCCAAACTGCATTTCGCCTTTAGTTGTTTTGACCACTTTTCTTTGATTGGCAACTATTCCCACAGCCCAACCGTCAATTCGGGCATAACCCGTAATAAGGGATTGTCCGTAGCCGTCTTTGTATGCTTCAAACTCCGAATTATCTACCAATCGATTAATGATTTCCATCATGTCGTATTGTTCGTTTCTGGCTTTTGGCAAAATGCCGTAGATTTCTTTTTCGTCCAAAGCTGGTTTTTCTGCTTTTACGCGATTGAATCCCGCTTTATCAAAATCACCGATTTTATCAACTATATTTTTTATTTTGTCTAAAGCGTCCTTATCATCTTTGGCTTTATAATCGGTCACGCCCGAAATCTCGCAATGTGTTGTTGCTCCTCCCAGAGTTTCATTGTCGATAGTTTCTCCAATTGCCGCTTTTACCAAATAACTTCCTGCTAAGAAAATACTTCCTGTTTTGTCAACAATTAATGCTTCATCGCTCATGATAGGAAGATAAGCACCTCCAGCAACACAACTACCCATAACAGCTGCAATTTGGGTAATTCCCATACTGCTCATAATGGCATTGTTTCTAAAGATGCGTCCAAAATGTTCTTTATCTGGGAAAATTTCATCTTGCAAAGGCAAATATACTCCAGCACTATCTACCAAATAGATAATTGGCAAACGATTTTCAATTGATATTTCTTGGGCTCTTAGATTTTTCTTAGCAGTAATAGGAAACCAAGCTCCAGCTTTTACAGTAGCATCATTTGCAACAACTATGCATTGCTTTCCTTTGATGTAACCTATTTTTACGATTACGCCACCTGATGGGCAACCGCCATGTTCTGCATACATTTTTTTGCCGACAAACGCTCCAATCTCAATAGACTTAGCATTCTCATCCAATAGATAATCAATACGTTCCCGAGCGGTCATTTTTCCTTCGGCATGCAGTTTTTCTATTCGTTTTTCGCCACCTCCAAGTTTGACTTTGGCAAATTTTTGTCTGAGTTCAGACAGTAAAAGTTTATTGTGATCTTCGTTTTTATTGAAGTTTAAATCCATAGGTGTAAAATGTATTTTTTGTAACGAGTGCTAATTTACGAAAACGATTGATTTTTTTCGATTTCTATAAATAATTTTAAATTTTCAGCAATTTAATGTTCTTTAAAATCATATAAAAATAAAAACTTCGCATTTTTGTAAATAACGGGGTTTTGTGTCTGCCCTTTTAGTTTTAAACATATAAGTCATCTAAGCTAAAAAAAGAAAGGTGTTTACTTTAGTGGCTAAAAGTGAATATAAGTTAATTTTTTTTCAATCCTAAATGACTTTGTATAATTTTAATACTTATATGACTTATATGACTTATATGTTTTAACAATGTTTTTTAATTAATTGCTATTGAAATTTTAATTGTACATTTCTGTATAATATTCATCTACCATTCGGGCAGAATCAAAGAAAGGAACAATTTGTTTCATGCTGGTTTCTACCAAATTCCACCATTCATCGGGTGAATCATAATACAACGGCAGTATTTCATCTTCCAGCATTCGATATAAATTATCCAAATCTATTTGATCTTGCTGATAGGTTGGTAAATTGTGATCCACAATAGGCAGTACAAATGAATTTTGAGTCTCATTTAATTCTTTGAATTCACGAACCCATCCGTCATTTGTCGAAAAATTAATTGCGCCATTCATTGCTGCTGTCACTCCCGAAGTTCCAGAAGCTTCTCTGGTTACTCTTGGATTATTAAGCCAAACATCGGATCCTTTTTTTAACTGGCGGGATAATTTTAATTCATGACCAATAAGCACTGCCATATTTTTTAATTCTTTACTGATATGCGAAAGATTGTCAAAATTATGAATGGCTCCATAATCTGTAGGATAAGGTTTTCCAGCAAAGATTATTTGAATTGGTCTTTTGGTATCAGTCATTAAACTTTTGAATTTCTCAAAATCTCGGGTAATCAAATCAGGTCTTTTGTATTCTGCAAAGCGTCTTGCCCATACAATTGTGAGTATATCTGGATCAAATATTTTCCCTGTTTGATCGGCTACAACTTCAAAAAGTTTGGTTTTGAGTCTCTTTTTCCGATTGATTAACTCTTCTCTGTCTTTGCCTGCATGCGCATCATCGAGCCACGGATCTACCCAATATTTTTTGCTTTGGGCATTGGTAATATGTGTTATTGGACAAATTCCAGTGAAATCTTTCCACATGTCCCTAGAAACTTCTCCATGCAATTTGGATACTCCATTTGCTTTGTGGCTTAATCGTAATGCCACGAGCGAATGGTTGAAAGTGTTGTCTTGTATTCCTGTTATTTCTCTAACAGTTTCTAATGGTATGCCATCAAAAAAGCTTAATCTCTCCAATAAATAAATATCATGTTTTTCATTTCCGGCTTCTTCAGGGGTATGAGTGGTGAAAACCATTTTTTCTCTGATTTTCTCAACGCTTTTGTATTTATTGTACAAATGAAAAACAGAAGAAACAGCATGAGCTTCATTTAAATGATAAATATCCGGTTCGTAGTCTAAGGCGTCCAGTAATTTGGCTCCGCCCAACCCCAAAACCATTGTTTGTGCAATTTTTGCACTTGGATCAGAATCGTATAATCTAAAAGTGGTTGATTTTGCTAAATAATCATTCTCGGGCAAGTCGGTAGAAAGGAAAAACATTGGTACAGTTCCAAAGGTTTTCGGATTCAGGAAATAGGCTCTAATCCAAACATCATGATTGTTTATTTTTATGGTAAATCGTATGTCGGTATCTTCAAGAAAGCTATAGTTCTTCTCTCTAAAAAGCGAACCCATCGAAAGATCTTCTTTTAGATATTGGTCGTAATATCCTTTTTTCCACAAAATTCCGATTCCGATTAAGTTTTGTTTCAAATCATAAGCGCTTCGCATGTGTGATCCTGCCAAAAAGCCCAATCCTCCAGAATAGATTTTAAGGCATTGGTCAATGGCAAATTCCATTGAGAAATAAACAGCTGATTTTTGATATTTTTTATTGAAAGAGTAGGGATGTCTGTATTTTTCGGGTAAACTTTTGCTCATATTGCTTAAGAATTTAAAGTTTGATTACAAACAAATTTAGATAATTAGTTTGTTAAATAGGTTTTCTAAAGGTTATATCTTATGCTTTTGTAGTATCATTTATCAGTTTTATAAACGATATCGTTTTAGCGATATAGTATAAATGGAGAAAGTGATTTTTTAATAAAAAGACTTTATTTGTGCTTTGTGTTTTTAGTCGTTTTGAGGTGATTTAAAATAAAAAAAACGCCTTTCAAAAATATTGAAAGGCGTTTGTGTAGTTTTTTAACTGATTACTAAAATTACTGAACATTGATGACTATTCTTCTTCTCGCTGTCCCATCATCATTAGGTAAGCTTTTAGGAATCCATCAATGTTTCCGTTCATAACGCTGTCCACATCGCTGGTTTCTTGTCCTGTTCGAACGTCTTTTACCAGTTTATAAGGCTGCATTACGTAATTGCGTATTTGCGATCCCCATTCGATTTTCATTTTTCCAGCTTCAATGTCGCTGCGTTGCTCTTGTTGTTTTTTAAGCTCAATTTCATATAATTGAGAACGTAACATTTGCATGGCGCGATTTCTATTGTCGTGCTGTGAACGAGTTTCTGAGCACTGAATCTGAATTCCGGTTGGTTTGTGAGTCAATTGCACTTTGGTTTCTACCTTGTTTACGTTTTGACCTCCAGCACCACTGGAACGAGCCGTTACGATTTCGATATCGGCAGGATTGATTTCAATTTCGATGGTATCGTCAACAAGCGGATACACATAAACCGAAGCGAATGATGTATGTCTTTTTGCATTACTGTCAAAAGGGGAAATACGCACCAATCGGTGTACGCCGTTTTCGCCTTTTAGATATCCAAAGGAATAATCGCCTTCAATTTCGAGTGTCACGGTTTTTATTCCCGCAGCATCACCTTTTTGAAAATTCAGCTCCCTGATTTTGTAACCTTCTTTTTCGGCCCACATCATGTACATACGCATGAGCATTTCGGCCCAATCGCAACTTTCGGTACCACCAGCTCCGGCTGTAATTTGAAGTACGGCACTCAAAGAATCGCCTTCTTCCGAAAGCATATTTTTGAATTCTATTGCTTCAATATGAGCTTGAGTTGAATCGTATTGACTGTCTAATTCTTCGGGAGTTAACTCTCCTTCTTTGTAGAAGTCATAGGCTAGTTGCAACTCGTCTGTCATGTCGACAGCTTTGTTGTAATCTTCTATCCATTTCTTTTTTCCTCGAAGGTTTTTTACAATAATTTCGGCTTCTTTGGCGTTGTTCCAAAAGTCTGGTGCAAAGGTTTTTTCTTCTTCGTTGGCTATTTCGATAAGCTTGGCATCAACGTCAAAGATACCTCCTCAACGCACCAAGGCGTTCTACAATACCTTTTATTTGTTCGGTAGTTGTCATAAATTTATAGTAATTTTGTGTGGTAAATTATTAGGCTGGCTGTTTTTTAGCCCTGATAGAAGCGAAAATCCTTTTCTATTTTTTCTTTAAAAATAGAAAAGATTGTAGCGGATAAGCAGGATTAGCTCCTAATAATTTTACTAGTTTTGAATGCAAAAATAGAATATAGTTTTTAGATTATGGAAATAAATTTGATTAGCGATACGATTACCAAGCCATCGGTTGAAATGTTGCAATACATGTTTAACGCCCAAGTGGGGGATGATGTGTATAAACAAGATCCTACGGTTATTGCTCTAGAAGCGAGATTGGCAGGGATGTTTGGTATGGAAGCGGGACTTTTTTTTCCTTCTGGAACTATGGCAAATCAAACGGCGATTAAGTTGCATACGCAGCCTGGTGAGCAATTGATTGCTGATAAATATGCGCATGTGTATCATTATGAAGGAGGCGGAGTTTCGTTTAACAGCGGTGTTTCTTGTTGTTTGCTTGATGGTGATCGAGGGATGATTACGGCCGAACAAGTTGCTGGAGCGATTAATGATCCTGAGTTTTATCATAGTCCGTTAACGAGTTTGGTGTGTGTGGAAAATACAACGAATAAAGGTGGAGGAGCTTGTTATGACCTTGAAGAGTTGAAAAAAATAAAGGCAGTTTGTGATGCTAATAATTTAAAATTTCACTTGGATGGCGCCCGAATTTGGAATGCAGTTGTTGCCAAAAAACAGCATCCTAGAGAATTTGGAGCGTTGTTTGACACGATTTCGGTTTGTTTGTCCAAAGGATTGGGAGCGCCAATTGGATCTGTGCTTTTGGCTGATAAAAAGACTATTCACAGGGCATTGCGTATTCGAAAAATATTGGGTGGCGGTATGCGTCAGGTTGGTTATTTGGCGGCTGCAGGGAATTTTGCGTTAGATAATAATATCGCAAAACTGGTTGATGATCACAGAAGAGCCAGAGAAATTGCCGAAGTTTTGTCGCGCCAACTTTGGATAGGAAAAATCGAACCTGTAGAAACAAATATTTTGATTTTTTCTATACGTGAAGGGCTGAATGAAAAACTGCTTATTGAAAAACTGAAAGAGAAAAATATTTTGATAAGCTCTTTGGGACATGGAAAACTCCGTATTGTGACGCATCTGGATTATAAAGAAGTGATGCATACGTATGTTTTGGAAACGTTGCAGAAGATTGTTCTTTAAAAAAGTTTCAGGTTTCAAGTTCTACACTTGAAACCTGAAACTTTTTAAACTTGAAACAAAATATTTATTTAAACATGTCTTCCATTCCTGGAATCATTGGCATGTCCATTTTAGTAACGGCATCTAGCTCAGTTTGGTTTACGTTTGATGCTTTTTCAATCGCTTTGTTTAGTACCAAAATTAAGTAATCTTCCAGTTGTTCTTTGTCTTCCAATAATGAATCATCGATTGTGATTGATTTAATTTTGGTGTTGGCGGTCAAAGTGACTTTTAATAAGCTGTCGCTACTTTGTTCGTCAATTAGTACAGTGTCTAAACGTTTTTTAGTATCTTCGATTTTTTGTTGGGTTTCTCTAAGTTTACCCATCATTCCCATTAAATCCATTTTGGTGATTTTTAAATTATTGAAAGACAAAATTACTGAATTTGATTTTTATTAACGTTAAATAAGATAAAAAACGAATTCGTTTTAAAATCGCTTTGTGTTATTTTTGCATTTTAAATACTAAAACCACTCGCAAACAATGCCAGAAAATAGTTCAACTCCAGTAGCTAAAGTAATCCCTAAGAAATTAAAGAAATTTGGTGAAGTTAGAATCGATAATTATTTTTGGTTAAATGATCGAGAAAATCCCGAGGTTATTGATTATTTGAATCAGGAAAATGTCTATTACCAAGAAAAAACGGCACATACCAAAGATTTTCAAACAGCTCTTTTTGAAGAAATGAAAGGCAGAATTAAGGAAGACGATCAGTCGGTTCCTTATTTGTATAATGGTTATTATTATATCACCCGTTTCGAAAAAGGCCAAGATTACCCAATTTATTCCCGAAAAAAAGAAAGTCTTTCGGCAAAAGAAGAAATACTCTTTAATTGCAATGAAATGGCAAAGGACAAGCCTTATTTTCAATTGGGAGCTTTGAGTATTAGTCCAGATAATAAATTGGCTCTTTTTAGTTATGATATCGTTGGAAGAAGAATTTATACCATTCAAATAAAAAACCTGGAAACTAATGAAATTCTTGAAGATAAAATAGAAAATGTTACTGGAAGCGCTGTTTGGGCTAATGATAACAAAACTATTTTTTACTCAGATCAAGATGATGTTACGTTGCGTTCAGATAAGATTTTCAAGCATAAATTAGGCGCAAAACAAACGGATGATGTTTTGGTTTATTTCGAAAAAGACGAAACGTTTAATGTAGAAATTGCGAAGTCCAAGTCCCGAAAATATTTGGCAATCGAATCCGGAAGCACACTAACTACCGAGTATCAAATTCTAGATGCCGATAATCCTGACGGAGAATTTAAGATTTTCCAGAAACGGGTTCGAGGTCTGGAATACAGCATCAATCATTATGGTGATAGTTTTTATATCATGACCAATAAAGATAAAGCTGCCAATTTTAAATTAATGAAAACTTCGGTAAACAAAACTTCAAAAGCCAATTGGGTAGAAGTTATTGCGCACAGGGCAGATGTTTTGCTGGAAGATATAGAGATATTCAGAGATTTTTTGGTGGTTGAAGAACGCGAAAACGGCTTGAATAAAATCCGAATTATGCCTTGGAGCGGAGAAGGGGAGTATTATCTGCCTTTTGAAAGTGAAACTTATACTGCTTATACGAGTTCGAATGTTGATTTTGATACCGATGTCTTGCGTTATGGATACCAGTCTATGACTACGCCTTCTTCGATTATTGATTTTAATATGAAAACAAAAGCCAAAGAGATCAAAAAAGAGCAACAAGTATTGGGAGGAAAGTTTGATAAAAACAATTATGCCGAAGAGCGTGTTTGGGCTACAGCAGAGGATGGGGTTAAAATCCCGATTTCGATGGTGTATAGAAAAGGTTTGAAAAAAGACGGAAAGAATCCGTTACTACAGTATGCTTATGGTTCTTACGGGCATTCTATGGATGCTACATTTTCATCGACACGATTGACTTTGCTGGACAGAGGATTTGTTTTTGCTATTGCACACATACGTGGAGGCGAAGATTTGGGAAGACAATGGTATGAAGACGGTAAATTATTGAAAAAGAAAAATACATTTACTGATTTTATAGATTGTTCCAAATTTTTAATAGCAGAAAAATATACTTCTCCGCAACATTTGTATGCAGAAGGAGGTTCAGCCGGCGGTTTGTTGATGGGTGTTGTGGTCAATACAGCACCGGAATTATACAATGGGGTAATTGCACAAGTAGCTTTTGTGGATGTAATTACTACGATGCTTGACGATAGTATCCCCCTTACGACGGGTGAATATGATGAATGGGGTAATCCAAACGTTCGAAAGTATTATGATTATATGTTGTCTTATTCTCCGTATGATAATGTATTGCCTCAAAAATATCCAAATATGTACATATCAACAGGATTGCATGATTCTCAGGTACAGTATTGGGAACCAGCTAAATGGGTTGCTAAATTACGGGCTTTAAAAACAGACAATAATCTCTTGTTTTTGGACACAAATATGGATGCAGGACACGGCGGTGCCTCTGGTCGCTTTGAAGCAATTAAGGAATTGGCAAAAGAGTATAGTTTTTTATTAGATTTAGAGAAAATTGAAAACTAATTAGATTTTTTTTGTTAGATTTGCATCATATCGGGGTCTATTAAAAAAATGCTCTCAGATAAACTATTTTTTTATGAAAGAAGAAATAAATGCTTATAATAATGTTTTAGAGTTAATAGGTAACACTCCACTTATTAGACTAAACAGTGTAACCGAGAATTTAAAGGGAAACTTCTATGCAAAAGTAGAGTCCTTTAATCCAGGACACTCATCGAAAGATAGAATAGCTTTATATATCATCGAAGAAGCAGAAAAAAGAGGTATTTTGTCTCCAGGTGATACCATTATTGAAACAACTTCTGGTAATACAGGATTTAGCTTAGCAATGGTAAGCATCATAAAAGGGTACAATTGTATTCTTGCGGTGAGTTCAAAATCTTCAAAAGATAAGATTGATATGTTAAGGAGTTTGGGGGCTAAGGTTTATGTTTGTCCCGCTCACGTATCTGCCGATGATGATCGATCTTATTATAATGTAGCAAAACGCTTGCATGAAGAAACAAAAGGATCTGTTTATATTAATCAATATTTTAATCAATTAAATATTGATGCTCATTACAAATCGACAGGGCCAGAAATTTGGAAACAAACAAATGGTAAAATAACTCACCTTGTTGCTTGTAGCGGAACCGGAGGGACTATTTCAGGAACTGCAAAATTTCTTAAAGAGCAAAATCCTAACATTAGAATACTTGGTGTTGATGCATTTGGTTCGGTTTTGAAAAAATACCATGAAACTAAAGAATTTGATAATGATGAAATTTACCCATATAGAATAGAAGGATTAGGTAAAAATTTAATCCCGTCTGCTACTGATTTTGATATCATAGATAAATTTATCAAAGTTTCTGATGAAGAAAGTGCACATTCCGCGAGAGAAATAACTCGAAAAGAAGGTTTGTTTGTTGGTTATACATCAGGTGCGGTAATGCAGGCAATCAAGCAATATGCAGAAGAAGGGGAATTTAACGCAAGCAGTAATGTGGTTGCGATCTTCCCGGATCATGGTTCACGTTATATGAGTAAAGTATTCAGTGATGATTGGATGAATGATCAAGGATTCTTCGATAGTATTAATGAAGAAGAAGCACAGAAAATAGAATTTATTAAATAAGAATAAGTTTATTTTTTTAATATATAAAAAGCTCTAGATGTAAATCTGGAGCTTTTTTTGTTGTAGTTTAAATCGTATTGCTTTTTATGTTTTGAATATTAATTAATGCTGTGGTGTTTAAGTTTGTAATGTGATTTATTGATTTTGATTTAATAACGATATGGCTAAATCGGTATTAATTATTTATAAAATTAGTTAAAATGTATTTTTTTATTAAATATTTTTCATTTCAAAATTATTTTTCAGTGAATTGAACGAGTATTTTGACAGTTTGTCGGAATATTTAGGTTCTTATTATGAAGTAGTTATAACTTTGATATAGATGTGACTACATATTTATTCTGCAAATTTAAACCTACAACTTATGAAAAAAATTATACTCCTTACAGTGGTGTTAATGTTTTCTGTTTTAGTTAATGCCCAAAATGCAATTCAAGAATTTAATTTTAATGGTACTCTTAGCAATACATCGAAGACTATTTTATTTCTGGGTGATGCTAAGTATGTAAAAGACAGAACCGGAACAGCAAATAGTGCTTTACACATTGCTAATAATGTTCTTGAAGCATCTATATCTAATTTGCCTCTTTCAAATTCTAAAAGAACAATTTCTATTTGGGTGAAATATAATGATATCACTGCGGCTAATTATATTTGGGGCTATGGGTCTTTGGCTAATGCACAATATTTTGGTTTGTTGCAGCAAAGCACTACCACTTCGAGATCTGATTTGAATCTTGCTGGTTGGGGACCTGAAAATGATGTTATTGTGTCAACAGCAATTGTTTCGGGGATTTGGTATAATTACACTGTTACTTATGATGGGCTTACTGCAAAAATTTATAGAAATGGTGAATTGATTAAATCTTCCATTAGTCCTAGAAAAATAACCTCTTCGGTGGTTTTTGGAATTGGAAAAATAGGACCAGCGGTTAGTATGAATGCTGATATTGATGATTTGAAAATTTATGATGTTGCTTTAACGGCTGAAGAAGTGGTTGGTATATACAATAGCGGTTCTATATTGGCTCTAAATGATGCGGTTATTGCTTCTGCTAATAAAGCAGCCGCGAAAAACGGAAATGTGAAAGTAACAAAAAAAACCGTTTCAACTGATGCAAATAGAAGTGCAGTGCTATCTAATCCTGTGGAAACAATGTCAGTCAAAGTTTCAGAAGTTTATTCTTCACAAGGTTTAAAAGTATTGAGTACGGATAAAAACGGGATTGATATCTCCGCTTTACCAGAAGGAACATATTTATTAAAAATCTCTAACGTGTTGCAACAAGATTCTACATCTAAAAAATTGACTTCAAATTAGTTTTTAAAATTATAATATTTAATTGGTGTGAAAAAAGGTTGTACTATTGGGAGTCAGCCTTTTTTTTATGAAATCATTTTTGTGAAATTTTTAGTTTGAATCAATCTTAAAATAGTGAAATATGAATAGGGCTATTTGTATTTCTTTAAAAACAGAAAAGCTCTAGAAATCATCTAGAGCTTTTGTTTTGTTTGCTTTGTAAAAATTATTCTTCCATGGTATGATATACGTTCATCACGTCATCATCTTCTTCCATTTTTTCAATTAATTTTTCTACATCTGCCATTTCGGCTTCAGTTAATTTTTTTGTAATTTGTGGAATTCTTTCAAAACCAGAAGATAATATTTCTAATTTTCTAGTTTCTAATTCTTTTTGGATAGTTCCAAAACTTCCAAACGGAGCATAAATTAAGATACCATCTTCATCTTCAAAGACTTCTTCTGCACCAAAATCAATTAGTTCTAATTCTAATTCTTCGGGATCGATGCCGCCTTTAGGAATTCTAAAGTTACAAGTATGGTCAAACATAAACTCTACAGAACCTTGAGTTCCCAAAGTTCCATTGCATTTATTGAAATAACTTCTAACGTTAGCAACTGTTCTGTTGTTGTTGTCTGTAGCTGTTTCTATCAAAAGTGCAATGCCATGAGGAGCATATCCTTCAAATAATACTTCTTTATAATTTGCTGTGTCTTTATCAGTTGCTTTTTTAATGGCTCTTTCAACATTGTCTTTTGGCATGTTGGCAGCCTTAGCATTTTGAATGACAGCTCTTAATCTTGAATTGGCTTCAGGATTTGGACCTCCTTCTTTTACCGCCATCACAATATCTTTACCAATTCTAGTAAAGGCTTTGGCCATTGCAGACCAACGTTTCATTTTTCTACCTTTTCGGAATTCAAATGCTCTTCCCATTGATTATTTTATTTTGAATGACAAAAATACAGCTATTCCTTATTTTTCCAAAAGCTATCGAAAAATCTTTTTGCAAAATATGTTAATTAGTTTTTTCTTATTGCTTTATAATCGGATATAATTGAAATTGATTCATTAAGATAGTGGTTAGATCTTAAGTTGTCAAGTTGCATTTTGTTATATTCGATAAGAGATGGATAGAGTAATAGCAATGATTTGTTGTATTCTGAATTGGATACGTTTAAATTCAAATCATCTGTAGCGAAATTATTGATTTCCTCAGATAAGTTGTTAATGCTTGCTTGATTTTTGAAAATAGCCTCCAAGGTCATTGGCATCTCAAACTTTGATTTGTTTATTACTGCATCAATATTTGTATTGAGTGCAACAATGGATTTGAAATATGGGTCTTGTTCCACTCTTTCTTTACTTTTTTGAGCAAGTGATTCAATTAACTCATTGCTTACATAAGGAGTAAAACGAACTCTTGTGTTTAGGTTTTCATTTTTTAAGGCAGTTGGAAAATCGCTTTCTTTTTGAAAAACATCTTGATAAATAGTAGGAATTTGCACATCAGGAATAACGCCAACGGCTTGATGGCTTTTACCTGTAATTCTATAAAATTTACTAATGGTTAATTTTATAAAATGCTGATCATCATTCTCTTCTAAAGGCTGAATAGTCTGCATCGTTGCTTTTCCTAAAGAAGTACTCCCTATTAGAACTGCTCTGTTATAATCTTGCATGATATCGGCAAAAAATTCACTTGCCGAAGCTGAATTTCCATTAATGATAATGATGATAGGGCCTTTGTAAATAACGCCTTTATAGGGGTCGTTTATTATCGATAATTGTTTTTTGTTATCCGTCACTATCGAAATGGGACCACGATCAATAAATAATCCTGCTAATTTTACAGCTTCTTCCATAGATCCGCCGCCATTATCAGTCAAATCAAGTATTATTCCTTTGACATCGTCTTGCAGTAATTTGACTGTTTCTTTGGCGACATCCTGCGCACATCCTTTACTGTTTTCTTCTTCAAAATTGGAGTAAAAACTAGGTATTTTTATATAGCCAACTTTAATGCCTTTGTCTACTATAAAGCTATAAACGGTATTTTCTTCATCTTTTAGAACTTGTTTTTCAATAGTTACCTTAAAGTTTTTTCCAGAATTTCGTCTAAGTGTTAACGTGATGTTTGTATTTAATTCTGAAGTCATCATTGTTGCAATCGATTCTAATGAAGAGCATGAAACTTCCAGAGTTTCTTTTTGATTGGAAATGGCTAATATTTGATCCCCTTTTTTGATCTTACCAGTCTTAAAAGCGGGACCGTTTGGGTCAATTTCAATTATACTGATTTCGTTTTTTTCGTTTAAGCTAACTTCTAGTCCGAGTGAAAGTTTTTCTTTGGATAAATTTGACACAAAACTGGATTTAGTGTCATTGCTAAAATAATTGGTATGGGGGTCAAAATAACCACAAAAGATATTATAAAAATTATCTTCAAAAGGTTTGTTGCTGGTTAATGATGAATTGATTTTACAAAGTTCATTTTCAATAATGCTCTTTTGAGATTTGAGACTCATTGAGTTGAAATTGAGCTTCAGTGAATCTAGATCTTTGCTTTTTCCAGCGATATCATTAAATACTTCGTATCTAATTTTTTTATTCCAAGCTTTCTCTACTTCATTAGCTTTTAGGTAGAAATTAAAATTATCCTTTTTGAATCGGATAGTGTCTTTTGTATTATAATCAATAGTTTCTTTATCAAGTTTTTCTAATACTGTCTTATTTCTTAAAAGGGATTTTTTATACACACTTTTAATATCATCCAAAAATGAACAATTTTTATTTAAAATAAGATCGTCTAGTTGAAGTCTATATATACTGGAAAGCGAATCAGTTTGTGATTTTAAAAAAATGTTTCTTGAAGGATCTAAATTGTTCAATAATTCATCAAAAACATAAGCCGATAAACTATCGTTCACCGGCTTTGGATTATAATGTTCTTTTTGAAGTAATTTGTTTATTTTGAGTAAAATATCACAATTAGTACTGCTATTTTGTGCAAATAGGGAAAATGTAGAAAGGAGCAATACAATTGTAAATTTTTTCATAAACTATTTATTTTTTGTAAAAAGGAAGTTTTACCACTTTGGCAGGAACATCATTTTTTCTAATTCTAATAAAAATATCGCTGTCTACAGCACTATTTTCCGTAGTAACATAACCCAATCCAATTCCCTTATTCATTGAAGGCGACATTGTTCCCGAAGTTACGATTCCTATTACCGCTCCAGATGCATCAACAATTTCATAATCGTGTCTTGGAACAGAGCGCTCCTGCATTTCAAAAGCTACTAATTTTTTTGTAACGCCTGCTTCTTTTTGTTTTTTCAGATTATCTGAATTAGTAAATTCTTTAGTGAATTTAGTAATCCAGCCCAAACCAGCTTCAAGTGGCGAAGTAGTGTCATTAATGTCATTGCCATACAAACAGAATCCCATTTCCAAACGCAAAGTATCTCTCGCAGCCAAACCAATTGGCTTGATTCCGTAAGAAGCTCCTGCCTCAAAAACTTTGTTCCAAATTGTTTCCACTTCGTCATTTTTGCAATAGATTTCAAATCCTCCAGAACCTGTATAACCAGTTGCTGAAATAATAACATTAGGGAAACCAGCAAAATCAGCTACTTCAAAATGGTAATATGCAATTGCAGATAAATCGATAGACGATAAAGACTGCATAGCTTCAACCGCTTTTGGTCCTTGAATTGCAAGCAAAGAATATTCATCAGATAGGTTTTTCATTTCAACACCCAAATCATTGTGCGACGAAATCCAATCCCAATCTTTGTCAATATTCGAAGCATTTACAACCAGTAAATACTGTTCTTCTTTCATTTTATAGACAATTAAATCATCTACAATTCCACCGTCATTATTCGGTAAGCAAGAATATTGGGCTCTCCCAATAGTCAAAGTTGACGCATCATTCGAAGTCACTTTTTGAATCAAAGCCAAAGCATTTGGACCCGAAAGTATAAATTCTCCCATGTGCGACACATCAAAAACACCTACTGCATTTCGAACCGTTTCGTGTTCTGCATTCACCCCTTCATAAAGAATAGGCATATTGTATCCAGCAAACGGTAGCATTTTCGCTCTCAAACCCTCATGTATGTGCGTTAAAGCAGTATTTTTCATTTGTTTTTTATATAAAAATTAAAGTGCTAATTTATAGCTTTTATTTTGCTTGGCAAAAGTTATAAAAGTTGAAAAGCATTTAAAATATAAGCTTTTTTTAGGCGTAACTCCATTGTTTAAAATTGCAGTCGTACCTCCTTTTATTTTAAACAATGGAGTCGGGCTTTCGGCTTTATCTTTATTTTTTTAAAGAAAAAAATAAAGGATATCGCCTCTATCCCTTACGCAGGGCATTGCGGTTAAAATTGGGGGAACAAAGTTTGAATGATATTGTTTTAGAATTATTTAATTAGATTAAAAATCAGTAGCATAAAGTTAATTATTTCTAGTGATAGTTTATTTGAAAAAAGAATTGAATCTAAAATAATTTATTTAAAAAGACTTTTAGTTTTTTACTTCAATTTTCACTTTCAGTAATCTCTTTTATAATATTCAAATGGTGGTGAGTATGCAGTTTTATAAAACGGATTGTAGAATTTAATTTCAAATGTCCCATAAACGGATGGTTAAAGTAGGCATTGGGATTCAGGGCACTCAGTTTTTCTAAATTGAGCTTGCTATTTTCAAGATGCATTTTTAATGATTCAGTTGTAAAATCCTCTTTTGGCTGAACTGCTTTTGGCGCACGAACTTTTCCTCTGGGAATTTTATTCATTACAAATACCAGAAGACGATTGAAGTTGAAAGCCTTTCTGTAATCGTCAGGATTTGTTTTTTGTATGGAATCAATAGTCAAGTTCATTGTCAATAAAGCATGCTCAATATGCCAGCCTACAGATGATTTTGAAACCAAGGGATTGAGCATTTCTTGATTTTGGATTTTGTTTTCTAGCTCAATCAGTAACGCTTTTAGGTCTTCCATAATAATTAGGGAATCAGTTATCAGTTTTTTATATTCTTAACCCGTTGGGTGAAATTATCAAAAAAGAGCAATATCTGATGTTTTGTCATTCCGACGAAGGAGGAATCACATCTGTTAATTACGTTATGTGATTCCTCCTTCGTCGGAATGACAAAATCGTTAAGATTAACTATAAAAAAACATAAGTTTTAATCATTAAATATAATTTCACCCAACTGGTTATTCTTAAAGTTTCAGTATTATAAGAATATTGAATTCGATATTATTTCTTAGAAAATAAATTTTGAACTACCCATGCAGGTCCAATCAGCAAGAATTGAATATCTTTTAGAAATGACGGCTTTTTGCCTTCGATGTTATGGCCGTAAAATTGACCAATCCAAGCCACAGCAAAAACAGCTATTGAAAATGCCCAAAGCGGTACAATTTGCCCGATATAAAAATTAAGAACTAAGCATAAAAATGAAAAAACAGCTATTTTTATAGCCATCGAAACCGATAACCGGATGTAGAAAATCAACACAAAAATCAAAACTACTGTAGCCCAATTTTCTATAATAGGCTGGTTGAAATGTAATATGTTATTCAAAAAATTACTGGGAATACTCATCAATAATCCCACAATGGAAAAGAAAATTGCAGGAACACAGATATAGTGTATCGCTTTATTTTTCGGGTTTTGATGACTTACTGCATATTCTTCAAACCATTGATCCAGTGTTTTCATATTTATATTTTTTTCTAAATTTATAAAATTGTCAGTTACTGAATGCTATTTAGGAGTTTTTTTTCGAGTACAATAAATTCTAGCGGTTCTTGAGAAATAACTGCATCTGTACCATTGAGAGGAAATGATTCTCTATTGCCTGTGTCTATATAACCATGGCGGTTGTACCAAGCAATTAATTCTTTCCGAATCGAGATAACGGTCATTATGATTTTTGGCAGACCTAATTCCAAAGCATGTTCTTCGGCTTTCTGCAATAATGCTTTTCCAATACCGCTGTTTTGTAATTCTGGAGAAACAGAAAGCATTCCTAGATAGAGTTTATCGCCTTTATTTACAAGTAGTACACATCCAATAAGGGTGTTGTTATTTGTGAATTTTAAAATAGTATTTGTTTTGGTGTTAATTATTTCGGTTAGTTCATCTAAATCAATTCTTTTATCCTGTAATAAATCAGCTTCAGTTGTCCATCCAAGTTTGGAAGTTTCACCGCGATAAGCAGAATTGATTAATTTTTCTAAGTCTGCAATATCATCTAAGCTTGCTTTTGTAATCATGAAGAGTAATTTAAAAGAGGTATTTATATATGAAAACTAATTGTCCAAAGATAAAAAAACTACAACGAAATTATCTTAAGTTGTAGTTTTTAGAATGTATTATTAGGACTTCTTTTTAAACGAAAAGTTACAGCAGAATTTGGTTTTAAATTTCAATTTTGGTTCCCATGATTTTTAGAAATTCTCTAATGAAAGCTGGATGCGCAGGCCATGCAGGAGAAGTTACCAGATTCCCATCAACAAATGCTCCATCAACAGGAATGGATTGAAACTCGCCGCCAGCTAATGTTACTTCTGGACCAACTGCAGGGTAAGCAGTAAGCTTTCTGCCTTTTACGACATTAGCGGCAGTTAAAATCTGAATACCGTGACAAATAGCTGCTACAGGTTTATTGGTTTCGAAAAAATGTTTTGTTATTTCGATTACTTTTGCGTTCAATCTTAAATATTCAGGTGCTCTTCCTCCTGCAATTACCAGTCCGTCATAATCATTCACATTTACGTCATCAAAACTGTAATTCAATGCAAAGTTGTGTCCCGGTTTTTCGGTATAAGTTTGATCGCCTTCAAAATCGTGGATGGCAGTTTTTATCGTGTCTCCCTTTTTCTTGTCGGGACAAACGGTATGGACGGTATAGCCAACCATTTCCAACATTTGGAATGGAACCATAGTTTCATAATCTTCGGTGAAGTCACCAGTAAGGAACAATACTTTTTTCATTTTATCTTTATCTTTTAGTTATTATAAGTTGAATCTTATTTTTTGATTTATAAAGTTAATAAAAAGAGATTACTTGTTTGGTTTTTAGAATATTAAATTTTTGTATTTCTTTTGGCTTTCGACTATCGCAAAGGCTTGTCATCTCGACGGAGGAGAGATCACATTAGAAATTCCGCAAAGCAAATTTCTAATCTTTATCGAGTTGCGTGTGCGATCCTTCCTCCGTCAGGATGACAATATTGGGTGTGGGTATTGTGGATATCTATTAGACAACCTATAAAAAAAGCTACAAAGTAAAGTTCCCTTCATCTTTTGTAGCTTTTGATAAATATTTTTAAAATTAGAACTTAGTCTTCTTCAATTTCAAACTCAGCGTCTTTTTCCCAAATTTCCATTTCGCAAGGTTTACAATTGAATTTTAGTTTGTATTCCAATTCTCCTTGTTTCAATACCAATGGTTCTTTTAGTTTTTCTCCCATGATATCTTTTTGGTGTATTGGGCATTTTTTTAATTCGTATTTAATGCAATATTTGGTTGTCATTACACGTGATTTTCCAGGATCCCATTGCAATTCAAATGCCTGTTCAATTTCGGTAACGCCGTGACGTTCGTAGAATTGACGCGCTTTTTTATTGGAAACATTGTACATAAAATCCAATTTGGCTTCTGGATAAGGATGTGATGTTTTTACTAATTGCTGCTCTTCGCGTTTGTAATTGGCCAAACGAATTTCTGATAATTGCTCATAAACTGTTCTTCGCATTTCGTTTACTTTTGAAATAGGCAAGAACCAGTTTTCAGAGAATACGATGTCAATTTCATCGGCAGTGTAAGGTGTAAAACCTGTTTTTGCCAATTGTGTTTTGATACTATCTTCTATCGAAAGATTATTTTTCGTTTGCTCTTTTGCATGATTTAACTGAACGGTACTTACATAACCATCTTCATCAGTTGCAATTAATTCAAAACCATTTTCGTTTTCGGTCAACAATAAAGTCGTTGCTATTTTACGAACAGCACTATCTTCTCTTTCTACAATTTTGATGAAAGCCGCATCATTATTTCGGTAAATAAAAGTGCCTTCTTTGATTTCTTTCAGCACATTTGGATACGCCAAACCATTTTCGGCTTTGTTTACATAAATTCCTTCGGCTTCATTATTTTCGTTGATGAAACAAAGTCCGTCACCATTATTTAATAATTCGCCATTTTCAATTTCGTAAGCACCACCAATGGTTTTAAGTAATTTGCCAATGTATTGCCCTTTTGATTTTGGGCTTTCCCAAGAACCAATGGATTGATATCTTTCGTTAACAAAATAATCAGTATAGCCACGGTTGAAACTTTTATTTAAAGCCGAATCAAAAAGATACGTACATTTTCCAGAAGAAGCTTTGGTGTATTTGTCGCTTCCCTCTAAAAAAGAATCTAGTTTTTGTCTTAAATAAGAAACGTTATTTTTGACATAAACAATGTCTTTCAAACGCCCTTCAATTTTAAACGAAATAACTCCGGCTTCGACTAAGTTTGGAATTTGATCCGATACATCAAAATCTTTAATAGAAAGCAAGTGGCTGTTTTTGATTAAAGTATCGCCATGGCCATCGATTAAGTTGTACGGCAAACGACAGTTTTGCGCGCAGGAACCTCTGTTTGCAGAACGCTCGCCATTGGCAACACTCATATAACAGTTTCCACTGAAAGAAACACACAAAGCACCGGTTACAAAAAATTCCAGTTCAACATCCGAAGCATCACTAATTTGTTTGATTTGGTGTAAATTCAATTCACGAGCTAAAACGACACGCTTCATTCCTGCATCTTTCAGAAATTTAATTTTATCGGCATCGCGGTTGTTGGCTTGCGTACTTGCGTGCAAAACGATTGGAGGCAAATCCATTTCCATAATAGCCATGTCTTGCACAATAAGGGCATCTACGCCGGCATCATACAATTTCCAGATCATTTGACGGCAGGTTTCCAGTTCGTTATCATACAAAATAGTATTGATAACAACAAAAACCTGTGCGTGGAATAAATGTGCATATTGAACCAAAGCAGCCACATCCTCAATGGAGTTTGTTGCATTAGAACGGGCACCAAACTGTGGAGCTCCAATATATACAGCATCTGCACCACTGTTAATAGCTGCCATTCCGTGTATTAAATCTTTTGCAGGAGCAAGTATTTCTATTTTCTTCTTCATCCGTTGATGATCAATTTATAATTTCAAAAGCGTGCAAAGGTCTTATAAATATTCCAAGATTTCTAGACTTAAAGGATTTTTTTTGAATACAACCTTTTGCCCTATTGGTTTGGTTGTTATTTTCATAAATTTCTGATAAATCAACCTTGTTAAAGTATTGTTAATAAATTAAAGTAAGAATAAGATGTAAGAATATTTAGCTTATTTTCAGTTATTATAAACCAAAAAAAAATATTTTTTATGTCTAAAATGATTAACACAATTCCTGCTCCAACAGTTCTTACTGCTTTTACAACTGCTGTCAATACAGCATTAACTCCTTTGATTCCGTTCAAGATTAATTTGACCGATGAACAAAAAAGAGGGACACGCTCCATGGCTGAGGGTAGAGAAGGGTATGCCCGCTTGATTTCCAGAATTGCTAATCAATTCCCAAATTCATTGAGCCGTGCCGATGTTCCTACTGAACTTTCGGGGCTTTTGGATTATTACAATAATCTGGAAGCGAATAGAATGGCACTGCTGCAAGCCATGGAAACTATCGAAGAAATCCAGCTGGCTGGTGCTACCGATATAATGACGCTGGTAGATAGATATGCTTCTAACCTGCAGGTATCGAGAGGAAATGAGGGTTCTCTTGACCTTGCAATGGGCGAAGTGGATCAATGGAATAAGCGTTACGCTAATAAAAAAGAAGAGCCGGTAACTCCTGCGGTTTAGAAATAGCTGCATTAATTACAGTCATTAAATTTCTAATTGTAAAAGCCAAGCTGCCTAAAAAACAGCTTGGTTTTTTTGTGGAATGGCGCGCCATAATAATAGTATGGCGCGCCTATTGATTTGGTAGGCGCTGCCTTTGATTTCGATAGGCGTGCCTACAATTTTGATAGGCTCGCCTATGGTTTTGGTAAGCGCCGCATACCATTTTAATAGGCGCGCTTATCGATTTGGCAGGCACCGCCTTCGTTTTTGATAGGCTCGCCTCTGGATTGTTTAGGCGAGCCATAATTTTAGGTAGGCACGCCTATGGTTTTGATAGGCGCCGCCTATGGTTTAGGTAGGCGCGTCTATGATTTAGATAGGCGTGCCTATGGTTTTTGTAGGCGCTGCCTATGGTTTTTGTAGGCGCTGCCTACAGTTTAGGTAGGTACGCCTATGGTTTAGATAGGCGCGCCTATAATGTCATTAAGTTAAGAGATTTTAGATTGAGGATTGCTTCGCCTGTTCGCCTTTCAGGCTCGGGTAACGATTTTTGATTTCAGATTTGGTGTGGCTAAATATTTAAATTGTCGATTTTACGAGGTCTTTTACATCTGAAATCAAAAATCGTTAATCAAA